>JBDSEV010000042.1:0-60305 GCA_039919885.1 Chitinophagaceae bacterium
GCTGCGCGAAACCCAAGCTACCGGCATTTTCCATCCATTTATCGAAACAAATACACCAATACCCGAATTCATTTCATTCTCCCTTACCCGTATTGCATCTTTGTATCAGCAAGAACGAAATATCCAAATCCCCTGAAACAATTACCATCCAATCCTTCAAAACCAATTATCCAAATCCTGTAAGAAAACCATCCGTATCCTTAGAAGCACCTGACCAATCCATTGAAAAAACCGACCATCCAGTAATCCAGACCCTAATTTTTGTCCGTCCGTTATCCGTATCCTGTAAAAAACTAAGATCGTACTCAGAAAAGCTTCTCCCTGTCTTGCCAAATTTTTTTTTCTGAGCGCATAAAAACGAGCCGTTTAATCGCGGCTCTTTTTTATTTAGCAACCAACAACTATTGCAGGCCAAGCTTCAGCAGCATATCTTTTTCAGCTGGTTCCAGCGCCACAAAAGCATAGTGCTTTACATCATTTATCAGCACTTCATCCAGCGCATCCACCACATTCTGGTAACGTGCACCCAGTGCAGGTTTTATAATGAGCATCAAATCCTCTTTTTTTAACGCCGGTTGCCTTTCGATGTTCCCTTGTTTTTGCCTGATAACGGCGCCGATCCCATTACTAATAGAGAAAGTGGTAGTACCGTAGTGCTTTTCTTTAAAGGCCTTACCCAGTTGCCCATGGTAGTAAAAAACCTTGTTACCTGCCACCGGAATAACGGTGAGCGTGGTGCTTTCCGCGGTAACGGTGTGCGCAGTTTCACCGGCCGGCAGGAACAGGTTCATTGCTTTGGGTTGGCTCATAGAAGTAGTGAACACAAAAAAAGTAATCAATAAAAACCCCAGGTCTACCATGGGCGTGAGATCAACTTTTGTAGACAGTTTTTTGCTGCGGCGTATGCCACCCTTCTGCCGGCCTTTGCCCGCATTGCTATTTATTTCTGCCATAAAAAAAACGGTTTTGAATGAGTAATTAAGCGTGTTACTATGGGATGTTATGCTGCGGTTTTTCCATAAAAGGGCGGCTTCTGCGGATCCGAATACCAATTGATCTTAAAACGAAAGTGGCCGGTGCGAACACCGGCCACTGATTTTTCAAAATCGATAAAAAACTTCTTTGAACCCTTAAAAAACAGGCTTAAAACTCGGCATTCTTGGGCGTACGCGGAAACGCAATTACATCGCGGATATTGGTCATGCCCGTTACAAACAAAACGAGGCGTTCAAAACCGAGTCCGAAACCCGCATGGGGCACGGCGCCAAACCTGCGGGTATCCAGGTACCACCACAGCTCATCCGTGGGTATATGCATTTCATTCATCCGCGCTTCCAGCTTTTCCAACCGCTCCTCTCTTTGTGAGCCACCCACAATTTCACCAATGCCGGGCGCCAGAATATCCATTGCAGCAACGGTTTTTCCATCTTCGTTCTGGCGCATGTAAAACGCTTTAATTTCTTTGGGGTAATTGCTTAAGATAACCGGTTTTTTAAAATGTTTTTCAACCAGGTATCGTTCATGCTCGCTTTGTAAATCCACCCCCCATTTGTCAATAATGTATTGAAATTTCTTTTTCTTATTATGGTTACTTTCTCTCAGAATTTCAATCGCCTCCGTGTAGGTGATGCGTTCAAAATCATTGTTCACCACAAAGTCCAGTTTTTCAATCAAACCCATTTCACTGCGCTTGTCCTGTGGTAAAGCTTTCTCTTCTTCTGCCAGCCGCTGTGCAAGGAACTCCAGGTCTTCCCGGTTGTGCTCCATGGCGTAGCGGATAATGTATTTTATAAAAGCTTCCGCCAGGTTCATATTGTCTTCCAGGTCGCAGAATGCCATTTCAGGTTCTATCATCCAGAATTCTGCAAGGTGCCGGGTAGTATTTGAATTCTCTGCCCTAAAAGTAGGGCCGAATGTATAGATCTCACTAAAAGCCATTGCTGCTAATTCGCCTTCCAGCTGACCGCTCACCGTAAGATTGGTAGCCCTTCCAAAAAAATCTTCTTTAAAATTTACGGTGCCGTCTTCGTTGCGCGGTGTGTTTTCAAAAGGCAGGGTAGTTACCTTAAAAGTTTCCCCTGCGCCCTCTGCATCGCTGGCTGTTACAATGGGGGTATGGAGGTAGACAAATCCCTTTTCATTAAAGAATTTATGAATGGCAAAAGCAAGGGAATGCCGCAGCCGGAAAACCGACCCAAAAGTGTTGGTGCGAAAACGGAGATGTGCTTTTTCCCTCAGGAATTCCAGGCTGGGGCGATTTTTTAACTGCAGCGGATAGGCCTCTGCATCACAATCGCCGAGCACTTCTATGGTTGCCGCCTGGAGATCTATTTTTTGGCCTTTGCCGAGCGAAGGCACCACTGTACCAGTCACTTTCAATGCCGCACCGGTAGTAAAGCGTTTCAGTAATTCATCGTTAAACTGACCCAGCGCAGCCACCACCTGTATATTATTATTGGTGCTGCCGTCGTTGAGCGCAATAAACTGGTTATTGCGAAAGTTGCGCACCCATCCCATTACTGTTACTTCCTGGCCTGTTGCATCGCTTGCAAGCAATTCTTTTACTTTGGTCCGTGTGTTAAACATATCGGCATTTTTAGGACGGCAAAGATAAGGAACACGCGTGGAGCATGGTGGCGCGTGCAGCGTTTTGAAATGGATTTTAAAGCCAGCACGCGCAGGCTGGGCATGCCGCCCGCTGTGGTTACTACGCACGCAGGAACCTTTCCTATTCCCCCAACCTGGTAACATTCCCGTAACACTGGGATCACAGTTCGTTAATCTACGGTTAACCAGCGGGTAACATAGCCCGGGTAGCTTTGCGGCATCAAAAATTAAAAAATCGACTTGTGGGAAAAAAGGAACTATCGCTACTGTGTTTTTCAATCCTGTTTACGCTGGTTACTGTTGCGCAGACGGGTAAGCTTGCCGGTAAGATATTAAATGCAAAGAATGAACCCCTGGCCGGTGTTTCAATAAAAATTGTTGGTGCCACCGGCGGCGCTGCCAGCGACCAGAGCGGTCAATATACCATCACCCTAACGGCCGGCAAAAAATACAATATTGATTTTACAGCCGTTGGTTATTCAATAAAAGCGATCAGCGAAATTGAAGTAGCTGCAGACCAGGTAACAAACCTCGACATTACAATGGAGGTTGCGGATAAGAATCTTGCCGGTGTAACGGTAACAGCTACCCGCAATACCGCCCGCCGCGAAACCGTTAATTCCGTTATTCAGTTCCAGAAAAACACCAATACCGTTGCTTCCGTAGTATCTGCAGAATCCATCAGGCGGTCGCCGGACCGTAATACCGGCGAAGTATTAAAACGTACACCCGGGGCGAGCCTTATAGATGGCAAATTCCTTGTGATAAGAGGTTTGGCAGACCGGTACAACCAGGCCATGCTAAACGGCATCCTGCTTACCAGTACCGAACCGGACCGCAAAACATTTTCATTTGACATTATCCCTGCGCCAATGATTGACAACATCATTATCAACAAAGCATTTGTTCCGGAACTGCCGGGCGAATGGGCCGGCGGACTTATCCAGGTGAATACCAAAGACATTCCGTCAAAAAATTTCTTTAATGTACAAATCGGCACGGGCTTTAACAGCCAAACTGTTGGAAAAGATTTTTATAAGTCAAGAGGCGGCAAGCTTGACTTTTTAGGTATTGACGATGGCGCAAGGGGATTGCCAGATAGTTACACCAATAAATCTTCTTTTAACCTGGCTTCACCAGAAGAAAAAGTTGCGATTGGTAAACAAATGAACAACAATTGGTCTGCCAATACGGTAAAGGCGCCCCTGAATAGTTCTTTCCAGGCAAGCGGTGGTTTTGCCGGAACGCTTTTCGGTAAAAAAGTAGGCGGAATAATAGGCGTCAACTATAACAAAACAAACCGTTATACAGATATTCTTAACCAGTCACAGTCGCTAAACGACCTTAAAAAGTTCGATCCCCTTTCCAGCTATACTGATGGCCGGTACACACAGGAAATAACTGCCGGTGCCGTGGCCAGCGTTTCCATGCAACTGGACGCAAGGAACAAAATTTCTTTAAAATCAATCGTAAATGTAAATACCAATAACTATGTAATACGCCGCAATGGTGTAAATAATGCAACAGGCGATGATGTGCAGAATAGCGGCGAAATAGCCTTTCGGGAAAACACGTTTTTTACTGCCCAGCTAACGGGCGAACACAGCATTGGTACACCGTTTAAATTTAAATGGTATGGGGCATTCAATATCCTGGATGGCTACAGCCCGGATCAGCGCCGGTTTCAATACACCAGAAAATCCGGCACACAGGATCCTTTTCTTTTCCTGGTAGGTAATTCATTGGCACAGGAAAGCGGCAGCCGCATTTTTCAAACCCTGAACGATTATATCTATACCGGTGGTGGAGACCTAACGTATAATTTTGATTTATTCGGACAAAAGCAGGCGGTGAAAGGTGGTTATATGCTGCAGGTAAAAGATCGCCTTTTTGATGCGCAGCTTTTTGCCAACTACCTGCCTAAAGACAATGCCGCTTTACGGCTGCAGCCTATTGATAAAATATTTTCACCCGAAAACTTTGGAGATGGATCAGCAAACAGCACCCTGTTTGCCTTCAATTCCATTAACAACAAAAATTTCCGCTATTTAGCCAATACTATTTTAAATGCAGGTTTTTTACAACTTGATAATCAGCTTACGGATCAATTGCGTGTAGTATGGGGTGTACGGGTAGAAGATTTTGATCAGTTACTCGGGTCAGTAAAAAAATGGGACAGCCGGCACAAACACACAAGACAAACAGATTTTTTACCTGGGGTGAATGCAACGTTAAAATTGAATACTAAAACCAACCTGCGTTTATCCGGATCACAAACAGTAATAAGGCCCGAACAACGGGAATTGGCGGCACTTACCTTGTACGACTTTGAACTGAATTCCGCAGTACAGGGTAATCCTAACCTGTTGCGCACCAAAGTGAGCAATTTCGATTTGCGTTATGAAATATATCCGCGTGCGGGCGAAGTGTTTACACTGGGCATATTTTATAAATATTTTGATAAACCTATTGAGCAGATTTTACAGCAGGGCGGCGCCATTTTTGAATTTGATAACCCGGCGAGTGCAAAAGCATTTGGCGTTGAATTTGAAATGCGTAAACGCCTCGACTTTCTGGGCGCCGGGTTGAAGAACTTCACATTCCAGGCCAATGCCGCCTATATTAATAGTAAAGTAAAAGATGATAAAAGAAATATTGACCGTCCATTGCAGGGTCAGTCTCCCTACCTGCTCAACTTTGGTTTAATGTATGATTTGGAGAAAGCGGGTTTCAACGCCACGTTGCTTTTCAACCAGATTGGTAAGCGTATATATATTGTCGGTGATATACCTGCCAGCAGCGGTGCCGGTTTTCCTGATATCTGGGAAGCGCCCCGGCCTGTGCTGGATTTCCAAATGAGCAAAAAATTTATAAAAAACAAAGCAGAGGTTCGTCTAAACATAGCCGATATACTTAACAGGACACAATACTTTTATCAGAACGGTGATGACAATACCGGCTTGCAAAAAGGTACAGACGCTTACCGTTTCACAAGGAAATTTGGAACCACGTTTAGTGTAACATTTGGATATACATTATAAAAAACAAAACTTTTTAATAAATAAAAGGGAATTATGAAAAATTGCATTTTTTACTTAGCTGCCATTACCGCATTAAGTATTACCGCGTGTCGCAAAATTGAAACAGATGGTGAGCCATTTCTTGTGCCGGGTGGTGGTGGTGGCGGAAGTAACGCTAAAACAGTAACACTGTCGGGCCACGTTACTAAAGACACAACATTGTATGCAGCAGATAATAACATTTTATCGGGCCTGGTGTATGTAGATGCCGGCGTAACGCTGACAGTTCAAAAAGGCGCAACAGTAAAAGGCGCGTACGCTGGCACAAGTACAGCTGCGTTAATTGTTAAACGTGGCGCTAAACTGATGGCTGTAGGTACCTTAACAGAACCGATAGTATTTACGTCCGCATCGCCCACACCTGTATCCGGAGATTGGGGCGGCATTGAGTTGCTCGGAAAGGCAGCTATTAACTCTTCCAACGGAGGTGCACCAGGGCTGTACATACCAGAAGGTGGATTCAACAACGCCGCAGGAGATGGGCTGGCAGGGTCTGGTGATGCATTGGTGCCAACCCCGGTAAACAATGACAATTCAGGAACCCTGCAGTATGTAAGAATTGAATTTGCCGGTTATGCATTTTTACCTAATCAGGAAATCAACAGCCTAACCATGGCCTGTGTAGGAAGTGGTACCACCATCGATCACATACAGGTTTCTTATGCAAAAGATGATGCGTTTGAGTGGTTTGGCGGTACCGTAAACTGTAAATACCTGATTGCCTACAAAACACAGGATGATGATTTTGATACAGACAATGGTTTCAGCGGAAGCGTTCAGTTCGGTTTGATAGTACGCGATTCATCAATTGCGGATGTATCCAAATCAGAAAGCTTTGAAAGTGACAATGATGGAAACGGCAGTAACTTAACGCCGCAGACAAAAGCAGTATTTTGTAACGTTACTTCTTTCGGTCCGCTGGCAACTCCTAACAATGTTGGCAACAGCAATTACCTCGGTGCTGCTGTACAAATCAGGAGAAACTCATCGCTTTCAATTTTCAATTCTGTCTTTAGTGGTTGGGCAACAGGAATTTTAATTGATGCGGGTCTTGGAACGCCTACCGATGCAAACATCACCACCGGTACGTTACAGCTGAGCGGTGTAATATTATCCAGCTGTAAAAACCCCATAGCTTATACGCCAAATGCCAGTACGCCTACCGGTGCTACCCAGGCTTCAATTGCTACGTGGTTTACGAATAACGCAAAAAATAAGATTGTTACACAAACAACGGAGCAGGCTATTTATACAAGACCATTTGATTATCTGTCTCCCGATTTTGGTCCTTTTGGTAATTCAGCAGTAGTAATTCCTACAGCATCCAACAATTATTTTGATGATCCTATTTTAACGGCACGTCCGTTTATCACAAAAGTTGATTTTATCGGCGGCATTGCCCCTTCAGGCGAGAATGCAAACTGGTACAAAGGCTGGACAAAATTCGCGTACAATAAATAATCACAATAGCATTCATAAAAAAGGAGCAGCCGACCGCTGCTCCTTTTTTATGAATAAGCGATCAGAAAGGCAAATCTGCATTGAAGAGAAAGAAATCTTTTATTTCTGTAACCGACGCCACTGACGAAATAAAAGAGCGGAATTAAAATCAGCTGCTATTTATCAGGTGTACAACAATACAAAAAGAAGCCGCTGGAAGTGTATATAACCAGCAGCTTTTTTATACGTAGCATGAATGCGCGTCTGTCACAGCCGCATTTGCAAAAAGAGAGAACCGTGCATATAAATGCAACGATATATGAATACCCTTAACATATTACCTTTTACTTTTTCTTCGTTTGAGTTGCGAAAAGTCGCTGATTTTCAAGTGGTTGTGATTTGATCCAAAACGGTTGGCGGCCCTGATTACCGTTCAAACCGAGCGTTATTTACCGGGGCCACTAATAAAATAATTTTTTACTTTTTCCGTTTTTATGCTATCATTGCAGAGGAATCAGGCTGGTTAGTTCATTCCTATAATCTACAGCTCATCAGTTTTTTCATTCCGTCACTATCATTTCATTTCAAAAAATTTTTTTTCAACAACCTAGTTCAGATCCAGGTTTTTTTGATTGATGACTAATAATCCATTATGTACGACATTTTGCAACTGAACGACATGCTCGTTCCAGAACTGCTTGATATTGCTGAGCAGATTAAAATCCCCAACGCCAAAAAGCTTGATAAACAGGCCCTTGTATACCAAATTTTAGATAAACAAGCGGTAACAGCCAGTGCTGTTAAAACTGCACCAGAAGATAAAGGCAAGAGAAAAAGAATCGTAAAAACTTCCACTGCTAATTCAACAGAAGAAGCCATTGTAGAAAGTGGCGATGAAAAGCCGGCCAAACCAGAACCCAAAAAACCGGTTATCAAAAAAGAAGAAAAGCCGGTTGTTGTAAAACGTGGCCGCAAAAAAGCAGAAGAAGAAATACCGGAACCGATTCCAGAAAATGACGGGTCAGACGATGACGAAGAAGAAGAAGACGATCAGCCTGAAATAGAGGCGGGTAACCGTGTACAGGCCGCCGTTGAGCAGCAGCCAGCCGCCAATCCCAACCAGACTACGCAGGGCTCAGAACCACAACGCAATACTTACCAGCAACCGCGTAGAAGCAATGATGTTTTTAATATAGAATTTGACGGTATCATACAAGGCGAAGGCGTTTTGGAAATGATGCCGGACGGGTATGGTTTTTTGCGCAGCAGTGACTATAATTATTTAAGCTCTCCGGATGATGTATATGTTTCCCCATCACAAATAAAATTGTTTGGGTTAAAAACAGGTGATACGGTATTTGGTGCCGTGCGTCCACCAAAAGAAGGAGAAAAATATTTTGCTTTATTAAAAGTAGAAACCATTAATGGCAAGGGTCCTGAAGAAGTTCGTGACCGTGTACCATTTGATTATTTAACACCGCTGTTTCCATTTGAGAAACTGAATTTATTTACCAGTCCTTCTGATTATTCTACCCGCATCATGGACCTGTTTACCCCCATTGGTAAAGGCCAGCGCGGTTTGATTGTATCTCAGCCAAAGACGGGTAAAACGATGTTGCTAAAAGCCGTGGCAAATGCCATTGCAGAAAACCACCCGGAGTGCTACCTGATGATTGTGCTGGTGGATGAACGCCCCGAGGAAGTAACTGATATGGAGCGCAGTGTTAAAGCGGAAGTGATTGCATCTACCTTCGATGAGCCTGCAGAGAAACACGTAAAAGTTTCTACCATGGCATTGCAGAAAGCGAAGCGCCTGGTAGAGTGCGGACACGATGTGGTGATACTTCTTGATTCCATTACCCGTTTGGCAAGAGCACACAATACAGTAGCGCCAGCAAGCGGTAAAGTATTAAGCGGTGGTGTTGAAGCCAACGCCTTGCAGAAACCCAAGCAGTTTTTTGGAGCGGCCCGCAAGATCGAAAACGGTGGTTCACTCACCATCCTTGCAACAGCTCTTATAGATACCGGTTCTAAAATGGAAGAAGTGATTTTTGAAGAATTTAAGGGTACCGGTAACATGGAATTGCAGCTGGACCGTCGCCTGGCCAACAGGCGTATTTTTCCAGCCATTGATCTAACGGCCTCCTCTACACGACGCGATGATTTATTATTGGACAGGGATGTACTGCAGCGTATGAACCTGCTGCGTGTTTTCCTGGGCGATATGAATACAGAAGAAGCAATGAACGAATTGCTGAAACGGATGCGCGGTACCAAAAGCAATGAAGAGTTCCTGGCTAGTATGAACAGGTAAACGATTTTTATAGATGCAAAACCCGGAATATTTTCCGGGTTTTGTATTTACAGCCCGTCAGGCGACGTTGGAACAGCTTGCCTGCAGTTATCGGCCCGGGTGTACCGGATCAACAAAACACAAAATTGCGCGGTACAAAATCAGCAATTTGGATTTAAACCTTACTTTCGCTTTTCATACAAACAGTTATTGATTATATAAAACTCAACATTATGAACCTTAAACAATTTTTGCTGCCTGCTCTTGCTGCGCTGCTCCTTTTCCCCTCCTGCGTTAGTAACAAAAAGTTTAAAGCCGAACAGGATAAATATGCCGCGCTGAATACGCAATACGCAACCCTGCAGGGTTCACTGAAAACCTGCGAAGACGAAAGAGCAGATGCGGCAAAGAAAAAGTTATTGTCTGATGCTGAAATTGAAAGCCTGAACAAACAGCTGGCTTTCCTTAAAGAAAATAATACACAGGCGCTGCAGCAACTGCAAAATCTTTCTGTTATCTCCAGTTCACAGGCAGAAAGCATTAAAAAATCAATGGACAACATTGGTGCAAAGGATTCTTATATACAGGATTTACAGGCCTCTATGGCCCGTAAAGACTCGTTGAATATGACGCTTGTTATGAACCTGAAAGGCGCTATCGGAAACCTGGATGATAAAGACATTAACATCAAAGTAGACAAAGGCGTGGTATACATTGATATTTCAGACAAGTTATTGTTTAAAAGCGGCAGCTATGATATCAATGACAACGCAAAAGAAGTGCTGGGCAAAGTTGCTACCGTTTTGAAAAACCAGCCCGACATTGAGTTTATGGTTGAAGGCCATACAGACAATATCGGTTACAGCAAAGGGATATTGATTGATAACTGGGACCTGAGCGTAAAACGTTCAACGTCCGTTGTACGGATCCTGCAGAAGCAATATGGTCTTGACCCTACGCACATATCTGCTGCTGGCCGCGGAGAATACAAGCCGGTTGCTGACAACACAACCGCAGAGGGCAGAGCAGCCAACCGCAGAACAAGGATTGTTATTTTGCCACAGTTGGACCAATTCTTCAAATTATTGGAACCAAAAAAATAGTAACAAAGATAATAGGTATAAAAAAGCCATTACGCAGCCAGCGTAATGGCTTTTTTATTACAGACCGCCGTGTGCCGCGGCTAACAGCTTTTGCATTAAATCAAATAAGCATTTGCACTTACGGGCATTAAATAATGATTGCTAAGTTTAATTTTAGGCGCGATGCCGCGTTATTATTTCACGGGTTGTATCATTTTTTTTCATTTAAATCGTTTGAAAAATAGTATTAATAAAATCCACTAGCAGTAGTAGTGCCCATAATGAAAACTATTTTTCGATTTTTTACATATTTTCTTTTGCTGGCGGGCACCTGTTATCCGGCTCACGCGCAGGCGCAAACGCTTACAACAGCCGGCGCGCAAAAAGGCTTACTTGATCTGCGCAAGGCCCATCTTAACACTGCCCCGGTTCCTTTACAAGGCGAATGGGCCTTCCGCTGGAACAGGCTGATAAAACCCGGTGATCAGCCAGCAGATTCACTCATTTATTCAGAATTCCCACAGCTGTGGAATAAAATTCAAGTCAAAGGTGCAACCCTTCCTTCCCAGGGATATGCCAGCTATATGCTTACGGTGCTACTACCGGAAAGCCATACCACGCTCGCGTTGGAGATTCCTGATACCTACAGCACGTATAAAATGTATATAAATGGAAAGCTGTTTTCGGAGAATGGCCATACCGCGGCCAGTGCCAATGAAGCAGTTCCATATTGGCAAACCAAAGTTGTGGAACTGGACCGTTCAGCAGACACCCTGCATATTATTTTACAGGTGGCGAATTTCTGGCATGCAAAGGGAGGTACCTACAGAGACATTATCATCGGCGATAAAGAACAATTACTACTAAAATATCAGCAGAATACGGCATTGGATCTTATTCTGTCGGGTTGCCTGTTCATGGGTGGATTGTTCTTCTGGGGACTGTCTGTTTTTGGAAGGAATGATAAAATTATTTTCTATTTCTCTGTGCTCTGCATCGTTACCAGCTATAGGATGATTGGCACCGACCTGTATGTATTGCACGCACTTTTTCCTCAACTCAGTTGGTTTTTCTGCCTGCGGCTGGAATACCTCTCGCTTGTATTGGGCGTAGCTTTATTTGCGCATTATACCAGGATGCTGTATCCTAAAGACACTATCCACTGGCTTATGAAAGCGATTATCTGGCTTAGCTTGTTGTACGCCGCCATTATTCTTTTATTGCCACCCGTGGTATTTACTGCCCTGCTTAACTTTTTCCTGGTTGTCATGTTCCTGAATATTTCGTTTTCATTGTATGTCTATATACAAGCGGTTATTCATAAACGAAAGGGTTCCTGGTATGCGTTGCTCAGCAGCGGCGTCATATTATCAGTATATTTTTTTGTGAATCTTCAATATTTTGATATTATTCCCGGAGTGAAACTGCTGGTGTTTGCGGGCTATGTGACGTTCTTTTTCCTGCAGTCGCTGGTATTGTCACACCGATTTTCGGAAATTCTGCAACAGGCCGCGGCGGAGGCACAACAGGGCTTAAAGGCGAAAACAGAATTTCTTTCTACCATGTCACATGAAATCCGCACACCGTTGAATTCGGTAATTGGCATGGCGCACCTCTTAAAAAGAAATGAACCGAGAAACGATCAGCAGGAACAGTTGAATGTTTTATTGTTTTCTGCCAACAACCTGCTGTCAATTGTAAATAATATTCTTGATTACAATAAGATAGAGGCGGGCAAAATTAGTATTGAGCAAATTGCCATGGACTTGCCCTCGCTGGCCAGGAATATTACCGCAGGGTTGAAGAATCTTGCGGATGATAAAATGATCAGCCTTCTGCTCGATATTGACCCGCTGCTTACTATGAAGGTAATCGGTGATCCTACGCGCACCAGCCAGGTATTGAATAACCTGGTGCAAAATGCCATTAAGTTTACAAAGGAGGGTTCCGTATTGCTTTCCCTGAAAGTAGAAAAATCAGCGCACGGAAAAATTACGGTCCGCATAGCCGTCACGGATACCGGGATTGGAATTGCAACCGAAAAACAGCAGCTCATTTTTGAACGTTTCACGCAGGCAGATTCATCCACTTCCCGAAGTTTTGGTGGCACGGGGCTGGGACTATCGATCAGTAAAAAAATTCTGGACCTGCAGGGTACAACACTTCGCTTAACAAGTACACCGGGGTCCGGCTCTGAATTTTACTTTACCCAAACTTTTACCGTTACCAACGAACCGGGCGAAAAAGAAAGCCCGGCAACTTATATAGAGAGCGAAGTAAAACTCCTGCAAGGTGTTGCTATTTTGTTGGTAGAAGACAATCCACTGAATATACTGGTGGCCAAAGCTTTCCTGGAGCGCAGCGGCGCGCAGATAGACGTTGCGGAAAACGGGGCGGAGAGCATCGAAAAATTCGATTCGGCCAAACATCGCATTATATTGATGGATTTAGATATGCCGGTGATGGATGGGTACGAAGCCACCCGATTGCTGAGACAAAAAGGAGAAAAGCTTCCTGTCATCGCATTAACTGCCAGCCTGCCCAAAGAAGTGGAAAGTGAAGTGTATGCGGCCGGTCTCACAGATATTATTGTAAAACCTTTTGACCCGGATGAATTATTCAGGATTATCCTGCACCACCTGAAAGCAATCGCAGCGTAATAATTGCTGTGCCCTGGCTACAACAGCATCAATAACGGTAACAAACCGCATTGATATTCATGCCGGCACCTACAGAGGCAAAAATAATCACATCACCTTTTGTCAATTCGTGTTGCGGAATCTCATTTTTAAGTACTAAATCATAAAGGGTTGGAACGGTAGCTACGGAACTGTTGCCCAGCCAGTGAATGCTCATGGGCATTATGTTGGAAGGAACCGCGTCAATATTATATAGTTTATAGAATTCTTTTACCATCGCATCATCCATCTTTTCATTGGCCTGGTGTATAAATATTTTTTTCAGATCGCTGATGGCCACCCCGCTTTTATCAAGACAGGCTTTCATGGCTGCGGGTACATGCGTCATGGCGTATTCATACACTTTCCGGCCTTTCATTTTCATGTACCGGACACGGTTGTCGCTTTCCGGGTAATTAGATTTACCCATGTCTATATAATTGATTTCTTTCAGCGTATGGCTCTGCATGCTTGCACCCAGGATTCCGCTGCCGCCAACCGGCACTTCTTTGTATTCCACTATACAGGCGCCGGCACCATCCGCAAAAATCATACTGTCACGGTCATATAAATCAATAACCCTTGACAGCGTCTCGGCACCAATGACCAGGCAGGTTTTTGCAAGCCCGGCTTTAAAAAAAGCATCCGCCTGTATGATTCCCTGGATCCATCCGGGGCAACCGAACAAAATATCATACGCAATACAGTTGGGATTCGCGATACCAAGCTGGTGTTTAACCCTGCTTGCCAGCGACGGAACTGCATCCGTTTGTATGGTTTCTTTCACCACATCGCCAAAATTATGGGCTACGATGATCTGGTCGATGGTTTCGGGATCAATTCCACTGTTATCAATCGCCTTGCGTGCAGCAAACACGGCGAGGTCAGACGCATTCATATCTGCAGATGCGTACCTGCGGTCGCTGATGCCTGTTATTTTCTTAAATTTCTCGACCACATCCGAAGATGGCGCCTCCAGGCGCTGTCCTTTGTCAGTATAAAATACGTGCTGGAAGAAATCATTATTCGATTGAATATCCGGAGGAATATAGGAACCTGTACCTGTAATTACTGAAGAAAGCATAGGCGAACAATCTTTTATATAAACAGCTTTTATGCCCCTGTTGAAGGTAGCAAAAAAACCAACGATGGATTTTATCTTTTAAAAAAACAACTTTTTATAGCCATTAAAGCGTCATACGCCCATTCTATTGCCCAGATTTCTACATTTTTTCCTTTTAAACTCTTACAAGGTGTTAGTATAAAACCCTATAAACCTGTGCTTAATGCATTTTACGTCCTAAAGTTGGCATAAAGGCATATTTGTTGTTTTTATACCGGTACAAAAACGTTCATTATTAAAAAATAAAAATTTTCACGTTATGGAACATACCAAACCAACAAGAACGAAAAGGCAAAGAACAGAAAATATAGTATTTGACGTATCTATAAATAATAATGTTTATGAAGTAACGGCCACCCCTTTTTCAAATGCGAGTGGAGATAACTTATACCGTGTAAGTTATAACAATGGTCCGGTACACGTGTTTGGATGGGATGAGGGTTTGGAAAGATATGCAGAAACAGATCCACAAGCCGATGTAATTCCACCGGTTGTAGAAATGGAAATTTCAGGAAAATTGAATGAATTTAATTTGGAAATGGAAGAAGCTGACTAAAAGCTTTGTCCGAATAGAAATTCAAAAAGGACCTGGTTGTATATAACAATACGTGCGATTGATTTGCCACAATTATGAAAAGCCGGTGTACTTAAACAGTACATCGGTTTTTTTTATTCAGCCGATTTTATTCCTGTTTCGGTAAAGATTATCTTCCGTTGTTTGTAGAGGCTTCCGGTTACCATTTTAAATGTTTTCTTACTCATACCAAAAACGTCGTAAATTTCTTCCGGAGTAGATTTATCATAAAAAGGAAGATACCCGCTGCTTTCCCGCAAGAGCCGTAATATTTTCTCAGAAGCATCTTCCACCCGCTGGTAACCTGGTTTCCCCGCTGCCACATCTATACCATTATCCACAGGCCGGATGTGTTTTATAAAACCTTCAAAATGATCGCCAACCTGGATATTTCGGTAAATTTCATTATTGTGCAACACACCGGTGTGCAGGTTGTTGATGATGACTACATAACCAATATCTGAGCGCCTGTATACAATCAGGTTTACCAGGTCTTTTTCTTTAACGGTAAGTGCATCATTACTCAACTCAAATTCCAGTTTTTCCGTAGCCGCCGCCCTACCGGTTTGCACATCAATATAAATCTTTACCAGGTAATCACCACCCACCCGCATGCCACTCAGCTGTTTGCTGCGTGGGACAAACAGGTCTTTCATCAAACCCCAATCCAGGAATGCGCCCTGGTTGGTTACGGTAACAGCGCGCAGCAACGCTATCTCCCCCACGATGGCTTTTGGTTTTTGGGTAGTGGCAATAATGCGATCTTCGGAATCATGGTACACGAAAACATCCAATATATCCCCTGGTTTGGTACGCGCGGGTACAAACCGGGTAGGCAGCAAAAGACCTTCTTTTCCATCTTCCAGGAACGCACCATATTGAGTAATGCGCTGTACCGCCAGTTTGTTGTACTGTCCTACTTTTACCATAGAGAAAATTAAGCTGCGCCGAAGGTAAGCAATACCTTCCTGCAATCCTTGCAGGTAGCCTTCATGGCCCCCGGCTGCTGGTCACCCGCGCTTGTAAGAGGGCCACGTAACAAAACACCATATTTTATGTAAATACAAAAATGCATTTTTGCAGAACAAAATCAAGTTATGGCAAAATTATTCAGTCCGCTTACGATAAAATCTGTCACCCTTAAAAACCGCCTGGTTGTTTCGCCCATGTGCGAGTATTCTTCGGTAGATGGCTTTGCAAATGAATGGCACCTCGTACACCTGGGCAGCCGCGCGGTAGGCGGTGCAGGATTAATCATTACGGAGGCGACCGCGGTATCGCCGGAAGGCCGGATTTCGCCAGATGATTTAGGTATATGGAAAAATGCCCACCTCGATAAACTGAAAACCGTCGTGTCTTTCATCCATAAACACGGTTCGGTTGCGGGCATACAACTGGCACATGCCGGCAGAAAAGCCAGCGCTCCATCACCGTGGAAAGGCAGCATCCAACTTGGCAAAGAAGCGGGTGGCTGGCAAACTGTAGCGCCCAGCGCAATTCCGTTTCATGACAACGAAGCAACTCCATTAGCCCTCACAAAAGAAGGAATAGAAAAAATAATTGCTGATTTTTCCGCCGCCACGCAAAGGGCTATTTCGGCGGGGTTTAAATTGATAGAAATTCACGCGGCACACGGTTATCTCATTCATCAATTTTTGTCGCCCTTAAGCAACCAGCGTACAGATGAATATGGTGGATCTTTTGAGAACAGGATACGGCTGTTGCTGGAGATCACCAATGCGGTGCAAGCTGTATGGCCAAAAGACCTTCCGCTTTTTGTGCGTATATCTGCCACCGATTGGGCAGCCGGCGGCTGGAATGAAACGGAGGCATCAAAACTGGCAGCTATTTTAAAGGACAAAGGCGTGGATCTAATAGATTGTTCCTCCGGAGGACTGGTATCAACCCAAAAAATACCGGTTGCACCGGGTTACCAGGTGCCGTTTGCAGAAAAAATAAAAAAAGAAACCGGCATTCTAACCGGAGCGGTAGGGTTGATAACAACTGCGCAGCAGGCCGAGGATATTCTAGTGAAAGGAGAAGCCGATCTTATTATAATGGCGCGCGCGTTGCTGCGCGACCCGTATTTTCCATTACACGCGGCAGGTGAGCTGGGCGTTGATATTCCATGGCCCGACCAGTATGCACGGGCAAAACCCGTAAAGAAGAAATAGTGTCCATGCCTGCATATCCGCTTGCGGAGGGCAAACGTTTCGCCAGCCAGCAATAAAACGACGCGCTACAATAATTAACGCGAATCGCTTTCCTGCACGGTTCATTGATGGAAGGCCTTTGCAACAGTAGCTTTTATCAAACAGGTTATGCCAAAGGGTACTGTTGCTTGTGCAGCAAGTCTTTTCATATCCGTTATTATAATTGCATCGCCGTGTTGATTGTGTACCGAATCAAAGACATAAGATTCCCGTTAACAAACTTGTAGTCAGCGCTTTGTTGTCGGACAAAAGAACCGCGCAATCTGTCCTCGATATGATGGCGCCGCAAAGCGATTCGAAAGACTTTCCGGGTTAGATTCCGTAAACTTTACCATTTTTTTATATTCAGGCCCTATATCAAGGGGCCCGGAGTTGCCGCTTGGCATAATTTTTTTATAGTTAACAGCAACAAAAATTAAGCATATGAAAACCATATTCTTCCTGGCAACGATGTATCTTTTCTGCGCTGGCAACAGCAAATTGCATGTAGCCGGCATTCATTCCCCAAGGGTTACAGACACCGTAACCCTCGCTGGCAAGTGGTACCTGCAACCAGTACTGGCATCCGACACCGCCGCGGGTAAAATACCCGTGCTGCAAATCAACCTTTCCGGCAATAGTTTTACCGGCAATACTGGTTGTAACAACATGCGGGGCAGTTTTCAGAAAACACCTACCAGCTTTAGCTTTAACAAGAATATTATCACTACCAAAATGCTTTGTCCTGGTTACGACGAAGCTGCTTTTATGCGCAGCTTATTACAGGCAAACAATTATAAAATAGAAAAAGACGTGCTGGTTTTACTATTTGATGGTACGGAACTGTCGCGCTGGACAAGAAATCCGCCGAAGCAACTGAAAATAAAAAAGGCTTAACCTATCCTTCCACCACCGGGGATGGTAACTTTAAGAAAACTTGTTCACCACAAGCCGCGTTTTTAAGCTCAATTTGTTTTACATTTAACCATAAATATTTTACTTATGTCACTTATCCCAAACAAAAAAAACAAGAAAGACAGTCGCCCGGGCGGCGGTAATCAAACTGCTAAGGCCGGTGCTCAAAATGCCGCAAAAGGCAAAACCAACACCAAAGGCGTTACACGTAATACCAAGTCAACCGGCGGATCTCAAAGAGGATCTTAAAATACTGGCTGACTGAATCGAACATTTATATTAAAACCTTCTATATGCCAGAAAATATCCATTCACCCAACGACAAAGCGACCGATTTTAAAAACCAGGCTTCGGCAAAACTGGAAACGTTAAAACAGGAGGCCGAGAAAATAGGGGAACAAATAAAAGATGCCGCAGAAGATGCCTGGGATAAAATTAAAGAGGTAGATGTAAAGGAAGAATTCAATCACCTGAAGGAAGAAGCAGGAGAAACATTTGATGAGCTGGCGGACAAGGCTAAAAGCCTCTGGAATAAAATGACTGCTAAAGATGATATGCCACCGCCTCCACCCGCCGGTGGGCCTACACCACAGGACGGTCCCGTAAAATAGTTGTACTTATTATTTTATAGTCAAAACAGGTCTGATGGCCTGTTTTTTTGTTTTATAGGCAGGGCAGTGCGCCTTACTTTAGAGTGGATCACAAATATTTTCCAACACCTCTTTACCACCCGCGCGTAAATTGTAAATTGCAGGTATGATTGATTATTTAGCCGGGTTAAATGAACCGCAAAGAGAGGCGGTATTGCACAAGGATGGGCCCGTAATGATTATTGCAGGTGCCGGAAGCGGTAAAACAAAAGTGCTTACTACGCGCATCGCGCACCTGATGTCTGAACATAAAATAGATTCGTTCAATATACTGGCACTAACTTTTACCAACAAGGCCGCCAAGGAAATGAAAGAGCGGGTAGAAAGAACCCTGGGAAATTCCGATGCCCGTAATTTATATATTGGAACTTTTCACAGTGTATTTGCGCGCATACTGCGTTCAGAAGCGCACCGCATGGGCTACCCGAACAGTTTTACCATTTATGATACAGACGATGCAAAAAGTGTGGTAAAGGCAGTGGTTAATGAACTTAACCTGGATGATAAACTTTATAAACCCGGTACGGTATACAACAGGATATCCAGTGCAAAAAATGCCCTGGTTGGTCCGGCAGAATATGCAAACGATTATTATCTTCAGCAGGAAGATATGCGCAGCAACCGCCCGGCCATTGCTCAAATCTATGATGCATACGCCAAGCGTTGCTTTAAAAACGGCGCGATGGACTTTGACGATCTGCTGATAAAAATGTATGAATTGCTTAAACATTTTCCGGAAGCGCTGAGCAAGTACCAGCGCAAGTTCAAATACATTTTAATTGACGAGTACCAGGATACCAATCCTGCTCAGTATGAAATTATTAAACTGCTGGGTGCACAACATGAGAATGTATGCGTGGTAGGTGACGACGCACAGAGTATCTATAGCTTCCGTGGGGCCACCATCCAGAATATCTTACAGTTTCAGAAAGATTACGATGATGTAAAAGTGGTAAAACTGGAGCAGAATTACCGCAGCACCCAAAACATCATCAATGTTGCCAACGAGATTATCAGCAATAATAAAGGCCAGATAGAAAAGCACCTGTTTACAGAAAATGCAGAGGGTGAAAAGATAAGGGTGGTGCGCACCATGACAGACAACGAAGAAGGGAAATTTGTTGCTGACACAATACAAGAGCAAAAGCTCCGCAACCATTTTAACAACCGTGATTTTGCCATACTTTACCGCACCAATGCGCAAAGCCGTGCTTTTGAAGAAAGCCTGCGCCGGATGGGGTTAGCATACACCATTTATGGCGGAATTAGTTTTTACCAGCGCAAAGAAATAAAAGATTATGTGGCCTACCTGCGCCTGCTGGTAAACGCCCGCGACGAGGAAGCGCTAAAAAGAATCATCAACATACCTGCACGCGGCATCGGTAAAACTTCGGTTGACCGCGCCATCCTGGCTGCCAATGAAAACAATATTTCATTTTTTGAAGTATTGGAACGCGCAAGGGAATTTGGGTTCAAAGCCGGTACACTGGAATCCATCGACAATTTTGTGCTGATGATCCGGAGTTTCACCAGCATGCTGCAAACAAAGAATGCATACGAAGTTGCAGTACACGTGGGTAAACAAACCGCTTTTGTAAAAGAATTATTTAATGATAAAAGTACAGAAGGGGTTCAACGGTATGAAAACATCCAGGAATTACTGAACTCTATAAAGGAATGGACGGAGAGCCCCGATACGGAAGACGGAGAACTGGTAGACAAGAGCCTGGGCAGTTACCTGCAGCAGATTACCTTATTAACAGATGCAGATGAGAAAGATCCAAATGCTGATACTGTAAAACTAATGACTATACATGCCGCCAAGGGGCTGGAATTTGGATGTGTGTTTGCGGCCGGACTGGAAGAAATGCTCTTCCCCAATGCCATGAGTATTAATACCAGGGAAGAGCTGGAAGAAGAAAGGCGGTTGTTTTATGTAGTGATTACAAGAGCTAAAAAGAAATTGTGGATTACGTATGCCAATACCCGTTATAAATTTGGCAGCCTGGTGCAAAATGATCCAAGCCGCTTTTTATCGGAAATTCCGGACCAGTATGCGGATCGGACTTCTGCAGGTGGCGGTGCAAAAAATCAATCTTTTGGCTTTGGATCATCCGCTTACGAACGCATGAATGGCAGCGGATATGGCGGCGGTTCGTCCGGCAATACCTACGAGGCGGAAAAAAGATATGGGGCTCCGCCCGGTAAGAAAAAGGAAGCAGCCCCTTCTTACGTAGTGCCCAAGCCGCAAAACAAAACAGTAGAGCACACGCCGTCGGCAGATTTTGTGCCAAGCGATACTACCGCATTACAGGAAGGACAAAAAGTAGAGCACCAGAAGTTTGGTTTTGGTGAGGTAACTAAAATGGAGGGGTCTGCGCACAATCCAATCGCTACAGTAAAGTTTGATTTGAACGGAGAGAAAAAAATAATGCTCAATTATGCGAAGCTGCGTATCGTAGCGGGCTAATAAGTTGCGATCACTTACAATATCACTTCCATTACGCATCCTTTTGCCGGACGGCTCTTTACCGAGAAAGAGCCGTTGTACGCTTCTGTCAATCGCAGTATTCTCGAAAAACCATAGCCAAATTTAAGTTTGGCCGGGTCAAACCCTTTGCCATTGTCTTTAACAGTCAGTTTTATTTTATCGTTGTCCAACTGCATGGTTACATGGGCATTCTTTGCGGCAGAATGGGTGCGAATGTTTTTTACCTGTAATTGTATAATTCTGTAAAAAAGTAATTTTTTCTCTTTGTTGATTTTGGTTTCAATTGCTTCGTCTGCCTTGAGGAAAAATTTAATTTCGGTTCTTTGCTGCGTTGCTTGTAAAAATTCTTCAACAGAGGGCAACAATCCAAAAAAAGGAAGGCTGACCGGGGTCAGTTGTTTTGAAATCGATCGGATATTTTCTATTGACATCCTGAGCAGCTTCTGGGCATTGTTAAGCCATTCCATTTTGCTGTAATTATCCGCCTCCCTTTTTACCTGCTCAATATTAAGATTAATGGCGGCCAGCACCTGGTTGATATTTTCATTAAGTTCATCGCTAATTTCCCTGCGCTCTTCCTCTTCGGCTTTCATGATGGCCTTTGTAATGTTCCGCTGCTGTCTTATTTTTTCATCCTCTCCCCGTTTTTCAATCTCTTTAATTTTGGTGAGGTCCTGCATTGTGCCTACAATCCGGTATGGTTTTCCTTTTTCATCACGTACCACGTACAATTTTTCCAGCACCAGTTTATAGGTGCCGTTTTTGCAACGAAAAAGATATTCGCCCCACCATGCACTTTCCCGGCCTTTTAATAATTTCTCCAGCCTTTCAATAACTCTTTTTTTGTCTGTTGGATGGAGGTTGTCACGCCACCAGGTAAAATTGTCGCGCATGTCGTCCTTGCTGTAACCAAAAAGCCGGGAGATGCCTTTGTTGTAGTAAGTGAGACCGGTTTCAAGGTTATAGTCCCAGATACCTTCATTGGTAGTTAACGATAACAGTTTATACCGTTGAAGCGATTCTTCAAACATTTCGGCAGAAACTGCTGCCGCGCCTGGTGTAGCATCAAAAAAAGTTTTCATATTGCTGGCAGAGAGGGGTGTAGCCGTTAAAGCTACGCCAGCCGGTATAAAATGAAAAAACTATTTATACAGTACGCCCCTGTATTCAGAACAAAGCGATACTTGTACCCGGTAAATCTGCAACCGATTAACAGGCTTTTGTTTGGCATAAATCGTGGGAAACTGTTCAACACGCATCACGCAGTTAAAGGCTTGTATCCATCAAGCTGCGGCGTGCAAGCCAGGTATTTATCTGGTCCCATCCGGCGGGGCTCCTTTAACAAAGGCATTAACGTCATTCACAACAAAAGTTTCGCCTGTAACGAACACGTGCCGGCTGCCCGTTTTTTAATCTCACAGCCCGGAAAAATCATACCGCGGCTAAAAGGTTTTTCCTAACTTTAGTACTCTTACAAAACATATGAAATACAGGATTTTTTCAGTCGTCCTGCTGCTGCTGGTTATGGTTGCTGCTGCTGTATCTTGCTTTAATAACAAGACCAATGGTGATGGGCCTGCTTTGCCTGATGTGGTAAGCTATAATTTCCAGATTCGCCCCATACTTTCCGATAAATGTTTTAAATGCCACGGTCCGGATGGCAATAAACGCGAAGCCGGTTTACGGCTGGATATTGCCGATAGTGCCTATGCGCCACTGAAAGAGACCAAAGGCGCATTTGCAATCGTTCCTGGCAAACCAGCAGCATCAGAGCTGTACAAACGAATAGCCTCGGCAGATTCTTCTTTTATGATGCCCCCGGTAGATGCCCACCTCGGCGTACTAAGCAAATATGAAATCAATCTTTTTGAAAAATGGATAGCGCAGGGCGCGCGTTACGAAACACACTGGGCTTTTTCAGCCCCTAAAAAAACATCCCTTCCTGCTGTAAAAAACACCAGCTGGCCTAAGAATGAGATTGATTTTTTTGTATTGAACAAAATGGAGGAGTTGAACCTCCAACCAAATGAAGAAGCAGATAAAGAGCGCTTACTGAAAAGAGTTTGTTTTGATATTACCGGCCTGCCACCATCTATTGAAATGATGGATAAATTTATGGCAGACAAAAGTGCAGGTGCTTATGAGAAAATAGTAGATGAATTATTGCAAATGCCGCAGTACGGAGAAAAAATGGCGGTTCACTGGATGGATGTAGCCCGGTATTCCGACAGCTATGGGTACCAGGATGATAATATCCGTACACAATGGCCCTGGCGCGACTGGGTAATACACGCTTTTAATAACAACCAGCCTTACGATACATTTATTACGTGGCAGCTAGCGGGCGATATGCTGCCGAACGCCAGCAATGAGCAGATACTCGCAACTGGTTTTTTCCGCAATCATAAATACACAGAAGAGGGCGGCGTTATTCCAGAAGAGTACCGCATTGAGTATTTACTCGATAAAACGAGAACCTTTGGAAAAGGAATTATGGGTGTTACCATTGAATGTGCCCAATGCCACGATCACAAATACGATCCTTTTTCGCAGAAAGATTATTACAGCCTGCTGGCTTTCTTCAACAATACCAAAGAAATGGGTTATGAAGGGGACGTAAGTACCTCCAAACCCGCAAAAGCACCTTTGCTGAAATTGAGCGACCATGATGTGCGGACAGCCCTGTCCTTTATCAATAAAACCGATACCGGTAGTTTAACCATTTCTGTAATGGGTGAAAGGGATACACTCAGAAAAACGTATGTGCTTAACCGTGGTGTGTACAATGCCCCCGGCGAGGAAGTGAAACCGGAAGCCATTCGCGCGGTCATGAAGTTTGATACTACCCGTTTTAAACGAAACCGGGAGGGCCTGGCCTCCTGGACCGTAGACCGGAACAACCCACTGACGGCAAGGGTTTTTGTAAACCAGCTGTGGCAGGAGTTGTTTGGCAGGGGAATTCTTAAAACCACGGGCGATTTTGGAATGCAGGGTGAGTTGCCCTCCCATCCTGCACTGCTGGATTGGCTGGCGGTTGATTTTATAGAGAAAGGATGGAACATTAAAGGACTGATGAAGCAGCTGGTAATGTCAGCTACTTACCGGCAGTCTGCCAAAATACCGGATGATAAATTCAAAAAAGATCCAGACAATGTATACCTGGCCCGCGGTCCCCGGCAGCGACTACCCGCAGAATTTGTGCGAGATATGGTATTGGCCAGCAGCGGCCTGCTGGTAAAGAAGATCGGCGGTCCCAGCGTAAAGCCCTACCAACCCAAAGGTCTCTGGGAATCGGCTACTTCGGGGCGCGGTGCTTTGGCCACCTACCGGCAGGATCATGGCGAATCGCTCTACCGCAGGGGCTTGTACACTTTTATAAAACTGACAGTACCACCGCCGTCCATGGGATTGTTTGATGCAAGCAATCGCGATCAGTGTGAAGTAAAAAGGTTGAAAACAAATACGCCACTGCAAGCACTGATGATGCTAAACGACCCAACCGTATTGGAAGCCGCCCGGGTACTGGCGCAAACCTTATTGACGGAAAATACCAACAGCGATCAGCAGATTGCTAAAGCTTTCCGGTTGATTGTTTGCCGAAATGCCAACAAAAACGAGCTGGCTATATTGCAGGATTATTACAAGGATCAGCTGGACCAGTTTGCAACCAAAAAACTAGACGCCGCCGGCACCATTAAAACGGGCGAATACAAAATGCCGGTGAATCCCGATACCAACCACATGGCGGCACTGATGAAAACCATTGAGGCAATTTATAATTTGGAAGAAAGCATTACTAAAACCTGATTATGGAAAAAGAGATGCTGGAGCGGCACCTGAACATGAACCGCAGGCGATTTTTGTCGCGGTTGAGCCTGGGTGTAGGAAGCGTAGCACTGGGTTCTTTAATGATCCCTGATCTATTCAGCCGGAACGAAGAGAAAATGCTGATGACCGGGTTGCCTCATTTTGCACCAAAAGCAAAACGTATTATATATCTATTTCAGAATGGCGCACCTTCACAGCTCGACCTGTTTGATTATAAGCCGAAGCTGCAGGAAATGTTTGGCGAAGACTTGCCTGATTCCATACGAAAAGGGCAACGCCTGACAGGCATGACGGCCGATCAAAAAAAATTTCCGCTGGCGGGAACCAAATTTGAATTCGGACAGTACGGACAATCACGGGCATGGGTAAGTGAACTGATGCCTTACACTGCAAAGGCGGTGGATGATCTTTGTTTCATAAAAAGTATGTATACGGAAGCCATTAACCATGATCCCGCGCTTACTTTTTTCCAGACGGGTGCGCAGGTAGGTAACCGCCCCAGCATGGGTTCCTGGATGAGTTATGGCCTGGGGAGCGAAAATAAAAACCTTCCAGCATTTTGCGTACTGTTATCAAAAGGAAAAGGGAATGGCCAGGGCGTCTATTCAAAATTATGGAGCAATGGTTTTCTAGATTCTGTTCACCAGGGTGTACAGTTTAGCAGCGGGGAAAACCCGGTTTTGTATTTAAACGATCCCGAGTCCGTTACCAAGTCCGACAGAAGGGCAATGCTGGATAAAATCGCATCCCTTAACCAGCAATCATACGCGGCTTTTGGTGATCCGGAAATCAATGCAAAAGTACAACAGTACGAACTTGCTTACCGCATGCAGACCGCTGTGCCCGAAGTCACCGACCTATCTAAAGAACCCGAATCCATTATAAAATTATACGGTCCGGAATGCATGGTGCCCGGCACATTCGCGGCCAATTGTTTACTGGCAAGGAAATTATCGGAAAACGGTGTTCGCTTTGTACAACTGTACCACCAGGGCTGGGATGCACACGATAATTTACCCGGACAAATTAAAGGACAATGCAAGGATGCCGACCAGGCGTCTGCTGCATTGATTACCGATCTTAAACAACGCGGGTTGCTGGACGAAACGCTGGTGATATGGGGAGGAGAATTTGGCAGAACAAATTATTGCCAGGGAAAACTTACCAAAGAAAATTACGGAAGGGATCACCATCCCCGCTGTTTCACCATCTGGATGGCGGGCGGCGGTGTAAAACCCGGTGTGTACGGCGAAACAGATGAGTTCGGTTACAATATCATCAAGGACCCGGTGCATGTGCATGATCTGCACGCTACTATATTACACCTGATGGGCATCAACCATGAAGAATTAACATTTAAACACCTGGGCCGGCGGTACCGCCTTACAGATGTGGAGGGGAATGTGATAAAGGGACTGATGGCGTAGGACTCCGAAGTTTGAAAGTGAATTAACCGCGTTCGTTTAAATGATCATCAGCAAGTATAAAAAAAGACAACAGACATTTTACATATTATGGATCGCAAAACATTTATCCGTCAATCGTCCGCAGCCGCAACAGGTATGTTACTGGTTCCTTCATTTTCTTTTGGAAATAAAGATGAAGTTGTGTTGGGCAGCAATAACAAGCGGTACAGGCTAGACAGCAAATGGGGGGAACTGGACGCTGCCAGGTACCCGGTGAAAGATTGCCATGAAATGGTGCAGGACAGTAAAGGACGTATTCTTTTGCTGACCAATGAAACAAAAAACAATGTGATAATCTATGATAAAAAAGGAAAGCTCATCAGCACCTGGGGCACTACTTATCCCGGCGCACATGGCCTCACACTTTTTAATGAGAATGGCACAGAAGTATTATTCATTTGCGATAACAACCGGCACCAGGTAATCAAAACAACCATTGACGGAAAAGAATTGATGGTATTGGATTATCCAAAAGAAACGGGCATGTATACCAAAGCGGAGGAATACATTCCAACGGAGACTGCTATCGCAGCCAACGGTGATATTTACGTTGCGGACGGCTATGGCAAAGATTTTATTATTCAGTACAATTATAAAGGCGCATACATCCGGCATTTTGGGGGCCGTGGAGAAAAACAGGAAAACCTTTTAAATGCACACGGTGTCTGCATCGACTACCGGAAGAAAGAAAATCCTACCCTGCTGGTTACCTCGCGCCAGCAAAATGCTTTTAAAAGATACACACTGGATGGAAAATACATTGAAACGATACCGCTGCCCGGTGCATGGGTCTGCCGGCCGGTTATCAAAGATGATTATTTGTATGCGGCGGTTTTGCAGAGTAAAAATGCAGAAGGTAAACAGTCTGGGTTTGTAACCATCCTTGACAAAGACAATAAGGTAGTGTCTAATCTTGCAGGAACAGTACCCGTATATAATAAAGGTGTGCCGGAAGAGATGTACCAGACACAAAAGGTTTTTCAGTATCCGCACGATGTGTGTGTAGATGATGAAGGCAGTATCTATGTGGCACAATGGAATTCCGGGCATGTGTATCCGTATAAATTGTTACCCGTTAGCTAACGGCAACAGGAAATAGCATTTGATGCGGCACGGTCAATTTGTGCTTTTTAAGACCAGCCTTTATCTTATTGATGCAGCGGCGCAAAACATCCTACCGCCGCATTTTAAAAATCAGAATTACTGCATGCAACGCTGGAAAAACATCCTGTTCAATATTATTTTGTGTCTTAACTGCCTGCTCGTATTGTTTGTACTTGCGGGTGACAGGCTGCAGGTTCCGCTGTGGCTACAGGTAATGGGCAGAATGCATCCACTGGTGTTGCATTTCCCAATTGTACTGCTGGTACTGTATATCTGCTGGAGCCTTGTAGTACAGGCAAAAACCAGCGGCGTTTTCACGGGGCCGGAAGATGAAATTGGTAAATGGCTATTGCTTATCACTGCATTTACAGCTGCGCTTACCGCCGTGATGGGTTTTTTATTATCGAAAGAAGAAGGGTACAATCCCCAGGCATTGTGGTGGCACAAATGGGGCGGTGTGGCCATTGCATTGTTTTCTTTTTTCTGGTATGCTTTCCGCAACAGCATTCATCGCCGCAGGTTCATGCCCCAACTGGCTGCCATTCTTTCTTTAATACTCATTGTTTTTACCGGGCACCAGGGCTCAAATATTACGCATGGAGAGAACTATTTGCTGGCGCCGGTTACACCAGAAAAAATAAAACCGGTGGTTGCACTGGAAGATGCAGTGGTGTATGCAGATATGGTTAAGCCAATCATTGAAACAAAATGTATGAGCTGTCACAGCAGTAAAAAAGCCAAAGGTGAATTGGTAATGGAAACGGTGGCGTTGCTGATGAAGGGTGGCAAGCATGGTGCACTATGGACAAACGGTCAGCCTGAAACCAGTTTGCTAATGCAGCGCATCCATTTACCGGAGACGGAAAAAAAACACATGCCGCCCGCGGGTAAACCACAATTGGATGATGAAGAGACGGCTATATTTCTTCAGTGGATTAAAAGCGGCGCCAGTTTCAAACAAAAAGTAAATGAATTACCGGCCACCGACAGCCTGCGAATGCTGGCGAATCATTTGTTCGGCAGTTCAACCGAAGCGGTATACGATTTTCCGGCTGCAGACGACAACAACATCGAAAAATTAACCAATACCAACCGGCTCGTTCAACCCCTCGCGCTCCATTCTCCCGCCCTCGCAGTAAATTTCTATAATCGCCAAAATTATACCACTGCAGCTTTAAAAGAATTGCTCGCATTAAAAACGCAGGTTGTATCAATGGATATGGCTTATATGCCAGTCAAAGAAGAAGATATTAAGGTGATGGCACAATTTACCAACCTCAGGAAACTCAACCTCAATTTTAGTACCGTTCCGGGTAAAAGCCTTTCGGGATTAAGCACCTTGCCTTTTCTTAAGCATTTATCATTGTCGGGAACTGCCGTTACCCGGCAGGATGTGCAAATGTTGGCGGCATTTCCCGCACTCGAGGCTGTTTTTTTATGGAACGCGCCGGTTACAACAGCAGACATGGACATCATCCGGAAAACAAATCCTAAAATTAGTTTTGAAACCGGGTTTATGAACGACAGCCTGATGCTGAAGCTAACGCCGCCTTTACTGGAAACCGAGACGCGCATTATTGGCGCTGCACCGCTGGCATTAGAACTCAAACACTATATAAAAGGTGTAACCATCCGCTACACTACAGACGGAACGATGCCCGATAGCGTGCACGCAGCCATCTATAAAAATGATGTCTTGATTAACAGGAATACCGTCTTCAAAGCGAAAGCATTTAAAAAAGGCTGGCTGGGTAGTGATTCCATTGTGGTTACCTTTTACAAGAATACCTATACGGCAGATTCCATCCGTTCGCTCACGCCACTTGATTCTGTTTACAAAGGAACGGCCGGCGCTCAAACGCTTGTTAATATGGAAAAAGGCGAAGCCAATTTACGCAATGGAAAATGGCTGGGTTTCAGAAGCAATAAAATGGAAATGTTATTGCATTACGCTAAACCGGTAATGGTATCGTCCGTTACATTGAGTACTGCAATAGAAATAGGGGGTTATATTATGCCACCGGCTGTTATTGAAATATGGGGTGGGAGCAATGAAAAAAAGCTGGTACGCCTGGGCCGCATGGTACCGCAGCAGCCAGATAGTATGCGCTCCGCTTATATGCAGGGGTTCGATTGCAATTTTAAAACCACCCTGGTTAACTTTATAAAAGTGGTGGCGGTGCCAGTGGCCAAACTCCCGGCCTGGCATCCATCCAAAGGACAGAAAGGCTGGTTTTTTACAGATGAAATTTTTGTGAATTAATCACCATCGGTTAATCCCCCGCAGCACTCCGCAAAAACAGCAGGGTCCATTTACTGAGTATAATCCAAAAAAATTGCACTAAATTTATTAGCAATTCAGACAAGTAAATGTAGCTTATGGAACTTACAGCAGAACAGGTAGCTGTCATCAATACAAATGAGAACCTGGTGATAAACGCGGTGGCGGGCAGTGGCAAAACCACCACCTTAATTGAATACGCAAAAAGCCGGCCGGCGGGCAGCAAGGTCTTGTACCTTGCTTTTAATAAAACTGTAAAAACGGAGGCGCTTCAAAAATTTGCGGCGGCAGGTTTAACTCATGTAAAAGTAGAAACCGCACATTCGCTTGCATACGACCATGTAATTAAATTCAGTAATTACCAGGTAAAGCAGGGTTACACCACTTATGAGTTGTGTGATATTTTGAACATACAAACCGGCGACCGGCACACTGATTTTATTATTGCCAGTCATGTAAACAAGTTTATCAGTTATTTCTGCAACAGCAAAACGGCCCGTGTGCAGGATATCAACTATGAGGATGTGGTTATTGACGCTAAAGCAAAAACCTTTGTAAATTATTTTTATAAATTAATTGAACAAGCCACCCGTACTGCACTGGCCAAAATGGATAAAGGCGAGATAGCGGTCACCCATGATTTTTATTTGAAAAAATTCCAGCTGTTACACCCGGTATTGCCGTACGATTATATTTTGTTTGATGAAGGACAAGACGCCAGCGCTGCTATGCTGGACGTTTTTTTGCAACAGAAGGCCATCAAGATTATCGTAGGCGATACCCACCAGCAGATTTATGGCTGGCGTTATGCCATCAACAGCCTGCAACAGGTAGATTTTCCGGTGCATCACTTAAGCAACAGTTTCCGTTTCGATGAAGAAATAGCATTGGTGGCAAACCGCATCATTGCCTGGAAAAAAATATTGAAATATGATCCGGCAATTAAAATTGTAGGTGCCGGGCAGCCGGATGAGGGCATAAAAACAAAAGCTACGCTGGGGAGGACCAACCTTGGTTTATTGCTTAGCGCCATTGCCCAATGGCAGCGCGGCGATATAAAAAAAGTTTTTTTTGAAGGCAATATCAACAGTTACACTTTTGCAGATGAAGGCGCTTCTTTGTATGATGTACTTAGCCTGTATAACGGTAAACCGGAAAAAATAAAAGATGCATTGATAGCGGGCATGAAAACCATAAAGGAACTGGAAGATTATATCAGCAAAACAGAAGACAACAGTCTTGGTATGATGCTGGATGTTGTAAAAGAGTTTGGTAATAAACTTCCTGGGCTTATCAATGAATTAAAGACACACCATACCGGATCCAAAGAAGAGGCGGACATGATTTTCAGTACGGTACACAGGTGCAAGGGAATGGAATATGATGAGGTTACCCTCCTGAACGATTTTATGAATGAGGAAAAATTGAAAAAGCAGGTTGCACAATATGGGGGCGCGGCAATGACCGAACTGGATAAAAACAGGCTGGCCGAGGAAATAAATATTTTGTACGTAGCCGTTACACGGGCCAGGATAAAATTGAAAATTCCGGCGCAAATAAATCCTTTGCACAGCATAGAACTGGCGCAGCCACAACCGGCTGTTATGGTAACTGCTAAAAAATACCAGCGAAATAGTTTTAATGAAGATTGGGACAAGTATGATTCAGTAACATCCGGTAAAGAAAGCAAAGCGAGTTTTGCCAAATCAGGTAATTACGGAAAAAAATGGTCGAAAGACGACGAAGCTTTACTAAAAGAAGCTCACCTCAACGGCAAGGATTTAAAAGAACTGGCGGCGCAGCTGAGCCGTGGTGTAAACGGCGTGCGCATTAAATTAATGAACATGGGATTGATGGAGAAAGATCCGGAGTATTAGAAAATTAACTACACAATCAATGACAGCACAAACACCACCGGTTCCTGACCCTGCCCTGCTACTTCAATTAGTGCCACCAACAGGTATGAAAATGCCTTTTGGAAAATATAAAGATTATTTTTTGTGCGATTTGCCGGTCAGTTACCTGGAATGGTTTCAACGCAAAGGATTTCCGAAAGGCAAACTGGGCACCTTACTGGAAACAATCTACGAGATTAAAATAAACGGCCTGGCCGGTTTACTGGAACCGCTAAAAGGAAAACGGCGCTAGGAATTTGATGCCTGCACAAAGCAATACAGCGGAAAACAACCGCAAAAAAAGGGAAAAAAACATTTCCTGCTGCTTTTAAGAAATCAATATTTTTGTGCAAATCGTTTTTTATGGACATCAGCGGAAAAATCACACAATTGTTACCAGCACAGGAAGGACAAGGCAAGAACGGCACCTGGAAGAAGCAGGAATTTATCCTGGAAACAGGCGATACTTATCCCAAAAAAGTATGCATTGCCGTATGGGGCGATAAAATAGATATTAAAGGATTTAAGCTGGGCGACGCGGTAGATGTTTCTTTTGACGTGGAAAGCCGCGAATACAATGGGCGGTGGTATACTGATGTAAAGGCCTGGAAAGTAGTAACGGGCAAACAAAAAGACGGCGGCGGACAGCCCGCTTCAGCACCGGCTGCAGTAAGGAATGGCAGCGATATGCCAGCAGAGGATGATCTTCCATTTTAAAAATGCTGATTGCTTAATGCGACCATCCAATGCAACGCGGCGCCTGAGAAGTCGACCAGGTAAAGTCGTGTTAACTTGGTGGTCTTCGATGGGTGCGGGATTATAAAGTTTTTAACGGCCCTTGAGTGAATAGGTTTTAAAATATCCGCATTCCTTAATTACCTCTTTGTAATACTGCGAATTTGAATATTGTTTCAATGCTTTGAAGCCGTCCCACGCTATAAAGTCAACCGGCTTGTCGCTATACGGGTTATCTTCTTTATAAATTGTAGTAAAATACCATGCATTGCGCTGGCATTTAGCAAGCATATACTGGCATTTGGCTTTTTGTTCATCGGTAGCAGCGTATTGTAAACACAAATTATAGTATTTGCTGGCCACCTCCATGCCAGTAAGCATGCTCCTGAATACGGAATCTATCGAGGTTGGGCTTGACGGTGATAGTCCGATAATTTTACCTTCATAAAAAAAACGGGCGTTTCCAAAATGGCTGATATTATACGCAGCATTGGCCAGTAGCAACGCATTGCTGTACACATCCGTGCCCGCGTTTAACTTATCTTTTAGCTCTTTTATTTTTTGCAGGAGCGACAGCTTCGTGTATTTTATTTTTTGTGCAGCTGCATGGTCGCAATCATGGCAATCCTGTATTCTGCCGTTAAAAGGATTACCCGGCAACACGTACGCTGCAGCAGGGCCGGCTTTCAGCATTTTCCCGATGGCCACATCAATACTGTCTGCATACGTCAGTTGCACCGCCTGGTATTCAAACAGATCGGCGATGCTGGTTACGCAGAACGCTGCGCAAAGTTTTTCGTAAGGGGTCTTGTTTATTTTACCCAGAAAAATTTTCAAAGCTTCCACGTTTTTGTTGGTTGCATAGAAAGCCGACTGGCTGTAAAAGCATTCTGATTTTACCCATTCTTTCTGTTGCAGATATTTAGCTGCCAGTTTTTGTTTTATCCATTCGAAAGCATCTCTGTACCGCAGCTCCGGCATAGTGGATGCATCAAAATTTTTAAGCCATTCCATATCGGCCAATATACTTTTCTCCAGCGATGCATCAATACGTTTTGCCTGTCCGACGTTATTGATAAGTTTAAGCAGTCGCAACTGCGCCTGTGCTTCCTTTTTTGCTGGTATACTTTTTTCAGCCCTGGCAAACCAAATCGCTGCCGCTGCGTATTTTTGATCCAGCGTATTAACATATCCCGCAGCCATCTCCCAGATCCAGGGTGTGCGTGTGTTGGCCGCTGTTGCAATTTTTGTAACCAATGCAGGGAGTTTGGAAGCAGCCGATGTATCAAACGGCATGTAGGACGGCGCATCACCCCGGTAAGTAAATTTTTGTTCATATTTATTTATGGCCCGGCCAAGTAACAAGTCCAGTTTATCACTCAATGGGTTTAGCCGGTATATTTCACTGATGGCGCGTTGCTCATCAGCATAAAAAACACCCAGCATCTGCCAAAGCGTGGCCTGTTCATCGTTATTACGGCAAAGTGCCAATGTTGCGTTCCAATCTTTTTCTTCCTGTGGATGAAAACTATAGTGCGCAACGGTTTTGAGTGCATCGCAACCATCATACGCGAGGCTGTAATAGTAATTGGCTTTGCTAAAATTCCGGAGTTTATAAAAGGCGCCGGCGGTGTAAGCGAGCGTGCGAAAGTAGATGTCGTTGTGCGGCATTGACTTTTCTGTACTGGTGTACAGATCAATGGCTTGTTGCGGATTGCCATTGAAAAAATAAGATCTTACCAATTGAAACCAAATCCGCTCTTTTAAAAACGCATCGGTTGTTTTTGAAAAAGCGGTCAGCAAATCGCGGTTCAACGCCGCGGCACCTGCATATGTTTTTTTAGGTGCTGTGGAATCTGTGTTCCAGGGTTCCTGGATATCGTTCAATGCAAAAGCTTCACTTTTCTTAGCCAATTGCAGGTAATTGAAAAAAGCAGTTAGTTGCAGGCTGTTGTTTTGCTTAAGGGCATTGAATGATTGTACGGACAGTGGCATGGGTGCAGATTTGCCAGCGACCCACCGGGCGGCACTGTCTATTGATGCGTCCGTAGCTGTCTGCAAAAAATATTGAAGCGCATCTTTACTCACAAGGCCCTTAAAAAAACCAGCCCATTCCTGTACATTTTTGTCGTTAAACCGGCTGTGCTGATTTTCTTCAAAATTGATTTTGTAATAGAACATGGAAGAATAAAAAAATGGGCTGTAAGCACTGTCCACAAATATTTCAGGGCTGAAATTGGAAACACCATATTCTTCACCCCATCCGTCTGCGCACGCAAAGGCAATCCCCCCGCCAATACCACAACAACTAATCAAGGCGATCCATAATTTTTTTGAAAATAGCTTCGTCATATAAAACAAGGTTTTCTTTGTCGAGATCATAAAAAATCAGGTTGCGGATGCGGTGGTTGGAATACGCGTTCACCTGCGCCACCATATCAAGCAAAGACTGCGCTGTTACGTGTTCTGTTTTAATTTTATCCTGTTCTTTAAAATAATAGCCGCCATGAAAGCAGGCGTGTTTAACCGCGTAGCTATTGGCTGTAACCGCCGTGAAATTAGTGTCATTTTCAAAATGCAGGAAACTCATTTTATTAAGCAGTTTCACCACTTTGCCGTCTCGTATCTGCAGGCTCCATGCAAAGATTGGCAGTGCAATATCTAATTCAAGAGGATAAATTTTTATTGAAGGTGCATACCGCGCAGCAATACCTTTCTCATAGATGGAATTGGAGCTGCCTGCATTGATATCGCCCATATTGTAATACATCAGCACCCCCAAATCAACGGGCGGTATACCGGTTCTGGCGGAATATTTAATTTGGTGCAGGCGGATGGTAGCACTGATCGTTTGACCGGTAAGTATTTTATATTGCCGCAGCAACATAAAATAATTGTCGCGGGTAGTTGCTGTCCAGTCGCAATCAAATTGAATTTCACGCGGCGAAATATTGACAGACCGGCTGATGTCTTTTACCTGTTGCTGTATTGCTGTGGCTAATTGCCGGGTACGCGTGCTGTCCAGCTGCTCCAGCACCCTGTTTTTGATATATACCACCGGTACAATGGAAGCCGGCAGGCTGCTGGTATCGAACGATATGGGTGCCACAATATGGGGCGCGGAATCGCCCGGCGACAGGTCAACATCAAAATAGCGCGTATACAGTCGGGTAACCCCATTGGTAAATAGCGCCTGCTTTTCCAGGCTGTCGAGGCGGAAACGCGTTTTCCAGTAGTAGAAGGAAACGGTTTTGGTTCTCTGCCGGCACGCCATCGGCAGCAGGCAAAATAAGATAAGAACCCAATAACAGTGCCGCTGAAAAGACAAATGCCAATAGTTTTTGTAAATATATTCTATGAAAACTGTATTGATGGCAACAACTCCGCAACAATCGCAGGAGGCATCGTGTAAATCACGCAGCGTTCGTTAATTTTAGTTCGCTAAAAACCACAGTAACAAAATGCCCATTGTCATTACCGTAACAGGAATACTTCTACTGGTGCTGCTGATTGCATATTTCAGGCTGCATGCTTTCCTGGCTTTTTTAATTGTGTCCATCGGCATCGGCCTGGTCCTGGGTCTGAAGCCGGAGCCCCTGATGCAATCGCTGCAAACGGGCATGGGCAGTACGCTGGGGTCCATCGCCGGCATTATTGCGCTGGGCGCCATGCTCGGAAAGCTGGTTGGTATTAGTGGTGCTGCGCAACAGATTGCGGCTAAGATGACCGTGTGGTTTGGCATAAAGCACCTGCGATGGGCATTTATGGTAACCGGTTTTGTTATCGGTCTGCCATTGTTTTACTCCGTGGGGTTTATGTTGCTGGTTCCCATTGCCATTACTGCGGCATTCAGAAATAAACTGCCGGCCGTGTATGTGGGACTGCCGCTGCTCGCTTCCCTTTCCGTAACACAAGGATTTCTTCCCCCCCACCCGGCACCGTTATTCCTGGTAAAACAACTGAATGCCGATATGGGCCTCACCCTGATGTACGGAATAATTATTTCGGTACCCGCTATTTTAATATCCGGTGCGCTGTACGGCTCCACCGTAAAAAAATATACTGCTTCACCCAACCTGTCTTTTGTAGCGCCTGCTATGGAAGCGGACCAACTGCCGCCTGTTTTCATGAGCTTGTTGACGGTGCTGCTGCCCATTGTGCTAATTGGTGGCAGTGCAATACTGGCGCCTTTTCTCCCGGCCAACAGTTTTATAAAAAACACGGTACTGTTTATGGGTGATGCTACGGTTGCTCTACTGATTACCGTTTTATTTGCGCTGTATTCCCTGGACATTCTTAAAAACCATAGCAGGCAGGAGATTCACCAGCAATTAGTAACCGCCGTAAAGGAAGTTGCTTCTTTGTTGTTGATCTTTGGTGGGGCAGGTGCGCTAAAACAGGTGCTCACAGATGGGGGCGTGTCGCAAATGATAGCAGCACAATTGCATACCGCTCACATGAATCCGTATGTATTGGGCTGGACCATCGCCGCCATAATCAGGGTTTGTGTTGGCAGTTCAACAGTGTCCGGCATTACAACGGCTGGGTTTATTGCGCCGGTGATGCTGGCAAGTAATGCCATTAATCCCAACCTAATGGTGTTAAGCATCGGCGCGGGCAGTATGATGTTTTCGCACGTAAATGATACCGGCTTCTGGCTGTTCCGGGAATATTTTCAATTGTCATTAAAGGACACCATCAAAACATGGTCAGTAATGGATACCCTGGTGTCGGTTACAGGCCTGCTGGGCGTATTGGCATTGTCGTGGATTGTTTAACAGCAGGGCGTAGATTTGAATGATGAAAAATGACCGGAACGAAAGACAGATTAACGGGGATGCATGGGCGCAGTAACGTACAAATTATAATTTATGAAACGAACACTCCTAAAACAATACATCGTTGCCCTGCTGCTGGTTGCCGGTTTAAACGTTCAGGCACAGGAATGGGTGCGCATCAACCAGCTTGGCTACACCTGTAAAGGAACAAAAACCGCGGTTTGGGCAAGTAAAGAACAAACATTGCCGGACTCCTTTCAACTAAAAACCGCCGGAACCTCAGCCGTTGTGTACAAGGGCGTTACCGGAACTGCTTTTGGGTCTTACGGTCCGTTTGCACAAACCCTGCGACTGCAATTTTCCTCTTTTGTACAACCAGGCAGTTATTTCATTGAATGCGGCAAGGTAATTTCGCCCGTGTTTATGATTGGTAATAATGTATATGATGGCGCTGCGGATTTTACACTCAGTTACCTGCGCCAGCAACGAAGCGGCTACAACCCATTTCTACAGGATAGCTGCCATACCGGTGATGGGTACACGATGTATGGTCCGATGCCCGACACCACGCACATTGATGTGGCCGGGGGCTGGCACGATGCCACGGACTACCTGCAGTATGTTACCACGTCTGCAACGGCTACTTACCATTTGCTGGCGGCATACCGCGATTTTCCCGGCGTTTTTAAAGATGCCCATGCCGCTAATGGTCTTCCTGGAACCAATGGCAACGCAGACGTGCTGGATGAAGCGCGCTGGGGGCTTGAATGGCTGTTAAAAATGCATCCGCGCAAAGACTGGATGTTTACGCAACTGGCCGATGACCGCGACCATGCAGGTTTTCGTCTGCCCAATCATGATTCAGTAGATTATGGTATCGGTAAAGGCAAAGGGCGGCCTGTTTATTTTGCCACCGGTCAGCCACAGGGCCTGGGGAGATACAAAAATCAAAGTTCCGGTGTGGCCTCGGCGGCAGGCAAATTTGCAAGTGCCTTTGCATTGGGTGCAATGCTGTATGAAAAGAAAGACACCGGCCTGTCGCAGTTGCTGGCAGCAAAATCAAATACGGCCTACCAGTTAGGATTGGATAAACCGGGTGTGGCCCAAACTGCACCCAACAGGGAGCCCTATTTTTATGAAGAAGGCAATTGGGTGGATGATATGGAGCTGGCTGCCGCCAATCTCTACCGGCTTACTAAAAATAAAAAATTTCTTACGCAATCCATTCAGTACAGTGCACAGGAAAAAGTAACCCCCTGGATGGGCGCGGACACAGCGCGCCATTACCAGTGGTACCCATTTCATAATTTTGGTCATTATGAACTGGCGGGAACTGCAGATGCAAAGAATAAAAAATTATTAATTGCCTATTACAAAGAGGGCATCGACAGGGTGTGGACAAAAGCAAAACAAAATGCTTTCTACCGCGGCGTGCCTTTTATCTGGTGCTCTAATAATTTAACGGTTTCATTTACTATTCAATGTTATCTCTACCGGACCATGAGCGGTGATGAGCAATACGCGCAACTGGAACAGGCTGGGTTCGACTGGTTGTTTGGTTGCAATCCATGGGGAAAAAGTATGGTGTACGGATTACCAGCTGGCGGCAACACACCCCTGTACCCGCATTCTTCACTGGCTGTGTTGAAACGTTATGATCTAAATGGGGGAATGGTGGATGGCCCGATAGCTGGAAGCATCTATAAAAATCTGCGCGGACTTAAACTTTACAACCCGGATGTAAACGCCGCGTTTCAATCAGACCTGGTGGTGTATCATGACGATGCGGGCGATTACAGCACCAATGAACCAACCACCGATGGTACAGCCAGCCTCGTTTATTTATTGGCCCAGCGGGAAGCGCAGGCAAAACAAAGCGCGGTAAGGAAGCCGGTAACAACAGACCATGGCGCAATTGTGCGGGGCAACACAAAGAAAAAACAAATCGCACTGGTGTTTACCGGAGATGAATTTGCAGATGGCGGCAATTCCATTCGCTCCTCCCTTAAAAAAGATACCATACAGGCATCCTTTTTCCTGACGGGAAATTTTTACCGGAATAGAAATTTTGCTTCTATTATCAGTGGCTTAAAAAAAGACGGACACTACCTGGGCACGCACTCAGACAAACATTTGTTGTATTGCGACTGGGAAAAAAGAGACAGTTTATTGGTTACCCACAGCCAGTTTAAAGATGACCTGCGACAAGCTTATGCCGAACTGGGCAAAAATGGAATCGGGTATCAACAGGCGCATTATTTTTTGCCACCGTATGAATGGTTTAACGATAGCATTGCGGCCTGGACAAAACAACTAGGCCTGCAGCTGGTATCATATTCTTCGGGCACCCGCAGCAACGCAGATTATACTTATCCTGAAATGGGCACCAAATACGTAGACAGCAAAACCATCCTGCAGTCCATTTTGCAGTATGAGCAGCAGTCGCCCGATGGGTTAAATGGGTTTATTTTACTGGTGCACATTGGCACCGACCCCCGGCGTAAGGATAAATTCTATTTACAGCTTCCGGAACTGATCAGGGAACTTAAGCGGCGTGGATACGATTTTAAAAAGATTGATACAGTAGCAACCCATTAGCCATTTGGCAGCGGGCCGCTGCAGTTAGCGCCAACCCATTAGCGGTTGGCCTTCGTATCTTTACACTAAGTGCCTGTAATGTTAAAAATACCTTTTGTAATCGTTCTTATCACCTGCTTAATAACGGGTGCATTTACGCGCGGTAAGGCGAAACAATCCATCGTTACCAGTATAAAATTGAAGCATTGGGTGGGTAATAAAGAAATGAAATTGTTTGATGAAACCTATACCAACCCTTTTGGAGAACCTTTTATCATCAGCAAGTTCAGGTATTATATTTCTGCTATTTCCCTTACAGATAACAACCAGGTTGAAACCAGTTTGGCAGGCCGGTATTTTCTTGTAAACGAAGCAGACACTCTTTCAAAGACGATTGAATTGTTAACGGTCGCACCTGTTGCGACTATTTCATTTGTGTTAGGTGTGGATAGCGCTACCAATACGGGCGGCGTACAGACGGGCGGTCTCGACCCTGCCAACGGCATGTTCTGGACCTGGAATAGCGGATATATTTTTGCCAAACTGGAAGGACAAAGCGATGTTTCACCGGCGCCGGCGCATAGTTTTACCTGGGATGTGGGCGGTTTCCGGCACGGGCAAAATGCATTAAGAAAAGTAACATTGGTATTAAACAAAAACGGTACAGCGCGGTCGTCGTTTGTTGTAAATGCAGATGTTTTACAATGGTTTAATGCCGTACACCCATTAAAAATTGCGCAGTCGCCCGTATGCCACCAGCCGGGTGAACTGGCCAAGAAAATTGCTGATAATTACAGCGCCATGTTTTCCGTTGCACCATGAGGATACAGACCATACTATTTATCGCGTTGTTTTTTCTGGCAGGCGTTGCCTGGATAAATGCGGGCAGCAAACCTACCCCACTCAAATTTGTAGTACCTGCTGGATGGCCATCACCGGTGTATGATTTCAAAAAAAATCCATTGACCAGGCAAGGTTTTGAACTGGGCCGAAAATTATTTTATGATGAAAAGCTGAGCAAAGATTCTACCATCTCCTGCGCGGGTTGCCACCAGCAGTTCGGAGGGTTCAGCACGTACGATCACAACCTTAGTCATGGTTTCAATAATAGTCTTACCACCCGCAATGCACCGGCGTTGCAGAACCTGGCCTGGCAGAAAGAATTTATGTGGGATGGCGGCATTACCCACCTTGACCTGCAACCACTGGCACCACTTACCGCAATAAATGAAATGGGGGAAACACTGGCCAATGTGGTTAAAAAACTGAACCGGGATACCGCGTACAAAAGAATGTTTACAGCAGCATTTGGCGCACCTGTTATCACCACTCAAAAAATGACCATGGCCCTGAGCCAGTTTGTGCTGATGCTGGTTAGCAGCAACAGCAAATATGATAAAGTAACGCGGGGCGAAGCAGAATTTTCATTACCTGAAAAATTAGGCTATGAAATTTTTCAGCGAAAATGCAGGAGTTGCCATGCCACTCCTTTATTTACTGATTTATCTTACCGCAATACAGGATTGCAGGCAGACAGCACCCTCGCCGATTACGGAAGAATGAAAATTACCGGCAACAAAAAAGATTCGCTCAAATTTAAAGTTCCTTCGCTGCGGAATGTTGCCATTACATTTCCATATGGGCATGATGGGCGGTTTTTCAGCCTGCAGAATGTCTATGAACATTACCGGAATAAAATGCAGGTGACCGCCGACACGGATTCCTTGCTGCAGCAAAAAATTCCGTTGAGCAATTATGAAACCAGTCAGCTGACTGCTTTTTTGCGTACGTTGACAGATACGTCTTTTTTAAAAAATCCTGCGTTTGCGCCGCCCGGGTATCCAATAACCCCCTCGTTTATCCATTATTAAAAGTGTGCGGCGCAAACCAGCCATCAAGGATAAATAACGAACTGTTTTTACACCAAAGAAAGCGATCGGACAATCCTGTTTTTGCTGCTAACAACCTTGCACATGCGTATGCATATTATAAGCGCAGCATATGCCCGTAAGTAATAATTTCGCAAAGACCCGTTGCATGTTATGGTAACAGTTAGCACGGAAAAAACATGGTTCCATAAAAAAACTACAAAACAAAAATATGAGCCGTTCTGACAATGCAAGCAATCCGGATATCGTGTTAATAGGTGCAGGTATTATGAGTGCAACCCTGGGCGTAATGCTGAAAGAATTGAACCCGTCTTTTAATATTGAGGTACTGGAGCGCCTGGACAGTGTGGCGCTGGAAAGTTCGGATGCATGGAACAATGCGGGAACCGGCCACGCAGCTTTTTGTGAATTAAATTATACGCCTGAAAATGAAGACGGCAGCATCAGTATCAATAAGGCCATTCATATTGCAGAACAGTTTGAAATATCAAAAGAATTCTGGTCGTTCCTGTTGCAGCAAGAATATATTCGCCAGCCGAAAGCGTTTATTACCCCGGTGCCACATATAAGCTTTGTATGGGGCGCAGACAATGTGGAATTTCTGCACAAGCGTTACCTGGCCATGACCAGGCACCATTTTTTTCAGGAAATGGAATATACAGAAGACCACAGCACCTTGCACCAGTGGATGCCCCTGGTAATGAAAGGCCGGGATGCCAGCCAACCCTGTGCCGCCACCCGCATGGGTCTTGGTACCGACGTAAACTTTGGCACATTAACGCGCAAATTGTTCCGCCATCTTTTTGATCTGCCGGGTGTTACCTTCCACCTTGCACACGAGGTGCGCGACCTGGTAAAAGAAGCGGACGGCAACTGGAACATCGAAATAAAAAACCTTACCACCAATAAGAAACGATCCATCCGGACAAAATTTATTTTTATTGGTGCCGGCGGCGGTTCATTGCCGTTACTGGAAAAGTCGGATATACAGGAAGCCGAGGGTTATGGCGGCTTTCCGGTTAGCGGGCAATGGCTTATCTGCAACAACCAGGACGTGATAGCGCAGCACAATGCGAAAGTGTATGGCAAGGCGTCGGTTGGTTCTCCGCCGATGAGCGTACCTCACCTGGATACCAGGATTATAGACGGAAAAAAATCTTTACTATTTGGGCCTTATGCAGGCTTTTCCACCAAATTTTTAAAAAACGGATCATTTTGGGACCTGCCTGCTTCCATTAAATTCAGCAATATAAAACCAATGGTAATGGCGGGTGCGCACAACCTTGCGCTCACAAAATACCTGATTGAACAGGTAAGCCAGTCTGCTGAAGACCGGATGGATGCCTTGCTTGAATACATGCCGTCTGCTACCATGAACGATTGGACGCTGGAAATAGCCGGGCAACGGGTGCAAGTAATAAAAAAGAATGAAGAAGAAGGCGGTGTGCTGGAATTCGGTACTGAAGTAGTGAGTGCTGCGGACGGATCCATTGCGGCTTTACTGGGCGCTTCGCCCGGCGCTTCCACCGCCGTAGCCATTATGCTGGATCTTTTGCAGCGTTGTTTCCCGGAACAGCTGCAAACTACGGAGTGGCAAAATAAATTGAAGCAACTGATTCCGTCTTACGGACAATCTTTGGCAGAAAATAAAACGCTGGCAATGGCTACAAGAGCAGGAACAAGTGACACCTTACAGTTGAAATAAAACGGGCATTTTTATGGAATCAGCCTGGAGCCATCCACCAAATTGCTTATTGGGAAAGGGCAGCTTTGAGCGCAGCCACCGAATTTTTCTCGCTGCCAATAAAAATTTTATCGTCAACGATGGTAACCGGCCTTTTCAGGAAAGTATATTCTTCCAGTATCAAACGCCGGTAATCTTTTTCCGTAAGTGATTTGTTTTTGAGGCCCAGTTCCTTGTATTTCATGGCCCGCCTGCTAAAGAGCGCTTCATAGCTGCCTGCCATCTTTTTCATTTCATCTAATTGCGCCGCGGTTATTTGTTCCGTTTTGATATCCTGCATAACAACTCCTTTGGCAGCAGGTTTTGTGTCTTTGATAATGGCGCTGCAAGTACTGCAGGTAGCGAGGTGGTACATTTTTTTCATAACAACTACTGAAATTGATGTTGTTGGGCAGCCTGCTGCTGATTGGGGCAGGCGAAAGAATTAAAAAATCATCATTATGAGGCAGTTACCTTCTCCCATTCTTTTGTGCCGTGATTGAACTTCTTGATGACTTTGGCCGGACTGCCCGCAGCAATTGAATAGTCAGGTACGTCTTTGGTAACCACGCTGCCTGCTGCAATAACGCAGTATTTGCCCACCGACACACCGGCAGTAATAACCACGTTGGCGCCTATCCAGCTGCCATCACCAATCGTAATCAATCCGGTGGTGCAGGGTTGGTAGCGGAAACCGATGGTAACATCGCTAAAACCATGGTTGAGTCCGCTCATTACCACATTTTGTGCGGTCATAATATCATTACCAATTTTTACGGGACCAATAATTACATTCATGGCGCCAATAAAAGCGGCATTGCCAATTTGTACAGCTCCCACACCGTTATTGATAAATGTAAAATCTTCAATGGTACTGTTATCGCCAATTTCAAAAATATTGAACGGCATGGTGTCTATCCTGGCCCTGCGGAAGATGCGCGTGTTCCTACCTTTTTTGTGATAAAAAGGGTTTACAAAATTTCTTACCCACCAGCGCGGGCGCACGCCGCCTCCTGAAGCAATCAACCACAAGGTTAAACGCTTAAGTTTTGGTTTCGATTTTATTTTATCTGCAAATGGCATCTGTCTGTAAGCGGTTTATGTATTGCAGGCGCTGAAATGCTTGCTGCCGTACAAGTGTGCGACGCAACCAAAGCCAAATCAGGGCACTGCTGCTGGTATCCAAAAGCACCAAACATACAATTAACCCCCCAAAATGTCAAATGATTAAAGTCTGTTAATAAATATATCCTTATATCAAATTTTCGTAATTTTCGTCTCCATTCTTTCAAAATTAAATATAAGCTTGCCATGCTCACACGCAGAAGATTTATTCAGCACAGTTCCCTATTCGCCGCCGCACTAATGGCCGCCCCTTCAGACTTCTTTAAGATGCACAAAGATTTGGGCATTCAGCTGTATACGGTTCGGGATGAGGTAGCCAAAGACCTGGAGCATTCGCTATCGGAAGTGTCCAAAGCTGGCTATACCATGACTGAATTGTATGGCTATGATTATAAAACACGCCAGTTTTTTGGTCGCAGTGTAAAAGAAATGGCTGCGTTACTAAAAAAACACCAGCTTAGTACGCCAAGTGGTCATTACAATATTTTGGATATGATGTATGATACCAGCTATAATTGGGACAGCTGGAAAAACCTGCTGGAAGACGCAACGATTTTGGGAAATAAGTATGTTGTTATACCCTATATGGACGACAGTCACCGCACGGCCGATAATTTTAAACTGATGGCGGAGCGGTTGAACAAAGCCGGCGAATTAAGCAAAGCGGCAGGTATGACAACCGGTTACCATAACCATTGGTTTGAATTTGATGCCATGGGCGATACTACTGCGTATGATTACCTGCTGAAAAATACAGAACCCGGCCTGGTAAAATTTGAAATGGATTTGTATTGGTTTGCAAACGCAGGACAGGATCCGATTACGTGGATTAAAAAATACCCGGGCCGTTTTCCGCTGTGGCACATCAAAGACATGGAAGCTAAAACAGCAGGTAAACCAAAAGGCCAGACCTGTGAAGTGGGCAAGGGAGTAATTGACTGGAAATCTATTTTTAAATACCAGAAAGAAGCGGGCGTAGATTATGTATTTGTTGAACAGGAGCAATACACGAGGCCCGTTTTTGAATGTATAAAGATCAGTGCCGATTATATGAAAAAAAATCTCCTTAAATAATATCAATCCAACTCAACATGGCTTCAAGAAAAAAATTTCTCCAACAGTCTTCTTTGTTGCTGGGCGCCGGGTCGCTGGCAGCCGCATTTGATAACAGTGCATTTGCGTATTTTAAAAACAAAGTAATGCCGTCAGACCAGCTAAACATTGGCGCCATCGGTATCAATGGAATGGGATGGTCAAATGTAAAATCGGCCATAAAAATACCCGGGGTAAACCTGGTGGCAGTGTGTGATGTAGATAAAAACGTGATCGGTAAAAGGCTGGAGGAATTAGGCAAAACAGGCGTGGACACATCAAAGATAAAAACCTATGATGATTACCGTAAGTTGCTGGATCAGAAAGACATTGACGCGGTAATAATCGGAACACCGGATCACTGGCATGCGCTTATAATGATACATGCCTGCGAAGCCGGCAAAGATGTGTATGTAGAAAAGCCCGTTGGCAATTCAATTATAGAATGTCGTACCATGGTAGCTGCACAACAGCGGTATTCAAAAATTGTACAGGCGGGTCAATGGCAACGCAGCCAGCAGCATTTCCGCGATGCGGTAGATTTTGTGAAGACTGGTCAATTAGGAAACATACGCACCGTTAAAGTTTGGTGTTACCAGGGATGGATGAAACCAGGTCCCGTAGTGGCAGATACAGCGCCACCCGCCGGCGTGGATTACAAGCAATGGCTGGGGCCGGCGCCTACCCGGGCGTTTAATGCAAGCCGCTTTCACTTTAATTTCCGCTGGTTCTGGGATTATGCCGGCGGCCTGATGACCGACTGGGGCGTGCACCTGCTGGATTATGGTTTACTGGGCATGAACTCGCCGGTGCCAAAATCTGTTGCCGCACTGGGTGGCCGGTTTGCCTATCCTGATTTATATGAAGAAACACCTGATACGCTTACAACATTGTATGAGTTCGACGGCTTCAACATGGTTTGGGATTCTGCAATGGGAATTGACAATGGATCTTATGGACGCGACCACGGTATTGCATACATTGGTAACAACGGAACGTTGATTCTAAACCGCGGCGGCTGGGAAGTTATTGAAGAAAGACAAAGCAAGAATAAAGTGAGCAAGCCACTGGTAAAGCCATCTGACAACGGGCTTGATAAGCATTGGGAAAATTTTGTAAGTGCAGTTAAATCGCGCAAAGCGGAAGATTTGCATTGTTCTATACAAGCTGGGGCACACGTGGCCACCGTAGCACAGATGGGCAATATTGCGTTCCGCAGCGGTAAGAAACTGGTGTGGGATGGGGCAACGGAACGTTTCACCGATAAAGACATCAACAAACAATATTTATTAAAGGAATACCACAACGGGTATACGTTGCCGAAAGTGTAGGCAGGCAAACCGTGTGGTTGCATTAACGCTTGCTGCATCAACGGAATAGGGTTAAAAAAATACAGACATGAGCAATAAATTCGTTTCGGCTGTGCTTCTTGCTGCGATATTTTCAACGGGGCTGTCGGCACAGGTAAAAGGGGATCCAAAAGCAACGGAGTTTTACAGTCCTGTGCCAAAAATAGTAACACCCGGAAATACGAATGCCGCTGCACCATCTGATGCCGTTATTTTGTTTGATGGTAAAAACCTGGATGAATGGACATCTGTAAATACGCCGGGCGATGCAGCAAAATGGAAAGTAGCGGATGGCGTATTTACGGTGGATAAAGCTACCGGTAATATACAAACGAAGCGATCTTTTACTGACTACCAGCTGCATTTGGAGTGGCGTATACCGGCCGATATTACCGGTACCGGCCAGGCAAGGGGCAACAGTGGTATTTTCCTGGCTTCTACCGGTCCGGGCGATGACGGTTACGAAATACAAATACTGGATGGTTACAACAATAGCACGTACGTAAACGGGCAAACCGGCAGCGTCTATAAACAAGCAGTACCCTTGGCCAATGCCTGCAAAAAACCGGGTGAATGGCAGACCTATGATATTTTCTGGAACGCACCCCGGTTTAATGACGATAGCACGGTGAAGACGCCGGCCTATGTAACGGTTATCCAGAATGGCATATTAATGCAAAATCATTATGAGCTGAAAGGCCAGACGGTTTACATTGGTACCCCATTCTATAAAAAACACGGCGCTGCACCGATTAAATTACAAGCCCATGGCGACAAAAGCGAACCCATCAGCTACCGGAATATTTGGGTTAGGGAATTATAGTAGAGACGCGATGCCTCGCGTCTCCTGGTCCGATGCCTCGCGTCTCCTGGTCTTTTGATGCGATGCCTCGCGTCCTGGAATACGATCCGTCAAAAACAAATACGATAAATGTAAATACAAGACAGGCTTTGCCGATTTTAAAAGTGGATGCGTGGCCTGGTAATTATCTGGATCTGAATTTTCAACATTTATAATAAATTTTCATTTTTTTACTATGCAAAAAAACATTTATTTATTCTGCGCTGCGTTTGCGATTACAGGCCTTTGTTCCGCCCAAACCAAACCCGAAGAGACGGAGTTCTATACACCCGTGCCTAAGATAATTACACCGGGCGCAAACTTTGCTGCTCCGCCATCAGACGCAATCATTTTGTTTGACGGCAAAAACCTGGATGAATGGATGCTGCTAAAGGATTCTGCCGCTACCAAAAAATGGACATTGTCTGATAACATCATGACCGTAGATAAAACTGCGGGCGACCTGCAGACCAAAAGAAAATTCATGGATTTCCAGTTGCACCTGGAGTACCGTATTCCCCAAAACATTACTGGCAGCGGGCAGGCACGCGGCAACAGCGGCATTTTTTTGGCGGCCTTACCATGGGGTGCCGGCGGGTATGAATTGCAGGTGCTGGACAATTATAAAAACACCACGTATGTAAACGGACAGGTAGGCAGTATGTACAAACAGGCGGTTCCGTTGGCAAACGCATCGCGCAAACCCGGTGAGTGGCAAACTTATGACGTAGTTTGGACGGCGCCGCGTTTCAACGATCATGGCATTCTTCAGTCGCCCGCACACGTAACGGTTTTTCACAATGGAATATTGGTACAAAACAATACTACCCTGCTCGGCGATACACCCTATATTGGTCAGCCCGCGTACCGGGTACATGGCGCATCACCCATAAAGCTGCAGTCGCATGGCGATAAAAGTGAACCCATCAGCTATCGCAATATTTGGTTAAGAGAATTATAAAGGAGACTAACCTGGTGGCGTATATAAACGATGGCAGCTTTTATGGCTGCCATTGTTGTTTGCTGCCAGTACCCTGTTTAGGGTATGCGCAACCAGGTTTTACTGTTGATAAAAACAGTAAATTCATGGTTCGCTGTTCTTGTCTCCTATTCCTTTTGAAAAATCCTTTACGCCGGCTTTTTTAACAACTAAACTTTTTTTATGAAACTATCTTCAGCGTTTATTGCCGTTGCAGCTGCGGTTGTTACAGTGTTCTTCGCCACAGCTTGCTCCAAAATTTATGACTATGTAAAACAACATCCGGGAGCGGAAGTAAAAAGTTGCCGCGTAAAATCAGTTAATATTGGTATTGACACCGTGTTTATTTATTACAATGCCGCCGGCGACCCCACCGATATGATAAGAAACTTACAAAATAGTGGCTGGCAGGGCGACCGTCATTTCAGATACGATGAAAATCACCGGCTAAAAGATTATTACTGGGCAAACGAAGGGGTTAACTACCGTTTGATTTGGCACCGTTACAGTTATCCCAATAAAACAACCGTGATTGATTCAAGCTTTACTTATATTGAAGATGGCAGCGGCCCCAATCCCCCTATAAAAAATTTGCATAGTGTGTCTGTTGATAGTCTTGATGCGGAAGGCCGCATTGTTAAAATTACTTACCCTGACATGCCGCTATCTGTTGAGTATTTCACCTACAATACAAAAGGAAACCTTGATTTGCCAAATGCCCACTACGACAACAAATTGAGTATCTATCGTACAAACAGGGTCTGGATGTTTTTAATGAATAATTACAGTGCCAGTAACCTGCTGAGCAGATCGGGATTGACATTAGCGATATCGAACTACAACGTAGCGGGTTTGCCGTTGGATTTTGCAGCCACCTTCAACAACACTGACATTCTTTTTGTAACGCTTAATGGTAAATTACAGGTGAACTATGATTGTAATTAGTTGTCGGCCCTTCTTTAACTATGTACTAACTAATGCATACGGAGCACGATGATTGGGATGGGCTGACGGGCAAACTACCTAAAACGAACTGCCTCGGCCATGAATGAGACGCTTAATTTGTACGCCGGTACGCGTTCATAACACCCAAAAACCAAGGTCATAAAAGTATGGCCAAATCTGCAGGCCTACGGTTGAGAAATTTTGCACGCACGATAGTTTGGGAGCCAGGGTTGCAAACAAAATGTTAATTAGACGTACAGGTTGTATAATTTTTTAAACACTTTGATGACGTAATTCCTCAATTTACCTCAGCATTTATTTTTATTGTTAAACGGGAAAATACTTATGCACAATTCCAAGTGAAACTTATTCATGGCCGGAAAATTGAATAAGGAGGAAAATATCAAATCAACTACACATAATTTCTACAGCTAAATTTAAAACAATGAAAACAACAACAATGCGAACCGTGGGTGCAATATTTACTGCCGGTGTATTATTAACAAGCTGCGTATCGTCTAAGAAATATAAAGCTTCTCAGGCATCCGTTGCTAAATTGCAAACAGACAGCGCAACACTTGCGCAGCAGGTAAGTACCCTTCATCAGGATGTTACTTCATGGGAACAAAAGAACGCTGAGCTGCAAAAAAATATTGCCGCTGCAGGAACTACCAATGCGGGCCTTCAGAAAAATGTTGCTTATTATACAGATTACGCAGGCAAACAACAATCTACCACAACAGCTTTGAACGATGAATTAAAAACAACCCTTGCGCCTGCTGGTTTTACTGACCAGGATATTATTACAACAGAAGGGAAAATTTACGTAAATATTTCAGAAAAAAGCCTTTTCAAAAACAATAGTGCTGTATTAACGACAAAGGGAAAAGAGTTGGTAAAAAGCCTGGGAGAATTTGTAAAGAGCAAAGAATCTGTTGATGTTGCCATCGCGGACCTGGAACTTGCCAATGACGGTGGTACAACCACAACTTCCGAAATGTCTTCTACATCAGGAACTGGTGCTGCAGGAAATAGAAATGCTTCTGCGTCAACCAACAATACAGCAAGCAACAACAATGCGGATTACACTAATACAAGTGGTGTAAAAAAAGCAAAACGCAGTGTAGCTGTACATCATGCAAAAAAGCCAGCGGCTTCAGGCGAAAGCAAATCAGTAACATATGCATCAAATCGTTCTAACAAATATTCTGCAGCGAGAACCAGTAGAACAGCAGCCAGGGCAATTGCCTGGAAACGCCAGAACGTAGTTGCAGATGCTATGTTGAAGAGTGGTATTCCTAAAGTGAAATTAGTATCTCAGTTGCCAGGAACAGGTACGCCTTCTGCCAATGCGCAAAAAGGTGTTCAGGTTATATTGGTAAATGACATGGACAATTTTTACAAACACATGAGCGAAGCACCAGCTACGCAACCCGTGAGTAAAAATCCTTAATATAAAAGTATTTTGATAAAAGGCAGCGCTACCCAGGTAACGCTGCCTTTTTTTGTTACTGCAGGTTACGATTAACGGCCCAGGCAGCGCGTCTGCGTAATGATACAAGGTTGTTCGCGCTCATATAAAATCGATTATTTTAATTGCTTAAGCTACCAACTTCATGCATAAATTGTTTTATTATTCTCTGCTTTTTGCTCTGCTTATGATAGGCGTTGGATGTAAAGAGCAATCAGTTCCGGCAGGCAACGATTATAATATTGATTCAGTGGCAGCTGCTGTTAATGGCACCGGCAAGGCTGCACGGCAGAAGTTTTTGTTTGATGCCACCAAAGCCGAAACCGCCGGCAACGCCGACTGGGTAATTGATGAAGACAACGGGCGCCCGGGGCAGGTACCCACGCCTGCGCAAACTGGCATTGTCGCAGCCACACCTGAAACTTATTGGACCGGCGCGCTTTCGAGTTGGGCAATTGCGCTGGTGAAACAAGGCATTATGGTTTCCACATTGCCGCCTGGTGCGCTTATTACTTGCGGCGACAGCAGCAATTCGCAGGATCTGGCGCGGTACGATGTGTTTGTAGTAGATGAACCGAATACTAAGTTTACTATTGCTGAAAAAATAGCGGTGCTTCATTTTGTGCAGCAAGGCGGTGGGCTGTTTATGATTGCTGATCACACCATTTCGGATCGGAATAACGATGGATGGGATTCACCCGCTATCTGGAACGATTTGATGGTCAATAACCCTATTACCAGGAATCCTTTCGGCATAACAATCAACCTAACGAACATTGTTGAATTAAGCCAAAATGTATTGAACAGCCACACTACCAACCCTATTCTGCATGGTACTCAGGGTGTAGTTACCCAGTTGGATTTTCACAATGGGGCCACCTTGTCTATTGATACAAGTGCAAACCCGTCTGTGCAGGGCCTGGTGTGGCGGTCTGGCATTCAGCAGCGTCAAACCGGATTGTTGTGCGCTGCTGCGGCATACGGTGCTGGCCGCGTGTTTGTAATTACCGACAGCTCACCGATGGATGATGGAACGGGTGCGCCTGGCAATCATTTGTTCAATGGATGGAAAACCTATAGCCATACGGCGTTGTGCATGAATGCTTCTTTATGGCTGGCGGGGTTGCAGTAGCGGGGGCATGCGGCACCTTCCACATCCGGGTAACATGGGGTCCATACATAAATGCAGCATCAGGCATTACCGGAAAAAGGTATCGGTATCCCATTTCTGCGGATTGTTGATAATGTAATTGCGGATATGGATATGCGACGTTTCATTGCGGATGATGTGTTCATGGTAATTGCGCTGCCATAATTTCCCCATCGTTTTATCGGGATTTTCAATTTTGAAAAGTTCCAAACATCGATGTGAGACGAACGATTTATATGCACCTATTATGTTTCCGAGGGTTTTCGCAGTAGGGGTGGGGCTTGCCCCCGCCCTCTTATTTTCATCGAAAATTTTAAATTTATCCCGTTCTAGTGTTTGCGACGTCGATATAATTTTTCCTTTTTCCAGGGGCTGCCCAGAAAATGGATTTTCAAGGGCGGGGGCAAGCCGCGCCCCTACGGGATGATCTATCCTGATTATACCATGTACATGATTGGGCATTACTTGAAAAACATCTAATTCTATACCCGGAAAATGTTCCTCTAATTTTTCATACTGTTGCTGTGCAATCCTTCCGGAATCACTGTAGACCATTTCCCCTTGCATTATTTTTCCAAAAAGGTGTGCAAATTTGCTGACGCAAATTGTAACGAAGTATAACCCGTTTGATGAATAATCAAATCCCTTCTTTCGAATACTTCTACGATGATGAATAGCGGGATTATATACCATGCTTTTTATTCTTTCCCGCAAACATACCAAAATTACTAAATAATTTAGTAACTAGTTAGTGATCTGTTTTGCAGTATTGTAAGATTATGATTGCATGGCGGCATTCACCAATGCCTGCATTTTCTTTAAACCGGTGCGGGCCACCAGCAACGCGTCCTGGTTCCAATAGGTTTTATTGAATAGTTCCAGCGATAATACTTTGGTACCTCCCATTGCACGCAGGCTTTTTAATATTTGATGCAATGGTGCCGCGCCATCGCCGGGATACACGCGGTCGGCATCCGTTTGTTCATTGACAGGCTTGTCGCCAGGGTAATCATTCATGTGAATAACATCAATCACTTTTCCATTTACCAGGTTCAGGCAATTGAAGCCCGAACCACCACGGAACATATGGTAAACATCGGGTAATATGCGTGCATCCGCATCATTGGCTGCGGCCGCAATAGCGAGGGCCTGTCCAAAATTGTACACTGTGCCGGAAGCGCCCCAGAATTCCAATAGCGGCATAACCGTGTATTTTCTACCCAATGTAAGAATCTCACGGTATCGGTCACCTGCTTTCTGAAGATCTACTACCTGGTCTTTTGAAACACCGCTCGGCGGCGCCGCAATGCGGCGGCAACCCAAGGCAGCCATTAACTGCATTTCTTTTTCGAGGGAAATCAACGCTGCCTTCCTTTTTGTATCGTCGTCTACCATCCATTCGGTAAAACTAATGGCATTCTCTACCCTGATATTTTTAGCGGCAATAAATTTTGACAGTGCTTCAATAGTATTGCCTGCTTTCAGCCATTCCTGAATATCCTTTACCCAAAGTTCTACCCCATCGTACCCGGCAGTGGCTGCTATTTCAATACTGCGCAATAGACCCGGCTGCTGGCCCATGATGGTGCTCATATTTAAACAAAAGCGGAAAGGCCCCACAGGACGTGCAGCCGCTTTTGTGATGACTACCGGAACCAGCGATGCGATCGCAGCCGTAGTGGATAATTTAAACAAATCGCGCCTGTTCAGTACCATGCTTACCGGGTTTGTATATATAAATTAGTTGAACGCGGGTATTGCACCAGCGCGGATTCATGGCAAATGTATCATTTTCAGTGATGGTGGCTGGTTGCAAGAAATGCGGGTGCCCACTTTCCGCAGCTGCTACCACATCCTAAAAAGCCATATTGTACACACGATGGGGCTTGATTACCCAGCAAAAAATTATTAATCCGTGTAAACACGTAATTAGTTATAATGGTATACCCTTGTGATGATTGATGAAATTGAGCGTAAGCTTTTCTTTCTTCGATAATAATTGCAAATACGCATTATTTTGAAGCTGCGAACACCATGATGATCACTATTGCGTTTCTATTTAGCATGAGCAATCGTTCTTTGCCCTGTCTACTTTCTATTTAAATTTATTTCTGCAAAATGAAAAGCCTTTTATTGTCTGCCGTGATCTTATTCTCCTTAGGAACCAATGCGCAAAATTATTCTTTAAAATTTAATGGTTCCAGCCAATATATAACTATACCGGATCAAAACAGTGTTGACCTCAGCGCTAATTTTACGCTGGAGGGATGGGTGTACCCCACGGGTGCCGGTTCGCAGGCAACGCAGGGCGGAATGATTATAAACAAAGAAAATAGTTATGAAATTGCACGATTTACAGATGGCACATTGCAATATGCCTTAAGTGCAAATGGAATGGGCTCGGACTGGGGCTGGATTAATTCGGGCATTGTATTGCCGTTAAATGCGTGGAGCCATTTTGCAATGGTAAAATCTGGCAGCACAGTAAGCTTCTATTTAAATGGTGTATTGGGCTATACAAATAGCACGGTACCGGCAACGCTAACCGCCAATACTGAATTACTAAGATTGGCCAACCGCAATGGCGCACACTATTTCGATGGCAATATGGATGAAATACGCATCTGGAATACCGCGCGTACCCAAACAGAGCTTAAAACTTATATGCTCAACCGTTCATTAGCCAATAATGCAAGCGGGTTGGTGGCGTATTACCGCATGAATGAAAACAGCGGCAGTACCACGGTCAATGCATGCACCAATGTTTCAGGTCTTGATGGTACACTTATCGGCACACCAACCTGGAACGCAAGCCCTGTTCAATATAAACTCAATTCGTTGTCTTTTGACGGCACCAATGACGTGGTAAATATTGCAGATAACATCAACCTCCACATAACTACCGCTATTACATTGGAAGCCCTGGTATATGCCACCAGCACCAGCAGCATACAAAATGTAGTTTGTAAATCAAGCAACGCTGCAAACAATGGTTATATTTTCCCACGAACAGATGATGGCTGGAACAATGTGGTTGGTTACCTGCACATCGGCGGCGCTTTTCGAACAATATCCGCAGCTTATCCATCACGTAATGCCTGGCACCATCTCGCATTAACGTATGATGGCGCGAATATGAAATTATATATTGACGGCACCCTCGCCAATTCACTTGCCCAGACAGGGGTAATATCGGTTAACAGCAACGTGCTGGCATTGGGCAATCAAACCGGTTTCAGCGAATATTTTGGTGGCTATGCCGATGAAGTGCGCATCTGGAACGTAGCCCGTACGCAAGCCCAGATACAAGCGGCGCAGCAAATAGAAATAGACCCCACAGCGCAGACCGGACTCGTAAGCTATTACACCTTTAACCAGGGAGTTACCGGTGGAACAAATACCGGCCTTACAACCGTAGCCGATCAGAAAGGAAGCAACAATGGCAGCCTAAACAATTTTGCTTTCAGCGGCGCGGCTTCCAATTTTGTACCCCAGTATACCACACTGGGTGCTTTGCCGGTATCCTGGCTCAGCTTTACGGCGCAAAAAAAAGATGCCAGTGTGATACTTAACTGGAGCACTGCCAGTGAACACAATAGCCGGAATTATACCGTACAACACAGCCTTAATGGCGTTTCATGGAATAGTATTGGAAGCGCCACCGCAGCAGGAAACAGCAGCGTCGTGCAACAATATTCGTTTACGCACAGCAATCCAGACAACGGCATTAATTATTACCGCATTTTACAGACAGATATCGACGGAAAAGTTTCCTACAGCAAAGCGATTAGTTTACAATACCGCAATCAGAACCCGCAAACGATGATTTTTCCAAACCCGGTTACAGGCGGGCTACTTCATTTGCAACTGCAACAACCCGCCATGGTATCAGTGTATAATAATGCCGGAACATTAATACTTCGTAAACAATTGCCTGCCGGATCGCAGCAACTTAATATGACTGGTTTTGCCAAAGGCGTTTACCAGCTGCGCGTGGGCACCACTGCCGAACAGATAGTACTTCAATAAACAATATGCTGTTAGAAACGGACAATGGCAAATCCTTTTTGCCGATCCCTTTCATAGGGAAGCGCCACTTCATTAGGTGTTATTTGCAACGCCTCCTGAAACAACAATGACTGGTCAGCTTCCCAGGTAATCAATTCTTTCTCTGCCAATTGGTAGCCGCCGGGATCCAGCACCAGGGTGCTGCCGAACGGGCAATCATCCCGGTCACTACTGTTGTACATAAACACCAGTTTATTTTGCAGGGGAACAAACAAATAGGAAAGCGACGGCGCATTGAGTTCGGTGATTTGTTTTTTATTCACAAACCCACTCCAGCTGCTGTCTGCGGCACACCCCGGAAAATAAAAAATACTGAGATCGCCGCGACTGTAATTATCAGCTACCGCAACACTGGTGCTGTACCGGCTATAACCATTGTTTGTAAATAGAAAACCTTGCGGCGTATGGGTAGTGACTGTGCTCGCAAATAAAAATTCCGGGTCCCATGGCCGGTCATAATTATCCTGGTTGTACCAACTGGTAAAAGTTCTGCCGTATTCTTTCAACAGCATAAACCCCCGGTTGGGCACTGCAACAAAACTTTCTCTGACCAGGTTAGTATTATTTGACTGAAACCCTGCCAGGGTGCTGAAACGGTAGGAAGAGTCAAAATCAAAGGCATTGCCTGAAAAAGAAAAATGCGTAACACGTACATTCTTGTGTGCTGTTTGGCGATACCGGCTCAATATACCAACCAGCGCTTCGCCTTTTTCGTTGTTTAAGGAAAGCGCGATGTCTTCCATTTTATACAAAGCGGGCAGTACGATGTCTTTGTAATCAATGTTGCCACTGGTGCCGTCGAAATGGAGGAACAGGAAATTGTTGCTGGTGCGCGAAGGCGATGCCATCAGCCATCCACCACTGTTGGCAATCTGTACAGGCGCACTGCTGACGGTTGAAGGAAAACTAAAAAAATCGTCCTGGATAAAAGGCTGCGTAATAAAAGGCTGGTCGAATACCAGGCTGGAGATGCTGTGCCAGTTACCGTCAAATACCATCGAATGCAGCCTGGGTGCAGATGCTGGCACCGATTCAAAAGCAAGCAACAATATTTTGTTTTTATCTGCAGAGACGCTGAGGATAAAACTATAGCCTGGTTCATTGAAAGCAAAACTAGCAATCAAGGTATCTGCCTGCAACCAGCCATTCGCTGCGTAGCGCCGCACCTGCACGTTTGTTCGGCGGTCACCTGCTGATAAAATAACTTCATCAAAATAACGGTTGCCACAAACCATGTATTTTTTAAGGGTGGATGCAGTAATGGCTGCGGCCGGAACACTACGCTGTAGTTGTAAACGCGCATCATAAATTTCGAAGAACTGCTCTTGCCGCATCCATTCTTCTGCTTGTCGTGGGATCCGCTGCTTTTGCTGTTCTTTTTGTATCCAGTAATATTCTCCCACTTTCCCTGCAATACTAAACCGTTCACCAGCACGCCCGTTTATGGCGGGTGAATATAAAATCCGCTGCGCAGAAAGGGATTCGCTTATCCAAAGGATTAATAATATCAGGTAATGCCGGTGCCGCATGTCCGTTGTGTTACCCTAATAAGTTACGATGGTTTCTGACAATGAAGAAATTTTGTGGAGCGCGTCCACTGAAATTAAAAAAGGCCGCCTTCTCAGGCAGCCTCTTTTAATGATGTATAAAAAACTTTATTTCTTACCCATTGCCCACTGAATTCCTCCGAGCACATGCTGCAGGTACAGCGGGTCTTCAAATGATTCTTTGGTATGGCCGAGTGCGGTGTAAAAAGCCCTTCCGCCTTCATAATTGTGGTACCATGCCATCGGATGGTTGCCGTTGTTTGCACCACCCGTATAAGAAGTTTCATCTATTTTAATAAGCACCGTAACGTCGGGGTTTAGATCCTTGTAATTATACCACTCGTCCCAACGCTCCCAGGTATCCGGTAAATGTTTGGTAGACAAATGTGTTTTATCTATTACCTGCAGTTTTGCCTGCTGTTGCTTGGGGTGGCTTTTAAACCAGCCGCCTACTAATTTATTGTACCATGGCCAATTGTATTCGCAATCTGCCGCGGCATGAATGCCTACGTAGCCACCGCCTTTGCGCATAAAATTTTGCAGAGCCTTTTCCTGTTCTTCTCCAAACACTTTACCCGTAGTACTTAAAAAAACGATGGCCTTGTATTGCTTGAGGTTGGCATCAGAGAATTTCAGGGAATCGGTTGTGGTGTCTACCGCAAAATGATTTTCCTGCCCAAGCTTTTGAATGGCAATTAAACCCACTGCAATGTTTTCGTGGTGGTAACCATTGGTTTTGGCAAATACCAAAATCTTTTTCTGTTTAACCGCTTCAGTAGGGCTGTTGTGACCCTGTAGTGTAATACCGCCGGCCAGCGCCAGCAGCAAAAAAATTTTCTTGAATAAAATATGTGCAAGCATTGTATTGGTTTTTATGGTGATGGCTCAGGCTGCAATGTCATCTGCGAACTGTTTTCTTGCGGGTGACAACCCTATAACTTCTTTATCTGTATATTCCTGAACCAAACCGCATTGCCATGATCCTGCAGCGCCAGTTTGCCTGAGGTAAACGTTGCCCAGTCGGGCATGGATTTAAACTTGCTGCCGGCAACCAGTTTTTTCCAGTTCTCATCACCCAAGGTAGTAGACACGGTGGTTACTCCATTTAAAATCAAATCAAGTTTTCCTTTGTTAAGAATAATTTCTGCCTGGTTCCATTCGCCCACCGGCTTTACTGGTTCCGAACTGCTTTTTATTAAATCGTATAAATCGCCCGCACGGTGTTTGGTGATTTTGCCATCGGGGTGTCCGTCGTTGTCAAGCACCTGCATCTCCGGTCCGGATTTATAAGTGCGATCATATTTTACCGTGTCTTCCTGCACCAGGAAAATTACACCGCTGTTGCCATTCTTTGAAATTTTCCATTCCAGCTTCAGTTCAAAATTTTCAAACGTCTTATCGGTTACCAGGTCACCTTCTTCTTTTACCGAAGTATCAATAGTGAGGGCGCCATCCATTACTTTCCATCTTGCACCGGCGCTTGTTTTGCCGTAGGAATGCCAGCCAGTAGTGGTGCTGCCGTCAAATAAAGATTGCCAGCTGCTGTCTGTGGCGGATGCACCAGCAGCAACGGATGCTGTATCATGGGCGCTGGTTGCGGTAGTGTCGGTGGCATTGTTGCAGGCGGCCAGTAAAGACACGCAAACAACAAGCATTGGAATTTTCATATGTTTTTATTGTTTATTTATTTTTAAGCAGCAATACGTATTTCACCATTTGTTTGGCATCTTCTTTCGACAAAGCATCGTGCGCTGTCATGGGTATAGAACCCCAGTTACCGGATCCACCTTTAATTATTTTATCCGACAACATATTAATAGTGGCTTCATCGTTGGGATATTTATTGGCTACATCCCGATAGGCGGGGCCAGTAGAAGTCTCGTCTATTTTATGGCAGGTAAGACAGTCTGACGCAGCAATCAATGCAAGGCCTTTTGCATAATCCGGATTTGCAGACGGGTCGTTTGCTGTTGCAGGCGTCTCAGCTGGTTTGGCAGCAGTATCTGTACCGGTAGTCGTTTTTGTTTCACTATTATTACATGCATAACAGGCGGCAACAATCATTGAGAGTGCCAGCATTTTTTTTATCATATATGAATTTTTAAAAATTAGAGTAAAATCAAAAATTAAAAGTCAAAAAGGAAAAGGGGAACATGCAAAAAACTTCTTCGCATTTTTTTAATGTACTTCTCCTCCGGACTATTTTCCTGGTTTCATTGTCAAAACTACTGCAATCCTAAAATGCTGCGGTTTAATTTTTCATCCTGGCCAGTTCCTGCAAAATCATCAAATGCTTTTTCCGTTACCCGGATAATATGGTTTTTGATGAAAACGGAA
>JBDSEV010000059.1:0-204132 GCA_039919885.1 Chitinophagaceae bacterium
AAATGTTACCCCGCCACACCATGTTCCAGCGGAACATTTTATGGGTAGAAAAACAATTGACGATTGGTATCGTTCCGTAGGAACGTCTTGTGCAAATGCACCATAAAACGTTCCTACGGAACGATAGGCATGATAATGTTTTATTCTATCCACAAATTGCTCCTACGGAGCAAAAGAAAACTTTTCGAAGCCTGCGTATAAAAAATGCTCGAAAAAAAACCTCCTACGATGAAAACACCGCGCGAAATTGTTGAAAACACCATCATCGCAGGTGTTACAATAATTACTTTCAGCGGATGTTAGTGAAAACTTTCGGCAGCGCTGTATACGGTGTAGAAGCAGTCACTATTATAGTAGAAGTAAATGTATTGGGCGGTGCCGGGTATTTTGTAGTTGGTCTGCCAGACAATGCCGTGAAAGAAAGTTTGCAGCGCGTTGAAAGCGCATTGAAAAGCAACGACTACCACATGCCGCGCACCAAGCTGGTGGTAAACCTGGCCCCCGCCGATATTAAAAAAAGCGGTTCGGCTTTTGATCTGCCCATGGCCATCGGCGTGCTGGGCGCGTCGGAACAATTGGACAATCCTGAAAAACTGCATGAATACGTAATGATGGGAGAACTCAGCCTGGATGGAACCGTTCAACCTATCAAAGGCGCGTTGCCCATCGCCATTACATCGCGCAAGGAAGGATTCAAAGGGCTGATAGTGCCCATACAGAACGCGCGCGAAGCCGCTATGGTTACCAGCATGGAGGTATATGGTGTGCGGCATATCAACGAGGTAATTGAATTCTTCCGCAACCCTTCGTCGCTGCAACCCACCGTCGTAAATGTACGGGATGAATTTTTCCATTCGCAATACGATTTTGAATTTGATTTCAGTGATGTAAAAGGACAGGAAAACATTAAACGCGCGCTGGAGATTGCAGCAGCTGGCGGCCATAATGCCATTTTGATTGGCCCGCCCGGTGCCGGTAAAACGATGCTGGCGAAACGATTGCCAACTATTTTGCCACCGCTGTCTTTGCAGGAAGCGCTTGAAACCACTAAAATACACAGCGTTGCAGGCAAACTGCCGGAACATGCCACACTGATCTCCAAACGCCCTTTCCGCTCTCCCCACCATACCGTTAGCGATGCCGCACTGGTAGGCGGTGGCGGCATTCCACAGCCGGGCGAAATTTCCCTGGCCCATAACGGTGTCTTATTCCTTGACGAACTACCCGAATTTAAACGCACCGCGTTAGAAGTAATGCGCCAGCCAATGGAAGAAAGAAAAGTAACGATCAGCCGGGCAAAACTATCACTTGATTTTCCAGCGAGCTTTATGCTCATTGCCTCTATGAACCCCTGCCCCTGCGGATTTTACAATCACCCCGAGAAACCCTGCAGCTGCCCGCCAGGTGCCGTGCAAAAATACCTGAACAAAATTTCCGGCCCGTTGCTGGACAGGATTGATCTGCACGTGGAGGTTACACCGGTGCCATTTAATGAACTGTCGTCCATAGTAAATACAGAAGGGTCCACCAGTATCCGCAACCGGGTCATCAGCGCACGCGATGTGCAGGTAACCCGTTATACCAACAGCCCCGGCATCTATTGCAACGCGCAGATTAGCACCCGGATGTTAAAAGAAGTCTGTGCCATAGACCAGGCGGGCGCACATTTATTAAAATCTGCCATGAACAAACTCAACCTGTCTGCCCGCGCCTACGATCGCATACTGAAAGTGAGTCGCACGATCGCCGATCTCGCTGCCAGCGAAAACATCCAACCTGCTCACCTGGCAGAAGCCATCCAGTACCGGAGCCTCGACCGCGAAGGCTGGGCAGGATAATCATCCATTATAAAGCGTCAGCAATATTTGCTGCGCGTTAGTTTCAGGATTCTTTTACGTCCCATAATTCCACTTTTCACATTAACAGCTTTACGCTATTTCAAATCTGTGCAGGTGAAATTTTGTCATTTATGACGAACTTGTACGAAGTTTGATGGTTAAACACCTGACTTACTGCTATAAATTACTGATATGAAGATATTGTTGCTCTACCTGAAGCCATATAAATGGCTGATTGCGCTCGCATTATTGCTGGCCACCATTAACCAGGTTTTTTCTATGTTGGATCCTTATTTCTTTGGTAAGCTGATTGACAAGTATGCTACCCATCCTTATGAAATAGGATCATACAAAGAAGTTAAGACCTTACTGCCTACCGGAAAATATGAAACAAAGCAGGAATTTTATAAAACGGGTACGCGTACGCAAGCTGATTTTATTTGGGGTGTACTCGGTGTACTAGGTATTTTGATAAGCGTGGCCATGGTGTCACGTATTGCAAAAGCCTTCCAGGATTATTTTAGTAACGTGATTGTGCAAAAGTTCGGTGCGAAAATCTTTACAGACGGTTTGCAGCATTCTATGAAACTGCCCTACCAGGAATTTGAAGATCAGCGGAGCGGCGAAACATTGTCTATTCTTACCAAAGTCCGCACCGATACGGAGAAATTTATTATTTCCTTTATCAGCGTGGTTTTTGGAATACTGGTAGGTATCATATTTGTATCCATCTATTCTTTTCGGCTCCACTGGTCCATTATGCCTATTTATGTAGGCGGCATGCTGTTGCTGGCACTGCTCACCAGTTTGCTGAGCAAGCGAATAAAAGTAATTCAAAAAAGCATTGTTAAGGAAACTACGTCGCTGGCCGGTTCTACTACTGAATCATTGCGGAATATTGAACTGGTAAAAAGCCTCGGACTTACGCAGCAGGAGATCAATCGGCTTAATAACAATACGTATAAAATACTCGGACTGGAATTGCGAAAGGTAAAAAGCATCCGTACCCTGAGTTTTATACAGGGAACCTTTGTAAATTTCCTGCGGCAGGTTATTATGTTTACGTTGCTATGGCTTGTCTTTAAGGGTAAGCTCACGCCCGGCCAGGTGATGACACTGACTTTTTATTCCTTCTTTATTTTTGGTCCTTTGCAGGAAATAGGAAATATTATACTGGCGTACCGCGAAGCAGAAGCATCCCTAAACAATTTTCATAACCTGATGCAGAAGACCCCCGAGCAATACCCCGCTTCACCATTACACCTTGGCCCAATCAAAGAGCTCAAATTCAGCAATGTTGCTTTTAAACATTCTACAGCCACACACAGGGCCATCGAAAATATTAGTTTTGACGTAAGCACCGGTGAAACCATCGCATTTGTTGGCCCATCGGGTTCCGGCAAATCAACGTTGATGAAATTACTGGTTGGCCTTTACCGGCCGCTGGAAGGCAAAATTTTATACAATGGCATGGATGAAAATTCAATCAGCTTCGAAGATCTTCGCAACCAGATTGGTTTTGTAACCCAGGATACGCAACTATTTGCCGGTACCATTAAAGAAAACCTCATGTTTGTAAACCCGGCTGCTACCGATGCTGACCTTACAGACGTGCTGGACAAAGCTTCCTGTACAGGCTTATTGGAAAGAGCGGAAAAAGGCCTCGATACCATGATTGGTGAAGGAGGCTTAAAATTATCCGGGGGAGAAAAACAACGGTTGTCCATTGCCCGCGCACTGTTGCGCAAACCGAAGCTGCTGATATTTGATGAGGCCACTTCTGCCCTTGATTCATTAACGGAAGAAGAAATTACGGATACCATCAAAGACGTGTCATCGCAGCAAAACCAGATTACCGTACTGATAGCCCACCGCCTGTCTACCATTATGCATGCAGACAGAATTTACGTGCTGGAAAAAGGTATCGTTATTGAAACAGGCACACACCGTGAATTACTGGAGGAAAAAGGATTGTATTATGCCATGTGGCGCCAGCAGATTGGCGAGCGAAAAAGTTTGCATGTAGCGTAGAAGCAGCTGGATTGCCTGTTTAATTGAACAGTATTGATAGCGAGCGTGCAGCTACAGCGTCTTTTTATTCACATATAACTTTACATCTCCGCTGCAGTGGCTTAATGCTTTACAATGACAACATTTAGACTAGAGCCCTTCCATATCGCTTAATTCAATTTCAAGCGCCTTTGTACTTATCTGTATTTCTGACAAAGAAAGAAAAAGCGATACCAGCATTGCCACCAGGCTGAGGGCAAATAAAATATTGGCCCACAGCGACAATTGTTCAAAAACAAAAAACATACTCAGCACGCATAAGATAAGGCTGAGTATACCAAAGAACTGCATCATTTTTATCAGCCGCAGGCGTAACCGCAGATTTTTTAATTGAAGCAACACACCCTTTTTATTGGTATGATCTTTATAATTGCTGTGCAGGTTGCGGATAAGACTCGCCAATGCAAGAAAACGGTTGGTGTACGCCAGCATCAGTAAACTAATAGCCGGAAATAACAAGGCAGGCGTGGTAATAGAGATTTCCATGAAATAGAATTGGCAATAAAGATACGCATCTGCGCAAAAGAAAAGCCCCCGGTAGAAACCAGGGGCCTTTTATGAGATTAGGTTAGTAAGTGTAGTATAAACGCAGAAAATACTTCCTTAGTATGCAACCTTCTTAGCACTTTAAAAAATATTGCCGGTATTAAAGTTTACCGGTACTAAAAGATAAAGGCACGTTTAGCTTAACACTGAAATTGCGCCCCATATTGTATACACCCATTCTGCCTGTTGCAAAATTCTCCGGCGCATATTTTAAACGGCTTAGGTGATTCTGGTACGCTACGTCGGCAATATTATTGGCCGTAAAGAAAAGGCTGAACAATGTCTTGCCCCTGTTGGCAATATCTCCGCCAAAACCGGCATTCAGCAACGAATACGCCGGGGTGCGCGTTTCCGTATTAAAACCTGTAAACGGATTGTTTTGCGCAAATGTATTATCCAGTTCCAATTTTACATAAACATTGCGGAGCGACTGACCGTTTTTAGCCAATTCCACCTTTGCTTCATTAATCAGCCTGGCGCCGGGAATAAACGGCAGGTTTTTACTCCCGTCCTGCTCCTGGCTCAGTACGCCGCGTACATAAGAAAAACTGTTTTCAATGTGCAACCAGTCCAACGGATGCGGATGAATATCAAGATTAAATTCCGCGCCATACAATTTTGCATTGTTCTGGTTAAAACGGAAAGCATAGAATTGATTGCCGCCATCTGTAATAACGGAGTCTGCACCTGAGGATGCCGTTAATTTCCGATAGTAAATAAAATTATTGATAGCGTTGTAAAAGATGCTTGCAGAAAAAGACAGGTGTTCTGCCGCAATGTCTATGCCTGCGTCCGCCTGGTAGCTGGTTTCTGATTTGAGGGACTGTTCGCCATATTCATAGCGGTTGGTACCTTCATGCGCCCCATTACTGGCCAGTTCCGGGATGCTGGGTGCGCGGAATCCCCTTGCCAGGTTCAGCTTAAGCGTTACATTTTTACTGGCTTCATAACTGGCTCCGGCGCTCGCTGATAAATTGGAAAAACTTTTTGTGAAATGTGGAAACTTAAGGTCTGCTGCTGCTAATAGTTCTTTTGAGTTGATGGAACGATTATCGAAACGTACACCACCACTGATTGTTAATTGATCGATGCGTTTTTGGGTGTAAACAAATCCACCGATATCAAACATGGAATATTCAGGTATCAATACTTCTACGCCTTTGTTTTGATTGCGCTGCTGCATTCCATTAACGCCGATGGTGGTACGCCAGTTGTTTTTTTCTGCAAAGTGGTATTGCAGGTTATAGTTAAAAGTGCTCAAATCAAAATAGAGATTTTTTTCTTCCGGGTCCAGTATATTGCCGAATTCCTGTCGCTGGTTACGCTGGTAACCAAGGGTAAGCGTTAGCCGGTTGTTACCAATATTAAAGCTGTTATCCGTTGCTATTTTCAAGTGCTGTATGCGCTGCCGCGGTATTCCTGGCGTGGAAGTTGTAAAATCGGCACCGCTGGCAATTTGTTCAGTTGCAATGCCATTGTCGTTAACGGGTTTCAGGAATTGACCGGTTACACCATCCCGTTCTCCTTCTACCAGTCCCAGGTGCTGGTCAAATTTACTAAACAGCAAATGACTGAATCCCCAGCTTTTGTTTAGCCCAACATAGCCACCAAAATCCTTCTCATTGAATTTGGAATTAAAAACATATCCGTCATATTTGTTTTTATAATCCGCTGCGGCTTTGTACGAGCCATTAATACCCCATATAAAACCACTGGTGTTACCATTGATATCCGCATGTAACCCACGCTGCCGGTTATTAGTCTGGTAAGTACTGAAGATATTTGCTTTGATGGTATTTTCCGGCGAAGGAATAACGGATATAAAATTGACAACGCCCGCCAGCGCATCGCTGCCATACATCAGCGAAGCAGGGCCCTTTAGCACCTCCGCTTTATTTACATTGTATTCGTCTATTTCAATGCCGTGTTCATCACCCCATTGCTGGCCCTCCTGTCGTATGCCATCATTTACTACTACTACCCGGTTGTAGCCAAGTCCGCGGATAGATGGCTTTGATATCGCCGGCCCCGTAGAAATTTGTGCCACGCCCGGCGTTTTCGAAAGTGCATCAATCAGGTTGGTAGAACTGCCGCGCAGCAGTTCCTCTTTGCGTATAATATTTACCGGCACCGGCGTTCTTTTTACCGAGGTGGCCGAGGATACACCTGTTACAGTGACACCTTCATTTTCGATATAAGAATGTGAAAGACCAAAATCTTTCTGCATGGTACCCGCAATGTCCACAGTTTCCACCACGGAAGCATAACCCAGGAAACTAATTTCTACCAGGTATTTACCACGAGGAATATTTTGAATACTATAAGTGCCACCCGCATTGGTACTGCTACCCAGTTTAAGATCATGAAAATAAACAGAAGCGCCCTGCAATGGCAGCCCTGTTTTGGCATCCGTAATGGTTCCGGTTAGCAACGATTTAACGTTGCCAGATTTGGAGCCGTTGCTTCCGGTAGTTTGCTGCGCATCCAGGTTGGCATGACCAGCAATTACCAATATATAAAAGATAAATTTTTTCATTGCTATTGTTTGAATTGATACGCAGGCTTCATCAGCCTGCTTATAAAACTGCTGCAAACACCCGGCTGATAAACGGTGTATAATGATGCATACAACCGGGGCAAGCAGCAACCTTTCAGGTACCCGAATAAAGTTAAAAATGATAGAACAGCTACTGGCTATTGACGATGCATAGAACTGAAGCAGGAAAAAATGAAACCTGCTATGCCTGCGGAACGGGTGGCCCCCTTAGCTCAAAGAAGAAGACTGTTGAAGCATAGAAATGATAAATGGATGAGGTGCGCTGGACAGAAAAAACAGGAATGGATAAAAATTCAAACCGCGGCACCTCGTTTGTAAACGGTGATTCTGCCACCAGGTTGTCGCATTTACAAATAAATCCTGTGTGGGTCAGTTGTGCAGCATCCCCTGGCGAAAGCACCGCTACTTTATCCTTGTGATTGGCGATGGCGTCGTGCAAAAACTTTTTGGGTGCAATGCTGAAGGTGAATACCAACAACAACACGCCTGCCAATAACTGTTTTACTATGGGTTTTTGCGCCAGCAAATATTTGATACTTTGTTGCAAATATAAATACAGACAGGCATAGTCTGGTTGCAATTACAAAAGAATGCGTTATTTTTTTAATACCACTGTAAATAGCGAGCCTTTCCCCGGCTCGCTTTCGCAGAAAACGCTGCCATTCAGCTCTTCTACGATTCGTTTAACAATTGACAGGCCAAGGCCGGTGGAGGCTTCACCAGCCGTTGGCCTGGAAGAAATCTTGCTGTATTTGGAAAAAAGATTGGGTAGTTCATCTTTGCTGATGCCTACACCCTCATCTTTTACGAGGATGTTAACGGCGTCATTGGTATCGGCAAGGCTTATCCAAACGTTTTTATCGGGCAGCGAATATTTAATGGCATTGGAAAACAGGTTCTCGCAAATACGGCTCACCAGTTGTTTGTCACTCACCAGGTAAACATGTTTATCCGCCGTTTCAAAATGCAGGTGTATGTTTTTGCCGGCGGCTGCAGGCAGGAAATCGTCCACAATACTTTCTACAAAAACTTTCAGGTCGAAATTTTCCAGTTCAACTTTGTGCTGGTTGGTTTCTGCTTTCTCCACATCCAGTATTGATCGTATCAGCAATTCGCCTTTACCGGACGACTGCCGTATGCGCTCCACTGCTTTCTGCTGGTCGGGGGTAAGGTTGCCCGCATCATCATCCAGAATATTCAGCCACATTTTAATAGCAGCAAATGGGGTACTGAGATCATGCGATACGATGCTTATCAAAGAATTTTTTTCATAATTTAATTCCGCCAGCTTTTCATTCTGCCGGTTGATGAAGTCATTTTTGTATTGCAGTTTATTGTTGGCTTTTCTTTTTTGTATTAGCAGCAGCGCAATGATAACTGCAATAATGGCGGCTGCCAGCGCCAGCAAGGTAATGGCCTTGTTACGAAAAAGTGCTTTACCTATCTCCGATTGCAGGAGTTTATTATCCTGCTCCCGTTGTTTTGCATTGAACTTTTCCTGTAATCCCGCAATGGCCTCATTGGTGCCCGTGTTCACCAGGCTGGTGTCAATGGCATACCATTTTTGCTGGTACTCATAGGCATTTTTGTACTCCCCTTTTTTAAAATAAAGTTTTGCCAGCATGGAATAACTGTCCGCTTCTTTACTTTTTGCCTGCATTTTCTTTGCGAGCGCCAGGGATTGCATTGCATGTACATATCCCCGGTCAAAATCTTTCATTTCAATTAATACGTCGGCCATGTTCAGGTTATCAATCCACAAATCACCATGCGAACTATCTTTGCTGTGCAAGTTGTAATTCCTTTGAAAGTAACCCAGGGCTTTATCGAATTCCTTTTTCTCATAATATACATTGCCCATATTGCTGTAAAAAGAAGACAAATCAATTTTTCCTTCTACCGGCTTTGCGTACGAGAGGCCTTTTTTAAGGTAAAAAAGGGCGCTGTCCGGCAGCCCCAGTTGGTTATAAATGGCTCCCAGGTTGCCATAGGCAGTTATTACAGAGCTCAGGTCATTTTCTGAATGGGCCAGTTTTACAGATTGCAGGTACATGTCACGCGCCCGTGCAGTTTGCTTGGTGTTTACATACAGGTAGGCCAGATCGGTGAGGGCGGCGCCCTCGTAATTGGCGGCGTGCAACCTGCGGGCAGCGTCCAGCGACTGCAGGTAATAAACAATGGCCTTGTTGTAATTGCCTCTCAGGTCTTCTGCAATTCCATGCAGCCGGCTGGATAAAACCTCACCACGATCGTAGTGGAGGCGGGTCGCTTCCTTTAAAATAAAATCTGCACATGCACTTAGCGAATCTGTTTTAGATTCATCGAAGTCGAGGCAACGGTCGTACAAATCTTTCAGGTAGTTGCTGTCAACCCGCTGTGGTTTTGCCGTTAATGCAGAACTGGTTAAAAAAATAAGGAAAAAACAATATTTCACGTGCAGGTGGCTTATTCAGAAATCGTACTTATTCAATCAATTTATTCTTAAGTGCAAAGCGTACCAGGCCTACTGTGTTGTTAACGCCGAGCTTCGCAATAATATTCTTCCGGTGGGTTTCAATGGTGCTGACGCTCAAAAACAATTTCTCTGCAATTTCAATGTTGCTGAACTCTTTGCAGATAAGGGTGAGGATTTCGATTTCTCTTTTTGATAATATCTCTCCTACTTTTCTTTCTTCCAGCGTAAGGGTGGAACGGAAATCATTATCACTCAGTATATCAATTTCTTTACTGAAATAAGTACCGCCTTTATACACTTCGTGAATGGTATTCAGCAACTCTTCAAAAGGCGCATTTTTTAGCACATATCCCTGTATGTTATGCCGTAACAATTTGTGCACATAACGCGTACCACGCATCAGGGTGAGGTAAATAATTTTCTGGTCAGGTTTTAAGATACGTATTTTTTTTAGCAGTTCTTCTTCGTTGATATCCGGCAGGTGCACATCCAGCAAGAGGATATCCGCACCCAGTGATGGCAGTTTCTCCAGCAGGGTGGTTCCGTTGGAGGCAGTACCGATTACCGTTATGTTTTGCTGTTTTTTTAATAGCAATGCCAGTCCTTCTACATACATTTCATGATCTTCAACAATAAAAACTTTGATCATGGAGGTAGTAATAAAATTTTGGTTAAAAAATGGCTTCTTGTACGGAAGGGTGCGCTATTTCTAAGGATAATGAGGCTGCTAAGCAGCAACAGGTGGCCAGGATGCCCGCAGCAATCCGTAAAACTATGAAAAAGCCCCTTACAAAGGGGCAAATATTTGATTGATGGTACAAGTAATTGTTAAGGTCTTACTTTCAGCATCGGCCGCACCTGCTGCAGGGTGCCATTTTGCAGGCGTGTGTAGTATACGCCAGGTGGCAGACCGTATGCATTAAAGTCTACTGTATAAACGCCCGCGGTATATTCCCTGTCCGCGAGTGTTTTAATAGAACGTCCCAATGAATCGATAATGTGTACAAGCGTGTGGCCACCCCTCGTTTTAAAAGTTATTTTAGTACTTTCTACAAAAGGGTTGGGATAATTAATGATCAATTGCTCCCCTGCGTTCCGGTACACATCTTCCAGCCCGGTACTTCCGCAAGCGGCGTTTATACATAACGGTATGTTCTGAAAATCCTTGAACATAATGGTTTGCAAATCAGTATTCTTTACGCAAAACCACTGGCTGAGCAGTGAAGAATAAATGCTTCTGAAATCATATTGAAAAGGAATATTATCGTTTACGCTAGCCCCTGCAGGTATAGCAGGATTGGTACCTATGATACCGGGTTTTACATTCTTGCCGAAAACAAAAACGGGTGCTGCTGCACCGTGGTCCGTACCAATGCTTGAATTGGATTTAATGCGGCGGCCGAATTCCGAAAACGTCATGCCCATTACCCTGTCTTCTACACCAAGGCCTTTCAGGTCATCCATAAAAGATTTGATGGCATCGGATACCCTACCCAGCAAATTTGCATGATTGCCTACCGTGGTATCTGAAGCGGTGGTTTGCGCCGAATGCGTGTCAAAACCGCCGGTGCTTACCATATAAATGCGTGTTTTTAAACCACCTTTCACCAGCCGTGCAACAATTTTCAATTGTGCTGCCAGGTCGTTCCCGGTTGGGTAGTTCCCTTGTACAGGTACAGCTGCTGCAGCGGCTTTTATAACTGTTGAATATTGCTGCGTCTGCTGCACGATCATGCGTATGTATTTCAGCTCTTTGCCCCATGGTGTATCAGGTGTTGGATCTACCAGGCCGTCAATAAGATTATAAAAATTGACAGGGTCGGTGATACTCATTCCCATACTTACTGCAGGCCCCTGCAATGCAAGCGATGTAATTGAACCTATTTGAATGGCCAGCGGATCCGGCATCGCACTGTTCGGAAAACCATTTGGGTAATTGGGAAATTCGGAGGCGAGGTACCTGCCCGTCCAGCCGCTTTCTACTTCTGTAGCGGAATCAGCCGCACTCATCCATATATCAGTAGCACGGAAATGAGAAAAACTGGGAGATGGATAACCAACTGCTTGTATAATCGCCAGCTTGCCTTCATTGTACAATGTTTGCATACCGGTCATGGATGGGTGTAAACCTGTTTTATTGTTACCGTTGAGCGCAAGTATTTTGTTCTGCGGAATCGCAATATTGGCACGCGCATTATAATAATTTCCGTAGGTCTCAATAGGTATCACCATGTTGAGTCCGTCGTTTCCGCCATTCAGCTGTACCAGTACCAGTACTTTATCGGTATCGGCGGTGGCACCCATTAATGCCTGCAGAAAAGGACTGTCGGCGGAATAGGCTTTCACCGAAAAACCGCCAATCAGCGCAGGCAGGAAAGTAGCAGCAGGAACGGTATTCCGTAAGAAATCTCTTCTTTTCATAAGATATTGATTTGAGCGATCAGGCCAGTTGGTATTCAGCCAGGTTCATAAAATACCTGTACAAATCACGCAGGCGGATGTATACGGTTTGATAAGCCACGGTATCTGTCGGATTTGCCAGGTAAGCATTCCACGCATTGGTCCAGTAATAATCCGATGTCTGACCACTCAGTAAAATGGTGGTTTTAATAGTAGTTTTTGACACAACGGAAACCGGTACGCGGTAAAGAATAGCCAGTGAATCATCAATCAGTGCATTCGGATCTCCGGGATTTGACAAGTGTTTTACAAATTCTATTGGATCAATTTTTATAGTCTTACCACCTCGGCTGTAACCACTATAGATCAATATATCTGTAAAACGATTTCGCTTTGGCAGTGTATCGGCATTTATCCACAGCTCGTAGAACTGGGGCGCCTGGTAATAGGAAGGCCATCCGGAGACACTGGGCGGATCGCCATATTCCTGGTTGCACAGTGCAGCCTGGTAATAAAGAAAATCCCACATATTGTAAGCTTCTTTGTATTCGCTCACCGGGTCGGGGAACACTACAGCAAACTCACGGCAAAGACTAACTGCTATATCCAGCGGACTTTTTATCAGACAGCCGCGGTTAAGTGCATCAAAGAAATGTTCACTTTTGAAAAGTGCGTCCAAAACCGGTTTTATTTCCCAGTTGCTGTTTTGGAAAATTTGCGCCAGCGGGGCTATTACGTTTGCCTCGGCAGTTGCATCAATGGTATAATAACAAAACCAGCGGTAGATTTTTTTCACGATAAACTGTGAAACTTCTGCTTTTTTGTTAAAGATCATGGTCAGCAAATCATCCAGTTCATCATCCCCGGCAGTTGCACCACTGCGCCCTGCAACGGTGGCATTGCTAAAAAATGAAGAAAATTGTTTTGCGCCCGCATCGTGCTTTGCGGTATTGAAACTGGCAGTGGTAGTGGGCAGGTTGAGGCGCCAGCCCGTCAGTACTTTTGCGGCCGCTTTTACATCATCTTCCGTATAATTAGGGTTGTTTGCTTTGCCAAGTGTAAAAAGTTCCTGCAGCTCGCGGGCGTAATTCTCATCCGGCGCCGTATTGGTGTTCTGGTCTCCGTTGAGGTACATCAGCATTGCGGGGTCAACGGTTACCGCACGCACCAGGTCTTTAAAGTTACCGAGCGCGCCATTTCTGAATAATGTATAGTGCTTGTACAATGCATGTGGTTCTGCCACTGTAATGGCTTCGGTTGCAAAATGATTGTGCCAGCATAAACTTATTTTCTCGCGGATGCTCCTGTCCTGGTTTAACAGCACACCCATGCTCCATCTTTTCAACGAGCTAACTCTTCGTCCCTGGATGGTATTGTCGTTGCTGTAATCATTTACCCAGGTGCTGCCCTCCACAACCGTATCCGGTATTATTGCATCGATGGTATCGTAGTCTTTTAACGGGGGCGCCGGCAGCGGCGCTGTGGGATTCAGCAGTTCATCTACTGCTTGCGACATGCTAAGGCTTTTGAAATAAGCAATATCCTGCGGGGTGGCACCAAACATGGTTCTTTTGAGCAGGTGCACCACGGCTTCAGTATCCCAGGGACCGCTGTAGGTGGTAAGGCCAGACGTAGTTCTTGCAATATGCTGAACTGTCGTTGGCTCGCGCTGCAAAGTTTTCCGCTTTGCAGTCAGGAAGGCTCGTCTATCCATGGCGGGACGATTTTGGTTTTTCTAATGATAATTGGTTATGAATGAACCCCGGAGGATCAAGCCCAAGAAACAAACTTCAGGCCATTCAATTATTCTGTATTGAATTAACGCAGTACTAGTTCTCCACAGTATAATTACCCGTAACAATTATTGCCAAACACGTAAAAAGCCCCGCTAACGGGGCCTTTTACAATCATTTCCTGCGCATGCAATGCGCCCTTGCCACCCAGCGCTGACTAACGCCGGTGCTGATTAATTAATGTTTTCAATAATTCCAGCAATACCCTGACCGCCGCCAACACAGGCGGATACAATGCCGTATTTTTTATTCAGTCTTTTCATGTCGTGTGTCAATTGGATAGTAAGCTTACTGCCCGTGCATCCCAACGGGTGACCCAGCGCTATGGCGCCGCCGTTAATATTGACAATATCAGGGTTAATCTCCAGCTTTCGTACCACCGCCAGCGCCTGCGACGCAAATGCCTCATTCAATTCTATCAAATCGATATCACCAAGGCTCATACTGGCCTGCTTCAACGCTTTTGGAATGGCCTCTACCGGCCCTATACCCATGATACGGGGATGCACACCCGCAGATGCACAGGCCACTAACCGCGCAATCGGTTTCAAGCCAAGTTCATTGATCATTTTCTCGCCCATAACAATTACGAAAGCCGCTCCATCGCTGGTTTGGGAAGAGTTGCCGGCGGTAACACATCCGCCCGCGGCAAACGCAGGTTTTAATTTTGCCAGCGCTTCTACCGAGGTGTCGGATCGCGGTCCTTCGTCTGTATCCAGCACTGTTTTTTTAACCTGCCGTTTTCCTTTTGCATCCAACGATACTTCTTCTATAGTAATGGGTAATATGCCTGTTTTAAAATAGCCATTTTTAATTGCGTTGATGGCTTTTTGATGGGAGTTATAGGAGAACAGGTCCTGGTCTTGCCGACTTACATTGTATTCTTTTGCCACGTTCTCTGCGGTTAATCCCATGCTGAGGTAAAAATCGGGTTCTTCTTTTGCGATGGAATAGGCAGGAACTGTTTTCCAGCCTGCAGTTGGTACCATACTCATGCTTTCTGTACCACCTGCTATAATACATTCTGCCTGGCCACTGCGTATTTTAGCCGTCGCAATGGCAATGGTTTCAAGGCCCGACGCGCAGTACCGGTTAACCGTCATGCCCGGCGCATGAATGCCCACAGCCCTGGCCGCGATTATCCGCCCAACCTGCAACCCCTGCTCCGCTTCCGGCACAGCGTTGCCCACAATTACGTCGTCTACCCTTTTTGGATCCAGCTGCGGCACGGCGGCCAGCAAACCCTGTATTACTTCTATGGCAAGGTCATCCGGGCGGGTAAACCTGAAACCGCCTCTTTTTGATTTTCCCACCGCGGTCCTGAATCCTGCTACGATATATGCTTCCTGCATAACTTATATTTTTAATTTCTGCACCCAATACAATTATAACAAAAAATCAATTAAGTTGTTTATGCAACTTTCTGTATCAAAAATACTATTAATTCCCATTTATAAAAACTTTTTGCCGGTAAGCGGGTTCTATGTTCTTTTGAGCAAATTTCCGGTATGAAAAAATTATGGTTGGTGCTGGTTATCTGCGGCGCGTGCTGTAGTTTGTTTGCACAAACTGATCCCTTGCTGCAACAGCGGTTGAACTACTTTATGGAGGCTAACCGCCAACTGCATTTCGACAGCGTGATTGCCTACACCTATCCAAAATTATTTACGCTTGTACCAAGGGACGAAATGCTTGAAATGCTGCAAAACAGTTTTGAAAACGAGCAGTTGACCATCCGGCTGGATTCATTGCAAACGGATTCCATTTATCCGGTTTTTAAAATGCAGGAAGGGAGTTATGCCAAGATCAGGTATTCGCTTAATATGATCATGCAACTCAAAGACAGCTCCGCTGCGGGCAAGGAAAATGACCTCCTGGCTGCTATGCAAGCGCAATATGGCACCGGAAAAGTGCGCCTGGACAGCGCAAAAAATATTGTGGTACAGGTAACTGCGCTGATGCTGGCGGCAAAAGATAAATACGCCAGGCAATGGTGTTTCGTAAATTTAAAAGATTCCGATCCTTTAATAAGCCAGTTATTTACAAAAGAAATTATTGATAAAACAGCTACTTATAAATAACAGTACCCATCCCCGCATGTATACCATTTTACGCCAATTACTTTTCTTTTTTCCGCCGGAAGGTGTTCATTATTTCTCTATGAACTGCTTTAAGTGGTTGTGTTCCGTTCCATTTATAAAAAAAATATTCATCCGCCATTTTAGCAACAGTAATAACCTGTTACGTAGAGAGTTGTTTGGCCTGCATTTTAAAAATCCCGTTGGACTGGCTGCCGGATTCGATAAAAATGCTTTATACCTGAATGAACTGGAAACACTCGGCTTTGGTTTCATTGAAATAGGAACGGTAACGCCGAAGCCGCAGGATGGAAACCCACTACCGCGGTTATTCCGGTTGCCAAAAGACAAAGCCCTCATCAACAGGATGGGGTTTAATAACCATGGCGTAAAAGCCGTAGCAGAAAGACTCCGGCAGTGGAAATTCAGCAAAGCCCAGGCCGCGCATAGCCGCAGCCCTTCGGGGTCCGTGCACACCAGTCTGATCATCGGTGGAAATATTGGCAAGAATAAAATCACGCCGAACGATGAAGCCTGGCGCGACTATGCAATTTGTTTCAGGGAATTGTTTGACTGTGTAGATTATTTTGTAGTGAACGTAAGTTCGCCGAATACGCCGGGGTTACGCGAACTGCAGGAAAAAGATTCGCTCAGAAAAATATTGTCGCATCTCCAGACCATCAACCGGCAGCATGCGGTTCCCAAACCCCTGCTGTTGAAAATAGCCCCGGATCTTGGCAAAGAACAAATTGACGATGTGATTGACCTGGCAATGGAAATTAAACTGGACGGACTCGTGGCGGCCAACACAACCATCAGCAGAACAGGCCTTGTTACGCCGGCCGCAACGCTTGACGCAATAGGCGCAGGCGGGCTCAGCGGCCAGCCGCTCCGCAGTAGTGCTACCAAAGTGGTAGAATACATTCATGAAAAAACGAACGGAAGCATCCCGATTATTGCTTCAGGAGGAATATTTACAGCTGCAGATGCTAAAGAAAAATTGGCTGCAGGCGCGGTGCTGGTGCAGGTGTGGACTGGATTTGTTTACGAGGGACCGTCCATCACCAGGAATATCTGCAAAGGACTGGGGTGATGCAAAGAATTGCAGTTCATCCCCCACCTGGAATCAATCAATCAAAGCGCCTGCGCTTTATCAAAATTTTACGGCTACAAAAGGTCCTCCCATTATTACACTTCCATACGCTTTACACAAGCTGATTTTGGCGCCGGCAGAAAAATTATCGCTCAATTTATATTCGTATTCCGCTGTAAGGCTAATGCCACGGGCCCTTCCTTTTGCATCTGTTTGCGGCCATGAAATTTCGGGACTGGCGACAGGGTCACTGTGAGCAGCGTAGACAGGGTAAGAGCGCCTTATAGTATAAAAAGAAAAAGAGTAACCTGCACCTATTCTAAAGGCTGCATTTTCTGTATGTACCGGAACAAACAGCAAATTGAAATCTAGCGCCGTAGCCTTTGTGTATTCACGCACTGTTTGCGTACGCGGATAGCCTGTAGTTTCGATGCGCCGGATGCCTACTCCACCTTGTATCCATTCATTTAGCGGAAAACTGAACTCGGCATAAGCGCCAAGACCATTCAGACCAGGAAAATCGTGCACGTAAGAAACGCCAGCTCTTATACGGCTGCTAAAATTTTCGTCGCCGCCGTACTGCGCACGCACGGTAAAAGTTATTGCCATCAGCAATAAAAAAAAGAATTGTCTCATCGGGTTCGGATTGATTGTTTCTACCTTTTAAGGTGTGAACAGTTTAAAAAAATAGGTAGAAGTAGGATCAAATATTTTGTTTAGGGGTTCGTGTTATAACACTACGGGGAGGTAAAAATTGTGCCAGAACAAAAGCAATTACCCGTCTGCTAAAAGATCGAGTAAAAAAACGCGGGTTTATCGTAGTTCAACTATTTTTGCGGTATAAAGAACACCCTATGCAGGAATTATTTACAGTGGATGCATTGATAAGTTTGCTTACGCTTACCGTATTGGAAATTGTGCTCGGGATAGACAATGTAATTTTTGTTTCCATTTTAATGGGACGGCTGAATGAAAAACAAAAACTGACCGCCCGCCGCGTCTGGATGTTTGCCGGCATCGCCGTAAGAATTCTTCTATTAATGGGCATTGGCTGGCTGGTTAAAAACGGCAGTAATGAGTTGTTCGGCTATAATTGGAACAACAAGCATTACGCATTTAACCTGCGCAATGTGATCATGTTTGCCGGTGGAATTTTCCTGCTGTACAAAACAGTGAAAGAAATTCATGAGAAACTGGAAGGCGATGAGCAGGGTTCGGGCAAGGAAAACGACAAACCTGCCTCTTTTGGATCGGTTATCGGCCAGATAATAATAATAGATATGGTATTCTCTTTTGACAGTATCATTACCGCGGTAGGACTGGCAAAAATTGTTAATGTGATGATAATAGCGGTGATCATCGCTATGATTATCATGTTTTTTTTCTCTGAAAAAATTTCTTCATTCATTCATAAACATCCTACGCTGAAAATGCTTGCACTTGCATTTCTGCTGATGGTAGGTTTCAGTTTGTTCTTTGAGGGGCTGGAACCGCTGCACAACAGCCATATCGACAAGGCATACATTTATTTTGCCATGGCTTTTTCTTTTGGGGTTGAGCTGCTAAATATGTGGATGAGAAAAAGAGGTAAAAAACAAAATCCGGTCCAGCTGCGTGAACCTGGCGCAAAAAACTCCGGCAAAAATCACCCCGGCGGTGAATATAATGACATGGCGAATTAGTGTTTTCCGCTTATTTTCCTTAACAATATTATATTTAATCCTGTCCCTGACCGCCATCGTTTTTTCGAGTTGACAGCAATGCGAGAAAACATTCCGGATTATGAAATATGGTACGGATTGTGATTTATTAAAACTTTATTCTAATTATATTATTATGACAACACAAGAGATTGCAGCCCGTCTCGTCATCCTTTGCCGCCAGGGACAATATGAAACAGCACAGAAAGAATTGTTTGCGACAGATGCCGTAAGCATTGAACCTTATGCAACCCCGGCATTTGAAAAAGAGACCAAAGGTCTGGAGGCCATCATTGAGAAGGGGCACAAATTTGAAGCGATGGTGGAGCAAACACACAAACTGGAAGTTTCTGAACCATTAATTGCCACCAATTCCTTTGCCTGCACGATGCACATGGACGTGACCATGAAGGAAACCGGTCATATGGACATGACTGAACTTTGTGTCTATCAAATCAAAGACGGTAAAATAGCAACAGAAACTTTCTACGTGTAATTAGGGAAGGAAGCCTGATAGTTAACGCTGTTCAAGCATGCTGTTCAATGCTCTTGCCGATTCATTTTCCTTATTTGCCAAATCGTACAAGGTAATTTTGTCCAGTAGCTGGTCAACAGTAAATTGGATCATTTGCCACAGCGAACGTGCAGAGCAATCGACTGAGTTGGTACATAATTTTAAAGATCCGGCATGCTGACCGCAAAAATCCTGGTCGAACAAAACGCCCCCCAGTACTTTCAGCACCGGCCGGATGGCAATTTCTTTGGATGGCTTGGCAAGTACGTACCCACCCTTCAACCCGGGCGTGCTGTTAATAAAACCGCCCATTCGCAGTACACGTGTAAGTTTAGCCACATAATGACTGCTCAGGCCTTCCGTTTCGCTTAGCTGTGGAATACTCAATCCTGCCTGGTCTTTGCAGCCGGCAATGCGAATCAGTATACGCAGACCATATTCTTCCTGTGCGGTAATTTTCATAATGTTTTTTCTTTTACATGTAACCAAGCTCCAGCTGCGCTGCCTCAGACATCATACTCTTGTTCCAGGTGGGTGTCCAGGTTACGGAAACATATACATCGTTTACCCCTTCAATGGCCCTTACTTTCTGATCTACTTCTATTGGTATAGACTGTGCGGCAGGACAGGCAGGAGAAGTAAGTGTCATTACAATCTGAACGTTGTTGACTGGCAAAATATCAATTTCATAAATCAAACCAAGTTCGTAAATGTTAACCGGTATTTCCGGATCGAAAATATTATGCAACGCTTCCACCACCTTTTCTTTTAGTATTTCTGTTTCCATTGCTTACACTTTTGATGCGTTTTGAATCTTGTATGCCAACGCATAATTTTTCATTTGCTTTACCATAGCCAGCAAACCGTTGGAACGGGTCTGCGCAAGGTGACTGTGCATACCGATTGCATTGATAAAATCGAGCCTCGCTGCTATAATCTCATCTGGTGCTCTGCCAGACAATACCAGTATCAGCATGCTGATTAGCCCCTTTGTTATAACAGAATTGCTGTCTGCCTTGAAAAATAATTTTCCATCAGTAAAATCTGCCGCTAGCCAAACCGTAGACTGGCATCCCTTTATTACGTTGTCAACGGTTTTAAACTGTTCTTCCAGGGGCGGCAATTTTTTGCCCATATCAATGATGTACTCGTACTTCTGGTCCTCGTCCCATGCATCCAGCAATTTGAAATCTTCTATGATTTCCTGCTCTATATCTTCTATGCGCTTCGGGTTCTCCATGTTGCTATGCCAGCATTTTTATTACTTTATGCAGCCCGGCTACCAATGCATCAATTTCTTCTTTGGTATTGTATACCGCAAAAGAAGCCCGCGTTGTACCGGTGATGCCACAACGCTGCATAAGGGGTTGCGCACAATGATGGCCTGTTCTTACTGCAATACCACGGTTATCAAGCAAAATGCCAATATCCTGCGCATGCATTTTATCGATAATAAAGGAAACCAGGCTTACTTTTTCCTTTGCCCTTCCTATTATTTGCAGGCCAGGAATGGTTTCCAGCAGACCAGTAGCGTACGACAACAGCTCATTTTCGTGCGCACGGATTTTTGCTTTTCCAATGCCAGTAATAAAATCGAGTGCGTTTTTAAGCACAATTGTATCGGCAATATTCGGCGTGCCTGCTTCAAATTTATATGGCAGGTCTGCATACGTGGTCTTTTCAAAACTCACTTCTTTTATCATCTCTCCGCCGCCCTGGAAAACCGGCATGGCTTCCAGCAGCTGTTTTTTGCCATACAATACACCTACGCCCGTGGGGCCGTATACCTTATGCGATGAAAAAGCAAAAAAATCAGCATCCATCGCCTGTACATCAATATCCAGGTGCACGGCAGCCTGCGCCCCATCTACAAATACCACCGCGCCGGCGTGGTGGGCCATTGCTATCATTTGCTTTACCGGGTTAACCGTACCGAGCGCATTAGACACATGCACGATGGATACCAGTTTTGTTTTCGCGCTTAACATTCCCTGGTAGGCATCCATCAGTAATTCCCCTTCATCATTGATCGGTATTACCCGCAACACGGCTTTTTTTTCTTCGCACAAAATCTGCCAGGGAACAATATTGGAATGATGCTCCATGGTGGATATAATAATTTCATCGCCTGCCTGGATGTTTTGCCTGCCCCAGGTATAAGCTACCAGGTTGATACTTTCTGTAGTACCGCGCGTAAAAATAATTTCTTCGCGCGCGGCAGCATTGATAAACTGTTTCACTGTATCACGGGTGGCCTCAAACGCAGCAGTGGCCTCTTCTGCCAGGGTATGGATACCACGATGTATATTAGCGTTATACCCGCTGTAATAGTCCACCAGCGCATCAATCACTACCTGCGGTTTCTGGGCGGTAGCGGCGTTATCAAAATACACCAATGGCTTTCCTTTCACTTCCCTGTTTAATATGGGAAATTGCCTGCGGATTGCATATACATCCAGTTCCTTTTGTATGGCTGCAGCTGTTATCATGTAATATCAAATTCTAAGCGTTCAGAAATCAGCTTGTTTACATAATCGCGGATTTGTACCGGTTTTATATGCTCCAGTATATCAATAGCGAATGCATGCACCAGTAAAGATTTGGCGATGGTTTCATTGATCCCACGCGATTGCAGGTAGAACAATCCCTCCTCATCCAACTGACCAATGGTACAACCGTGCGAGCATTTTACATCATCCGCAAAAATTTCCAGCTGTGGTTTTGTGTTAACACTTGCTTCAGCAGACAATAATATATTTTTATTCGATTGGTAGGCATTTGTTTTCTGCGCGTCGCGCTGTACAAATATTTTTCCGTTGAATACTGCACTCGATTTATCCGTCATCACCCCCTTATACAATTCCTTGCTGAGGCAATTTGGTTGTACGTTGTCCACCACGGTATGATTGTCCACATGTGTTTGTCCGTGCTGGAAATACAAACCATATAAATGCGCTTCACAATAGGGCGCTTCCAGTACCAAATTGAGGTTGTTGCGTATAATTCCGCCATTCAATGAAATGGTAACAATGTGCGTATAACTTTTTCCTGTTTGCCGGATGTGCGTAGTACTTACCTGGCTGGTAGTAACAGCATCATTCTGAATCTTATAAAACTCCAGCAAGGCATCTTTTTCCACCACTATTTCCATTACCTGGTTGGTAAAACTTTCTGCATTGCCGATGGTAGCAAAAGTTTCTACTATCTGAAGCTGCGCATTTTCAGCAATATGCACCAGGCTGCGGGGCTGTGAAAAAACATTTTGTTTGCCGGCATCAGCAATATGATAGATATAGACCGGATGGTCGGGTACCTGTCCTTTTTTTACATGAACAAAAATACCACCTTGTACGAAAGCTGTATTGAGTGCATTGATGCCATCGTGTAAATATTTTGCGCTATGGCCCAGGTTGGCTGCTACAACTGCTGCAAATTCATTCCCAGCTGCTTCTTCCAGGGGCAGTACCACCAATGCTTTTGATCGGATGGACGAAAGTGCAAAAGAAAATATACCATTCACAAATACCAGTTCATTGGCATGCTCATGACCAGGCAAACGGAGCGGATCTAACTGTTCAGCTGTAAATGCCTGGCTGGCGGCGGTCTCCGCAAATAAATATTCTTTGTTGAAGATTCCACCGATGCGGGTATATTTCCACTCTTCGTGTTTGGAACCGGGTATACCCATTTTACTGAACGCATTAAAAGCATCCTGCCGCACCGTATCAAAGCGGTTGCTTTTGTCTTGCTGTTGCAGCTTATCGAAACGTTCTTTGATGAATGTTGTGTTCATAGCTAAGCGTAAAAAAAGCAAAAGAGCGATTACCTTATTTGCTTTTATTGTACATTTTGATTGTTCGAAAATAATTACCAGCGATAAAAATCAGCAAAACAGAAAAATAGCTGGTTTTAAACAATGCCGTCCACAATTATTCTTGTTGCTTAGCGGCATCGCAGCCTAAGCTGACTACCTAGGCCTCCTCACCCACGTTCACCTCATTCTTAATAAATTCGTAGCCTCTTTCCTCCAGTTCAAAAGCCAATTCTTTTGTACCCGACCGAACGATGCGCCCGTTGTATAAAACGTGTACAAAATCGGGAACGATATAATCCAGCAGGCGCTGGTAATGCGTTACCAGCAACACAGCATTGTCTTTATTGCGTAATTTATTTACACCGCCTGCCACAACGCGGATGGCATCAATATCCAAACCAGAATCGGTTTCATCCAGTATCGCCAGTTTTGGCTGCAGCATAGCCATCTGAAAAATTTCATTGCGCTTTTTTTCGCCGCCTGAAAATCCTTCATTCAACGGCCGGCTCAACAACGACTGGTCAATATTCATCAACGCCATTTTCTCTTTCATCAGTTTAAGGAATGAAACCGCATCCAGTGGCGCTTCCCCGCGGTATTTTCTTACTTCGTTTACCGCCGTTTTTATAAAGTTGGTTGTACTCAATCCTGGTATTTCCACCGGGTACTGAAATCCAAGAAACAATCCTTCACCCGCTCTTTTCTCGGGAGAAAGCTCCAGCAAGTCTTTTCCTAAAAACTCTACCGTACCATCGGTTACTATATAATTAGTTTTACCGGCAAGCACTGAAGCCAGTGTACTTTTACCGGAGCCGTTTGGGCCCATAATTGCGTGGACTTCGCCGGGCTTTATTTCGAGATTAATGCCTTTTAATATTTGTTTCTCTTCAATACCCGCATGTAAATTCTGAATGGTCAACATTTGCTTATCTATTTAATACTTTTTTGTAATCCGGATCCCGCGTAAGCATTCAACATAAAATTTCTATCCTACGCTGCCTTCCAGGCTAATAGCCAGTAATTTTTGTGCTTCCACTGCAAATTCCATCGGCAACTGGTTCATTACCTCTTTTGCAAAGCCGTTTATAATGAGCGCCACAGCAGTTTCCGTATTAATGCCGCGTTGGTTGCAGTAAAAAATCTGGTCCTCCCCAATTTTAGAAGTGGTTGCTTCGTGTTCTACTACTGCCGTGCTATTTTTTACTTCTATGTAAGGAAATGTGTGTGCCCCGCATTTATCGCCCAGCAACAGCGAATCGCACTGGGAAAAATTGCGCGCATTTGCAGCATTTTTACCTACCTGCACCAGGCCACGATAACTATTATTGCTCACCCCGGCAGAAATGCCTTTGGAGACAATACGGCTTTTGGTATTCTTGCCGATGTGCAGCATCTTGGTACCAGTATCTGCCTGCTGGTGGTTATTAGTAACGGCGATTGAATAAAACTCGCCCGTTGAGTTGTCGCCTTTTAAAATAACGCTCGGGTATTTCCAGGTAATGGCAGAACCGGTTTCCACCTGCGTCCATGAAATTTTTGAATTATTCCCTTTGCAAATACCCCGCTTTGTTACAAAGTTATAAATGCCGCCTTTTCCCTGTTTGTCACCGGGATACCAGTTTTGTACAGTGGAATACTTGATTTCTGCATTTTCCATCGCCACCAGTTCAACTACCGCGGCATGCAACTGATTCTCGTCGCGCATCGGCGCCGTGCAACCCTCCAGGTAACTGACATAGCTACCTGCTTCTGCAACAATCAGCGTTCTTTCAAACTGGCCGGTGTTCTCTGCATTGATGCGGAAATAGGTTGATAATTCCATCGGGCAGCGCACGCCAGCGGGGATATAGCAAAACGAACCATCGCTGAACACCGCTGCATTCAATGCTGCATAATAATTATCCGTAACAGGTACTACGGAGCTTAAATATTTTTTAATTAGTTCGGGATGTTCCTGGATAGCCTCGCTCATGGAGCAGAAAATGATACCCAGTTCGCCCAATTGTGCTTTGAACGAAGTGCCAATAGAGACACTGTCAATGACTGCGTCCACCGCCACACCACTCAAACGCTTTTGCTCATCCAGCGAAATACCCAGTTTCTCGAACGTTTTTCTTAGCTCCGGGTCAATCTGATCAAGGCTGTCAAGGGCAATTTTTTGCTTAGGTGCAGAATAATAGATAATGTCCTGGAAATTGATCGGGGGAAATTTAATATTTGCCCATTCAGGCTGTTCACCGGCAATTTTGTTCCAGTAGGCAAAGGCTTTTAACCGCCAGTCGAGCATCCATTGCGGTTCATTTTTCTTGGAAGAAATAAAACGGATGGTGTCCTCACTCAATCCCATTGGCGCTTCATCTGCTTCAATATCGGTTACGAAGCCGTATTTGTAGTCACCTAACACGGTTCTTTCAATCGTACTCAGCCCATCATTTGTATCGTCTTTCCGCGGCGGATAGATGTCTGTATTCATTTTGCGAAGATACAAATGAATTTATACAAAAAAGTAGAAATGAGCTTTTTGACTTGTTATTTTGTGTTCAAGCGTCGTTGATATTAAATATTTGATTTTCAATAAATTAAAAAGAAAAAGCGCTTTCATCCAGATGAAAACGAATGCATTAAGAACAAAAGTACCCTCCTAGCAACTGGGCCGGCCACGGTACCGCTGCGCCCTGACCCATTTTTCGGCGCGTTATTGCCTTGTCAAATCCAATCTAAAGACGGCAGGCTGTACGCCGGGCGCTTTATCGAATGCCACCTATACGGTTTGGGAAGTACGCACGCGATCTTTACGCGGGGGAGATTATTGTGCCTTGGCTATTTTCCGTTACCGTGCAGCTTGGTAGAAAAACACTTACTGCTAAACTTATTTTCGCTTTAGCGAACTTTTGCAGCACTTCGCTTTAAAAAAAGCGCGGCTCCCTTTAATTGAGCAGGATCCTGTAACGTTTGCACCGGACCTTCGTCCAAGGTTCAAATATAAATCATGACAAAAACACTGCTCTTTTTTTCCGCCTGTTTGCTGATGACGTTTGCCGCTGGTGCCCAGCAACAAAAAACAAAAGTATTGCTATTGGGCTGTTTTCATTTTGATAATCCTGGACTGGATATCGCGCAGTTTAACAATGTTGATGCGCTCTCGGCGAAACGGCAGCAGGAAATAAAAAAAGTCCTCGATAAGTTGATCCAGTTTAAACCGGATAAAATATTTGTGGAAGTACCGGACGGCATGCAGGCGAAACTGGACAGCAACCTGCAGTCATACAAAGCTGGTAAATTTGTGCTCCGCGCTACAGAAACCCATCAGCTGGGTTACCGGGTTGCAAAAGAATTGGGCTTGCCCGGACTTTATGCAGTTGATTACAATGATGCTGATTTCCCTTTCGACAGCCTGGTGAATGCTGCTACGGCCGCTAACCAGACCGGCCTGCTGGACTATATAAAATCATCGATCGACAGTCTCCAAAATGTTTTCAATGCGTCAATCAAGACGGAAACAATTACCGAAATGCTGTTAGACCAGAACAGCAAAGCCATGGTCGATTTCCAGGTGGGCACCTATTTCGATTTCCTGGTAGCCGGCAAACCGGGCAACCACGTAGGTTCGTACCTAACCAGCGAATGGTGGAGAAGAAACATGATTATCTATGAAAACATCCTGAAGCGCATGAGTGGGAAAGAAGAAAAAATCCTGGTGATCTTCGGGTCGGCACATACCGCGCTACTACAAGAAATGATGAAATACAATAAGCATTTTGAACTGGTTCCGGCAGCAGCGGTGTTATAAAGTTGCCAGTTGACCAGACCATCAAACATAATACAATGAAAAAAATCAGGTTTTTTGTTCTTCTTATTACTTCATGCGCTACAGTGCTGATGGCATGCAATACCGCTACCCCGGAAAATTATTTTGACCGTGCGGTGCTAAACTGTAATATGATGACGGGTTTTGGTGACAAAGGTTTACAAAGGCAACTTGAGCAGCCAAGCGTAAAATTGGTGGAAGGCACAAAAGATCAGAGCGTGCCAATGAAGCGAAAAGAAGTAATAGACAACCTGGTGCAATACCTCGATGAAAGTTTTGCCAAAATAAAAGCTTTGAAAGAAACAAATGACAGCAGGGATATGCTGCAGGCATCCACGGCCTTGTATGCCTATACATTACCGGTGTATAAAAATGAATATACACAACTCGCAAAACTGTATGATGACGGTGCGCCTGCTGCAACCATCGCGGCGCTTGCAGCCTCTATCCAGGAAAAATATGCGGTTGGGTTTGCCGACCGCTATAATAAAGTTATTGAAGCCGGAAAACCCTTTGCGTTGCGCCATAATATAAACGTGAAATGGGACATCCATTCCAGCCCCGAAAATCATTGATTCAAACAGCTTATACCATTTACCTTTCCTGCCGGGCCTGATTCCCTTATAGTAAGGTGCGTCTTCTGATGCGCCTTGCTATCGCGCGGCGTGCAAACAGCGGAAAGGATTCCCTGCCTTATTTTGTACCAGGCCGGTTGTTTAAATTGTTCAAATGACACTAAATGATTTTCTTTGATGAAACCGGAATTTTTAAGTTTCAATCACTGAATATGGTCTCCTTTTCTGAAGCATCCATTGCACAGCTTTCCATTCACAAAACAGGCAATAAAAACCTGGACGAGGCGCTGGTATTGTCTGAGCACCCATTGCCGGTGGAAGATGAAACATTGAGCAGGTTGCTGATGCAATATTTTCTACATCCTTTTGAAAAGGTAAATGAAGTCTACCGGTTTTCACATGCTACGGAAGATCTTGAACGCAACGAACTGTTTCATTTCGCAGCGCTGGTATTTGAAAATCCTGAAAGTTTTCACCCGGCGACACAGCAAATAGCGAAGCAGCTCTATGACATTGCAGACAATCCCAAAATTAAATCAGGTGAATTATATATCTGTTATTTTAAACAGTTACAACTGGAGGGTGAAGTGTCAGACGCCCTGGGGATATTTAAATCTGAGTCGAAAGAACCTTTTTTAAAAGTATCACAAGAAGGCAACCGGTTCGTATTAAGGTACGAGGAACAGGCCATCAATTTGAAAAAATCAGACAAAGGTTGTATTATTTTCAATACAGAAAAAGAACTGGGTTACAAAGTGGTCACGATTGACCAGACAAACCGTACCGAGGCTTTGTACTGGACCGACGCATTTCTTCAACTTAAAGTGCGCAATGACAATTACAACCAGACCCACAACGTATTAAGCGCGTATAAACATTTTGTTACGCAAAAAATGGATGAAGATTTTGATATTACAAAGGCTGATAAGATAGATTTACTCAACCGATCTATTCGTTATTTTAAAGAAAATGAACAGTTTGATTTAGATGAATTCAGCAATGTGGTAATTGATAACCCCAAAGGAGCAGCCCTCTTCAAGGCATATAAAAATGAATACGAACAGGATGTGGACAGCCCTATTAGTGATTCCTTTACCATATCCGGGAACGCAGTAAAGAAACAGGCGAGGGTTTTTAAAAGCGTTCTTAAGCTCGACAAAAACTTTCATATTTATATCCACGGCAACCGTGAGCTGATTGAACAGGGGGAAGAGCCAGACGGAAGAAAATACTACAAGATCTATTTTCAAGAAGAACACTAATCTTTTGTCTTGTGTTTCGCCATTTGCAAAGATAAAGCCTGCCAATACCTTTTTGGCAAACCGTCACCCGCCAGGGAAATTATGCTGTACTGATACCAACCCCGGCGCCAAAAAGTACTGCCCCGCACAAAAATAATAACCTGTGGGTTTCTTGCCGGATAATCAGCGTTCCATCCATTTTTTAAAGGCCGGGGCTTTTTCACGGCTAATGTCTACCTGCATTTTCAGCGGGGCTTTCAATGTAAGGGTCAACTTTTGATTTTCATGGGGCGTAACCGTCTGTATCGCATCTGCGTGTACAATGCATTGCCGGTTGGCACGGTAAAATACATTTGGATCAAGCAGGTCTTCAATTTCTTCAAGGGTCGTAAAATCGAGGATGTGCTTTTCTCCGGTGAATGTAAAAATATAATGGATGTTCTCTTTTAAAAAACAGGCAATATCCTTTGTATTTACCGGCATCCACTGCCTGCGGTGACTTACAATAAACTTCTGTTTATACGCAGGCTGCGCAGCCTGCGGCTGAGAAAGCCTTTGTATCAGCACATTAATATCGGCAGGGAAGACGGATTTACTATCGGCAATGTTGCGACATTTATCAATGGCTTTTAGCAATTCATCATTGTCAATCGGCTTCAATAAATAATCCACCCCATTTACTTTAAAAGCCCGGATAGCATACTCATCATACGCTGTAGTAAAAATAACGGGGCATTTAATGTCATTGGTTTCAAACAATTCGAAACTAACGCCGTCGCCCAGCTGAATGTCCATAAAAAGCAGATCGGGTTCTTTATTGTTTGCAAACCATTCCCTGGCACGGCGCAGGCTGGGCATGATGCCCAGTATCTCCACATCGGGCGCTACGGCCTTTATTTTATTTTGCAATTCTTCTGCAATGATACTTTCGTCTTCAATGATTAAGGCTTTCATACTTTATTTTTTATGGCTACTGATGGCATTTTATAAAAGAGGCACCTTTACGGTAAACATTTGTGCATCTTCAACAATTATCACAGGCCTTCCGCTCAGGTAATTGTACAATGACTGCATATTAACCAGGCCCTGCTTGTTGCTGGTTTCTACAAATTTCTTTTTCTGCAGGTTGTTCTGTACTATCAACTGGTTGTCTTCTACAAAAATGTTAACCAGCAGCGGCCGGCCTTCGTCAATAATATTATGCTTGATGGCGTTTTCAATCAGGTTTTGAATTGTTACCGGTGCAATCTTGCGGTGCAGGTAATTTTCAGGAACATCGGTCAATACTTTTAGTCCATCCGCAAACCTTGTCTGCTGCAGTTCTGTATAAATCGCTGCCAGTTTTAGATCTTCCGCAAGTGACACGGTCTCATGATCCCGATTGGTAAGAATGTAGCGGTAGATCTTAGACATTTTATCCAGGAACTGTTTAGCGTTAACTGGGTTTGCCGTTATCAAACCACTCAGCGAAGTAAGTGAGTTAAACAAAAAATGCGGGTTCAGCTGCTGCTTTAGACTTTCATACATCACCAGCACTTTTTCTTTTTCCAGGGAATTGGCTTTGGACTGCAGGCTGAAAACCTTTTCTTGCTGGGTAATCCGGTATTTATACAGCAGCAGCAGCACGCCGGCAGCCAGCAGCAATATCATCAGCCTGAACCACCATGTTTTATAATAGACCGTTGCAAGCGAAATTTTTAATGACTTTTCATTTGTACTCCACTTAGCCATATCCGTGGAGGTTTTGTAGTGAAATGTATATTCACCCCCCGGCACATTGGTATAATTGACGGTCCTGTCTTTAGAGTACAACCATTCCTTGTCAAAAGGCTCCAGCTTGTGTGCGTACCATACTTCCGTAGGATTGCCGTAGTTTAATGCAATCATTTCTATTGAAAAAAAACTTTCATTCGCTTTCAATGAGATGGCCTGTTTTGTTTCAAAATTATAAAGGGTGTCAGGTCTTTCTCCGTATATGGTAAAAGAAGCAATATAGGTTTCGGAGATTTTATTCTTGTTCACGTATTCAGCGGGGTTAAATAAAACAAACCCTTTTAGCGTTGGAAAAACAAAATCGCCGGATTTGGTGCGAAACGAGCTCTGGTAATTAAAATCAACGGTTGGCAGCCCGTTGTTCATATCAAAGGAAGAAAAAATCTTTCTGGTGGTATCCAACATAAGTAGCCCCTTGCTGCTGGCTATCCACAAGCGGTTATCATCATCTGCAATCAGGCAGGAAATTACGCCCTGCCCCTGCAGCAGCCGGGTAAATGTATTGGATCGTTCCTGGTAAGCGTTCAGTCCATCGGTGGTGGCAATCCACATTACGCCTTTTTTATCTTCTGTAATGGAAATAATATGATCGTCACTTAGGGAGGAAGGATCGAGTTCATTTTTTTGCCAGTGCGTGGTGCTTTCTTTTTCAGGGTCATACATCATTAGCCCTTTCGCACCAAACCCAAACCACAAACGATGACGGCTATCTTCATAGATCGCAATCGTTGCTTCAGCCGCGTAGGGGGCGAGCCGGGGATGAGCAGTAAAATTCTGGAAACTGCCATCCTCTCTGTTATAGCGGTAAATGCCATCCCGGCATGCAAACCATACATTGCCCTTATAATCTTTAATGATAGACCAGTAAAAAGAGGAGGGTAATTTTTCTTTTTCTCCAAGGAAATCCATTTTGCCACTACGGAGGTGGTAGCGGTTAACTCCGTCGCCTGTGCCGATCCATACCACATCATCATCACACAACAATGAACGAACGGAATTAAACCAAAGGGCATTGGTATTGCCAGTGGTGTGCTGAAATAATTTAAAGGTTCCCGAGACCAGGTTGTACTGCGCCACACCTTTTGCGGTACCCAGCCAAAGATCGCCATTTTTGTCTTCGGCTGCAGCCCTGCACCAGTAGTCTGGCAAACTGGTCGATTGGGTGTAAGAAGGTTGGATGACGCGAAAAAAAGCTTTATCAGGCTCAAAATAATTAACGCCCGACACTTCTGTGCCTACCCATAGATAGCCCTGCCTATCCTGGAAAACCATGTTCGTCAGGTTATCGCTGATACTTTGCACCTGCAATGGATCGTGTTTGTAATAAGCGAACTTGTTATCGCCATCATTATATAAACACAGTCCAAACTGTGAGGTAGACAGCCATGTTCTCCCCTTGTTATCGCAAAATATGGAAGTAATCCGGTTATCTGGTTTACTCGTTTTAGGTAGTGTAAACTCATCGCACACAATGTATTCCTGAAACCGCTCATTCGTTTTCATAAATCTCAAACCATCCTCACCATAAGTAATCCGAAGGCCACCGTGATGATCAGCGGCTATTCTTTCAATTGGCATATGCAAGAGCTCGGGCATTGCAACCGTTTCTGCCCTGCGGGTTGCTATATTGTACCGGACGAGCCCGCTGTCTGTAGCGAGGTAAATATTTCCATTGGTATAACAAAAATCATTGACGTACCTGCCCAGCAGAGTTGCCGATTCACCGGCGGCGGTTTTCTTCAGCCACGTAAAACTGTCTTTTATTATGTCAAATAACACAAGGCCTTGTCTTGTTGCGAGGTAGATCTCGTTGTTATTTGCCTGAAGCATTTTATAGGCGGTAATGCCTTTACTGCCAGGCCGGTAACTAAACTGCCTGGTTTTATAATCATACCTGCTTATTCCCTCGGGTTGCGCGAGCCAGATGATACCAGCGCTGTCAGTAAGTAAGGCAAACACACGGTTTTCGTGAAGGGAGTTACTGTCGCCCGACTGGTGCCGGAATACTTTGACTTCGTAGCCATTAAATCGGTTGAGGCCACTGGCAGTGCCTATCCAGATGTACCCAAACCGATCCTGTGTAATGCAACGTATCGTTGGTTCGCTTAACCCGTTGCTGGAAGAAAGCTGGCGTAAATTGAAAGACCTTGGCTGTGCGTGTGCAAACTGCCAGAAACCGCTTGCAATCAGCAGCAGTAGCCATTTTCCCGGATGCTTAATATGATGTATAAATGCCAAGTAACCGAAAATAGCAAAGAAAAAAGGCAGCACAAAATATGTACTGCCGGAGCGTATAGGGATGTAGGGGAAGCGTGGTAAAACAGGGTGGAAGCGTTACCGATCAGTAACCGGACGCGTCAATCATGATATCGGCGAGTAACTGGTAACAGTTTGCCCAGGCTGTCTGTACTTCGTCGCTCCAGTCCGGACCAAGTCCTTGTTCCAGTGTCCACATCAATGCATCACCCACCGCTTTATAGTGATGCAGCTTTACACCATAGCCCACATGTCTTTTGGCCATTTCACGTATATCTTCGGTTACTGTATCCAAATCATGCAGGCGGCCGACAATCATGCTCACCATATCAATCAGCTTTTTATACTGCAGTGGCATGGGTGATTTAAAAAGACGTTCTACAGCAGGTACCTCTGTAAACAATTTGCTATAAAAAACATCGCCGATTACCTGCGGATTTATATTCCGGAAAAGCTTCCAGGTTCTTTGGACAAGTATGGTTTGCTGTGCTGTCATGCGTATGCTGTTTTCCGCGCTACCGTTGCAATGTATTGAATCTGGACCGGTCATATAATTTAATTGGGTGAATCGTGCTAAATATCCACTGAAGCGTGGTAAATCATCATTAATAAACATATTCATCTGCTACTTCATTCATTGCTGAAGCTTTTATCATGGCCTCGGCAAGTTTGGTATAGCAGACTATCCATGCCTGCTGCAGCTCCTTGTTCCAGGTACTGGCCAGTAGGTTTTGCATTGTCCAGAGTAAAGCCCGCCCCAGCATCGTATAATGCTCTTCCTGCACACCATAACCTGTGTGTTGCCTGGCAAGCCGTTCAATGCCAATCATACGGATGTCGTGATTGGAAAGGTTGCGTACAATATAATTGATCATGTAAATCATTTTACCGGACTGGTCGTGCTGGGTATTTCGGTGAAACAGGGGTTTGACGGAAGGCGCCATCTCAAACAGGCGATTATAAAATAAGTTTCCTGTTTGGTAGGTATCCATTGCAGCAACCAGTTGCCATGACTGCTGCACCAGTTCAATTTGTCTTTCTGTCATAACTTTTTTTGCAAAAATTATTCATAACAAATTAATAGAAAAATGAACCTCGTCCAGTAGTACAAAATCTAATATTGAAACGTCCTTTTTAATGACTCAACAAAAAAAAACGGGTGGTTTCCTTCCATGTGTATTGTTAACTGCAGTGCACGGCAATTAACAGCGGGCACACTGGTTTGTCCGGCTGATTATATAAAAACGTGTGCCGCTACAGCTAACTGGTCAGCAGCATTCAGGAATCTAACGGCAAACGGGTTGCTGTAAAATCGTTTCGTACCGCTTTTTCTACATTTCGCGCTTATTAGGCTGCACTACAATCAGTTGCTTTTCCCCCTCATCATTTTTCGTTACATATTTGTACCACAAAGAATTTGTAACCATTAAAACATCAAAATGAAAACGAACAAAATCCAAAACACGTTGTCTGCCTGCGCAGGTCGTGCAATGCTTTACTGTTACCGCTCGTATATTCTTGTCTTTAAAGAAACCGGCGTATACAAACCGCTCGAAACAACAACTGCCAAAGGCCAAACCCGTTTCACCAGCAGCGAGTTCAAAACAACTTGCTACAATTAAAAAATTGCAACTATTTATATGGCAAACAACAAAACAATTATCGACGAGTGGGAAGTAACGGACCTGGAAGACAATTCTAAAATTTCCGTTTCGGTTATTCACAATACGGAAATGGGAAATCAGTCGGTGCCAGGCATCCAGGTAATGTGTGCCGGACAAATAGTGAACTATGAACCGCTACACGTAGCACGCTGGGCCTACCAGGCAACAAAGGCAAAATCCGCAGAATACCTGGTAGCAGACGCTTCATGGCTGGCTTACGAAGACACGTACATAAAACATATACTCCTGGTGGGCAGTGTGCTAAAGGCAAAAATTGAAGTAAAAGTACGCAGCAGTGCCAACCCGGTGATAAAAGAATACGAGCTGCCATTTGCAATTGATCAAAATTAAATATCAACTGGTATACAGCCAGGCAATCCGCCCTTTTATATATTCAATAATTTCTCATACCATTACCATGAAACAAAATGACCACATCATCATTACCGGAACAGGGGAGCGGCAAACTGGCAGCACCTGCGGCAGTACCAAAAACGAAGGCCAGCTAAACGATGGCCTTTGGATGGAATTTGAAGATTCTTTTATCCGGATTCTTTCCGGCAACGAACCCCGTCTGACCTATTACCATACCAGTGAAATTCATCAACAGTCAATATCCTGCTAAAATGAATGCAAATAATTTATTTAAAGTGCTGCTCTGTGTTGACACGGTACTTGCTGCCATCATCCTGGGAGTTTTTGTATACTACTTTATAAAAATACGGCTGCGGGTCCATTCACCGGTACAAGCATCGATGCGTTAGGAAAGTATACGTGAAGGATGCTGCTGTCTCCCATAATCCGGCTAGGCCAGCAATTTCTACCTGTGCGCAAACCGGTACCCATTACTTTATCACCAGGCGTACAGAATATAATTTAGCCGGTACCCTTCCCATTCTATATTAATATTTCAACCCATGTCGTTGTTGGCAATGGCGCAGCTTTGCCAACTAAAGACTACCGGCATTTAATGGAAGATAGGCGTGGTGAAACCTATTTATATTTTACCCATTCTAGGTGCAACAGCAGCCGCACGAATACCGCGCCGATACAAGTGCCCAGGGTATTTAATATAACATCGTCTATATCAGCGACGCCTATACCCAGGACGAACTGACTAATCTCAACCGACAGACTGATGGCCAGCCCAACCAGTATCAATTTACCTGCGCGCCTGGTACCAAAAAACAACAGCAGGAAAAATGGCAATGGAATAAACAGAATAATATTACCAAAAAGATCGGTATTGAAGTTCCATCTTTCTGCCTGTGTAAGGCTTTGATAGGCATGGATGTCTGCAATCTTATTTTTTAAGGGGATTAAATTGTGGGGGTGGTTATGACTGTGGAGACTCGGGCGCGGTCTTCTCCTGGCCATAAAAAAAATATAAAAAAGAAGGGACACGTAGAAGAGGCCTGCGGTCCGGAAAACAGCTTTCAGTAGCATACCGTAAAAATAATCATGCCGGCCTGAATTTTAAAATGTTTGACAATGTATTGTGGAAAATCAACTGCTGCCGGACCCTGCTGGCGAGAGGCTTCACTGGCGGCGGCATCCACACTTATGTGAATGTACCGGGATGACGTAACCGCTTTTCCGGTTCTGGAGTGCATCGGTAAAAAACAAAATGTTGCCGGGCATCGCAGTGTTTTTTTAAATTCTGCGGTTTATTACTTAACTTCCTTGTCACCCCACTGCTTAACCAAAACTTAGTACCATGTCTGCTTTTAACCGGCGTTCTTTTATCAGTAAGGCCAGCGCGTTCTCCGCCACCGCCCTGTTTTCATCTCTTATACAACCTGCCTGGAGCCGCAACTTGCACAAAGCATTGCAAACTGCTGCGGATACAGCACCGGACCAGCTGGCCAGCGACGAAGATTTCTGGTATTTTGTGCAGCAATCCTACACAGTATCGCCCGGACTGGTTAACCTGAATAACTGTGGTGTATCGCCCGCGCCAAAAACAGTGCAGGATGCGATGAAGCGTTACCACGATTATTGCAACGAAGCGCCGAGTTATTATATGTGGCAGATATTGGATCAGGGACGGGAACCCCTCCGGAAAAACATCGCCCGCCTGGCAGGCAGCAGCACCGAAGAAATTGCGATTCAGCGGAACGCTTCTGAAGCATTGGAAACGGTTATTTTTGGAATGGATTTGAAAGCGGGTGATGAAGTGGTGCTTTCAAAACAGGATTATCCGAACACCATCAATGCCTGGAAACAGCGCGCGGTGCGCGAAGGCATCAAACTGGTATGGGTAAGCCTGGAACTGCCCAGCGAAGACAACGATTACCTGGCCGCACAATACATAAAAGCGTTTACGGCAAAAACCAAATGCGTGCAGATTACCCACGTGATCAACTGGAACGGGCAAATAATTCCTGCGCGTAAAATTGCGGATGCAGCGCATGCAAAAGGCATTGATGTACTGGTAGATGGTGCACACAGCTTTGCCCAGTTCGAATTTACCATCCCCGACCTGGGCGCTGATTATTTTGGTACCAGCCTGCACAAATGGCTCGGCGCCTGCATTGGTAGCGGCATGCTTTATATAAAAAAAGAAAAGATAAAAAATATATTTCCCCTGTTTGCAGCCGGCGATCCCAAAAGTGAAGACATCCGCAAGTTTGAAAACCTGGGTACCCGGCCTTTTTTTATAGAACAGGCAATCAGTAAAGCCATCGAATTTCATGAAATGATTGGCAGCAAAAGAAAAGAAGAACGGCTGTTTTACCTCAAGAATTACTGGATGACCCGTGTAAAAGATCTTCCCAAAATAAAACTGAACACTTCTATGAAGCCAGGTTTCGGCTGCGCCATTGGCGCTGTGTCTGTAGAAGGCAGGAAACCTGCTGAACTGGCCGCCTTTCTGCTGGACAAATACAAAGTGCATACGGTAGGTGTAGAATGGGAAAATATAAAAGCTGTTCGGGTGACGCCCAATGTGTACACCACTACCAGAAACCTGGATCTGCTGGTGGAAGGCATAACCGCTTTTACAAAAAGTGGTTTTTAATTATTCGTCATTGAAGCACCCCTCGTAAAATATAGAGCATGGCGAACCGGGTAGTTATTGTTTCCCCTGCTGTGCCCGTGAACGTTTTTTTCTGCCAATAATACCCTGGTGTTTCCAACCCCAGGGCATTGGGTTTCAGGCGAAATACTACCAGCAATAACTGCTTTCCCGGAATGCTTTTAAAAAAGGCGTCAAGCGGTAAACGCGGCATGGCTCTTTTATACAGCAACGGCGCGGGCTAATTACTGTATCAAAGGCAACAAATCCATCAGGTCGTGAATAATATAATCTGGCCCGGCGGTTTGCAGTTGTTCAAAACGATGCGCACCTGTGGTAATACCAACGGTGATGCTGCAACCGGCATTTTTTCCTTCTTCTATATCAATGATGGAATCACCCACTTTCGCAACTTCAGCAGGGTTACTGATATTGAATTGTTTCATAGCCAGCAGTATCATATCCGGGTGCGGACGATTCTTTTCAACATCCGTTGCCGTTACCAGCGCATCGTATTCTTTTCCTTTTGTCCAACCAAGCTTTTTAATCAATGAACCCGCAGTAGCAACATTGTAACCGGTATTTAAGACTACCAGTATATTTCTTTGCTTCAACGCGTGAAACAAATCGGCCGCATGCAGCTGTGGCATAATCTGGAGGGTAGCATAGGCAGCTTCCAGCAACACAATGAACCGGTTATAAATTTCCCCTGCAACTGCGTTGTCTGCTGTTCCGGCAAAAACATGTAAAATACTTTTGATAGCCTGTAGCTTTTCTTTGCCCGCGCCTTCCAGCAAAACCTGCTCCAGCGTAAAATCATAACCATGTTCATTGATTGCTTGCTGAAGTGTTTTATAGACAACATTGTTTTCATTTACGGTGGTGCCCGCCATATCAAAAACAACCATTTTTATCATTGCGCTATGTTTATTGTTTAATAAATAATTTCCATTTGCCTTTATCAAAAATCGCGCTGGCATGCCCGCTATGGATAGTGGAAAGATCATACATACAACGCGAGCGTATTGCCCAATGCCGCTGCCGTTCTCACAAGGTTTTGTTCTGTTTCCGCAAGTGCCGCCTCCAGATTGGATGGTTGATGCCCGATTGCCAGCAGAACGTCGAAATATTGTTGTAAGGCCTCACTTTTTTCCAGGGGAATTTTTCCGGCCAACCCTATTACCGGCAGATTTTTCAATTTTGCCCGGTACGCTACGCCAAACGGACCCTTGCCCTGTAGGGTTTGATCGTCAATACTTCCTTCTCCGGTTATTACAAGGTTTGCTTTTTGTAACGCTGCATCAAAGCCAGTGAGCGTTAGAAAATGAGTGATGCCGTTTACGAGCGCAGCGTTAAGAAAAGCAAAAAGGCCTGCCGATGCACCACCTGCGGTACCGCCGTATTTTATGGCTGCCATGTCTTTTCCTGTTTGCTGCAATGTTACGGCAGCAAATCTTGCCAGCGCTGCATCCAATTGAACAACCGCTTCGCCATCGGCACCTTTCTGCGGCCCAAACATGGCGGCGGCGCCATTTTCGCCCAGCAAAAGATTATCTACATCACATAACACAATCACCACTGCCTGTAGAATTCGTTTGTCCAGCCCCGTTAGGTCAATAGACGACAAGTTAATTAAATTACGCGGCAGACCAGCAAGATCCTTACCAGATACATCCAGAAAACGAATGCCGAGCGCCTGCAGGATTCCACATCCGCCGTCTACTGTGGCAGAACCACCCATGCATATGATTATTTTATTTGCTCCCTGGTCAAGCGCAATTTTAATTTCTTGTCCTGTACCAAAAGAAGTTGCGCCCAGCGGATTCAGTTCTTGCTGCTGCAGCAAGCGAAGGCCGGATGCATTCGCCATTTCAATGACGGCCGTTTTACCGTTGTCTATTAAGCCAAAAGATGAATCAATGTTTTTTCCTAGCGGATCATGCACCGAGGTCTTGATAAACTTGCCAGCGCATTTTTGTATTATTAGTGCTGCCGTACCATCGCCCCCGTCACCAATGGGAAAACATTCACAATCGCAATCAAGCCGGCTTTGTACAAAGCCTGTTTTGATTGCCTGTGCAGCTGCTTCCGCCGAAAGGCTGTTTTTAAAAGCATTGGGCGCGATAAGAATGTACATGATGACTACCCTGATTAATTTATTTGACGGCATCCATATTGGCCAGTTTCTCCAGCGCAAGATACAATGCCTGGTTGCCATAAGATCCTTTACCCATTGCCTGTATACTGAGGTACAATTGTTTTACGAGTGCGAGGCCCGGCAAAGACAAGCGCATGGTTTCTGCTTCTTCCAACGCAATGGTAAGATCTTTTACAAAATTATCTATTGAGAACCCTGGTGAGAAATCGCCTTTCACAATTTTTGGTGCCAGTACGTCCAGGCTCCAGCAACCCGCAGCCCCCTTTGTGATCGACTGCAGCAGGGTCGTCAAATCCAGTCCGGCTTTCACCCCATAAATAAGGCCCTCGCAAACACCGATCATTGTGCCGGCAATAGTAATTTGGTTACACATTTTTGCATGCTGACCAGCACCTGCTTTGCCCTGGTGCACCATGCTCTTTCCAAATGTTTCAAAAATGGGCAGCATAGCAGCTATCACGTCTTTTTCTCCACCCATCATTATCGACAGATTTCCATTGATAGCCCCCAGCTGGCCGCCGGAAACAGGCGCATCAACAAACGACGCATTAACAGTTGCTGCACGCGCTGCAATTGCTATGGCAAGGCTGGGTTTGGTGGTAGTCATATCAACTACAATTGTTCCGGGCCGTAGTGTTGTAAATATTCCAGCTTCTCCAAAATAACAGGCTTCCACGTCCTTCGGAAAACCGATGATGGTAATGACCACATCGGCGTTGGCAGCAAGCGCCGCAGGGGTATCGTACCATGTACAGCCCATCTCCATTAAGTCAACTGCTTTTTCTTTGGTACGGTTGTGCACGCCTACCGTAAAACCTGCTTTCACTAAATGCTTTACCATCGGGTTGCCCATCAGGCCCGTGCCAATCCATCCAATTTTTTTTTGTTTCATTGTATTAATTTTTCAAGTCCGCACAATTCTAATAATTTGTGCCGCCAGCTACCGGCCAAATTACCCTGCAAAACATTAATAAATATACAAGGGTATTTCAAAACCACTGTTTGCAGCGTCCGTTTATTTAGCTGTCCACTATTTTTATTTATTAACCACATTAACCGGACGGCCGTTTAAAAAAGCCTGCAGGTTACTGACGGTTGTTTCCATTAACCTTGCCCGCGCTTCTTTTGTTGCCCAGGCAATATGCGGTGTGATGATACAATTCTTTGCTGAAAACAGCGGATTGCCTGCAGGGGGAGGTTCAACCGATAACACATCTATACCCGCGCCTGCAATGATGCCTGCATTCAGCGCTGCTGCCAGGTCGTTATCTACTACAATCGGACCTCTCGATGTATTCAAAAGAAAGGCTGTTTGCCGCATCAACTGCAGGTTTTGCATATTGATAAGGCCTTTTGTTTCCGGAAACAGCGGACAATGAATGCTTACCACATCTGATTGCTGCAGCAATTCAGGTAAGGTGCCCCATTTAAAATTTTCCCGGTTTTTCTGATCAGTCCTGGTACGGCTATTGCCGATAATCTTCATTCCAAAAGCACTGGCCACATTGCCTACCTGCTGGCCGATATGTCCAAAACCAATAATGCCAATTGTTTTACCGGCAAGCTCTGTCAATGGGTAGTCCCAAAAACAAAAATCTGCAGACCGCGACCATTTACCTTCCATCACTGCATCGCTGTGACGCTGCACATGATGGCAAAGTTCCAGCAACAACGCAAATGTTAGCTGCACAACTGAGGCGGTTCCATAACCAGGCACATTGGCCACAACGATATTTTTTGCTTTGGCGGCATCCGTATCAACGATGTTATACCCTGTTGCCAGTACACCGATGAATTGAAGATCGGTAAGCAGGTTGATGGTTGCTGCGGTTATAGGTGTTTTATTTGTAAAAAGTATGGAGGCACCTGCAGCTCTTTCCGCTACCTGGTCGGCTGGGGTGCGTTCATATACCACTACCTCTCCCAGTTTCTCCAAATCATTCCAGTGAAGGTCACCGGGGTTTAGTGTATACCCGTCTAGTACTACAATCTTCATAGTGATGCTGTTTTTTTATAATTCCGCAACCCGCCCTGGCTATTTGTCCAGGCTTCACGTAAAGCATGTTCAGGGTGGGCGATAAAAATATTCGGATTCTCATCGGCAGAAAATTTATTTCGAAATGCAAAACTATTGATTAGCACTTACCCAAAATCAGAGCACGACTATTTCCCGATTAGGCAGTTCGCGCTGCATCGTGACGGGAAACCCGGTAAAATTTCCACATCAAATTTATATACTGCTTCAGTGTTTCGTTCAAATGATTGCATTTTTCATTAATCTATGAGGTGATTATTTCGCTTCCGCTTCCTGTTCATTATAAAAATTATAGCCGCAAACAAGATCACTATCAGCAACAATCCCAACAAGTATTTGCATCCTTTTGAAAAATCAATTGTAGCACTGCTGGTATTGGTGGCAAGCATTTGATACTTTGGCACTATCCAGTTAAACAGGTAGGCTTGTGCCAGCACAATGAAACAGATAAACATAAGCATGATGAAACTGTGCTTCACGGTAAACCTGAAGAGCTCGGACTCCCTGCCTACCAATTGACCCGCAGCTGCTGCTACGGCTATTGATTGCGGTGAGATCATTTTACCGACTACCCCGCCAGACACATTGGCGCCGACCGTTATTACCGGGTCTATCCCAATGGAAGTAGCCGTAGATGCCTGCAATTTACCGAACAAGGCGTTGGCAGAAGTATCTGACCCGGTTATAAAAACGCCTAACCAGCCAAGTACAGGTGCAAAGAACGGGAACAACACGCCTGTACTGGCCAGCGCCGCTGCCATGGTGATGGTAATACCGGAATCATTTACGATGTAGGCAAAAGCAAGTACCGAACAAATAGTAATAATCGGAAAGCTGAGTTGTTTTAATGTTTGCAGAAATATTTTACCTGCATCTCCATACTTTAGCCCTATTAATGGTACAGACAGCAGGCCGGCAAACAATATTGCTGTACCTGCCGCAGACAAATAATTAAATTTAAAAATATGCGGTAGCAGCTTACCGTTTCTATCTGCGATTACATTGTGCAACTCCGGAAATGCGAATTGCTTTTGCCCTACCGCAGTTAAAACATCTTTAATTGGTTGAAGCCCCCATGCAATAATAATAACGGTCAATAGAATAAACGGAGACCAGGCGCGGATGATCGCGCCGTTTGTATAGGTAACAGTGCTATCAAAAGCAGGCACGGGTTCATTTGGAAAACGCCACACATTTTTCACTTTCCAGCATTTCAAAAAAACAACCAGGCAGGTGATGGAGCCGATGCCCGCAATTACATCTGGTAGTGCAGGACCCAGGTAATTGGAAGTCAGCCATTGAAGGAACGCGAAGGAGATGCCAGACACCAGTATGGCTGGCATTACTTCTCTTGCTTTTTTAAATCCTGCAATCAGGACAACCAGGTAAAAGGGAATAAAGACGGATAGCAGGGGCAATGTTCTTCCAACCATTTGAGAAATTGCCAGTTCAGGAATACCAGTAACCTGGGAAGCTACGGTGATGGGTATGCCGATAGAACCAAATGCCACCGGGGCCGTATTCGCAATTAAACAAATACCTGCGGCATACAACGGGTTAAAGCCCAGTGCTACCAGCATTGCCGCAGTAATAGCAACGGGTGCGCCAAAGCCAGCAGTGCCTTCGAGAAAAGACCCAAATGAAAATGCAATCAGTAGAGCCTGCAGTCGTCTGTCTGATGTAATAGCCGCCATAAAATGTTTGATAATTTCAAACTGACCGCTCCTGATTGTCAGGTTAAATAAAAATACAGCCGAAATAACAATCCAGCAGATAGGAAAGAAACCATACAATACACCATTGGCAGTTGAAAGCAGCGCAAGTTTAATGGGCATGCCGTACACTAAAGTAGCGATGAGTATGGCAAGACCCACGGCAATTATACTCGCCTGGTAGCCCTTCATTTTTTTTATGATAAGCGCCCAAAATATAAAAAGAATGGGCAATACCGCCACCAGTGCGGATAAACCAATATTCTTAAAAGGATCAATAACCTGTGTCCACTTCATTACTTATTCATTCGTTTACATACCAGCGAAAAAACCGGTTCCCTACCACTCGGGTGATGCTAAATCTAAATTAATTATTTCATGATCCGCCACGCCCGCCATGATTACATTATGGATTGCTAATTTATCCCAACGCGGGGCCCTACCCCTAAAAAACGCGATTTTTCCCCGGAGAAAAAAATTGTTAAACTGCCAAAAAGAATTTGGTTTTCGCTCAACAAAACTACCGCAGGCCGATCAGCACCTCCATTTGCTACGGCATGGCCATTAATTAACTTTTTATTTGCGGATACTGGTCTGTATAGACAACTTGAATGCGTAGGAAAATGGTACCTTCACAAACTGTCGCCTGCGTTTTGCGGACGCAATTCCTAAGCAACAGACTAAAAAAAACAGCAATATGACAAAAAGCATTTTGGGTCTTTTCCTTCTTTTCTCGGCGCCCATTTTTGCGCAGTTAACAGTGACTGAAAAATTTCAAAAAATCAACACTGTACAGGAAGCCCAGCAATACATTGATGCCAATAAAGAACTGAAACCAGCATTGTTACGATTGTCGTATGGCAAAGACACTGCGCTTATTGAAAAAAGGTTATTAAGACAGAAAAAAGGCGATGTTTTTTCTGTTGGTTATGTTACCTATAAAGTAATTGAATCAACAGACACGGTTGCCTATCGCGCCAGCTATGTGTTCCTGGATGAGTCTTCACTCACGCTGCCACAAATAGACAGCCTGAGACAACTGATCGTGAAAAAAGCGTCTGCGGGCACTGCTTTTGAAAAGCTTGCTGACGAATACACGATGGATGGCAACAATACCCACGGCGATACCGGCTGGTTTTTTGGAGAAGCGATGGTTCCAAAAGAATTCCAGGATGCTGTAAAAAATCATAAACTGGGCGAGATATTCGCCGTCGATGTACCGGATAAGCAGTGGCACTACATTGTGAAAAAAACTTATGACGACCAGGTAAAAAAAGACATTACTGTTTTACGTTCCAATGGCCGCTAAGACGGCCTCACATTATATAAAATTATCCGCAACCCACCAGCTTTGGTGGGTTTTTTAATTTAATACACCGTACGTTTTATAAAACAACCGGGCAGCAGACAGGCTGGAGCACTGGCATACGATTGTCCAAAACGGTCCAACATTTCTTTACCAGGGAGCGGAAAAAAAATGCTGCTTATATTGTCACCCGAATTGCGCGTTGACAGCAATAGCTACAGCCAGTTGTTTATTTTGAGGAATGCTGACTACCGGATAGCCATTATTTTACAGGCTCTTTTTTGCAAAGTCGTTGTCCGTACGCCAGAAACAATGAATGTGGTTGTCGTAATTTTCATATTCAATCATCTGCGCACCATTTTCGAACCGGTAATAGTGCGGCTTTCCTTTTTCCATACTTTCCACGTAAAAAAAACGTAGTTGGCTGTTCCAAAAGGAATCAAGCGTGGGAATTTCACCTGCGTTAAAATTGTTAAAGTATTCAGCTACCAAAGCTTTTGCCATGGCTTGCTGCCCCTTGTTCAAATTTTTATAAAAAATTCCCTCATCGGGCACCTGGATCTTTTCTTTATTTTGTTCACTATAAACGATAGCTGTTTTTTTTCTGCTGCTATACCCCTGCAGTAACTGGGTCTTGTTGAGTGAAAGCACCAGCTGTCGGCCCATCTCCTCTTCCTTATACAATATAATCAGCCCTGCACGCACCGAGTCGGTAATAGAATTGGCAGGATTAGTCGACATCAAAAATGGACTATTCGACAATAGCTTATTGCCCCTGAAAGTAAAATTTAAGGAAAGGTGATGCCCCTCGAGTTTCCAGCTCCATAAATTATTAGCCGCCGGACGCCCAAATACCTCTACCCAGTATTCGTTTCTGCCGATCGCGGGTTCAAATTTCTGCTGGATATCTTCATTGAACATGACTGCGGTAACGGTTAGGTAACCCTGTGTGCTTAGGCAGGCGCGCAGTAACTCATGGAAAGCGATCTTCTGCTGTTCTGTAAAATGCGCGAGTTTAAAGCCCATACGCTGACCCGGCAAGCGCTCCCATTTCATGCGCATGCTATCTGTAAAAGGAAACTGCAATGCGCCCATAGAATCGTTTGAAATGGTTGCTAATAATTTTTCTGCTTTGCTGATATATGCTGGTGCATAAGCGGGTTGCGCGATGACCGCAAAAAAGGCAAGTAAAAACAATACGAACAAAAAAAGCTGCTTCTTCATGATAGGCAATCGTTTTATTGGTTTGGCATTAAAGATATTATTTCTGGTGACAACCAAACCAAAACATCTAACAATGCCAACTTAATAAAAGCGTGGTCACGTTCATAAGGTTTAGTAATCACCCCAACTGTAGCTGCCTATTTACAATAAAAAAGAGACATGCACCATTGCCCTGTTGTTAGCTTTGATAATACCATTAGCAAGATTTTGTGAAACCGGCACCTGGAAATTGCCGCCGACCGATATTTTTTTAAATGCTATTTCCATCCCGGCGGTGGTCATTGTTAGGTTGCCGCCCGATATGTCTACGGCAAACATATGGTCTATATCCTTCTGCCCTTTTTCAAACATAACACCGGCGTTAGGCGCAACGGTGAATTTATTTTTTACCCGGAATTTATAATAGGCCTGGGCATTCAAACTCAATTTATTGCCGTACCTATAACTGTATTTATTGGCGGTGTTCATTTTATAAGTGGCCGAAGCATTAACGCCCGCATCCTGCAAACGTATATCGTACATGGCATTCAGCGTAAAATCAGTACTGCCTGTTCCCAGCTGAAAAAGGTTTGCACTTTCTGTGGTATTTAATTTATCGACCGGGTTATATTTTCCGGTGGGAGCCTTTATTCCACCGCCAATCCAAAGGGTTTGTATCAGTAATCTTCCGCCAACTGTCTGTTTGCCATTTACCAATTGATAAAATCCGGCAACAAAAATATCGCCGGGGCCGCTTTTTGTTTTCGTTGTGCCCTCGTTAGTGCGTTCGTCAAAACTATACGGCACTGACGCCATCACCCGGAATCGTTGGCCAATATTCCAACCGCCCCAAAACTCGATCGTCTTGTATTGCTCTTTGCTGGTAAGATAACTGCTCGCGCCGCCTACGCCTACATGACTAAACAAGGAATTGTAACGAAAACGAAAACCAAAAATATGCTTGTTAAAATCCGGCAAAATTCCTACATAGCTGTTGCCAACTCCACAACCGCATATATCGCAGGCACGTAGCTGCGTAAAAGTAAATGAAGCCAACATCACCAATATTAATATCTTTTTCATAACCTATTATTATTGTTCAGAAAACCTTTTGTCGAGCAAAAAGGATTTGTCATTTAACGTATTCAGGAAAGCAGTAATTGCGGTTCGTTCTGCAGCGCTTATGGATATTCCTTTAAATCCATTTTGCATAAAAAGCGGATCCAGCGTAGGCATGTCCTGCACTTGTGTGGTGTAATGATCAAAAACTGCATCCAATGTCAGGAACCGGCCATCATGCATGTACGGTGCCGTATATTCCAGGTTGCGTAGTGCGGGTACCTTAAACTTATATTTGTCAGCATCGTTTTGAGTAATCAAATAACGCCCCTGGTCATCAATGGAACTTGGCACAAGACCATTATTTCTGAATGAATAATCGGTAAACAACGGTTCTGCGTGACAGGAGCTGCATTTCAGCTGGAACAGCGCATAACCCTTTTGTTCTGCCTCCGTAAAAACAACTGATCCGAGGTGTTGCTTCACACTGTCATATTTGCTGTGGCTGCTGATGCACATCACCATAAACTGGGACAACGCCTTCAAAAAATTACTGGTCGTGATTTCTTCAGTTCCGTATGCTTTTTTAAACAGCGCCGGATAGACAGCCGATGCACGCAGTTTATTCAGCACGTCTGCCATGGTTGCATCCATTTCTACATGATTGGTGATCGGAATGATAGGTTGCAAATCCAGATCCACCACGCCACCGTCCCACATGAAACTGGTGTACCATGCCAGGTTCATGATGGGTGGTGAATTGCGTGTGCCCATCCGCCCTGCGATTCCATGACTCACAATATGCCCGTGATGGGTAAACGCAGACGTCTGAATATGACAACTACCGCAACTGGTGGAATTATCAGCAGATAACATGGTTTCATAAAAAAGCTTTCTACCCAGATCGAACCCATCTTTGGTAACCGTATTGGTTGAAAAATGGTAGCCCGGTTCCGGAAAATTAGCTGGCCGTTGAAACCCTGTGAAATAGTCAGCAACCTCTTTATTACAGGCATACATACCGGTAACCAGCAAAAAGACAACTATCCAATGTTTTCGGTGCATGGTATCAGTTTTCGGTATGATCGTGCCGGAACATGGATGCATAATTATTGGCAACAACAACACCTGGTGCCGCGGAATGTATCATGGCAGTGGTTGCAAAGCTCATGTTAGTGGCACCAGTAAACGCTTTCAGTACATCTACAAATAAATGAATGTTAGTATCCTTGCCCGTTTTAACTTTGGCAACCCCTCTTGCTGTAAGATCAAGCGTAATGGTTTTAAGATTATTTGGCGTTGAACTGCTATAACCGCCAAATCCACCAATATGGTATTGAAAAACATTGCCCGATGCGGTAATAGCAGGCGACGTTCCTTCAAATTTTGCAAAAATGTAGCCGCTGTTCCAGCCCCAGTACATATCTGAAGCCACTCCTGTAGGATCCAGCACACCCGTTCGTTTGCTGATGTCCATGGTATTTCTAAGGCTGTCCACCCCAACCATAAAGCTGAGTGTTGCATATTCTCCTTCGGGAACTTTTAATGACGGTTCATGCGTGCTGGCGTCACTTTCATCAATTAAAAAATAACAGCTGTCCTGTGGAACCTGGTAAACTGTTCCGCCCGTAGTAGTGAGTAAAAAATTGCTAACGTAATATTTTACTTTGGTAATTTTCAGACTTTCTCCTGCGCCGTTTGTATAGGTGGCAGTATTCAATTGCAGATCCGCTGATCCTGCCACGTTATCAAACTCCACAGACAATTCGGCTTTTAATGAATTGTTGTATGCTGGTTCATTATCCTTTTTACAAGACGCGAAAGCAGCCATTACGAGCACTGCAGCAATAATATTTTTCATTTTTAAAATTTAGTTTTAATAATTTTTTTGTGCTGCGGTCACATAGCGTTGACCACACAAAAATTGCGCAACAGTATCACGCGAAGCTATACGTCAACAGGTATCCGCACCCATTGGCATACGAACGAACCCTACCAATCCTGCTGGCGGAACACCCGGTTGTTAGAGAAATAAAAATGTATAGATTGCCTTGTAAAACAGGCAAGTAGCGTGGGGCCTATGCGCCTGGCGGGTGGAAATGATAGCGGGGCATATTCACCAACCCGTCGCTCTGGAAAGAATAATAATAAGGATGACTGTCAATCGAAAAATGATCGAGGGTTGCAAAAAAGGATCTTGAAGAAATCACCTGGTCATTAACCGGCTTGCGTTCAGGTGCCTGGCTGTCTTTCTTTTCCTCTTGCTTCAATTTTTTCATCATTTGGCACTTACCGTTGCATTTCATCAATGGCAATGCCTTGTTTACGCAGTTTTTGGCGTACGCAGCGGTATTTGCATAATAATCAATATAAATTACCGCCTTGTTGAGGATTTGCAGCGACACTGCCAGCAATAACACAAAAGCTGTAATTTTTTTGAACATATTCCCTTGAAACTGGAGACCGGCAAAGCTACACAACAAAAACTAAAAGTTGCACTATGGGTTTAATTATTCTATTCGTGTTCAAATTAAATTTTTTTAAGTTTTCTTTTCAGGCGGGTGTTGAATATAGATCAATGCACCCGGTTTTATCGTGCGCCTGGCTTTGGGATAAATGCTCAACCAGTTTTTTAATTAGTTTGTTTTTTTAAAATCTTCTATTTTGCGGGTCCCACCGTCTGCCAAGAGAATCTCCCTTATAAATAGATGTGTTGAACTACCTGCGATAAACTTTCTCTAACTTTATTTATCTTAAAGTTTCATTGAGCAATGTTACGAGATGAACAAATTACAGTATGAAACTTTTTCACAAAAAGGATACAAACAGTATAATGTATCCATTAATAAACTCGCTTCAGTATTTAAAAAAATAGTATGCGTGCTGTAATTTTATGTGGTGGAGAAAGTTCAAGAATGGGGAGTGACAAAGGCCTGCTCACCTATCAATCCGGCACGTGGGCGCAAACAGCGGCTGAAAAGTTTTTACAAATAAATGTAAACGTGGTAGTGTCTGTGAATGACCAGCAAAAACCATTCTATTTGCGTCTTTTCCCCGAGCATCAATTAATAACAGACGATAAAAACATTAGAGTAAGGGGTCCTCTTCTTGGACTGCTGAGCGTACATACACAGTTTCCCGGCGAGGACCTGTTTGTATTGGCGTGTGATATGCCGTTAATGCAAACAGGCATCTTAACATTGTTATTGCAGCATGCCGCAATTGTCAACGCAGAAGCATATCTATTTACCAGGGACGGTTTTTATGAACCGCTTTGCGGAATTTACACAGCTGCTGGTTTATCCCGGGTGCTATTACTGCAAAAAACACAGCAACTTGCCAAGCACAGCATGACATTCGTTCTTGAAGAGTTAAACACCTCCTCGATTCCATTAACAGACGAACAAAAAAAATATTTCAAGAACATTAACACGCATACTGAGTTAGACGGATTGTGATTCCGCCAGCGTTGTTTCCTTCATTATAAAATCTGTTTTGGCAGATGCGCACAGGTTGCAGCAATAAGTTGCAGGCAACGCATCGAATAGGCTACCCGGGGCTACTCCATTTTCCGGGTCTCCTGCAGATTCATCATATATACTCAGGCAATGGCTACATTGGTAATACACCAGTTTTATTTTTTCCTTCATTTCAGTTGAACTTCCATTTGGGTACGTGCTGCCAGGCAGCAGCTCGTTTGCATCTTCCTGTTCGTAATAATACTTGCACAAAGCAACCAGGTATTTCGCCAGGTGTTCTTTTTCTACATTGCCCCTGAAAAGGATATATTCTTTTGAATTAGGATTAAAATCCACTGTATATAAAATGTCATATTTGTCCAGCGCTTTCACCTGCTGGCGGATCGTATTAAACTGCCGCCTGATCAATACGGAACCGAACACGCCGGATTTTGGATGCGTCTTCACGGCAAAACACAAACCAAACGTACGTACATCCGCTTTGTCAAACTGCCTTATAACAAGTCGCTTAATAGTAAGGCCTTCGTGGTTGCCATCTTCTACCTGCCAGTTTAGTTCATTGGACGCATGCCGCACATTTATCCTGTATTTGCCCAAAATAAATCCCCATAAGGGCCGGTGCTTTTCCTCAATTCCTTTTATGATGATGGACTTCCACGGCGTAGTATACAGCTCGCCTGATTTTGTCTTTAAACAAATAAGACAAATATCTTTTAGGAAATTGATCTCGAAGGTTTCATCCCTGCGGTAAATACCCAGCCATGATTTATTACCGTACCCATTATATCCTTCATAATAAGGCAGTTTAAAAGCAGGTAAAATAAGCTTGCCGGCAGTGGGTTTTGAAATAAAAACGGTCTTCGCATTTATCGTTTCATATAACTGATTACCGTCAGCTGCTCCATTATCATAATACCCGGATCCTTGGGCGAGTACAACGTTTTCGATCTCAGCCGATATATTGGCTATGTCATTGGTATAGATCAAATCTTTCCAATAATACAATGCGTTTGTTTTTGGAAAACGAATCACCAGCCACCAGAAATGATGGTGTTCCGATGCTATCCAGTTGAGGTTGCCGGTAAAAAAAGGCGTGAATGTCTGGTTCCTGTCGGATATATTTATCTTAAGGGTGGGTTTGTAATCAAACAGGTCAAATACGTCTTTGTACACAGATTCGCCCAGCCAGGTTTCTTTTATGAATATTTCTGCAGCCGGATAAGAACTACTGATATTGGGGTTGCTGTCCTGGTTTAGTTCATAAACAATTCCTCCCTCATCCAGGGAGGCTGCTACCTTTTTTTGATCCCTGGCCTGCACATCTATCAGCATCTGCTGTCGCAAACCAAAACGCACTTCAGATAATCCAGCATCCTGCAAATGGTTAAGGATGCTTAACAAATACCCAGGTGATACAATACCACCGGTAAAATTTATTTTAAATTGAAAAGCATTCCGCATAAGATTGTATTTACATTAGCCCAAACTCTTTCATTGCGATAGGAAAATTCCTGTTCTCATGCCCCTGCCTGCTCAACTTCAGCAGTACAAAACGTTGCAGGTTATTTAAATTGCGCCATCGGTGAAGCGGGAGATGCCCGTCAAATTCATCCAGCTTTTCTTTTATGACTTGCGGAACGATAGTAGTATTTGTCCATGCAGGATTTAATTCTACGGCCAGATTAGTTGCAGCCAAACCCGTGTGGTTTAGAATAATTTGCTGCAGGTATGCGCGGTACTGTAACAAATCATTGATATCCTCCAATTTTGTGAAAGACAAGACGTTTCTTTCGTCAATTGTCATTTTACTCCATTCACCCAGCTTTAGTTTTATTCCACAGGCATCCAGTTTAAAACGTACAATCATCGGTATGCAACGAACATTGTCCTCTACAAAGTCTTCTTCGAAATCAAAAAAAACATTTTCGTTGACGCTTTCATTTTCTGTTGCCTGCCATGGCCGCGGGTACAATACGGAGTTTTCTTTCATCGTTTTTATTTTACTGCTTCGCCCTGGCTGTTTTTTGGACAACCAAAGCGGTTTCTTTGTCAAGAATATTTTTTACTTCCGGCCGGCAACTGCCACAACCCATTCCTGCACCGGATAACTGGCACAATTGCACCAAATCTTTGGAACCTTCTTTTATTTTGCTGATAATATTTCCTTCCCCAATACCGGCACAACTGCAAACCAGTTTTCCTATAACTGGTTCAGTTTTTTTACCGCTGCGTAACAGCTGCAGCCGTTTATCACTTAGTTCAATTTTATTCTCAATCAAATTCCGGAATTCGAGAAACTCTGTTTTATCGCCAATCAAAATAGCACCAACCAGCCTGTCCTTATAAATAATGCATTTTTTATAATAGCGCTTTGCTTTGTCAATAAAAACTACTTCTTCATATGCAGGATCTTTAGGTGCTTCCGCCAACCCCAGTGAACAAACATCGGTGCCATGCATTTTCAGGATATTCATCAGCAAAGAACCTTTGTAATATTCCGAGATATCACCGCTTATATGCCGGGCAACAATATGCGCCTGTTGTTCTGCAGCTGCTGTAATTCCATACAGGAACCCGTTAAATTCAGCCATCTCCCCAACGGCATACACGCAGGGGTCATTGGTTTGCAGGTATTCGTTTACCAGTACACCTCTTTTGCAGAGAAGGCCAGATTCACGGGCCAGCTCCGCGTTTGGCAGGGTACCTACTGCTACAATTACTGCCTGGCAATTAACGGTAAGACCGCTCTTCAACTGAATACCTTCAACTGAATGCTTCCCGAGGAATCGCGCTATCTCATCATTATAATAAACCTGGACGCCTTTATCCGCCAGCTCTTCCTGCAATAACTGGCTGCCCAATGGGTCTAACTGCCTGTCCATTAATCTTGAAATACGTTGTATGATAGCTACTTCCACTCCAATCTCCTGCAACGATGCTGCCAGCTCAATTCCAAGAAGACCGCCACCTACGATAACAATTTTTCCTTCCGCCGGATCAATATGATCTTTAAACCGGTCCGCATCCGCCTTGCAGCGCATACTGAAAACACCGTTGAGCGGTGGCGTGTCTTTCAATGTAACCGCGCGGCTACCCATTGCAATAATCAACAAATCATATGTATGTGTCTTTCCCGCACTGTCAAACAACAATTTGTTGTCCCTGTCAATTTTCTCTATGCTTACACCACGGTTCAACTGTATATCAAATGCGGACTCCTCCTCCGTTTTCATTTTTACCAGCTGGCCCCATGCCTGTGCCCCGCTGATATAATCCGGCAACAATACCCTGTTGTAAAACGGAAGATTTTCCTTGCTGAATACTACAATCTCATCGTCTGTATTTAATGTCCTGTAACTTTTAATAAATCCAAAGGCACCTGCACCCGCTCCAATAATTACTATTTTTTGTTTTGGTTTTTTATACAGCCGGAGTTCCACTGCGCTGAATTTAAAATCAGGCTGTTTAGAGCGCGCATCAACCAGGTTTCTGGTGAGGTTATTGGCCCTGTTCAAATCACTATTCAGAATTTTACCCCAGTGCATCGGAAGAAATACAACGCCTTTCTTAATGTCGGCTGAATATTTTGCTTTGACCCGCACCGTACCTCTTTGATTAAAAATTTCTACCAGGTCATTTTCACAAATTTGTCGCTGCGCCGCATCTTCCGGGTGTAACTCAACAAAAGATTCGCTGATATGCTGTTTCAGTTTATTTACTTTTCCAGTCTTACTCATGGTGTGCCATTGGTCGCGGATACGCCCGGTAGTTAATACGAGCGGATGCGTTTCATCTGGCGGTTCACTTTCATTTACGTCGGCAAAAGAATGAATGATCGCCCTTTGAGATGCCGTATAAAACTTTCGATCTGTAAATAACCTTGCTGTTCCATTTCCCGTACTGCCTGTGGGGTAAGGCCATTGAACGGTATGCGCTTCTTTTAGCACCTCGTAGCTTAAACCGCTGATGTCTATATTGGTGCCTTCCGTTAAAGCACAATGCTCCGCATAAATTTCAGAGGAGTTTTTATAGTCAAACCCATTGAACCCCATTTTCTGCGCGAGCCGGCAAATAATTTCGGCATCCGGCAAGGCCTCACCGGGTGCGTTTGTTATTTTGCCCAGGTAACTAATCCGGCGATCTGCATTGGTCATTGTGCCCTCTTTTTCCGCCCACGATGCAGCCGGCAAAACAACATCCGCATATTGCAAAGACTGTGAAGTATTGCTCATCTCCTGCACCACTACAAATTTTGCCTTCTTCAAACCTTCCTCCGCCCTGCGCGCATCCGGTAGGCTAACCAATGGATTGGTGCATAAAATCCAGATGGCCTTTAATTTTCCATCATTCAGTGCGTCGAACATTTCTGTAGCAGTTAGTCCCGGGCTCGCCTGAATACTGCCCAACGGAATTTTCCAGAAACTTTCTACTACTGCCCTTTCTCGCGGGTCGGCCAGGTTTCTGTGTGCCGGCAATAAATTTGAAAGGCCACCTACTTCCCTTCCGCCCATAGCGTTGGGTTGACCGGTTAATGAAAACGGCCCTGCGCCTGGCTTTCCTATCTGCCCGGTGATCAGGTTAAGGTTGATGAGCGATAAATTTTTGTTCACACCAATTACACTCTGGTTGAGGCCCATTGTCCACATGCTGATAAACCCCTGCGCGTTTCCAATATAAGCAGCTGCGGTTCGTATATCCGTTTCAGCTACGCCACAAATAAATGCTGCCTCCGCTACCGTCTTTTCAAAAACAGTGCTGGCATACTTTTCAAATCCTTCGGTATGTGCATGAATAAACGCAACATCAATATCCCCTTCCTCAATTAAGCAGCGTCCTATGGCGTGGTGCAAAACAATATCAGTGCCCGGATTCAACTGCAAATGCACATCAGCTAAGGAACAGGTCTGCGTTTTACGCGGATCACTCACAATAATTTTAAGTGCAGGATTTTTTTCGCGCGCGGCCTCTACTCTTCTCCACAAGATGGGATGGCACCAGGCAGGATTGCCGCCCGCCACGAAAATACAGCCCGCCAGTTCCAAATCATCATAACTAATGGGTACGCTGTCTTCGCCCAAACTCATTTTGTACGCCACTACGGCGCTGCTCATGCACAAGCGCGAATTAGTATCAATATTATTGCTGCCAATAAAGCCTTTGACAAGTTTATTTACCACGTAGTATTCTTCTGTTAAACATTGGCCCGATGCATAAAAAGCAACTGAGTCCGGCCCGTATTTTTCAATCAGTGTTTTAAATACTGCCGCAGTTCTTTCCAGCGCGGTATCCCAGGAAACCCTTTGCCTCGGCTGCGTTTTTGAATACCGCATTTCCGGATACAACAAACGATCACTTTTATCCGTCACAGTATAATGCAGGTTCATACCCTTACTGCACAACATCCCCTTGTTTACGGGGTGATCTTTATCTCCTTCTACCCGCAGGTTACCGTTTTTCTCCTTGTGCAACACAATACCACAGCCAACACCGCAATAACAACAGGTTGTTTTCACGGAGGTACTACCGTGCGGTGTTAAAGCTGTTTTATTGTTGAGCCTGTTCAAATCAATGGCGTTTTATTTTTTTAATGCCGGGCATTCCGGTTAAACAATTAAGCAAATGTTGGTTTGGCAATCTCTTTTACCACTTGTTCGTTACTACCCACGGCGGCAAATCTTGTTATAAAAACCAATACACCAATTACGGCCACACCAACACCGATATAATTAAACGCCTGCGTGTAGGAAATACTTTTCGATTTAAATAAAAACCCAACCAGCATAGCGCCTATATTGCCTCCCGCGCCTACAATACCCGACACACTGCCAATAGCACTGCTGTTTACAAAAGGGACTATTGAATAGGTTGTACCATTGGCCATTTTTAAAAACAACGCAAACAGCAGCATGGAAAAAATAGCCATTTGCAAACTGCCGGATTTTGCAAATAACATGATACCAAAACCTTCCAGCACAAGAAATGCCGCCAGTAAAAACCCTTTGCCACGCAACCCATACCGTTTGCCCACTTTATCACTAAAAATACCACCCAGTGCCCGTGCAAATAAATTCATAAATCCGAAAATACTGGCGAGTGCGCCCGCCATAATAATTGATGTCTTGAAATTATCCACGAAGTAGATAGCGGCTACATTGTCTATCGTAATCTCAATGCCGAAGCATGCAGCATACGCCAGCGCCAGTATCCAGGTGCGGTAATCTTTCATAGCCAACATAAACGTACCTTTCTTTTTTTCCTTTGTTTCACCCTGTATACCGGCATAGTTTCCATTAGGTGTATCTTTTGTATACCGGTAATACACAAACGCCATGATTACAAGAATTACGCCCGGCACAACCATCGCGTATCTCCAGGAATTGGCTTTATCAACATAACCCAGTGCTACAAAAGCGGCTGCAATCAACGGCATTACCAGTTGGGTTACCCCACCGCCGAGGTTTCCCCAGCCACCTGCAACGGCATTGGCAGTGCCAACAATACCGGGTGCAAACATTACCGATGTATGAAATTGAGTAATTACGAAGGAGGCGCCGATAATGCCAATTACAAAACGGAATAGGATAAAGCTTTCGTAGCTGTTGGCCAATCCTATTGTCATAACCGGGATTGCACCCAGCACCAGTAAAATGCTGTAAGACAAGCGTGGACCAAGCGTATCGCACAACCGGCCAATAAGCAGCCTCGCAAGAATGGTGGCCGACACAGAAGCAATGGTAATGTTACCGATTTGCGATTTATCAAAATGCAGTTGCTCACGCACGATGGGCATTAAGGGTGCAATTCCAAACCATCCAAAAAAACAAAAGAAAAACGTGAGCCAGGTAATATGAAAGGTTTTCATTTGAATACCCTTCCATGAAAAAATATTGAGCCTGGTAAGTGGTTGTTGTAGTTGCGTTTGCATTTGACTAACTTTTATTGGTTAAAATATCAGGCATACGGATCCTGTAAGATTAGGGTGTACGATCACTTTACTTTAGTGGTTTTTGCATACATGAAGTCAGGTGTAAACTTCAGCATTGCATAAAACCAGTTGCCTGTTTTGCGGTAGCTTTCCGCTGCGGTATCTGTTACGGCCTGGCCTTTTGCAAAAGGCATATTGCCGGATGCATACATCATGGAATAGCCCAGGTCTACGTCGGTAAACCGGTTCATCTTGTAGCTTAACAACAAATCAACTTCATTGCCCAGGTTTTTTTCCACGCGGCTACCGTCTGCTTTAACCATTTCTTTGTTTAAGGAAAAGTGGTGCAAATCCAGGCCAATAGTCAACCTATTGCTTGTGTGCTTAAATTTCAGGTAAGCGTTATCAAGACCACCCGCAGGTGAGCCGGTGCCTGCATAGAAATAATCCATATAACCCCAATGCTTATGCGGCGTACCGTACAGTGGATCAAATTTTTCATCTGCAGTAGTATTAGGGTCATTGCCACTTAATACATCATAGCCTGGCGTAATAGTTAAACTGTTTTTGATCCATGACAGCGCCACGGTATAATGATAGGCATTATTCATTTTTACAGCATCGCGGTTCCTGCCAGACTGAGCATAATATGCCGCTTGAATTGCAAGATTTCCAAATCTTTTGCCGCCACCAAGGTTGCTGACAACCATCATCCCATAGGTAAACCGGTGATGGGTACCAGTATATTCAAATTCGTCTGCAGCACCCGCTGATACAAAACGCCGGCCATATACATAACCTGCGGCGCCGCTGCCTGCCGAATCGAGTTTGTATTTTCCAAAATTGTCGTTGAAGAATAAACCGGAAAATTTGGTCTGTTTTACTTTTTTACTGATATAAACGCTGGTAAAACTTTTATAGTCCTGGTTTCCACCGTTGGTATTGGGCGGATTGACCCATACAGGCGTTCCTGTTTTACTGCTGCTGCTGGCGGCGTTACCGGCATTAGCGAGGGGTATCATTCCAACCGGCGCCGGCACCAGGTTACCCAAAGAATTTTTTATGTATGCCGGAATATTAGCCGGTAAATAATTAGTGCCCGTGGTACCGAAAGCATCTGCATTTTGATTGAATGCGTAACCGATATCCACCTGCCAGCCCTTGTGCATTGTTTTTAGCAATGCCATATCGTGCCGTCTTCCCTGCTGAAGCCAATCAAGGTTTCCAAGCAGCCTTACATCATCATAACTGAGTTCCTGCCGCCCAATTTTTACAGACATCGCATCCAATAACCTGAACTTAATAGAAGTATCTGCTTTGTTGGCCAGCACCAGATCTGCCCAGGCTTCATGCAGCATAAACTTGTTGCCGTCTGCGTTTGAAACAGAGGAAGCATCCTGGCCCCATACCCTTACATCCTGCAAGGAAACGCCGAACGCAAGCCTGTCCCATTTGTAACCGATTATCAACCGTGTTCGTTGAGATGTAAAGGCAGCGGACCTGGAGCCTTTTGTAACAAGGTTGCCCAATCCATTTCTAATTTCCGTTCGTGTTCTCAATTGTCCCGAGAGTGTAAACTGCGATCGGGCGGTGAGGCCGGCTGCACTACAAAGCACAGCAACGAGCAGCAAATGCCGTTTTTTTGATTTTTTCAGCATAGTTTTGTTTTGGTTTTAGGTTGTTGATCAATTTAGAATCACACGCCCCGGTTAGACTTCGACACCTGCCGGGGTTTTTTATGTAGTTTCCGTAAACAGTTACAACTGCTGCGGAATTATATTATGCTGCTGCTACTTTAATGTAGACCCTTCCATCTTCTACCCTTACCGGGTATGTTTTTATGCTGCATTCATCTCCATTGAGGCACTCGCCGGTTTGCAGTGAAAAGGTTTTTTTGTGAAAGGGGCATGCTACTTTAGGTTCTTCACCGGCAGTACCAATCATGCCACGGCTCAGCGCCATCTGCTGGCGGTGCGGACACTGATTCTGTGTTGCATACCATTGGTTTTTGCGGGTAAAATGAAACAGGGCAATCTGCTCTTCTTTGTACTTTACACATACGCCGCCATTTTCCGGAACATCTTCCGTATTGCATGCGGCAAACCATGTGTGCGTTGGGTGCGTGGGTAATGTTTGCATAAACGATTGTGTTTTAAAATTATTCACAGGCCGTTGATCACGGGCCCTGTTTTAATATCAGGCAAATAAAAATGCAAACAATCGTTGAAGGAGGCAATCGGTGAGGCGTATGCTAAGGTGTGTTTTATTTCCAGTCGGGTACTTTCTTCTGGTTGCGCATGGGTTCAAATTGTACAGATGGGTCTTTTTCTGCAGGTGCATTTACAAAGTGTGTAAACCTTTTTCTTATCTCCGGATTCTCCACAGCGGCTTTCCACTCGCATTCATAACTGTCTACTAACACCTGCATTTCACGCTCCCACTGCTCGCTCATGCCCAGGCTGTCGTTCACCACCACATTGCGGAGGTAATCGATTCCACCTTCCATTTTATTTAACCAGGTAGCGGTTCTGGCTAATGGATCAGCAGTTCTTATGTAAAACATTAAAAATCGATCGATGTACCGGATACAGGTCTCATCGTCCAAATCAGTTCCAAGCAACAGCGCATGCTGTGGTTTGCTGCCACCATTGCCGCATACAAACAGGTTCCATCCCTTTTCTGTGGCAATAATGCCAAAATCTTTGCTTTGCGCTTCGGCACACTCACGGATGCAGCCACTTACACCGCCTTTTAATTTGTGGGGAGAACGCAAACCGCGGTAACGTTCCTCAATTCTGATGGCGTAACTAACGCTGTCGTGCAGCCCAAAACGACACCAGGTACTGCCCACACAACTTTTAACGGTCCGCAATGATTTGCCATAAGCATGGCCACTTTCAAAACCGGCCGCAATCAGGGATTCCCATATCTCTGGCAAGTCGCCGAGGTGCGCTCCAAACATATCGATGCGCTGACCGCCGGTGATTTTGGTATAGAGATTGTATTTTTTTGCGACTGTACCAATCACGATTAATTTATCTGGGGTGATCTCACCGCCCGGTATCCGCGGAACTACCGAATAAGTTCCGCCCTTTTGTATATTGGCAAGAAACCGATCGTTGCTGTCCTGCGCGGTGGCATTTCCGTTCTTTAAAATCATTTCTCCCCACAGGCTTGCCAGGATTGATGCAACGGGCGGCTTGCACTGTTCGCAACCATCACCGGCACCAAGGGTATCCAGCACTTCATTGTACGTCTTTAAAGCGTGAATCTTTACCAGGTCGTACAGCTCCTGGCGGCTATAATTAAAGTGCTCGCACAGTACGTTCCGCACATATTTACCCTGTGCCTTCATTGTATAAACCACAATGTCTTTCACCATTGGCACGCAACCGCCGCAGCCGGTACCCGCCTTTGTACATTTTTTCATTGCTTCTATGGTTTCGCAACCTTCTCTTGAAACAGCATTACAGATATCATCTTTGGTAACACCTTCGCAACTACAGATTACTGCCTCACCTGGCAACCCCAGTACACCGGCGCCGGCTGCAGCTTCGCCGTTTCTTGCACCCAACAATAAATCCTCCGGATTTGGTGGAAGCGCGGTTTTATTTTTACAGGTCTGTAACAGCATATTGTATTGTTCCGCTTCACCTATCAGTATTCCACCCAATAACTGTTTACCGTCTGCGCTTATATTTATGCGTTTGTAGACGCCTTTCATAGAATCTTCAAAAACAACACTGCGTATTTCATTTCCGGTCACAAATGGTTCGCCAAAACTTGCCACATCTACACCAATCAATTTTAGCTTGGTGCTCATATCATAACCGGCAAATGTTTTCTGACCACCCAGCAAATTGGTAGCAACGGCTTCCGCCATTTCATAACCAGGGGCCACAAGACCATAAATCATATTGTTATAAAGGGCACATTCACCAATAGCATAAATAAGGGGATCATTTGTTTGCAGTCTTTCGTTTACAACGATGCCTCCACGCGGACCAGTTTCCAGCGCCGCGGATTTTGCAAGTTCGTCACGTGGTTTAATACCCGCTGAAATCACCAGCATATCAACCGCTATTATAGAGTCATCAGAAAAGCGCATGCCGGTAATATAATTGTCACCTGTTATTGCGCTTGTATTCTTATTGGTGTGTATGGTAAGGCCGAGCTGCTGTAATTTATTTTTAAGAATGCCTGAACCTGCGTCGTCAATTTGCCTGGGCATAAGGCGGGGTGCAAACTCAATTACATGTGTATCAGTGATGCCAAGATCAATCATTGCCTTGGCTGCTTCCAGTCCCAGTAGACCGCCACCAATAACAGCTCCTCTTTTTGCTTTGCGGGCCCAGGCCGTCATCATTTCCAGGTCTTCGATTGTACGGTATATAAAGACGCCATCTTTTTCTACGCCGGGCAAGGGAGGAACGAATGCGGATGAACCGGTAGCCAGTACCAGGTAATCGTATTGCTCAGTAATGCCTTTGAAAGAATGAACGGTTTGATTTTGGCGGTCGATGCGATGAACGGGATCTGATAAGTGAAGCCTGATATTATTGGAAGCATACCATTCAGGTGGCGCCATAGAAAGATCAGCTGCGGTCTTTCCGGCAAAAAATTCACTCAGGTGCACCCGGTCATAAGCGGGGCGTGGTTCTTCACCAAAAACAACGAGGCTAAATGCGTGCTCACCCTGTTTTGATACCAGTTTCTCGCAAAACTTGTATCCCACCATGCCATTGCCAATAACTACAATTTTCATTAAATGCCAATTTAAACGGGTTATAGGCTTAACAATCGTTATATTATATTCAATTATATATAATCTTATTACGGCTTTAAATCGTTAATTATTTAATTCATTATGATTTATATCATAAATATATGATCATTTTTATTAGATTTGACAAAACTTTATCCAAAATACTCGTATTTTAATTATTTTAATATGAAATCAATACTTAGCCTGGTAGGTGCCGGACCCGGGGATCCCGAATTAATTACATTGAAAGCGGTAAGAGCGCTATCCTTAGCAGACGTCGTTTTATATGACGCGCTTGCAAATGAATCTTTACTCGATTACTGCCGGCCAGTTGCCATTAAGCAATTTGTTGGAAAGCGGTTTGGCTGCCACGCACTTTCCCAGCAGGAAATCAATGATTGCATCGTGCAATATGCTTCCAGTTACAAACACATTGTGCGATTAAAAGGCGGCGATCCGTTTGTATTTGGTCGCGCGCAGGAAGAAATAGAAGCTGCCAAACGGGCCGGAATGGATGTTGTAATCGTTCCTGGTATATCAAGCGCCATTGCGGTTCCGGGTTCTAAAATGATCCCGCTTACCTGCAGGGGTATCAATGAGAGTTTTTGGGTAACGACAGGCACCACCCAATCGGGTGATATTTCTGCTGATATCAAACTAGCCGCGCAGTCATCCGCCACCGTGGTTATTTTAATGGCCATGAGTAAACTGGAAGCCATTATGGAAATATTCGCGCAATACGGTAAAAGCGAAACTCCTGTTGCCATTATACAGGACGGAACTACCGCCAAAGAAAAAATGGTTACGGGAACGGTCAGGGATATCACCTACCGTTCTCAGTATGCCGGACTTTCCAATCCGGCTATTATCATTATTGGTAAAGTAGTAGACCTTGCAAGCACCTGGCACGTAGCCGCTAACAACCATGCGTCAATAATTTCAAACAACAATTATCAAAGCAACAGTATATAAAAGTTATCTTTTAAGCCTTTTAGCGCTATAATTGCAGTATAAAAATTATCGGAATAGCGCCTGCATGAAAAACAGTAAACACGACTGCGATCTACAATCCTGCTTTTTATGCACACGCTGTATGAAAGAATGGCTGCCCGCCATTGATGCGCACCGGAAAACAATTAACGCAAAAAAAGGTGCAGTTATTTTTGAAGAAGGCGCACCTGTTGAAGGCATCTATTTTATCAACGAAGGCAAAGCGAAGGTTCACAAAAAATGGGATGGCGAAAAGGAACTCATTGTGCGCATAGCTGGTACAGGCGCTATCCTCGGTCACCGTGGCCTTGGCAAATCGCTGTTCTACCCGGTATCTGCCACTGCACTTGAGCCGGTTAGCCTTTGCTTTATTGATCTTGATTTCTTTTACGCCACTACAAAAGTAAATCCTGATTTTACTTTCCGCCTGATGATGTTCTTTGCAGAAGAGTTGCAGGAATCAGAAAAAAACATGCGCAACCTTGCACACATGACGGTGAAAGGTCGTTTGGCGCAGACACTGCTAATGCTCCAGGAAAAATTTGGTAAAACGCCCGACGGCGCGATTAATATTTCACTCAGCCGCCAGGATATTGCATCGCTTACGGGTGCTACTTATGAAACAGTATTCAGAATGATGAGCGAGTTGATGGAAGAAAAACTTATTATGACTAATAATAAAAGTATTACTATCAACGATGAAGAACGCCTAAAAGCGATGCGTAACTAGTCGCATAATTTATTTTTTCAATTATGCCATAGCTGAAATGGGTATTTCTATTGAATCCGGTTTGCCTACGGGATCTTCAACTTACTATCGCACCACGTCCAATAAAAACCAGGCCTCATTCCTTTTATAGTTTCCGTAAAACTTTTTTAAACAATGCTTTTTCCGTGCAGGCGTAGCTATTTCTGTTCGCCGATAATAACGTTTGCACTAATAATTCTCAACATCGCTACAACTGCGGGGCGCAGTCAACAACCTGGCAGGTGGCCTTCATGATACCGACTACTTGATTAAAAATGGCTGGCAGCAGCAGCATATCATTGAACTGAGTCCTGCTCCCTGATGATCATGCCTGTGCGCTACCAGCCATTACTATTATATTATTAACACATTCAATAAACGCTTACCATCATCCATAGTCCAAAGGACAAGCAGAAACCTTTCCCGGAGCGAAGAAAAAATGACTATCCCTCCCCGTTCGTTACCTGCAAAATTGTAAACGTTTTTTTACCAGCCGGCACTTGCCATTTTATTTTATTGCCCTCCCGAAAACCTAATAGCGCCGTACCGATGGGGGCCAAAACAGATATTTTTTTCTCTTTAATGTTTGCTTTGTCCGGTGTCACCAGTGTTAGCTCGATTGTTTCATTTTTATCTTCTGCCTTGATGGTTACTTTAGAATTCAGCCTAACTACATCCGTCGGAAACTTTTCCTTATCAACAATCTTTGCCTTTTCCAATTCAGCTTGAAGGTCTTCTGCATTCTTCCGATCAACGACGGTTTTACCCCACCTTGCATGGAGGTACGAGGTAAGGACTTTATAATCGTCTTTAGTAAGAAGAAGCTGGTTACTTAACTTTTGCATAGTAATTAATTTAATAATGATTTAAACTTTTGCTGTTGAATACGGCCTTTCATCTTTTTAAAATAGACCTCCTCGAAACTTTTTGTTGTTTGTTCATCTGTTTTCCTAAAGAACCGGGATGCATGTACACTTTTTATGTTTGGAAATGCACAAGCTTCCATCATTTCTTTAGTTGCCTGAATCGTATTGACGTGAAAATTAAATACCCGCACGCTCTTGTCAGTAGGGTCCAGCCCTTTATATAAAGCCGGGTTTTGTGTGGCAACACCAACCGGACATTTGCCACTATCACATATCAAAGCCTGGATACAACCAAGCGCAAACATCATTCCCCTTGCCGTGTAACACGCTGCGGCGCCCAACGAAAGCGCTTTTAGGATGTCAAAGGCGGTGACGATTTTGCCGGAAGCCAGTATTTTTATATCATTTGAGAGTGCCAACTCATCCAATGTTTGTTTTACAAACGGCAAGGCTTCATGCAAGGGCATTCCCAAATGATCAGTAAACTCTAAGGGAGCAGCGCCTGTGCCGCCTTCGGCACCGTCAATTGAAATGAAGTCTGGTACACAGCCGCTCGCTTTTATAGCATGGCAGATGTCAATGAACTCCTGTTTATCGCCAATACAGACCTTAAATCCTACTGGCTTTCCCCCGGATAATTCTCTTAATAGCTGAAGAAATTGTACCAACCCTTCCGCGGAATCAAACGCTGAATGGTTCGCCGGGGAATGGATGGTAGTCGCAACTGTCACCTGCCTGATGGATGCAATTTCAGCTGTGTTCTTTGACGCCGGCAAAATTCCCCCATGACCCGGTTTCGCTCCCTGTGATAATTTCAGCTCGATCATTTTTACTTCTGGCCTTAAAGCATTTTCTCGAAACGCCAGCGCATTGAATTTCCCCTTTTCATCGCGACAACCAAAATATCCTGTACCAATCTGCCAGATCAAATCACCTCCTTTGAGATGGTATTCACTGATACCACCCTCTCCTGTATTATGCGCAAATCCACCGAGCCTTGCTCCATCGTTCAGCGCTTCAATTGCTGTTTTACTCAAAGCTCCATAACTCATTGCACCGATATTATATATACTCGCCTGGTAAGGTTGCTTGCATGACTGATTTCCGATCCACACGCGCAAATCCTCTTTATTCAGGTTAATAGGGTATATCGAATGTGCCACCCATTCAAAACCAGGCCTGTTTGGATCTTCCTGCATTCCAAATGCAACGGTCTGTTTTTCATTTTTTGCCCTTTGGTATACGAGTGACCGTTGCCGCCTGTTGAATGGCTTTCCATCAAGGTCAGACTCAAAAAAATATTGCCTCAGCTCCGGCCGGATCGATTCAAGAAAATATCGTACATATCCTATTACAGGAAAGTTTCGCAATACTGCATGTTTCTGCTGGCGAACATTGGCAACGGCCAGTAAGAGCAACGGTAATGTTATTATAAGCCATCCGTACCAATTTTCGTCACTGGTATACCCGGTTGTAATAAAAATCACATTTAGTAATACAAGCAATAATATAATCATTCCGCTTATTGAAACGGATTTTTGGTTGACTATCATAGCCATCATTTTTTTAATAAAAAAATAGTTTGCAACATAGATCCCCGTGGTATTCCCGCACAAAGTTTCTTTAAGTATCCGCATGTACTAAAGCCCGGATAATTACTTGTGTCGCTACAATAGTTAACGACAGAACAATTAAACCCGAACAATAATTTAGCTGTTCCGGAAGCATTTCCGCAATAGCGTTCTGCCAACGCATCAGGAACAGCGCGCTGCTTCTAATGAATGGCACAATAATAATCCTCAAAAGAGCGGAAGATGAAAAAAAGTACTAAGAATACGCCCCAACCTGGAAAATTTCAGAGGCCGGGGATTAATTATGAAAGTCCTTACAAGTAGGAAAATAATTCAGTTTCTTCCTGAATTTGGAGAAGGCACAGGTAAAACTTAACCGCGTGGGAACCGGTTTAAGTTTATTGTAAAAAGCAATATGTTTATTTGACCCTGGCATAGCTTAAAGATAAAAAAAGCTGCCATAAAAACGCTATTTTTTTATAAGTAGTTTGTTAAAATAGCAGTTACCGCCTTTTCGATCCCGAATAAATTAAAATCAATCAGCATTCAGTTCCACTTCGTAACTCAATGCGCCGTTTACGATTCTTGCCGGTGCTGTATAAGGGTGTTCTGTTCCTTTTCCAATGGCCATTATATGCATTACGTTCCATCCACGGAATTTTAAATCGTCTGATATCATCGATCTGTGACAGCGCCACCACACTGCTTCAGAACACATATAAGCGGTACGTTTTTCAAGCGCAATATTTACCAATGCTGCTATTCCATCGGCGAAAGGGCTTGTTTCCATATAATCTGCATAACCCCGGAAAGCACTACTTCGCCAGCTTGTATTTTTTGAGTCGGGGTTTGGTTTTCTTCTCCCGCCAAGCGCCTTTATATGGACGTAGTCAATATTATTTTGCGGCAGTGAAAGTTCCAGCGTTTCTTTATTGAATTGTGGAAATTTCCGGGAACCGGGAAAATTTCTAACATCCGCGACCAGTTCAATTTTAAAGGAATTCAATAGCGCAACAAACTCTTCAAAAGAACGGGTTGAATGACCAACAGTCCATATCGTTTTATCAGACTCATTCATAATTTTACAATCTTCCCGCTGCTGCTTTCGATAAATTTAAAATATTAGTTGATCTTATTGATTAAATCATTTACTCATTTCTAAAAATTGCCTTAACACATATTGCAATATGCCGCCATGACGAAAATACTCGATCTCGATTTTTGAATCCATCCGCGTAATCACGTTAAATTTAATTTCCTGGCCATCTTCCTTTTTTGCAACAACCTGTACTTCCTTTAAAGGTTTAATATCATTGGCAATGCCGGTTATTGAGAAGATTTCATTTCCGGTAAGGCCTAATTTCTGCGCGGTATCACCGTCTTTGTATTGAAGTGGTAATACGCCCATCCCTACCAAATTACTCCTGTGTATACGCTCATAGCTTTCGGCCAGTATTGCCCTGATACCTAGCAGGAATGCGCCTTTTGCGGCCCAATCCCTTGACGAACCGCTACCATACTCCTTTCCTGCCAATACAACCAGGGGTGTTTGCACCTGCCTGTACATCACTGATGCATCGTAGACCGACATCTCTTCACCGGAAGGCAGAAATATGGTATATCCGCCCTCTCTCTCAATCAGTTTATTTTTAATTCGCACATTTGCAAACGTTCCCCGCACCATTACTTCATCATTTCCTCTTCTTGAACCATACGAATTAAAATCCTCTTTTTTCACGCCTTTGCTCATTAGGTACGCGCCGGCTGATGAAAATTCGTTGAACTGCCCGGCAGGAGAAATGTGATCAGTGGTAATACTGTCGCCTAATACCAACAAGGCCCGTGCGTTGCAGATGTCCGCCAGTGGTGCTGCTTGATCAGAAATATTATTAAAAAAGGGTGCTTCTTTAATATAGGTGGAGGCTGTATCCCACACGTACAATTTATCACCAGGAATCACCAGGTTTCTCCATACTTCATTGCCTTCAAATATTTCTCCATAATTTTTAGCGAAATGTTCAGGCGAAAGTACCTGGCTCATGATCGTATTGATTTCATCATCCGATGGCCATATATCTTTCAAATAAACAGGCTGCTGGTTAGGATCATAACTTATCGGATCATTCACCAGGTCTATATCAACCCTGCCTGCAATCGCATAGGCCACTACCAGCATCGGTGACATCAAAAAATTCATTCTTACTTTCGGATGTATCCTCGCTTCAAAATTTCGGTTGCCTGAAAGTACAGCCGCTACCACCAGGTCATGACTGTCAACGGCCTTAGCCACGAAGGGAGGTAAAGGACCGGAATTACCAATGCACGAAGTACACCCATATCCTACCGTATGAAATTGCATCGCTTCCAGGTCATCCAGCAAATCTGCTTTTTCGAGGTAATCGGTAACTACTTTAGAACCTGGCGCCAGCGATGTTTTAACCCAGGGTTTAGTTTTCAATCCATGTTCCCTCGCTTTCCTGGCTACCAAACCAGCTCCCACCATCACAAATGGGTTCGAAGTGTTGGTACACGACGTAATAGCGGCAATTGCAACCGCTCCATCAGAAAGCATAAAGCTTTCCTCCCCAAAAGTTACCCAAACATTCTTCATTCCGTTTACAACCACTTCTTCAATTTCCGGTTGCGATGCCGGGCCGGGTATTTCTTCTTTGAGCGGTTGACTGCCGCCCTCCGCCATCCAATTGCTCAATTGTTTTACTTCTTTGTATTTACGGCCATACGTTTCGTCCAGTAGCCCGATAAACTTTGATTTAAAATCTTTTAATAAAATTTTATCCTGTGGCCGTTTGGGGCCGGCTACCGTAGGCGCTATTGACGAAATATCCAATTCTACTATATCGGTATAATTAATACTTTCATCACCCGTGCGCCACAGCATATTCGCCTTGCAATAATCTTCGACCAGTCTTACCTGTGCTTCGGATCGGTTGCTCTTCCGCATATATTCCAATGTCTTGTCATCAACCGGAAAATAGGTAACTGTGCAGCCAAATTCCGGAGACATATTACCTATGGTGGCACGGTCAGGAACAGAGAGATTATCGAGGCCCGATCCAAAAACTTCCACGAATTTTCCAACGACGCCATATTTCCTTAAAAGTTCTGCAATTGTCAACACCAAATCTGTAGCGGTAGACCCTAACGGAAGTTTTCCGGTAAGTTTCAAACCTATTACTTCAGGCATTATAAAATAAATGGGTTGACCAAGCAAGGCAGCTTCCGCTTCAATTCCGCCAACACCCCACGCAAGAACGCCTATTCCGTTTACCATCGGCGTATGGCTGTCTGTTCCTACCAACGTATCAGGAAAGATATCCCCGTGCCGCTCAATTACTCCTTTAGATAAATATTCTAAGTTTACCTGGTGACAAATACCCATGCCCGGCGGAACTACGCTAAAATTATTAAATGAATTTTGCGCCCATTTCAAGAACTGGTAGCGTTCCTGGTTACGCTTATATTCTTCCTCCATATTGCGGGCATACGAATACTCCGTTCCGAAATAATCTACCTGCACCGAATGATCAATAACAAGATCGACGGGTATTAAAGGATTTATTTCATCCGGATTTTTCCCTCTCCGCGCTATTTCGGCACGCAACGAAGCGATGTCCACTACGGCAGGAACACCAGTAAAATCCTGCATCAAAACACGGGCGGGTTTAAATGGAATATCTTTATCCGACCCAACAGGTTTCCATCCCAAAATGGTTTCGATATTCTCCCTGGTTATCGAAAAATCATCAAAATTTCTCACCGCATTCTCTAATAAAATCCGGATAGAAAAAGGCAAATTACTAATACTATGTCCCTGTTTGGCAAGTTCTTCCAGACTGAAATAAGTAAACGTACCATTTTTAGTGGTCAACAATTTTTTTATCTGATAAATATCTTTGAACATATTTTCATTGTTTTATTTTTTACGCAGGCAATCCTTTTGAATTTATATCTTTTAAAGATGAAAATTTTATACGACTTGAATTTGGTTCCCTTAGCCTTTCCTCTGCCATTGTTAAATTAAAGAATATTTTTAACTACATGCCCGGATTGATTTTATTGTAGCAGTACCGACAGCAGGCAAACCCATGGTTATTTGTCGAAAGCCATGGATGTATGCCGTTTAAATATGACGAAGATGGATTGATTTCCATTGTATTATCACCTATTGTTGCTAACAATAAAAATGCGCTTCGTTCCCCCAAATAAAATGTCTTTTTACCAGGAAGCGCGCAGTACGTTACGCCCCAAAACTATAACCTGGAAAAACACATCAAAATTAAAGCAGCAGCCGATGTTCTACAAAGGGTTTGATATATTGAAAATGCTTGCGTTGGGTGCAAACGCCGTTTATAGTGAAATACCACCCATGTCCTAAGCGGCATTGCGCCAGGAAGCCCAATGGTCATTTAGCATTCGCGCACCAGGATATAATAGATTTCCATCACAATATCGTTAATAGCCTTGCCCAAATGATGGCAGCAAACGATTTTAAAAGTGTTGGTGATATAACATTACCGACACTGTTCAACAGATTAGATATCGTGTTGTCAAAACAACCACAATGACCAGCATAACTTCATTACAGCTAAACGTTATTCTAAAATAAGTAGCATGAACTAACGATTCAGCAGGGCATTTTAAAAAATTAAAGTGAAATTATTTCCGGTTGCCTGACAGCCCAAACAAAGATTGCATTCATCAACGTAATGACATTACCATGCATTCACAGCGTTAAAAACAGGTGGCGTTGTTGCGTAAACTGATAAATGCCGGTGCTATAAGTATAGAATTAGCATGCGCAAGCCAACTAAGCCAAGCGACAATCCAAGTGCTTTAATTATTACATTGCCTTTGATTGCATTGGACAAATATGCCCCTAGTTGCGCACCGGCTATAACGCCTATTCCAAGAAAAATGACCAGCCGTATAACCAGCGAATCATTGTAGTTTCCCTCGTAAAGATGTACCATTACGGTAACAAGCGACATAATTAAAAGAACGAAATGCGATGTGGCTGTTGCGATATGAACTGGAAACCTTAGCCAATTTGTAAGCGCGGGCACGTGAATGATGCCGCCACCAATACCCAAAATGGGCGAAATAAAGCCAACAATAAAACTGATGACCAACCCCAGCGACTGGTTATACGTGTACGAATATGCTTCACCGGTATTATCCGTAAAGCTGTGTTGTTTCCATCCTGTTTTAAGCACCGTACTGCTTGTTTCAATCAGCTTTTTCTCTTTTTTTAAAAGCAGGTAAGCGGCGAGGATTATTAAAAGAATACCAAACAAAATACTGAACAGCGATTTGGGTATGTACTTAGTTGCCAGGGCACCCAGTACAGACCCGGGAATTGTAAGTATAGCAAACCAAATACCAGCGCGGTAATCAATCCGTCCCGCCCCTGCATAGGCAACTGTTCCTGACAATGCATTGCAGGCCACAATGGCCATTGAAATTGAGGTAATAACTTCGGGCTTGAGGCCTGGATACGCAAACAGCAAAATTGGAACAAGGATAAATCCCCCACCCGCTCCAATAAGCGTTCCTAACGTACCCACCACAAAACCTATCATTATCAGTAAAGGAATATTGTCCATTTAGAATTTACTTTAGCGATATATATAAATATCAGCCGCAAGAACCGACATTGGCACGTATACCGCACTGCGATTTCCGGCGGCATACGGATATAACACTTCTATACATTTCAGGCCGCATTACACCTTTTCTATTTATCAAATCAATTGCCAATAGTTAACCGCGTTTCGGTGCCTTTATAAGACTGCAGTTTAGTAACCAATTATTTCCTTTCCGGAACCACGTTTACATAAAACGAAACTTTGTCGTTCGTTGCTACCACCCCTGCAATAGCTGCATGCATGCAAAGATCGGCTATTTGTATAATTCCAGCATGGCTGGTTAATGAAACCACGGCGGCCTTTTCACCTAAATCAATTACACGCCATTGTTGCTGCAGCATGAGCAATATAATGACAGCAAAAAAAGGTGCTAAAAAAGGCAACTACGGGGCTCATACGGGCAAAACAAAAGCCGCTCTTTGAGGGCGGCTTATCATTTTATTTCACGGGCACAATTATTTATAAAATATACGTTTCAAATTTTTTATTATGAAAAAGGTAAGGAATGCCAACAGCGGTGAGCAGCCCAAGAATAAGGACAATACCAGACGATAAATACCTGAACTGGGTATTGATGGCGCTGTTGTCGGTACGTTGAACACCTTGTATTTTCCACAGAAAAAAGCCGGTAATCAGCACAAACAACACAGTGAAAAACGTTTCACCAGATTTTGATACTTTAATAAAACCATAAAACAGGGTGCCAATAACAAGAAAAACAATGTTAATGGCAAAAATCAGCGTGGCTACATTAACGATGGCAGAGAGTGGAAAATGCAGCACCTCCGTAAAAAATAGGTCGTACAGCATACAAAGTACGGTGCCCATTAACCCCACAAAAACGCAAGTCATAAATGACTTATAAAATATTGATTTTTCAAATTCCTTTTCCATATGTAAAAATTTATAGTGATTAATAAATACCTGTTTATAATGCCCCGCCTTTTGTGCCGATATAGGCGCGCAATTTTTCTACATTATCTATCCGTATGCTTTTACCCGCAACACTGATAATTTTGGCAACGGTGAGTGTTCTTAAGAATTTAAAAACAGTTTCATAACTGGTGCCCGCGTACGAAGCAATGTCCTGCCTGGTTACGGTTACGGCAATAAATTTGCTTTTGTTGGTGCCATATACATTCAGCAATTCCACCAGGGCGTCCGCAATTCTGCCGTTTACTTCCATCAACGCCAAATTGCGCATACGCATCTCTGCTTTTTGCAATTCAACTGCATAAAAATGCATGAGGGTATAAGTTAGCGCATGGTCAGCTTTAAGTATCGTTTCCAAAAAACTGTTAGCAATAAAACAGGCGGTGGAATCTTCCAATGCGGTAGCGGAAACAGGAAATATGTTACCCGCGGCAAGGCCCCGGTGGCCAAGCATGTCACCTGGTTTTGTGAAGCGCAGTATCAATTCTTTATTATCAAGCCAGCGCTTGTGGACTTTTGCACTACCGGAGTATAAAAGATATACGCCCGTTACCTTTTCACCCTCACGGAAAAATTGTTCCCCTTTTTTAAACCGAATCGTTTTTTTAGTAACTGCAATCAATGCCCGCCATTCAGGAATGCAATGACTGCATAAAAAACAACTGCTTACATCGCAAGACTTATTCTCCATAAAGTTCTAATCAGCCGTTTAATTGATAAACATGGTATAAACCATATTTTTAAAGAAATATTTACAACAAAGTTATGTAAAATATGGTTTATACAATATTTTTGCAGCTAATTGATGGTTAATATATGTCTAGAATAGATCAAAGCACCCCGGTTTCACCTTCTTTCGATCAACTTTATAACAGCAGCGGCGAATTCAGAAAACTGCCCGTTAACAGGCGGATTGTTTACCTGAGCATGCAGGCCATTTTAAATGCAGTGATTATCGGTTTATTTGCCAAACTACTTGTGGCCCTGATTGCCCTGATTACCAATTTCTCCTTTTACGGTCGGTTCTCTTTTGAACTTTCGGCGCCTGCAGGCAATCAACTTGGATGGTTGGTTGTATTGGTTCCGGTGGCCGGCAGTGTACTGGTCGGTTTAATGGCACGCTACGGTTCAAAAGCAATCCGGGGACATGGCATTCCGGAAGCGATGGAGAAAATCATACTTGAAGACAGCAAAATACCACCTGTGATTACTTTTTTAAAACCCTTATCTGCCGCCATCTCTATTGGAACCGGTGGACCTTTTGGCGCAGAAGGACCCATTATTGCAACCGGTGCAGCGTTTGGATCTTTAACAGGGCAGTCGATGCATATCTCCGCAGCCGAACGGAAAATCATTCTGTCTGCCGGCGCGTGCGCAGGTATGGCTGCAATTTTCGGCAGTCCGCTTGCTGCGGTACTGCTCGCCATAGAATTATTATTGTTTGAATTTTCTCCGCGCTCAATTATTCCAGTAGCACTGGCATGCATCACCGGCGCAGGCATGCACCTTCTTTTATTTGAGCGTACCCCTGTGTTCGCCATGCCTTTTATTGCGCCGCCAACTGCCGGAGCTTTGTGTGTATACATGTTAATGGGAAGCCTCATTGGTGTAATCGCGTCCCTGGTTTCAAAATCTGTTTATGCGGTGGAAGACCTCTTCGAAAAGTTGCCCGTACACTGGATGTGGTGGCCGGCGATTGGCGCGGTTGCGGTGGGCGTAACAGGCTATTTCGCGCCGTTTACCATGGGCGTGGGTTATGAAAATATTCAGTCGCTCTTAACCGGCGCTGTATCATTAAAAATTTTGTTTGCATTGTGTTTTCTAAAATACATCTCCTGGGTAATTGCATTGGGAAGCGGAACTTCAGGCGGTACACTGGCGCCATTATTTACCATTGGTGGTGCACTGGGTGCATTAATGGGATTGTCCATTTTACATTTCTTTCCTTTACTGCCCATCAATATTCCAACGGCGGCATTAATTGGGATGGCCGCCATGTTTGCGGGTGCTTCCAGGGCTTTTCTGACCTCGGTGGTATTTGCATTGGAAACAACCGGGCAGGTTAACGGGCTCCTTCCTTTGATGGGTGCTTGTGCAGCGGCTTATTTTGTTTCTTTCTTTTTAATGGAAGGAAGTATTATGACTGAAAAGATCAATCGCCGGGGCGTGCAAACCCCCGATTCCTACGAGCCGGACGTCTTACAAACCATTAATGTAGCGCAACTGGTTACCGGAACGCCGGTGGATGGTGAAAACATGCCGTATGTATACATGCAAGACGACGCAGGGCTGGCGGCCGAAATGATGGGGAAGTACAACCAGGATACCCTCCTTGTACTGGAAAATAAAAGAAGCAGGACACCGATCGGTGTAATCACAGCAACTTCCTTACTTGAATTTTACAGCGGCCAGAAACAAAAAGACCACCGCTATGATTCGCCGGGCAGGACACGCCGGCTAATGGTACAGGGAAGAAAACTAGTGAAGCGAATGCGTAAACAGGAGTAATCGTCTTCCATTACCAAAAAATACCTGGTGTACAATATACAGTTAAAACGTGCTTACGCGCCAGCGGAAAAAAAAGATGGTTTCCGCATTTTAATCGACCGCCTCTGGCCACGTGGTATAACAAAAGCGCATGCCCACGCTGATGTATGGATGAAAACAATCGGCCCGTCGGCTGAACTACGAAAATGGTTTGATCACGACCCGGCAAAATGGATGGTCTTCAAAAAAAAATATATGGTTGAATTGAAACAATCGCGCGCAGTACCAGAAATACTTGAATACTGCAAAACAAACAAGATGGTTACGCTGCTGTATGCTGCCAAAGATGAAGCACATAACCATGCAATTGTATTACGGTTGTACCTGAATGCACGATTAAAATAAAAATATGATTACTGAAGAATTTACTGGGATGGAGTCTGTCGCCATTCACGCAGCAAGCGAACTATCGGCAGCCCATGCCCATGCAATGCCAATATTTGCAACTTCCACGTTCACGTTCGACAGCGCCGAACAGGGGATGGATCGATTTACGGGTAAAGAAAAAGGATTTATCTATTCCCGTTTTGGCAACCCTACAACAAATGCTGCAGCCGTAACCATCGCCGCAATGGAAGCGTTCGGTATAAAAACGGATGCCGGCGATGCCCTGGAGTTAAAAGCTTTGCTGCATGCAAGCGGACAAGCTGCAATGGCAACAATGTTTCTATCAATACTTTCCGCAGGCGATGCGGTGCTGTCTCATTATTCGCTTTACGGCGGAACACATGAGTTTTTGTACGGGTTTTTAAAAAGGTATAGCATAACTCCACTCATAGCAGATCTGCATAACCTGGACCAAGTAGCGGATATCCTAAGAAAAACACCCGCAATTAAAGCGATCCATATTGAAACGCCCGCCAATCCTACCATGCAGTGCATCGATATAGAAGCAATCTGCAACATTGCCAAACCATACAATATAAAGGTAACAGTGGACAACACATTTGCTACCCCTTATTTGCAACAGCCATTTAAATATGGGGCCGATTTTGTTTTTCATTCTACCACAAAATTCCTGAATGGCCATGGATCGGCCATCGGTGGTGTTTTAATTGGAAGGGACCTTGCATGCATGAATACACAGGTATACAACACGTATAAATTATTGGGCGGCAACAGCAATCCGTTTGATGCGTACCTATTGCTGCAGGGAATTAAAACACTTAAAATACGCATGGACCTCCATTGCGGAAATACATTAAAGACCGCCAGTTACCTATCCGGCCATTGTGCCGTTGCAAAAGTTAATTATAACGGATTACCCGCTCATCCTGACTATGATATTTCCGTGAAACAGATGCGGATGCCCGGCGCGGTGTTGAGTTTTGAATTGAAGGGTGGCCTGGAAGCAGGTAAAAAATTCATAAATAAATTGAGAATGTGTGTCCGTGCGGTTTCAGTTGGAACGGCCGATACGCTGGTTTCTCATCCGGCGTCTATGTCGCACTCCGGAATGTCGCGCGAAGACCGCTATGCATCGGGCATCACAGACGGGCTTATCCGTATGAGTGTTGGCCTGGAAAATAGCAACGATATATTGCAGGATATTGAGCAGGCTTTACTGTAGATAAAAACTACGATATTTTCTTCCAACAAAATAAGCAACGCCGGAAGTGCTGAGCGCCAGCCTTCCTTCTATCAGCATGATAGCTTTTATTAATTCAAATTTATTGCTGTACTGGTGCGTACTGCATGCATCGCTTCCCCATAAGTCCAAACCGAAGCACCGAGCAACACGATGTCCTTAACAAGAAATTGTCCGGGAATTGCCGAGATAAAAGGAAACGAATACCCTGTTTGAATGACGCCCGGAGTAGACAGCATCAATGTAAGTGTGATAACAAAAGTGATGATAGCACCGGCACTACCAAATGCAGAAAGTTTTGCAGAGAAGGCGCGGGCGGCAATCAGCAAGCCTATCGCTATTTCAATAAATCCCAGCATTTTGGAAAAAGCATCCGCACCGCTCATCCGCAGCGCCCATGATAAAAATGGACTATTCGCCGCAAGTGGTTCTATACCCGCAGCTTCATACGGCGTAAATTTTAGTATGCCTATCCAAACCAGCACCAGTGCCAGGCCATAACGGATAATGAATGCGCCCCATTTTGCCGATGGGTTAGCGGGGAGGGTTGTTTGCAGATTTGCCATATTTTTTTTACTTGGTATGCAACAAGTAAAAAACCTTACAGCCGTTTTTCATTTATTTTTTAATTCATCGTTGATCAGTTGCTGTAATTGCTTTTTGGCGGCCCGGCCCAGTCCAGGTTCGCTGATTGTTGATTGGAGAAAAATATCGCGGAGTACCTCGTTGAGCTGCCGGCTCTGTACAGCATAAATTGTACATTCTTTGCAGCCGGACAAGTGAACAGCCAACTCAAGCCGCTTCAGCAGGCTGATGCTATCTACCTCTCTTTTTTCAATGATCATGGTTGCCTTCCTGCAGTTATTTTTGATATGCATATTAATTGAATTTTTTTTGCAGGCAAGCCCGCAGGTGAAGTTTTGCACGGTGTATAATCACCCAGAAGTTCGAATGGCTGATTTTCAACGTTGCGCAGATTGCATCCGAGGATTGATCTTCCAGGTGCTTCAAAGTAAAAATTGCCAGCCAACCTGCAGGAAGTTTTTTTATACAGGCTTGTAGCGACTGTTGCAGTTCTTTTGTTTCCATCAGCTTTTCCATTGCCGGCACAAACGGTTCCGGCCGCTGCTCAATCAGCCAATGGCCATCGCTCTCCCTGAAAAACCGATCGCCTTCAGCCAGCACCGGATTTTTTAGCTTGCGCCGGTATGCATCATAAATCTTGTTCTTGAGTATACCGGTAAGCCAGGTTTTTTCTGAACTCCGGCCTTCAAAACACCCGATTTTTTCCAACGCGGCAAGAAACGTTTCCTGAACAAGATCCTTTGCCAGCTCCCCGTCATGAACCCTTGTCATGGCAAAGCAGAACAGGTAATCCGCATACATATCTACCCATTTTTCGGGATGGCCTGTCTTTTCCGCAACAACATTTGCTTCTATTGTATTCATACCTTCTTATTACGATTATTACACTTGGTCGCGCATCCCCGGTTTTCCTTACAAAATTTAATGATTGAACAAGTCTAAAGGTTGATGCCAACAGCCTTCTTGTAAGGCGCTTTCGCTTCTATAAATCTAACGTAAGTTTGGAATAGCAAAAACAGGGAAAGGAAGCCATTGCGTCGATCAATTGCCGGTTCGCGCCGGACGGCGTAAAAAAAAGATGATAAAGTACTGCGACGCAGTTGAGGATATTAAAAAATATAAATGGAAGCGAATTTCGGCGCCAAAGAAACGATATTGGAAAGGAATAGTTTTACCATTGGGTGCCGGAATGTTGTTTTGAACTAGCAACAGGCTTTGTAGTTCGGGGCAATTGTAATTCCTTTATAACATCTTTGCTGCAAGCTCATTGTATTTGATTGTTCATTTCAATTTTGTTATCAAACTATTACCATGCTGCTAAAGACATTGCATATTTTGGCTGTTGGTTTTTTACCCGGCGTCATTGCCGGGCTGTGCCCTGGACCCTCGTTGATGATGAAAGAAACCGCTAAGCACAAACGGTTCGAAACCCTTGACGTACGCGCTGATAGTACGGTAAAAAAGGATAAGACAACACTTACTCAACGAAGTGAAAAACGGCGTTCGGTTACCCCTTCGGCTGCGCCTGAAGATGCCACAGCCATTGAACAGTATAATCAAACCTGGACCGCTCAAAGCCAAAACGCGTCTGAAAGTATGCCTTGTGGTGGCGGAGACATCGGACTGAATGTGTGGGTTGAAAAAGGCGAACTGCTATTTTACATCGCGCGAAGCGGAACTTTCGATGAGAACAACGCAATGTTGAAAATTGGCCGCGCCAGGATAAAACTATTACCAGACTTGCTAAGTGGTAAGCAATTTATACAAAAACTTCACCTGGAAAACGGATCAATACAAATCACCGTGAACAATGGTACCATTGCTGCAAATGTAAAAGTTTGGGTAGATGTATACAAGCCAGTGATCCATGTCGAAATCTCCAGCAATAAGGCCATAAAAGCCGAAGCCGCCTTTGAGAGCTGGCGTTATAAAAACAGGGCCGTGACGGGCACAGAGAAAAATGAAGGATCATGGAAACACGGCCCTCAAAATGATGTAACCACATTGAAAGATGTTATTGATTTTGACAACAACAGTATTTTATTTTATCATCATAACCTTGACAGCACCATATTCGACAATACCGTACAGCAACAAGGTATGGAGGCAGTAAAGGCGGAGATGTTCAACCCGCTGAAACAGCTGGCTTTCGGTGGCGTAATGCAAGGCAAAAACTTTATAAAAGCCGGCACGTATACCGGCAATTATTCTACTACCGATTTTAAAGGCTGGAGGCTGAAAAGCGCTTCAGCAAAAAAGGTACAATCACTAACCATCTGTCTGAACACCCTGCAAACGCCTGCACTAACCGAATGGAAAACAGGCCTGCATAAAATTGTGGTTGATGCAGCGACCGACCAAAAAAAAGACTGGACGAAAACGGAAGCGTGGTGGAAACAATATTGGCAGCGCAGTTTTATTTATATCAATCCAACCCATCCTGATTCTTCTGCCGAATGGCAAACCGGTAAAAATTACCAGCTGTTCCGTTATATGTTGGGATGCAATGCCTACGGACAGTACCCTACCAAATTTAACGGCGGGCTGTTTACTTATGACCCAATTTTTGTGTCGAAGGACAAAAATTACACACCCGATTTCAGGAATTGGGGTGGCGGTCTAATGACTGCTCAAAACCAACGCCTGGTTTATTTTCCGATGCTCAAAAGTGGCGACATAGATATGATGAAACCGCAATTCGATTTTTACCTGCGGGCGCTCCACAATGCTGAGTTGCGCAGTAAACTGTATTGGGGTCATAACGGTGCATGCTTTACTGAGCAGATTGAAAACTTTGGATTGCCCAATAGCGCCGAATACGGTTGGAACAGGCCAGCAAATTTTGACAGAGGGCTGGAATACAATCCGTGGCTGGAGTACACCTGGGATACTGTTCTTGAATTTTGCCTGATGATGCTGGAAAACGAACGATATGCGCGTACAGATATTCATGAGTACACCAGTTTTATAACGAGCTGCCTGACTTTTTTCGACGAACATTATCAATACCTGTCGAGGATGCGGGGCACAAGCGCATTGGATGGTAATGGGCACCTGGTGCTTTACCCGGGATCGGCCGGCGAAACCTACAAGATGGCAAATAATGCGAACTCAACAATTGCAGCATTACAAACGATTACCAACCGCATGCTGGCCTTACCAGAAAATTACTTAGACAAAAACGAGCGTTATAAGCTGTCGGCATTTTTACAACGAATACCGCCAATAACTTACCGCGAAATGAATGGATATAAAATGCTCTCGCCTGCCCAGTCCTGGGAACGGATCAACAACGTAGAAAGTCCGCAATTTTATTCGGTGTTCCCCTGGGGAATCCATGGCATCAACAAGCCAGCTTACGATTTGGCGCTGAACACCTGGAACTACGACACGCTGGCCATCAAATTCAGGAGCGGTATTGGTTGGAAGCAAGACAATATTTTTGCCGCCCGGCTTGGTTTAACCAAAGAAGCGGCAGCGCTCACAACTTTTAAATTGAAAGATTCGGATACGCGCTTCCCCGCTTTCTGGGGCCCGGGGTTTGACTGGTTACCCGATTTTAATTGGGGCGGTTCAGGCATGATAGGTTTACAGGAAATGCTGATGCAGGTTGATGAAGAGAAAATTTACCTGTTTCCTGCCTGGCCAAAAAACTGGGATGTGCATTTTAAACTCCACGCACCCTTTAACACTGTAATAGATGCTGTGTTGAAAGATGGTAAAGTAACGTCGCTACATGTATTACCGCAGGAACGGTTGAAGGATGTCACAATAATGTTGAAGTAAAACTTTTCAAAATAAACCGGGCTTACTTATTGCAAACCCAGCCTTCAAATATGGAACAAAATAAATACGATATCATTGTTATTGGTTGCGGTTCCGGCGGTTTAAGCGTGGGCCTATTTATGGCGATGGCAGGTTTTAAGACACTTATGGTATCTAAATCCGACCAATCAATTGGCGGTGATTGTTTGAACGACGGCTGCGTGCCGAGTAAGGCACTTATTCATGTGGCAAAAATTGCGCAGCAGGCAAAGGAAGCAACCAATTTTGGGCTAACCATTAGCGGTACAATAGATATAAAAAAAGCAATCCGTTATGTCTTTGAAAAGCAGGAATTAATAAGAGGACACGAAAATGCAGCATGGTTAAGCAACCAGGGAATTGATGTAGCGCTGGGTGAAGCACACTTTACCGGCAGGAACGAAATTGAAGTAGCTGGAACACGATACGGGGCAAAGAAAATTGTCATCGCCACCGGTTCAAGCCCCAGAAAGCTACAAATTCAGGGTATAGAGTTGGTGCGGTATTATGACAATGAAAACATCTTTCACCTGGACGAACTGCCTGCGCAACTATTGTTGGTAGGCGCCGGGCCAATAGGTATCGAGATTGCACAAACCTTAAGCCGGCTAGGCAGCAAAGTAACAATAGTGCACAAAGGCGAGCGGATACTGGAGCATGACGACCAATTAATTACTGATATCTTATTAACCAAACTAAAGCAAGAAGGTATTGAAATCTATTTGAATGCTGAAGTAACCCATTTTGCTTCGTCAACAGAAGCCATCATTAATGAAAAAGATAATGGCACAAAACGCATTCAATTTGATGCGGTATTTGCGGCTATCGGCAGGCAATTAATGCTGGATGATTTGCAATTAGAAAAGGCAGGTGTATCAGTAGCGGAGGGAAAAATTGTTGCAGATAAGTATTTAAAAACCACCAATAAAAATATTTTCGTTTGCGGTGATATAGCGGGCGACCTGCAATTTTCACATGCTGCTGAATTCCATGCCAGGATCTTGCTAAACAATTTCTTTTCTCCGTTTAAAAAGAAACTGAAAAACGACCATATGTCATGGGTAACCTTTACCGACCCTGAAGTAGCCACTTTTGGTCTCAGCGAAAAACAACTAAAAGAACGAAACATCCGCTTTGAGAAATTGGTGCAGGAATTTACAGATGACGATCGTGCAGTTACCGATAATTACCAATATTCAAGCGCATTGCTCTGTATCACCAAAAAACGGTTTCTAAAAAAACAGCGCATACTGGGCGGAAGCATGATAGCACCGAACGCAGGTGAACTTATTCAGGAATTAATTCTTGCCAATACGGCCGGGCTTTCCATCAATTCAATTTTCAATAAGATTTATCCTTACCCGGTTGCTGCGAGAATTAACCAGCAGGCAATTGTTCAATACAAATCAAAAGCGCTTAACAGTACCATCAAAGCGCTGCTAAAACCCTTGTACAAAATATTCAGCTAATGGAATACTGGGAACTGTTTAAAGCATGGTTTTTAAGTCTGGGCGCCAAATACAATGTAAACCCTTATATTTTTGGTGGCATTTATATTGGGGCTATTCCATTCTTTTTTCTTTGCCTTCGCTGGACAATAAAAAGAATGAAAAACCAACAGCCATTTTTATTGCCCTTGCTGCTGACTGGTTTTTGTTTCATCTCGGCTTATCTCTACCTGATTGTTGCAGGAAAAAATATCCCGGTATGGGTGTATGTATTTATTGGGGTTATGATAGCATACAGTATTTATTCCACCACACGAAAAATACAAAAAAAAACAAAGAGTGGCCCGGACACTTAATATTAGTTTGCCGGAATACTATTTTGAGCGACGGATTTTTCCGAACGGCATTTTTAACAAATAGCCGACTGTTAATTCTTCCGGGTCCCGATAAGACGGTTCGCCAATAACGATACTGTCCTGCGGAATGCTAGTTTGGAGGGTGTGGTGTAACCGATCCCAAAACGAAAATATTACCGAATAATTACTGTCCGTTTGTGCTTTTACAACAGAGTGATGAATGCCATGCATCCGGGGCGTTACAATGAAATAATTCAACAACCTTTCCAACTTAACAGGCAATCTTACATTGCTGTGATGAAACTGGGTAGCAGCTTCAAAGACTATCTCGTAAATGATCACCTGCACCGGTGTGGCGCCACTTAAAAAGCTGATGGCTCCTCGAAAGAACACAGAACCAATCAGCTCCCCAAAATGAAAACGGAATGCAGTGGTTATATCCAGGTCATGATCGGTGTGGTGAACAAGATGAAAACGCCACAAGAAAACCAACCGGTGGTTCAATACATGCCACAGGTAATTGCCATAATCCAGTACAAGAAAAACGATGATCATTTCAATCCAGGCCGGCAATTGAAATAAGTAGGTGAGGCCGAAATGCTGAGACTGATTGACCTGACAGAGCCAGACAATAACCGGAAGCATCAGGAACCGCAGCAGGGTAAAAGACGGTATTGACACAATAGCATTAATGACGATTCTCTTAAACCGACCCGCCACGCGCTTTCTAAGTTGGAATGTTGATTCAAGCAAGAATAAAAGCAGGAATATCCCTACCAGAACCGGCCAGCCAATGCTATCGAAAATGGAGTGGATCATTTCTTTCATATTTTTTTAACCCGGCTTAAGCCATCCAAAATACTGTGCCTCTATTTATTTTATATCCAATATTAGGTATTCGACATTTAACTGGCGTGTAGGGCGCACTATAATTTATCTTGCTTCACCAATCGTTTATAAGTACTAACCAGTTTTTCCTGGGGAAACCCAAACCGGTACAGGAAATACATTAAATAAAATATACCCTGGATTTTAAAAATTCCATTGTCTGTGTATTTTCTGGCAGAAGTAATCACTGGTTTTTTAATGATGGTAAAAGAACCCATTTTCTTCAACCGCTTAATGATGTCATAGTCTTCAAAAACAATCAGTGTTTCATTGAAACCTTGTATCGCGCTAAACTGAGTGGTGTTGACAAACAGGCTTTGGTCACCATAACGAAAAGCAGCTACATCAAAACGGGTAAACCAACAGTTTGCTTGCAGGAACCAATGTTTATAGTTGAAGGATAACATAAAGCATCCTGCTATGGCACCGCCCTCAATTGCCGCAACTACATCGCTGGTAAATCCATTTACAGGTATGGTATCGGCATGGAGAAAATACATAATTGTCTGCGTTACAAACGAGGCCCCGTAATTCATTTGCGCCGCCCGCCCTTTTTTTGGGCTGATAAATACTTCAGCGCCTTCCAGTGCCGCCATCTCAGCGGTATTGTCGGTACTTCCACCGTCAGCTACAATAATTTGTTTAACCAACCCAGCCTGATCGTATTGCCTTATTTTTCGAATGGTAAGCAGAATATGCGATGACTCGTTATAAGTTGGTATAATTACACTGATCATACTATACACTATTTTTTAACCACATTGTTTTCTGTGCTGCGGTTAAGTCATGCGCCGTATCTACATCTGACAGTTCCTCCAATAAAAAGTGGCTTAGTTGCAATTGCGTGCAAATGGCGATTGTTTTTTTTAGTACATCGTTGGTACTCCAGGGAATATTTTCAAAGAGTAATGGGTGTAGTTGTTTCATTGCCAATAAATAATACCCGCCATCTTTTGCCGGCCCTATTACCACATCATGATTTGTTAGCGCGGCAAAGGCATCCATTATAAGGTTGGAAGATATATCGAAACAGTCAGTCCCTATAACGGCAACCGCATCGTTTGCTTCTTCAAATGAATTTGCAAAAGCGTTCATCATCCTGGCCCCTAAATCTTTTCCGGATTGCAGCTGCTTGCTGTAGACTGCGTTATCCCAGACATCAGCCGCTTCAATAAAAGATGAATAGCATACTGTTTTAATAACCGGCAAGTTACTTGTCACTGCATTGGTATGAGCCAACAATTTTCCGTAAATAGTTAAAGCAACCGCATCGCCCAGGGTGGCTGCTATCCGTGTTTTAACCTGTCCGTACACCAGGTTTTTTGCAAAAATCAGGAGACTTTGTTTCATTCCAATTCTTTTATTGTTTCGTAAAACAATAGCGAAAGCTTTTCGTCTGCTTTTCCTGCTACTTCAATAATCTCGGCAATGTTAACAGGTTTCAGATTGTCCGGGTCACACACATCTGTAACTACCGAAATGGCGGCGCAGGGCAAGCCCATATGATTTGCTGCAATTACTTCGGGAACGGTTGACATGCCAACAACATCTGCTCCAATTATTTTCAGGTAACGATATTCTGCGCGGGTCTCCAGGTTGGGCCCATTCACGGCTGCGTAAACACCGCTTTGCAATGGTAGTCCTAATTGATTTGCTTTCGCCTTTAACACAGCGCCTATGATTTGACTATAGGGTTCGCTCATGTCGGGAAACCGGCCACCCAACACATCCAAATTTTTTCCGGTAAGCGGGTTGCCATTTTGCAAATTGATATGGTCATCAATCAGTACCAACTCACCCTTCTTGAAATTGAGGTTGATACCACCGGCCGCGTTGGAGAGGAACAAATATTGTGCACCTAACATTTTCATTATCCTGATGGGAAAAACTATTTGCTGGGGCGAGTAACCTTCATACGCATGAAACCTGCCCTGCATTACCAATATCTTTTTTTCTCCGATGCTTCCATAGATCAGATTACCCTTGTGAAATTCTACTGTGGAGACCGGAAAGTGTGGAATGCTGGAATAGGGAATGCTGTGCGTGATGTTGACAAGGTCTACGAAATGATGCAAGCCAGTACCTAGTACGATTCCCGCATCCACGTGCCCAATGCCCTGCGCAACCAAATATTTTTTTGCTGTTTCTAGTTCATTCATAGTTGTCTGATTATTCAACTTTTAAAAACCCGCCTTCGCTCCCTTGATTTTATTAAGCTACCACGGCACCCCCGCAACTTGATCCGGCACCTGCTGTGCAACCATAACAATGTTGTCCAACAATAATCGCCCGATTACTGAGTGTATCAATATCGAACTGCGCAATATGGGTTGAATGTCCATTCAATTTCAGGTCAAGCATCTGGTTAAAATCGCAATCATATAAATAGCCATCCCATCCAATTGAAATGGTATTTCGGCACATTACGCTTGCAGCTGCTAACGGATTATAGGCCGTTAATAGTTTCTCCATATAGTTTTCATAGTTACCAGATTGCAGCAGGTAATCCAGGAAGCGGCTGATGGGCAGATTGGTAATAGCAAACAAATTATTGAAGCTGACCTGGTATTTATCCCGCAAGGCAATTTTGTATTCCTTTTCCAATGCCTCCTGCGATGCGGGTAGAAATGCACCGGCGGGATTGTACACCAGGTTTAGTAACAATTCCGTTCCTTCCATTCCATACCCAACCGCGTTTAACATTTGGAGTGCTTTTATACTGTCTTCAAATACGCCGCTGCCGCGTTGCTTGTCTGTTCTGTCCTGGGTATAAAATGGAAGCGATGAAACGACTTCCACCTGTTGTTCTTTGAAAAACCGGGGAAGATCGTGGTATTTTTTATTGGCTAAAATGATGGTGAGGTTACACCGGACAATAATATGACGGTTTAATTTTTTTATTTCTTCAACAAACCACCTGAAGCCGGGGTTCATTTCCGGGGCACCGCCGGTAAGATCCACCGTCAGTAACCGGGGATTATTTTTTAAAACTTCCAGGCACTGCGCCATTGTTTCCCTGGTCATAATCTCCTTGCGGTCGGGCCCGGCGTCCACATGGCAATGCCTGCACACCTGGTTACACATCTTGCCCACGTTTACCTGGAAGATTTCAATATTGGTAGGGCGTAGCGGGAATAAATTTGCTTGTTCCAGCTTTTGCTGAAACGGAATCAAACGGTAATCTGGTGATTGGCCGTGCTCCAAAATTTCTATTTGCTCGCTGGCAACAGCAAGTTTATTGTGCGCTGCTAATAGTGACTTCATACTTACATTGCAATTTCTTTAACCTTATTCATCATTTGCACCCCATGCACCAGTGCCGCACCACCTTTAATGGCGGCGGAAACATGCACTGCTTCCATTAACTGCGCTTCATTATAACCTTTCTCGTACGCATCGCTGCTGTAGGCATCAATGCAGTAAGGGCACTGTACCGCATGGGCAACCGCGAGTGCTATCAGGGATTTTTCTTTAGCGGTCAGCGCGCCTTCTGCAAAAACTTCTCCATACCATGCAAAAAATTTATCCGCCAGCGGCTTTTGAAATTCACCGATGTTACCGAATTTTTTCAAGTCTGCTTCGTTGTAATAATGATTGCTCATGAACAATATTTTAGTAGTGAATAATTGACTGATCCGTAAAAAGTTATAGCCATCAAACGGCCCCTTCTTCATACACCTTCCGAACTATTCCTGGCGCGGCACCTATTCATTCCACTGTACAAGCCGGTGAATAAATAGTTGCACGTAATGGAACCAATGCTTCCGATGGCAACTTTCCCCATAACTTACCCAGCATCAATTTACAAAGAATTTCGGCCACGGTAGGCAAATGAGAAGAAAGCGCTTGAGGGAAGGGGTGGTTACTGGGCCACTTTCCGGAACCTTCTACAGCATAGCTGAACGGGATACCTAAAGCCATTTTACCAAACACCTATTTACCGATGCAGATTCCGCATCGCGGAACTTTCGCCTCCCCCCCGATTGCTCGTCCGAAGCGCACTTGTTCGACGGTGATTTTAGCGGAAGCAATCGGTACAAACGAACAAGGGCCGTCAAACAAATGGCAGGCCCTGGTGGCGACCGGATTTATGGGTAGTCGCATAATGCCTGCGCTGATTGATGAATACAACACAGCAATTCATCCCGTTGTATTACGGGGAGAGATTATTGTGCATCTGTTGTGCGGCATAAAGCATAAAAATCGCGTGCCGCGCTGCAACGGATTAGCTACGGCCACTAATGACCTAAATACGGCTTGATTTAATATTCGCACTATACCAATGAATTTCCATGGATAATTCAATAGCACAATTTCATTTATTCACATATCGCTGGACAGTTTTGTAGCCGGACAAAACGGAGAAATGGACTGGATTAAAGTTGATGAAGAAATCTTTGCTCATGTTGGTAAGCGGATAGGCGAAGGCGACATGTCTTTGTATTGACCAATAATTTATCACATGATGGAAGGCTACTGGCCTACGGTGGCAGACAAGCCCACGGCAAGCCGGCACGACATTGAACATTCAAAGTGGTATAACAAAGTACACAAAGTGGTTTTATCAAAAACAATGAAAGAAGCGAATCTGGCAAACACAATCATTATTAGCCGCCAGGTTGCCGACCGGATAAATGAAATAAAACAACAGCAGGTAATGAGATCTTACTTTTTGGCATCCCCACGGCAACACATTGCCTTTTTGTTAATCCTTTTATTCTCATAGCTAAGTCTTGATAAACTAATAATCCCTTCCCGTTCCAAAACGGAAAACAGCTTTGGTTCAGCGTAGCTGCATAATATTCTATCCAGCAAGGGGTCAGCCTTTGAAAGAGATAAATTATGGCCTGGTTTAGAAAAATTTGACGCATCCTTAAAAAAGAAAAAATCCTTTACAAGTAATGTAGCTGAGGCTATCCGTCCCTTCCGGCGATGGCACAACGTTTTTAGCAGGGTTTGAAAAATACAACCACAAATCTTTGCTCTTTGCCGGGCGTTAAGTAATATTGACCGGAAGCTGAGAAATGCCTTAAAGATTGCGGTAACAGACTGGGCAGTTAAAATCCGGGCGAATTTGTGGAACTCGTTCACAAAGGTGAAGATTTCGCCGACACTCAAATTCAGGGAGATTTGGCTTTCGTTATACTGGGTGTACCAGGATACCTTGATCAAAAAGTTGAACTACAAGCAATGGCAGAATGGTCTTTAAAAAACATTTTTACAAATCTTACCAGGTACTGATTGTTGTGCAGTTTCAAAAAGATAAGAGAATTGATATTTTTTTATCTTTTAACTCCGTCTCTAGTTTTCTTTAACACATACTTCCAAAAAATGTTTTAAATGATAGCTGACAAACATCAGTATTAAAATACTGGGTAGTAAAATTTATCAAAGCTGTAATCCCCGGACTTAAAATGCCAGTTTAAATAAATTACTTAAATTGCATTTGCGACCTTATCTATAAGGTGCCGCTTCAATTTTACTGTGAAGCTACCCTGCTAAAATATTTTAACTTTAAAGAAAGTTTAAGTTTATCACCGGTGAAAACGGATGAAGAATTTAATGGAGAAACAACGCAATCCTTAAACAAAAGGGTAGAAATGTTATGAAAAGCGGGTTTATACTTGTTATTGAATTAATGACGATCTTTTTGGGCTTGCTCAGTATAGGGTTATTATTGTTCGTTAACAAAACCAACCGTTTCTCGAACAGGTTTCTGGCAACACATATTTTCTGCTTAGTTATATATATGCTTGCTGCAGCATTGTCTCAAACAGACTTTTATTTTCAGTTTCCGCATTTTTACCGGGCATTTTATCCCCTCTATTTGGTTATCTATCCTTCCCTGTATTTGTATTTGCGGGGAATGTTGTTACATAAGCGAAAATTATCCCGGTATGATCTGCTACATCTGCTACCTGCGGCTATTATTGCAGTTCAATTTATACCATTTTACAAAATGGGTTCCCCTGAGAAAACTGCTTATCTACATAAGTTATTTGAAAATGCCTCCAACTTGACTTTATTAAATGAAGGCTATTTGCCAGCAGGCTTTATAAGTGTTTTTGTGTATACGGTGGGCCTGGCATACATGGCCGCAGCATATAAAATTTACATAGAAATAAAAACAAAGTCTGCGGAGGGTAACACATATCTAAAGAATGTGGGATCCTGGGTCTTATTTTGTTTGATTGCAAACAGTGTGATTCCGCTGACTTTTTTTGCCATGCTGTTGATTAATCCGCCCATGAATACCCGTTTCGTGATAATTATTTCTTACCAGGGATGCATGGTCAGTGGCATACTAGTCTACTTATTCGCCCGGCGAGAAATTTTATATGGTATAGATCAGTCCATTGGCGCGATGCTAAAAACACCGAATCAGGGGGTCCATATCGAACTACAAGCCGTTGACATTCAGCAGACTACGAAAAATACCCCCGTTGTAATTGAAACCCAAATGCTGGGCGAAGTACATAATAATCACGATTTATCACATGGCAAGAAAATTTTAAGTACGAATGTTTTTGACTTTAGCCAGCATGCGCAGGCTGATAGTGACGAAAATGAATCATTGTATACGCCAACTGTAGATAAAGATGGTCGGTTGCAGCGCGCAACTTCGACTAATCTTAAACAGCCGGAATCGTTAAATATTTTGAATGGCTACGCGAAGATTGTTGAACAATGTATGACCGAAGACCGATTATTTTTGAAGCACGGGTTGTCATTACGAAATTTGTCAGAACACACCCTGATTCCCGCCCATCATCTTACTGCAGTATTTAATAAAATATTTGGCCAGCGGTTCAACGACTATATTAATAATTGCCGAATAAAGTACATCACCGACAACAGATTGAACGAAGATTGGAAAAATCTGACCATTGAAGGTATCGGTTGGGCAGCAGGCTTCAGCTCCCGGATCACTTTTTTTAAGGTCATAAAAAAGCAAACAGGTCTTTCCCCCTCAAGATTTTTGGAAAAAAGCTAAAATTTTCCGTTTAGTTAGTTTCCTTTTTAAAAAGGAAACCATTCTCCTCTGCTGCAAGGCAATATGCATCTGTAAATGCTTTTAATTTTACATTGTATAATATATATATGATACAAATTTGCGCTGTATGCAAAAGTGACATATTTATAAAAGCGATGCGACCGTTCCTTTTTGACTATGAGATATTAATAACCAGGGTGTGCAAATCATGGAAGTTGATGGAACATGGTTTTGAAGGTTCCAAAACGGATATTCTGCTGATGGACGGAAACTGGAACTCCAACCATAAATATAGCGCAGGAACAAAAGCAGCGGCATCCTTTAAAATTCAATATCCCCATATCAAATTAATTGTGGTTACTACAACATTTGAAGTTCAAACATTAGAAAAGTACAGGCAAATACCAATAGAGGGATACTTCTTTAGATCTTGTGCCAATGTAGTAGAAGCCTTTGCGCAGTGCGTTCATGATGTTTATCGCGGTAAACAGCACTTTCTAATTGAGTAACGCGCAGCAAGGCTAATATGTCATAAACGCGCTGTTTTAATGTAGAAAGTCAATCACAAAAAGGTTTGCAACGCTAGTGATAAGTTTTCTTAGAGCCAGGCCAAATGCTATCATTCTTTTTGAAATTGATTAAAGCTCATTTTTTTACGTTTTTTTAGTATTTCATCGTGCGCGAATCTTTTTGCGGTGTAACACGTGTATTGCTAATCATTATAATTTATAAATAAAACACTCATTTATGTCATTCAATCTTCTTGACTCCGTTAAAGGCATTTTAGGTAACGATCTGATTTCAAATGCGGCAGCCCTATTCGGCGAAAATGCAACAAATACTCAAAAAGCCATGTCTGGTATCGTCCCTTCTGTGCTAGCTGGTATATTAAATAAAGCGGGCTCAGGCGACGTTGGCGGCATTTATAATTTGGCAAAAAGCGCAGCCGATAGTGGTTTGGCAGCTAATATGAATGGCTTGTTGGCGAATACTACCCTCCTCAGTAAAGGGGCGGACATGTTGAAGGCGGTTTTTGGAAACAAAATGAGTGATGTTACTAATACGATAGCAAGTTTTGCTGGTATTAAATCTACCTCTGCCGCTTCGCTCTTGAGCATTGCTGCTCCGGCCGCATTAGGTGCACTTGGAGATCATGCAAAATCGACAAATATGAGTATGAACGGCATGCTTTCATTTCTCAACACCCAGAAAGAGAGCATACAGGGTGCATTACCTGCCGGATTGGATCTTGCCGGGGCATTAGGCCTTTCAAATATTGGAAATATCGGCAGCAAGTTGACGGGTGTGGCCGGAGGTTTGAAACAAACTTCAGAAAAACAATCCGGGTCTAAGAAATGGCTTATTCCAGTAATAATAGTTGGCCTAATCGCATTGGCGTGGTTTATCCTACGAAAACCTACCGCCGCTGACCCTGTGCAAATCGCTCCCGTTGCGGCAGATACCGTTAAAGCAGCCTTGCCGTCAGCCGCAGCTATTAAAGTTAAATTGCCCGATGGCATTGAGTTAAATGCATATAAAGGAGGAATAGAAGATCAATTGGTCAGTTTTCTAGCAAACGATGCAGAGAAAGCAGATAAAAACACTTGGTTTGATTTCGATAATTTGAATTTTGAATCCGGCAATGCCATCATAACACCCGAAAGCGAACAACAACTTGGAAATTTATCGGCCATCCTCAAAGCTTTTCCAAACGCGGTTTTAAAGATTGGCGGGTATACTGACAAGACAGGAGATAGCATCGCTAACCTAAAATTATCACAGGCACGGGCCGAAGAAGTCCTGAACACATTAAAAAAATCCGGCACGAACGCGATGCAACTGGAATCGGCCGAAGGCTATGGTTCGCAATTCGCCAAGGCACCGACCGATGCTTCCGATATGGAGAAGCAAAAAGATCGGCGCATTGCAGTAAGCGTGCGAAAAAAATAAATGGCCATTTCCGGCAATTATCTGAAGTTCACATAGTTAACAATTCTTATTGTAAAATCAAAACATGAAATTAAGCAAACATTTCCTGGTGATCGTTATTGCACTCTCCGGCTGCGGCACAACCGCACATATTGAAAAAAGCTGGAGGGATCCTGAAGTGACCGTTGACATGTCAAAACTGAACAAAGTATTAGTTGTAGCAATGCTTAAAAACGAGGCGAACCGCCATGTTACGGAAGATAAACTTGTCATGCTGCTTAACGGTAAAGGTGTTGCCTCTTATAATTACCTCACAAAAGATATCACACAAGAAAAAGAAGACGCTATGCGTCAGAAACTAAAAGAAGACGGCATTGATGGCATAGTTATCATGCGATTAGCGGATGTTGACAAGGATGTAAAATATGTGCCTGGCTCATTTAATACATTTCCTCCATATTATGGAAGGTTCTGGGGGTATTACCGCCGCGCCGGAAGTAACTTCTATCAACAAGGATATTACGAAACTACTAAGACTTTTACTGTAGAGACAAACGTTTATTCGCTAGTAAGAGATAAGTTGGTATGGAGCGGCCTAACCAATTCAGTTAATCCATCAAATGTAGAAAAGCTAATGGATGCAACTGCAAAAACAGTATATGCCAGAATGAAAAAAGAAGGGTTTGTAACTAATAATTAATGCCTGATAGCTTAGCGATCCTACTATTGGCATACACCATATTCTCACACCCAAATCACAGCTGTTGGCAGCGTTGCTTTTTAATTATCGTCAACTTGTAATTTTCTTCAAATCAATAACATTTTTCATCTTAAACATTTATCATGAGTACTCAGATTTTATCGGGCGCATCAGCATCAGAGAAGAAGGCCTATTTAACAGCCATTGCATCTATTGCAACGGCAGATAATAGTGCATCAGAAACCGAAATTAACTATTTGTTAGACCTGGCAACCAGTGCAGGGTTAACAGACGCAGACAAAGAAGCCGTGAAGCAGGCAGCGCTTGACGCAACAGGCAGCAACCTGAAGCCAGCGCTGGATGTTCTAAAATCTTCCGAATTAAAATTTTCGCTTGTTACTGATTTAATTGCTTTCGCGGAATCAGACAATAATCTTGCGCAGGAGGAAAAGACACATATTGCTGCTGTAGCAAAATACCTTGGCGTAGATGACAACCAGGTTAAGATTTTACATGAGTATGTACAGCAGGCTGCTACGCAACCGGCTGAAAGTCTGGCAGACAGTGCAGGAGGTATTCTCGAAAAATTAAAAGGATCCGGTATCAATATCAGTGGATTAGCAAAAGGCTTAATGAGTTTCGTTGGACCGATGATTATAGGCAACCTCGTTTCAAAGGGAATGAATAAAGGGACGTCTGCAGCCGTTGGTCAAAGTGGACTTTCAAATATAGGTTCGTTGGTGGGCAATTTGACTGGCGGAAAGGGAATGGCCGGTATCGGGGGGTTTTTGTCGAACCTATTTAAATGAGGTACTTTATCATAATTAATAAAATTGTCTGAACGAATTTTACGTTCGTCAACGGTAAGGAATGGGAGGATAGTCATTCAATATCTGCATATTCTTATTGCACAATAGTAAATTGGCATTTCGAAAAACACCAAGGTCGCAGGTTATATGTTATCCGACCCACTTAGCAATCATCCGGCATAACTCATTTTGAAAATGAGTTATGCCTTTTTAACGCTTAAAAAGAATAAACACGATGAGCATGTTTAAAGAATTCAAAGATTTTATTATTCGGGGAAATGTCATAGACCTTGCAGTAGCGGTTGTAATCGGTGCTGCATTTACCGCAATCGTTTCCTCCCTGGTAGATAATGTGATTACACCATTGCTGCTAACGCCCGCACTCAAGGCTGCCAACTTACAGGATATAGAAAAATTGGCATGGGGTTCAGTAAAGTACGGAAGCTTTTTAGCTGCAGTAATAAAATTTGTTATTATAGCATTTATCCTTTTTATTATTGTTAAGGGAATGAAAACGCTGGAAAGGAAAGCTGTGCCGTCTGCAAAAGAAATTTCTTCAACTGATAAATTATTAATGGAAATAAGGGATAAACTATAATTTTTTCATGCGGTTGCTGGCCCATGAAAGAATTGTTTTACCTGCGTTATTGGGGTGTTGGCAGCAAGTTTTTTCAATATTCAATCAACTATATTTGAACGCAAGGCGATTATTGTAAATCAACAAAAATGAAAATCCTTTTCTCACCATTTTTATTGGCCGCATTCCTTTTCATGTCTGGTTGCCATAGCGGTAAAGCTCATGGTGGCGTGGTGCCCGGAGGCAGTGAAATGCTATATCAATACAAATGGTATTTAACTGAATTGCAGGGCCGGCAGTATACTTTTATTGGGAACGACAATTATGCCCACCTTTTATTCAGCGCCGGCAAGCCAAACAAAGTAAGCGGTTCTACCGGGTGTAACAGGATAAGTGGTTCTTACGATCTGAAGGGTTCAAAATTTATTAAATTTTCACCACTAGTAACTACCAGGATGGCATGCCCTGGTCAAACAGAATCACAGTTTATTGAAGCGCTGAGCCAGGTAAACAACTGGATTATAGCCAATGAGCAACTATTGCTGAAGAACGGAGAAACAGTAGTGGCTAAACTAAACGCAGTTTCGATGGAAATTGACAAATTAAGTGGCGAATGGAACCTGAATTATCTTTCGGGGCTAAAAATTGCTTTTGATGGAATATACCCTGACAAGAAACCGACTATCGCATTTAATTTTTCCGAAAAGGAGTTGAGCGGCAATACAACTTGCAATGGGTTTAGTTCCAAATTCACCATTGATGGCAATAATATACACTTTGCTGATGCCTTAAAGACATTCATATTTTGCGAGGGTGGTGGGGAAGAGGCGTTCTTAGCGATGTTAAAGAAAGTAAACAAATATTCAGTCGATAATAATACCCTCACTTTTTTAACAGATGATGTTGCTGTAATGCGATTTGTAAAAAAATAAACATCGGTGATAGCGTTATCGGCAGCCGAAGTACAAAGCGCAAACTCCATTCGTCTAAATAATTGGAGCATATAATTTTGAGCACCAGACACTAAATCATGAAAAACGTGGAATTATAAAAAATACCCATCGCAAGTGTATTTATGAAAAAGCAAATGTGGGTATAGATAAAGTAATATGAAATAAATCAAGATTAAAAACTTTTTTAGGCTTTGAAGATGCCAAAAGTATGATACCAGAAATAGCAGAAATCAGGCAATAATCACATTTTATAAGTTAAATCCATCAGTATGTTAAAAAGTTCATTTATCATTAGCGTAGCCCTATTATTTCAACTTGTAGTATTTAGCCAACCACGTAAGGTGATTGACAAACCAAGTCGTCCTATTCCAGTGCGTCCTGTTCCGCCCGTATACAATCCAGGCAATCAGCAAGCTAAATGGTTTTACATTGCCACAACCGAAGTGCGCCTAAGTGGCGAACGAGATGTGGTTAACTTGAACAGCAGGGATATATTTCGTGCGATTAAATTTAACGTTACCCGAAATGCATTGGAAGTTTTTGACTTAAGTGTAGTTTTTGACAATGGCCGAGCCCAAAAATTCACTGTACGAAATATCTTTCAACCCGGAACAGGAAGTAGGGTATTAGATTTACCTGGCAACAAAAGAAGAATTAGGAGTTTGGTTTTTACTTACAGAACCAGGGGACATTTGTTTAGTCAGCGGGCCCATGTTATGATTTATGGATTAAAATAACGGACTTCTTAGCAACTTGTGGTTGATCTTATTTATGGATAATATTTCGGTCTACTTTTATCTTATGTGGTTGTACTCTCAGTAAAATAAATTGTGCGGTGCTGGGACGAGAATCCCTTTTCAATATAAATTGCCCCAGAAAGTGTCTGTTCACATTTAATTATATTTCCGCGGTGACAGCCATCTCTAACAGAATAATACAGTTTAATAAGGCAGTGCATTTTACCAGGGTGCAACAGGCTAATCAATCTTTATTTAATTGCCTGAGGCGTAGATGCAAAAGGACCGCATTTTCATTCCTATAAAAATTTGAATGTTGAGTAAGCAAATACTTCACAGAAAACATATCATTAATTTTTAAAAAAATAAAACAAGCACAATGAGTAAATGCTTTTCCCGGGTTTTTTTATCTGTTGGTGCAGTTATTCTCTTTATTTGCAGTGGAACCAATGCTGGGCACGCCCAATCCAACGATTCTTTGCTAAAAATTTATAACACCCAAACCATACAAACAAGTGGAACGCATTTTATAAAGGGGGGTACGCGGTTAACATTTAGAGATTTAAAAAGTGATTTCACATCTGGCATAACAAAGGACCTATATAAAAAAGCTAAGGGAGACAAGATTTTGGGAGGTGCATTTACGGTAACGGCAGTCGGCGCATTAGTAACAGGTATCATCGTTAGAAAAAATAATAATGCGCTTGCCAGTGTTCTAACAGGGTTTGCTATTGGACTTAATTTAAGTAGCCTGCATTTTCGGAATAGGTCCACACAATTACTAGACAGGGCGATCTGGCACAGAAATAAAGAAATTTTATTCCGCGTTGCGGATTGAACAATTACTTGTTCAGTATTTGATAAAATAAACTTTAGCTAATAATATTCGTTATTAACGGAATTAGGATCGTCCCGGTTGCAATATGCTCACTTGTATAATCCTTTCTAACAAAGGCACAAACTGTAATTCTTCAGGTCCGCCATTAGGTTCCAGCATCTTAACAACTGATTTTTATCCGTCCCCAAACTGTTCGGAATTTCCGAACAGTTGTCACCTGTCCCGATATCTGACTATCGAACTACCGAGAAATACCCGGCAGTTCAACGATTGCGATAAGATCACCTCATATAAATCACCGCCTCCTGGCTTACTACCCTTTCAACAAATGCTTTTGCAGATACCTGTTTACATAATCATCAACCAGACCATCAGGTCTACCAGCCTGCAACGTCATCCACTGTAAAACATCCGCTTTCCTAAACTTATACAATTTGCCCAGGCGAACATACGGCAGCTCATTTTTTTACATACCGCATATACAATACCGACATCACATTTAACCATTTTCACTACGTCTTCTACACTTACTAATATTTCCTGCTAACTGATTTGTTGTTGGCTTACAGCGGATAGTCTCAAAATCAGTTGCTACAGCAATTCCTGCCGATACCAGAAAACAACATTTCTAGTCTCAATAAAATATCTTCTATATGTCCCCCATTACTTCCTCCACATTCAGCTCCACACCAGCTACCTGATACCATACAAACCCTTTAACCCCATCGCTCAGCAGCCTGGCTTTTATGTACCGCCTGATCACACTACTCATAAAATCGACTTGATTAATCCACCTTCTACCCTTATGGAAGCACCATTGGTCGCAGAAGCCAGTGGACTGGAAAAGTAGACAGTTGTATTTGCAATTTCTTCTACACTTGCAAACCGTTGTAGCAACGAGGTCGGACGCATATTTTTAAAAAAGTCTTCTTCAATCTCACCTAAATTCTTTCCACTCGACTTTGACAGATCTTCCAGGAAGACAGCAACACCTTTTGACTTTGTTGGACCTGGCAAGATTGCATTTACCGTTACATTGGTTCCTTGTGTCAATTCTGCCAAGCCCCTGCTAACTGCAATTTGTGCTGTTTTTGTCATTCCATAGTGAATCATTTCGGCAGGGATAAATACTGCCGACTCGCTTGAAATAAAAATAACGCGGCCCCAATTTTTCCGTATCATTTTAGGGAAATAATGTCGCGCTAACCGAATGCCGCTCATAACATTAACTTCAAAAAATGTAAACCAATCTTCATCTGTAATTTGTGCAAATGGCTTTGGTTCAAAAATTCCTGCATTATTTATGAGTGTAAGCGTCCCTAAAATTGGGCAGTTTGAAATTAGAGAAAGTCTTTAATTTTAAATTTCAAATTATGAAAAGTACAAAATTTACGGAAAGCCAGATAGTGGCAGCCATCAAGAAACATGAAAGCGGCATCTCTGCAAAAGAGATCAGCCGGGAATTAGGAATTAATCCTGCAACATTTTATAACTGGAAAGCGAAGTACGGAGGCATGGAAGTCAGCGATGTGAAAAAGATGAAGGATATGGAAGCTGAACTTAGCCAGTATAAAAAGATTGTTGCTGAACTCACCTTTGAGAACAGGGCCATAAAAGCAGTGCTTGAAAAAAAGTTTTAATGCCGGCTGACCAAAGAGAATTTGCTAAACAGTTGATAGGCGAACAGCAATGCAGTAACAGCCAGGCCTGTAAAATAGTGCAACTGCCACGAAGTAGTTTTCAATATAAAGCCAAACCGAAAGATGACAAGGCTATCGAAGAAGCATTGTCGCAGGTTGTTTCCAGGCATCCTACGATTGGCTTTTGGCAGTCATACCATCGTTTCCGTAACCGGGGAGAAAGGTGGAACCATAAGCGTGTTCGCCGTGTGTACAGGGCCATGAAATTAAACGTAAAACGCAAAGCGAAGTACAGATTGCCGGAACGTGTAAAACAGCCATTATCATTGGCAGACAAACCAAACCAGGTCTGGAGTATTGATTTTATGAGTGACAATTTAAAGGATGGCAGAAAGTTCCGTTTGTTCAATGTTATGGACGACTTTAACCGTGAGTCACTGGCTATAGAAGCAGATACCTCACTGCCATCGATGCGTGTTCAAAGGGTGCTGGAAAAACTTATCCTGCAAAGAGGTAAGCCCCAAAATATCCGTTGTGATAATGGCCCTGAATTTATCAGCCACGTACTTCAGCAATGGTGCGAACAAAAGCAAATATCCTTACTATACATCCAGCCTGGTAAGCCTACGCAAAATGCTTATATCGAAAGAAAGAACGGTAGCATAAGAAGGGAATTGTTAGATACCTATATGTTCAGCTCATTAAATGAAGTACGGATAATGACAGAAGAATGGAGAACAGATTACAATACCGAGCGTCCCCACAAATCACTGGGCTATTTATCGCCGCTGAACTATTTAAAAATCTGGAACCAAATGGATGAACAAAGGCAACGTATTTATGGTGTAGATTTATCCACACCGGCAAGCGAAAATCCTTCACAAATTGAAGCGCAGCCGGTAGTGGATAAATCGGCAAAAGCAGTAAACAATAACAAAAAAAATCCTCTATTTTTAAACTGACCGAAAAATGGGGACGCTTACATGAGAATGTCAACCTCAGGTAAGTCATTTATTAATTGATTGACTTCATTCGCTTTAGAAAAGTCTGCCGCAATACCAGATACATCAGCATTTGCTACCAATGACTTTAATTCATCTACAGCTTTATCCACGCTTCCTTTTGTTCTACCATTAATAATAACCTTCGCTCCTTCCTGCAGAAATCTTTGCGCTATGGCAAATCCTATTCCAGCGGTTGAACCACTTATAAATGCCATTTTATTTTCTAGTTGTAAGTGGAAAAGCCACGCATATTGACCCCCTCTCGCCACGGTAAACTAACCCCCCTCGGCCATTTCAAATTGACCCCCTGTGGCCAGCGCAAATTGACCCCCTGTAAAGTGAGATAAAGAATCAAATGTTTTTGTAGGATAATAAGCGGATGTTCCCATCAAACATCTGAGGTTAATTATGTCCAACAAACCCATTGATATGTATAAAATCAGACAGCTATTAAGACTGTATGCATCAGGCAGGGGCACTAAGTTTATCAGTAGCACTACTGGCATTGCGCGCAACACAATAAAAAAATATCTGCTGCAGTTTGTTTCATTAAGACTGACGATGAGTGATATCGAAGCGATGAGTGATGCGCAACTGGCACAATCGTTTTTGATAGAAAAGCCTGCAATAGAAAATCATCGGGTTGGTGATCTGGAAATATTATTACCGGAGCTGGCGGCAAGGTTAAAGAAAAGAGGTGTTACTAAAAAGATGTTGTATGAGCAGTATAAAATGCAACACCCCGATGGATATAAGCACTCGGCCTTCCGGGAACGCCTGAACGCTTTTACAGGCATGAGCACGCCTTCTATGCGTGTTCCGCATAAGGTGGGGGATAAACTCTTCATTGATTTTACTGGCAAGCGCCTCAGCGTTGTAGACGCCTTAAGTGGCGAAGTGCAGGAAGTAGAAGTCTTTGTGGCGATACTCGGGTGTAGTCAACTGACTTTTGTGATGGCTGTTGCTTCGCAAAAAAAGGAAGATTTTATTCTTGCCTGTGAACAGGCCCTTCATTTTTATGGCGGTGTTCCCGAAGCCATCGTTCCAGACAATTTAAAGTCTGCGGTAAAAAAAGCTGGGCGTTATGAATCAGAACTCAATGATAGTTTTGCGGCGTTTGCGACGCATTACAATACGTATGTTTTTCCTGCCAGAGTTTATAAGCCAAAAGATAAGGCACTGGTAGAAGGCGCAGTAAAAATTATCTACACTTCTATTTTTACTAAAATAGATGAAACGGTCTATCATACGCTGGACACACTAAATACTGCTATCAGGGTTCACCTGGATGCGCATAACAATACGTTGCTTACCGGATGTGATTACAGTCGCCGGCAACAGTTTGAAGAATTGGAAAGGGATGTGCTGAAGCCTTTAAACAAATACCGCTATGATCCAATGACAGCAAAAACATCCACTGTTGGTAAAACAGGGCATGTAACGGTTGATTACCGTTATTACAGTATCCCTTATAAGTTTATCGGTAAAAAGATAAAGCTGATGTATAACCGCACAAAAGTAGAAGCCTACAGTGACCACCAGCTCATTGCCGTTCATGTGCGCAGTTTTGGAAAAGAAAAATACATCCAGAACGAACAGCACCTGGCGTCGTGGCACCGGTATCCTACCGAATGGAACCCGGAAAAGTTTATTAATGACGGAAGACTAATCCATGATGCGGTGGCCGGTTACATTACAAAAGTGCTGGCAAGAAATGAATACCCTGAGAAAAACTATCGTGCCTGCCAGGGCATTATCAATTTTAAAAAACGTGTAGGTGAATCAAGACTTATCAATGCATGCAAACGCGCTGACAGTTTTAATGTTTACAATTATGGAATGATAGAACGCATCCTTTTATCCAAAGCCGATTTTATTCCATTGGATGAACCCGGTGAACAAACAAGTAATGACACAGGCATGCCAGACCACGACAATATCCGCGGAGAAGATTATTATCAATAATTATTAAATCAAAAAAAATGAACAAAGAAAGTTTGAACAACATGAACCGGATGCGCCTGTTTGGTATGCATCATGCTTTTGCAACCAGCATTGAAACCCACCAGATGGAAAAGTTCACCAATGATGAACTCGTACATCATCTTGTACAAAGTGAATGGGACGACCGGCAGTACCGTTCACTGCAACGTGGCCTTAAAAACGCCAGCTTCCGTTACAAGGCAAGCATTGAACAACTTGATTACACCGAAGAGCGGGGACTGGATAAAAACCTGGTACAACGTTTATCGGACTGCAGCTTTATAAAAAAGGGAGAAGATCTTTTTATCACCGGGAGTACCGGCACCGGTAAAAGCTTCCTTGCATCTGCGCTGGGACAGCAGGCTTGTTTACTTGGGTATAAAGTTTTGTACACCAATACCACCAAACTTTTATCGCAGTTAAAGATGGCAAAAGCTGACGGCGCACATTTAAAAGAACTGGCAGGAATAGAAAAAAAAGATGTACTAATATTAGACGACTTTGGAATCCAGCCCCTCGATGCACAAGGCCGCGCGCTACTACTGGATATTATTGAAGACCGGCACAGTAAACGTACCACTATTATCACTTCACAGGTGCCGGTAAAAAAATGGCATGAAATCATTGGAGAAAAAACACTGGCCGATGCTATCCTGGACAGGATCGTTCATCAATCCATCCGTATAGAATTATATGGAGACTCATTGAGAAAAAAACAAAAAGTAACATCAGAAACATAACACCTGTTTTGTATTTAACAACGTACAGAAATTAATCTCTACTTTTACTACACATAACATTAGTTCTTTGTCTCATTTTTCTTCCGCGTTCATCACATCCTTGTGAGGGGTTTTATAGGATCTGTTTTGAGGGGGTCAATTTGAAATGGCCGATGGGGGTCAACTTTGCCGGTTTTTACAAGAGGGAAGTAGAACGTGTTGGTTCAAGACAGGTGCTAAAGATAAATGTAAGGATCATCGCAGCCACAAACCGCAATCTTGAAAGAGAAGTAGCTGCGGGAAGATTCCGGCTGGATCTTTATTACAGGCTTAATGTTTTTCCCATCGTACTACCGGCACTCCGGGAACGCAGCGAAGATATCCCTGCACTCACGATTCATTTTATTCAACACTTTAATCGAAAAACGGGTAAAAAAGTTGCCGGCATTTCAGAAAAGCTGGTAAAGAAATTTACAGCTTACAGTTGGCCCGGCAATATCAGGGAACTAGAACATTTATTAGAGCGGGGCGTGCTGTTATGTAAAGGAACAATCATTGAAGATTTATCCTTGCCTGAATTTACTAAAGAATCGGATAACCAGCAATCGGGCACTAAGACTAAAACAATACAGGAAAACGAAAGAGACTATATTCTTGCTGTTTTGAAAAAATGCAATGGAAAGATATGGGGCCCCGGCGCTGCAGCAGAAATATTGAACCTTCCTCCGTCAACCCTAAAATCAAGAATGGAAAAGTTGGGAATTAAAAAAGTATTTATTGAGTAGCTTTTTTACGCAATCGCCTCCCAGTTTTTTTTATTCAACTTAATCTTACTACCCTACACGTGGGGTAAAAAGCAGTACATTTAATGAACTCCTTTATGGGTAAGGATTTCAGTTTGTAGGTAAATGAAGGGGAAGTAAAGTTAGGTTAAGAAATTATTTCCCGATACAGAAAGTGATAGCCATTGATAAATAAAGAAGTGTTTAGAAAAAATAAAAAATACTGATCTTTTTTCTCCCAAAATGAATGTGTAATAAGATTTTTACAACTTTTTACAAGAGCTCATTTACAATTACCTTTTCAAGCGATAAGTAAAGTAATAAATCATTTAATCGGATTATCTATTTAAATAAAAACAACCTAACCATCCGGGAACAGCACTTGGATTCAAACATGCTTTATTGCAAAATGAGGGTCGCCCACATTCAAAATTTCAAACTGATCCAATTTAGAGGGTAATGGTGCCAAAAATAGTTGGTGATTTTTTGGCTTAAAACTCTTTAATTAGTGAGGTCAGTCTGAAGAGCAAGGCAAACCCCTTTTAATTACTGTAAATGATCTCCTCAGCATTTTATGCTTGTACCAGTATTGTCCCAGTGGCTGGATGGTCCTTTTACCCAGCCCGCCTAAAAAATAGGAAGAAAGGCAGCTATCTGATAGTGGTAAACTGAATAAATATTCCCGGTTTGGGCCTGAGTGTTACATGTGGTTTTATATTCAATTCAAAGTCCCCTGCCAGCTGGCAATCAAAAACACCCAGCAAACGGTTCACAGTAACCTGCATCAGCATCATTGCAAAAGGCTGACCGATACATAACCTGGGGCCAGCTAAGTGAGTATGCCCGAAAGATCATACTTCATAAAATTTTTATATTGTTCCTGTAAGATGACTTTAATATAACTAGGGTCTTCTATAATAATAAACTTCATATGCAATACCGTTAACTGTACAATTCCCCCCTATTTTTTTGTAAGCTGGCTGAGTATTTCGAGTGGATTTTGCAGCGTGTCCGCAATCTGCCGGTAAGATATCTTTGCTGGTGCGACAGGTACTTTCAATAAATTTTTCTCTTGATTTTTTTCCATTTAAATTATATAATTTATTGACTACGTCCTGCATCACCAATCCTTGATAAACGAAAATCTTGCGTTTACATATTGTGGAAGCCCAATTTCTTCTTTCAATTTCATAAAAGATTCAAATGGACCTTTGCTGATACTCATATTCACAAGCCATGCAGGTACAGAGCCTCCAGGATCAATTAGAAGACGGTAATCAACTTTAAACTGATGATCATTCAAAGGAGTTACTGTCCATAAAACACTTGAATACTTTACACGAACCATTTTACTATTACCCGGAAGAATGTTGTCATCGTTTTTACCTTCCACAGTCATTACTTTTGTTTTAGCATTCTGCAGCACACTCATATGCACAACAATATCACGGTTGGTCAATGGCCAGGGGCTTTCAATCTCGTTGTAAAAAAATATATCAGCAGTATCTGCAGACGTAAGCAATGAAGATTTTATGGTTTTGTATACCCAGCGATAATGATTTTTTGCATCTAATAATACAGCAGCTAATTGAGACAACTTACCATTGAATTCACATTCGACTTTTAATTCAACAAATTTAAAATGTTCCATTTTTCGTGTAAATACTTTTATACCGTATTGATCCTTCTTTAAAACCCATCCGTCCTGCGCATTTACAGAGATGCCAACAAGCAGGCATAGTACTATCCCTACAATTGCTTTACATTTCATGCCACTTCATTTTCTGAAAACCAATCATTCTCAACAGTTTCTGCGGCATCAGCCGTAGTCAGGGGCGATGATTCTTTTGTTAAACGTGGCCCTTTCCACAAGCGCAGGTAGTTTTTTAAAAAAGTTGTCCGGCCCTCTCCTTTGCCTACATATTTTGGAAGTTGCGTCCAGGGAATTTTTGGGTTCTGGTGGTGTGCAAGATGGAGGTTGAAATTAAGGTATATCAATTTTAACCAGGGGCTTATCTTCAAATTATGTGCACCATTAATTACATCACGCGGACTGAAAGCGTGATTAACATAATTTTGGGATGACCATAAAAATCCATGCATGGCAAATAAAGTGAGCCACGAACTGAAACGTAGATCAATCGTATAAAAAACAAGCACCTGGAAAATGAGTACCACCCAGCTTTCCCATCGGGATTGTATTACTTTGTCTTTCCTGTCACTCCCTTTTAGAAACCCACCTATTTCGGTATGTCCGTAAAAGAAGCGGCTGTAAATTAATTTAGGGGCAATCGCGTACAATAATACAGCCAGCCACATAGAAAAATAACCAAGCCCAATCATCATTCCATACAAAGTGCCATATCGCTTCAATTTATCCTGGTGTTCATAATAAAGATCCCACATTTCCTCATCAGTGCGGTTTTTTTTATGGTGCTTCAGGTGACAATGCTTAAAAAAAGTATAAGGGGCAATAAATAAGGTCGATAGCCATCTTCCCATCCATTCATTTACCCGGCTATTTGAATGAATAATACCATGTTCCGCCTCATGAATCAACGAATAAACTGGCACCATTATTACTGCAAACATGAACCCACACAGGAGCACCCACCCGTAATCATGAACATGCGAAGCTGTATACAATAATACAAAATAGGCGATGCTGCATATTACAGTTATAGTAACGTTTATCCTGCCCGGTATTTTATTTTGTTCTGACAGCACTTGCTTATAATTATTATTTGTGAATGGTATACGCTGCTACTTTTCCATATACAAACGACTTATCCTGAAATTGAATAATTTTACTGAGGCGCTCATCTTTAACAATTAGGTTATTCAATTCAACGGGTACTTCACGTGGTATCATAAGGTTACGAAATATAACGCCTGCATTCCTGCGCCCTGTTCTTGACACAGAAGCAAACAGCCGGCCCGTATCCTTTTCACTCATAAGTTCACAGATATTTGACAACGCAAAACAATTAATGCTTTCATCGGCCATTGTATCCAGCCAGTCCTGTGCTTCCGCTGTAGTAATCTTTATCCTGTCAATTCTTGATTTAATAGTATCAAAGTTCTCTTTTTTCAAATAAGGAGGCACTTCATTTTCGTTCCTGTATTTTCCCGTCAGGTATAAAGACAGAAAGTAATTTCCTTTAACCGGAATGTCCCTGAATACTTTCCGGGAACGGCTGTAAAAACTTTCTGCAAAAGATTTACTGCCATCATCAAAATGAAAATAATCCGCTACGAGCCCTCTTTTAGCAAGCATCCGTTTGTTAAATATAATTTTAAAAATGTAATGAAAGCGTTTTGTATTCCAAACTGTATCAAAATAAACTTCTTGCTCCTTTGCTGTTTTTTCATCAAACAATCCCAGCACTCTTTTGCGGCCCTGCAACGAGGTAATAAATTTTGCGGCGACACGGATAAAGCGTTCATATTTCCCATTCATAAAAAAGCCTTCTGCAATCGTTTTACTGCGTGTATTCCAGAATGCAAGCGCTTCCCGGCTTAAGAAAGGTTTTATTTTATCATAAGAATCCCGCCTGCTGGTATGTTCTTTCAATCCTGCAAACGCAATAAACTCTTCAAACCCCAAAGCCTTAATAGCAGCTATTTTCAGTTCAAGCAAACAGGATTGTGCTGGATTAATATCTATACTATAAATGATTTCGGGATCAAATAACAAAAAGCCGAGCACATTACATCCACCTGAAGTAATAGCAAATATGGCATCGCCATTTCTAATTTTTAAGGCGGCCTGATCACTTTCAGGATCCTCCCAATTGTGGGTAAATACCAATTTGAACAACGGTACCTGGTCCTGACTTTTTTTCATAAACGAATCTTTTAAAATAGTTCTGTTATGCTACAACAAACCTTTAGCATTATAAAAAGGGGCTGTATCAATTCCGTGTTTCATACTCATTGCATACATCTCATCTATCATATCAATGGCAATATTTCCTTTGCCGGCAGAATAATTTTCAAACCGCTTTTCAAATGCCAAAACAATTGCTTCAAGCACACATCCATGAACAACAAAAGGGGCTTCATAATGATACATACTTTTTGTATAATCAGGATTGAAATGATAACCGCCGCTCACCTGCCCCATACCACCATGAAATAAAAATGAACCATTGCTATCACCTGTACTGTTTTCGATATTTTTAGGATAACCGGCATCACAAATCAAAACATTTTTTTTTAAGTTAGCTAACTGCATACCAGTTGTACTTGCTACACAAATAATGATGTCCGCTTCTGGTACCAGTTCATTGGGCAAAACAGTATATCTAACAGCCAACTTTTCCTCTAAAAGTTTATTCGCTAATTTCTCAAGCCGTGACAAATTGCGTGCACACAAAAGCAATTGGCCGATTCTATTTTTCAGGTATTGCACACAAGCAGTTCCAATATCACCGGTAGCGCCAATAATCAGTACATTCGCTGTCTCTAATGCCAGCCCCATTTTTAACGCTGCTTTTTCCAGCGCTTTAACAATATATGCAGCAGTAAGAGTGTTACCTGTTGTAAACTTTGTACTGCCTTCAGCAAATGACCCAAGATTGCCCTCCAGTACAATCGATGTAAACCCACCAAGGGCTACAATACCTGCTCCCATCTTTTTTGCCCATGCCACTGCATTCATTACTTTACTGATATTGCTCCTGGCAAAAGATGCATCCAGTTTATTAGGGTCAATAAAGGTTTCAATGTATACCCCATTTATTTCAGCGCCTGTTGCAGATCTAACCTTGATCCTGAAAATATCCCGTGGCGGGATAAACGAATAAATACTTTCTATCTTACCCGCTGAAAGTTTTTCCTGCTCTGCAGATCTCATATTATTGATAAATCCACTGATATTTTGCCAGCTATCCTGGTGACCTATTACTGCAAAATCTAAGCCGGCAGCTGCGCTATCCATACGATTGATTTTTCTCCTGGTATTCCAATATTGTCAAGAGACTGTGCATACAAGGCAAGGGCATTCCCCCGCATCGTGGAAATATCAAGTCCTATATGATGCATAGACCCTTTCATGCATTCGCCATTGCAAACACCACAATGACCTTTTAAATCTGTGGTGGCGGTAAACTCTGCAAGAATGGTCATACAATTAAAATGCAGTTCTTCAAATTTATTATTAAACGCTGGAGGATCCTTTTTTAAGTCGGCACGGAGCAAATCTGAAGAGTGTTCCAAATGTTCCTTTTCTTCCTCCGCAATACTGAGAAACAGCTCCCCGGCCTCACCTCCCAATGCAGTACCCACATCTGTATACATAGATACTGCAAATGATTCCAGCATGACTTCTTGTATAATAAGGCAGGCAATAAAGTCTTTCTTTCCTGCATATGACAGAAACTGTTTTCTTACATTTCCCCAATAGGGACCGGTCAAATTCATATTGATGTTCAACTTGGCTTTTTTTGCGTATTGCATAAAGCCTTCTGCATGCATACGTTCGCTGTTAGCATGTTCTACGGCTTCCATTTTTTCATGCGGGTCATCAATGGTTTCAGCCAAGGAGGCAAAATTAGACATGCCAATAAGTTCGCCGGTAATGGCCTGGGAAAAAACGTCTGATATAACATTGAATGTTTCAATATTCATAACCGGATTTTTTAAAGCTTCCATGTTGTTACAATTTAATTTTTACTTAAAGGGTTTATTTTACACAAGAGAATAATCTTCAAACGGGATACCCTGCTTCACTTTATCAATCAGCACTTTGTTGTTTTTTATACTTAACAGCATTCCAACTGAATTAAATGTCAGTTTCAGCATGCCGTAAAAACATTTATTGAGAGGATCTTTTTCATGCAAACCAACAGAAACAAAAGAATACGCTTTTTTATAAACAATATTCCTGGCATGCTGTATCATTAGCCGCACCAATTCTTTTTCATGGTTATTGACAACAAGGTGCTTAATATACATCATCCGGACTGGTTCATTCATGATTGGCATCCGGGAAATGCCGGATACTCGGCTTACCGAATTAATGCCTTTAAGCAGGTATTTTAATTTCCAGGAAAGCCCGGTAACAACATTTTGTTTGAATCCCATTGTATCTAAAAGGCACATAGCCGCTATTATCTCCTCATCACGGCGGATGACAAAACATTCAGATTCCTCCAGTTTTTTTCCTGTAATGACACTACCCATTTCATATTTACAATAATGGCTGTTAAAAAACTGAACCAACTCATCTGTAACCGGGGCGGATACGATGGTAAAAGACGGAGCGGTTATTTTTCTTTTTTTACCAATGAACTGATGGATATTAAAAACCCCGATGTTTTCAAAATCCGGTACCTGCGGCCGGTCTTTAAAAAACGAAACTGGTTTTGTATTGCCGCTGGAAATATTCAGAAAAGCAAGATCAGCATCCATACTAATAACATAGGAGGCCATTTCATTGCACAATTGCATGCCTATTCCTTTGTTCCTGTAAGGCGCCGCTACTTTAAAATCACCGATATACAGCAGTGGAAAAATTTGCTCTCCAACATATACATCCTGCAGCGAAACACAGAGGGAACCAACGATGGTATTATCGTCTTCCGCCACGAAGACTTTGGTGCTTCCCCTTCTGTGTAGCAAATTAAAAAAGTCGGGTTTCCTGTCAATCCGCAGTGATATATCACCTATCATTCCGGAAGCCGCAGTCAACTCAATCAGTTGCTGATTGTCCTGGTAGGTTGCCAACCGGTAGTTGATCATTTTTAATAAATTTTGTGCCCGATAAATGCAGTACTGCGATACCCGAAAAATAACAGCCCAAAAATACCCGCCTTTATGCCGGTTGTCTAATTAGCTTTTGCCAGGAGGGGATTTGAATTAACAATTATTGCCTTTACATTGCCAAACCGGATATGAGAAAAGCAGTATTTGCAAAAAACTGATTCACAATGGATATCTTTTTCATAAATTCCAAAAAGAGCCCGGTAGTTTTGCAGGAATTACTAAAAGAAAAATCCAATAGCATACAAAAAGTGCTGAATCAAAAAATAAAAGATATACTGAAGAAACCTACTATTAATCAAAAGAAATGTTGAACATATTGTGCCAGATTAAAAAGACTTCAGGGTGATGAAAGCAAAAACAATGTGTTTTCTAAATATACCAATAACCGGTAATTGCAACAATTATTTTTTGCAGGTCCGTTACTGAAAGCTTGCGAAAAAACGCCACCCGGGAATACTAACTTACTGTGTTTATTTGAGGCATTACTTTTGCAGCCAAAAAATAAAATAATCCATGCCGCAACAGCAATACAAGAATTATGTGTGTTAATATATTCCCTGTCGTTTTGCCTTTTATCACATTGGCGTATGCATTTTAAAACGACGCTTATAATATATATACAGCTAAGAAATTCATACTCTCTTTTCTTCTCCTTCCCAAAAGTCATACAACAGGTACAAACTACTTTTGGCAGAAAAACCTTTTTTTATGTTTTTCATCAAAACTTATCCGTTTCGCTTTCTTAGATAGATTTTCATGACTTTTTTCTTTTGGATTATTAATTATTACATAACATTCACCAGCATTTTCTAATTCCAAGATCTGAATAACAAATAATGGAATCTGCTTTTAAAGGTTAATCTTCCATCCATCATTCATAACTCAAGTTCGATTGGTGTTGTTTCCTTTAATTCAATAACGCCGCAGCAACCAATATAAATAAGTTAAAAAAATAAAAGCCACTACAAGAATCACCGCCCACTTCTCAGCATCCGGCTCCAGGAAAACCCGCATATTATTGGAAGCTGTTTAGGAAGTATATACCTGCAGCAATAATTCAATTTCCGCCATGCCGTTTTGAACAGCCTGTTGGGTAGTTTTACTATCTATTGTCGGACTAATTTCAGACCTGTACTTTATGGAGGTCTCTACGTTTTGCAGTGAAGCTTTTAACTGCTGAACTGCCGCCAGCGTTTCCCTTGGTGAACGACTTAGTTCTAACTGGTTTTTCCAACACTTCATTCAATACTGCTTTCATTTGCTCATTTTCCATCTTCACTCATTTTAAAAATTAAAAATCATTTAAATCCGGTGATGTTGTTTGCGGCGGCGCTTTATTTTCTCTTGCGTTAAAGATGAGTGAACTCAAACAAATTAAAAGACAAAATATTAGCACCTTTCTAATCGATTCAGCCGAAAATATGCAACCAATGTGAAGTAAAAAGAACATCCTTTTTCCAAAATACCAACAGATCATGGACACAGTAGGTGAAAATATCCGGCTCGCAAGGAAACGGCGGAAGCTGAGTACTTACCAGGTGGCAGGGCGTGCTGCAATAGACCGTGGTACACTAGCGAATATAGAAAAGGGTAACTCTAGTATTTCGATTCGCGACTATTTCACTTCATCGCGGGTACTCAATTTCCAGGAAGACCTTTTTAAACTCGCTACGGATGATGTTTTGACAAGGAAACTTCAAAACCTTAAACGCTTAGGAAAATAAAGTAAGGCCGGATAAAAGACTTATAAATATAGGAGCACTGGATTGCTTATTCAAGTTCGATGCAACCTGTATGCAGTCAACTTTAAGCGCATCGCATAACTTTTTACAAATGACTTCAAGCCCTGCCGGTGAAACCGGTCAGTTTAAAGACATGGCTTTTTTTGTTTCCGCCATAAACCGTTCTATTTTTTGCGTGCGGTAGAAACTTCTGAGGGACAGCGTTTCTTCATTGGTAAAATTCATAGACACATCTGTTCCATTATAAATGGCGTTTGTTGATCGGCGCAACGTAGAGAAATTGATAAAATTTTCGGTGGAGCGTTTTGTTTTTATTAATCCCAGGAACTGCGATTTGCAGATTTCCTTCTGGGCTATCGTTACCTTATTGGTAAGGCTCATCAGGATAATTACACCCATACCTATTATCAAATAAGTAATTAACCGATCACTTCCTTTTTCTGGCAGGCTCAGTCCAAAAACGCCACCAAATAAAACGACCCCTCCCAGCAGCGCTGTGAACAAACGCCCCATCGCTGAGCGGGTAAATGACTTATAACCATTCGCGGTAGGTTTGTAAAAACTAAAATCGGCTTCCCCGATGCTGACCACGGGTTCAGCAGCAAGTGGCACACTGCCCAATTGTAATGTCTTACTGATAGCCGGCATTAATTCTTTCGACCAAATTAAATATTGCTTGTTGGTAACCAAATAGGCTTTTGAAAGCCGGACGCCGCCCCCATACCGGTCCTTTTTTAATATCAACCGAAAATATTCTCCAGCTGATATGCCCCTGACAGGAATGGCGCTTACGCCATCAATCTCAGTAAATGGGACGCTTCGGAATTTAATATTGAATACACTGCGGTAAAATATTTTAGCGCTGGCATCAAACACCGCTTTCTGCCTGCTTAATATAAAAGGGATACCCATTACAATCAGCATAAAGGGAAGCATTATCATTGCAAACGACTTTCCAAGCTCCGGAAGAGCAAAGGAAAGCGCCAGTATTCCGGCAAATGGAATAGCTAAAACAATGACCATAATTACCAACCACGATTTCGGCCTTAGGGTAACCTGGTTGGGTTCAATTTTGTAAATTAATTTAGGCATATGCGGTATTTAATGTTAAGCATTTTTATGTTGTTTATTGTCATCAGTCTTTTTTAGGAGTACCACCAAATTTAACCGTCTTCCGCATTTATTGGCGGACAACATTTAAAAGTCTTCGCGTTGAACGACATCAATTCCATAATTAATAAGCCAGCTTGCTGACTTACGGGTTTCAAAAAATAAATCCAACAAAAATCAATGTTGCTATAAGCAATGTTGCTGAATTTAATAATCAACACAGTTCTGTAAAAAGTGTTTGAACCCACGTCAAAATCCGCCGTCTGCCAGCTCTTGCAAAACTAATTATCGTACAATTATTTTTTTGCTTCAAGGGCAGCCAGCCTCTTTTCGAGCAGGTTATTTTGCTTTTGAAGTTGATCAATCACAAGCTGTTGTTCCTGCACAGCTTTTACAAGTGGAACCACAAATTCTGCATAACGGATTGTGTAGAATTGATGATCATTTTGCGGTTTGGTGTACCCGCTGAAATCGTATCCAACCGATAATGCCGCCTGCTCCACTTCCTGGGCAAGAAACCCTGTGTAAGTAATCTTTTCGCCGTCCCGTTTTCCTGGAAACTCCCTTTTATCGGTGGTTTGATTGATGGCGGCAATCGCATCATTACTGATATTGTAAGTGACCGGACGAAGTTTCATTATAAATTCAAGACCTTTCACGTTTTCATGGATATTACGTTTCACGCGCTGGTCTGATATAACACTCCAGCCTACTTTGCCGCCAATCACCAGCATACTGCTGTTGCCAATCACCACCTGGTTGGAGGCGCCATGCTGAAAGCCACCACCATTGCCGATCCCAATTGTGTTGCTAAGATTAGGAAATCCCGGGGCCGGTCCTGCGTCATTGCCAATGGCGATATTGCCCGAGCCGCTAACATTGTTATACAGCGCATTAATACCAACAGCAGTGTTGTTGCCGCCATAGGTTGTTTTATTTAACGCACTATGCCCTATCGCGGTATTTGAAAGTCCCCCGATCATTTCCCGCATTGACTGGTATCCAATGCTGGTATTGTATGAACCAGCCGTATTGTAAAAAAGGGACTGGGCGCCCAGCGCAACATTTTGTGTTCCGTTGGAATTCGCAAACAAAGCATCGCTGCCCACCGCTACATTGTCATCGCCGGTGGTATTTGAATAAAGCGCCAGTTCCCCGATGCCGGTATTCTGGCTTCCGGTTGTATTCCTGAAGAGGGTTTCATCACCCACGGCCGTATTGTTGATGCCGCTGGTATTGCTCAACATGCTTGTTGCGCCAATCGCAATGTTTCGAACGCCGTCTATATTAGCCATCAGGGTGCGATCACCAATGGCTACATTGTCGCTGCCCGTAGTATTTGCAAAAAGACTACTGAATCCAAAGGCGTTATTGCCGGTGCCGGTTGTATTCGTTTTCAAGCTGCCGGAGCCAAAAGCATTGTTGTGAAAACCGGTTGTATTGGCCGTCAACGCCTGGAAGCCTACTGCCGTTAAATCATTGGTCGCCGTGTTAAACAATAATGCGTCTTTTCCAACCGCCGTGTTTTGCTGGCCGGTACTATTACCAAACAGAGCATTGCGCCCCAATGCTGTATTTGCGGACGCAGTAGTATTGTTGGTAAGTGCATAGGTACCCAATGCGGTATTATTGATACCAGTCGTATTTACCGTGAGCGCAAGATAGCCAGTCGCCACGTTGAAGTTCCCGTCTGTATTTGCAGTTAGTGCACTTTCGCCGATGGCCACGTTAGCTTGCCCGCCAGTCATTGACATCCCTGCTCCTACCCCAAGGGAAAGGTTGGAGCTTGCGGGATGAATTTCACCAGCCCAGGCATTGTTTACCCTGAATCGTACAGGCTGGTTATCACTGGTGCCAAAGAAATTTGCAGACGGGTCTGTACCTGCATTACCGGTAAGGTTCCAGCCATTGCTGCCAACTGAAAGTTCTTTCCAGGCCGTTCCTGTGTAATACCAAAATGATTTGCTGTCATTGTCAAACACTTCGAGCCCGATAGCAGGCGAACCGATTGCGATGCGCTGAAGCCCTGTCATTCTTGGAATTAGTAACCCAGCGGTAGTGGAAGTAATGTCTAAACCGGAAGACGGATGAGGTGTTGTTGTGCCAATACCAACTTGTGCAAAAATCGATTGCAGCAACACAAACAGAAACATAATGAGAACTGAAATTTTTTTCATGATGCTTAATTAAGAATTCAAGCACTTTTAACAATGCTTTACTTGCAAAAAGATTGTGAGCAATTATTGTTTTAAGACATTTATCTGCCTGCTATTGCCATTCCACTGTATAGCCAGCGTATACCATCCGCCAGGGAGATTATGCATGTCAAGCATTATTAAATTAGCTCCAGGTGATAAGGAGCGTTGCATACTTTTAAGCAGTGCCCCTGCGGCATTGTACACTTTTACCACAATCGGGGAAGCTGTTAGTGATTGAATAGAAATATAACAGTGTTCAGTTACAGGATTAGGAGATAGGGTAAGCGCAGGCGTAAGCGTACAAAAGGCTTTTTCAACCGTGCTGGTGGTTGTGCGGTCGTCAGCGTCGAATGCAACAATACGGTACCAACTATTTCCTAATGGCGTGTTATCAAGGTATTCATATGAACGGGCATTAGCAGTTATGCCTGCAGCGGCAATTATTCCTTTTACCTTCCAGGAAATGCCATTACCTGATTCCTGCACTTCAAAACGTTTACTATTGAATTCAACGGCTGTTTGCCAGCTTATAAGCATACCGTTACTTTTGCAAACGGCCTTAACTGATAGGAACCTTACGGGTAGCGGCGCGAAGAAGGACGCAAGCGTCAATTCGTTCAGTGCGATATTCGATAACGTGGTAGTAGTAACCGAATTATTCACTGGGTCGCGGGTAACATTGACAGGAAAATTATTCCAGTTATTGTCATTGTTAACATTCAGCGTAAGATTGGCTTCCGGTATACCATTCAATTCGTTATCTAAATAGTAGATGGCGATATTGCCGCTGAATGGTGTAGTCGTGTTGCTGAAGTGGAACACTCGTTTAATAGCACTATTGGCCGAAGGATGTACCAGGGTGGTTGTTCTGATTTGGGCATTTATGCCTGGAATGTTGAAACCTGTTGATGGGGTCAGTACGAGACTGTCAGTTGAAAATACTGTGCCGGCACCGATGAAAATGTTTGTTCCTGCGTTGACATATATACCTGGCTGGGCTTGCACACCAGCAATACCAGCAAACATAAAAAATAAAAAACTGCAGTACAAAAGTGTATATTTCATAATAGTGATTGGGCTGCCAGGACTGAAAGCGGGTCTACGTTGAAGGAATTGGACCAAACTTTGGCAGCACAAAGTACGGGCGCCCGATAGGCTTGCTTCGCACCAATCGCTGAACAACCGTTTAAATCGCTGAGTCGCCGAAAACCGTTAGAACGCAGATTGCAGTCGTACCAGAATTTCGTCGAGTTTTAAAACAGAGAAAAAACTCATGCTGCTTGGTATATTGCGTGATGAAGTAAAACTTCTGGGGGAAAAATGGATAAAGCTGGCGTTTATCTTACTTCCGCAAGGATTCAGAAGTTGAAAGCAACCCCGGGAAAACTTCAAAGTTTAATTACGGCGTTCCGGTTTTACCATGTCGACGCATAAAAACCCATTTACGCACCCTGAACAAGGTATCCAATCATCAATATGCTTATAAAAAAAACGCCATCAACAGCAATATAAGCAACCTTTAATTATTACCACTTTAGGGTATTGCGGTATCATTTTTTTTTTAGATCTTTAAACAGTATTCAGGAAATAGTCCTCACTATTTCTGGCAAATAATTTCCTCCGTCGATCGTCTTCTTTATGCAATATCCCGTGCTGGTAAACTATCCAATTTCATTTCTTTATTTTAATCTGCTGACAGCGTTCTTAAAAAGGAATTATGGAAAAAATCTACACTTCGTGCGTTGCTGCCTTTTATTGTATTGTTTCCTTTTTACTGGGCCTTTTTACCAAAGTCAAAAACAACTGGTTGGGGAAGCCAGCAATTTTATTGCTGTTGTTTGCTTTTTCATCTGCAGCATTCAATGATGCCCATGCAGATGTTACTATTACCACTTCACCTGTAACGGCTGGCGGCGTAAACCAGGGCAGCAATAACAATCTCATTTATGTTGCGCAGGTGGCGGTAACGACCAATCCTGTAGTTGTAAACAATATTCAATTTACACTTGGCGGCACCCATGATGGAAGTGATCTGTCTACCGTACTGGCATATTATAATAGCAGTTCACCTGATTTTGCAGGCAGCTCTTTCCTGGGGTCGGCGGTAGCCGGCTTCGCTGCTCCCCATACTTACAGCATTAATGTTTCAAGGAGTATAACTGCGGGAAGTACCGGGTATTTTATTATTGTGGCAAATGTAAATTCCGGCGCAACAGATAACAATACCATCAAAATTAATGGCGCTACCAATCCCGTTGTTTTTGGATTTACCACATCGCCCGTTGTAACAAACAATCAGTCAGATCTTGCAGGCCTACAAACCATACAGGCTGCAGATATCACCGTTACCACTTCACCTGTAACGGCTGCCGGCATAAACCAGGGAAGTAATAACAATATCATTTATATAGCACAGGTGGCAGTGGCTACCAATCCAGCAGATGTAAGCAATGTTCAGTTTACGCTCAGCGGCACCCACGATGCCAATGATCTGTCAACGGTGCTGGTATACTTTAACAGTAGTTCGCCTTCTTTTGCAGGCAGCTCTTTCCTGGGGTCGGCGTTAGCAAGCTTCGCTGCTCCCCATACTTATAGTATTAATCTTTCAAGAAATTTGCCTGCAGGAAGTACCGGGTATTTTATTATTGTGGCAAATGTAAATTCCGGCGCAACAGATAACAATACTGTAAAAATTAATGGCGCTACCAATCCCGTTATTTTTGGATTTGCCACATCGCCTAATATCACCAATACCCAAACAGACGCTGCAGGCACCCAAACCATTCAGGCTTCGGATATTACGCTCAATACTTCTCCTACAGCATCAAGCCCATTTCCTAATGGTTCAAACAATAATATTGTGTATATCGCACAAATGTCCGTGGCTACAATGCCCGTACTCATAAACAATATACAGTTTACACTTAGCGGCACCCATGACGCCGATGACTTAACCACCGTGAACGTTTATTTTAATGGAAGTGCGCCTGCCTTTGCAGGCAGTAGTTTCCTGGGATCTGCTGTTACAAGTTTTGCTGGCCCGCATACCTATAGTATCAATATTTCCCGCAACATGGACGCAGGTACGACTGGTTATTATGTTATTATAGTAAACGTTGATCCCCTTGCTACGCTTGGCAATACCGTCACCATTAATGGCGCCGCGAACCCGGTAGTTTTTGGATTTGCAACAAGCCCAAATATCACCAATAACCAGGTAAACAATGCTGGTTTACATACACTCCCGGTCACATTTATCAGTGTGAATGCACAGACCGCAGCGGCAGGCGTAGCAATTACGTGGAAAACGGCCAACGAACTGAACATAGAAAAATACATTATAGAACGTTCAGCAGACGGCACTTCATTTCGGGCCATTGGAGAAACGATGGCAATAGGCGGCAGCAATAGTATTGAGTATCAGTTTACAGACCGGGCGGCATTTGCAGGTAAAAATTTCTACCGGATTCGTGCGGTGAATTTGGACGGACGTACCGAATTAAGTCCCACCGTAACTTTTAACATAGATGGTGGAACGGCAGGCATTTCCATTTATCCGAACCCGGTTGTAAAAAACCAGCTCCTCACACTATCGCTGCAAAACATACCGCGCGGTAACTATTCGGTACGCATTCAAAATGCGCAGGGGCAATTGCTGCAACAGCAAACGATTGTACAAGAAAATGGAAACAGTGTACAAACAATTGTTTTGGCAAACACAGCTGCAGGCATTTATACAATTGAAGTTAGCAATCACCACCAGCGGTTTGTAAAAAGATTTATGACAAAATAACCACCCATAAAAGATTTACAAGACGGTTATTTCCATCAGTAATACCGGAGTATAGCAGTTTTTGACCAGGTGGTATAACGCTTATATTAATAAAAGAAAAAGTATTGACAGTAGGAGACCAGCTCGCAGAGGCTGTTATCTGCTGCTGTTGCTATGAGTGTGCTCGAACTGCCGCCATGCAAATCATTTAAAAGCAGTTCTTTTCAGAACTGTAAAGATTACAGCTTGTAAGGTAAATGAAGGAGAAATAAAATGGGGTTCAGCATTTATTTGCCGATACAGAATTTACTGAAAATATAATCCAACTGATCTTCATTGGTTATTTCGCCTGTAATCTCTCCCAGCCAATGCAAGCAGTTGCGAACATCGAGTGATAGTAAATCGCCGGAAATGTTGTTAAGCAAGCCTTTTTTTACTTCGGTCAGCGAACCACTCAATTTTTGAAGCGCTTCATAATGCCGGGTGTTGGTGACCAGTGTGGCTTCTGTGTTAATACCACCCTCAGCCACCAATGCTACCAATTTATTTTTTAATTCGTCAATATGCAATTGTTTTTTTGCTGAAATCAGGATCAACCCAGGGAAGGCCGCAAACTTTTGTTTTGCCGCCTCCATTTTTTCATCCGCCTTATTGCCAACCAGCACGTATTGCAAATTTTCCTTTTTAAAATCAGCTGCCACCGCGGAAAGATCGGCAGTACTTAATTCATCAACATCAAACAAGTACAGCACCAGGTCGGCCTGGCTTCTTTTTTCCATTGCACGTGCCACGCCAATACTTTCAATGGCATCACTGGTATGGCTGCGTATGCCTGCTGTGTCTACCAGCCGGAACAGCAATCCACCGATATTAATAATTTCTTCAATGGTGTCGCGGGTGGTACCGGCTATCTCGCTTACAATAGCGCGGTTCTCATTGAGCAGTGTATTGAGCAGCGTGGATTTGCCCGCATTGGGTTTGCCAATAATGGCCACCTGCACCCCGTTCTTTATTACGTTACCCAGTGCAAACGAATGGAGCAGCCGGGTGGTAGCACCCTGCAGCTGATCAATCAGGTCGTTAAACTGGCGGCGGTCGGCAAATTCAACATCTTCTTCGGCAAAATCGAGTTCCAGTTCTATGAGTGCAGAGAATTTGATGAGTTGCTCGCGTAGCCCAAGCAGTTCACTGGAAAAACCACCGCGCATGCTTTTTATTGCCGTTTGCCTGCTGGCTTCGGTATTGCTGGCAATCAGGTCCGCTACGGCCTCCGCCTGCGTTAAATCCATCTTACCATTAAGAAAAGCGCGCTGGGTAAATTCACCCGGCTTTGCCAGCCTGGCCCCCTTGCTAATACAGGCCCGGATAATTTGCTCCAGCACAAACGGAGAACCATGCGCAGATATTTCGGCTACATGCTCCCCGGTATAGGAACGGGGCGCCTTGAAAATAGTTACTACGGCTTCATCGAGCAATTGGCCGTCTGCCTGTAACATACCTAAGTGCGCTGTATGCGATGCCTGGTTAAGCAGATTTTTTGATGTAAACAAACCAGCTGTAATGGTAAGGGCAGCCGGGCCGCTCAACCTTATCACCCCAATTGCACCTATACCCGGCGCCGTTGCCAGTGCCACTATGGTATCATCCCATCCGCCGGTGTTTACTGTCATATTGTAGTATGCATTTAACCTCCAAAAATAATCGTAGCTGGCCAATAAAAAATCCTCCCGAAATCTTTCGGGAGGATTTTTTATAAATAGTATTTGCCTTTACTTACTGCGCTTCCAGACGGAAGGTAATAGGCTGTTTCTTATATGATTTTACCTGGCGGCCATTCTGAACAGCTGCTGTCCATTTACCGCTTTTCTTAATTACGCGTACTGCTTCCGCTCTTAATTCATTGGGTCCGCTGATGGCTTCCACATCACTTACATTACCCTCCTTATCAACAATGAACTGCACAACGATGGTACCCTGTACTTCATTATCCTGTGCATCCTGCGGGTAAACCAAAGTTTTAGTCAGGTAGCGTATCCAGGCACCTTGTCCACCCGGATAATCCGACTCTATCTCCACTTTAGTGAACGTTTTGTCCCAATCCTCTTCTACTTTTTTGGGCGCTTCTACTACACCTTTGCCATTGTCAACCGGCGCTACCAGGCCTTCATCCTTTATACCTTCCTGGTTAATCGTACCAATTTTGGTGTCTTCCAGTTTTTCCTGTTCTGGTGGCTTTTCTTCTTCTTTCACTTCCTCATCCTTCACAATTTTCGGAGGCGTAAATTTTGCCATTTCCACTTTGGGCGGCTCCTGTTTTGGTGGTGGCGGCGGTGGTGGTGGTTCGTTCTTTTTTTCCTCTTGTTTTATTTCTTCCAATTGCACATCCTTTACCAACATCACATCTTTCGCAGAATTGGCGGCTATGGTATTGGCAACAAAATACAATACAAAAATCAGTACAAGCAGACCAGCCATGCCGGCAAGCGCATAGGTAAGCCGTTTATTGTACGTCTTGCGCAGTTCATAAGCACCATATTCCTTATTGCGACCATCAAAAATGATGTCCAGGATATCGGCACTCATTATTTTGTTTACATCTAACATGGTATTTCTTTTAAAATGAGATGCTTTTCAATAATAATTCCACAAATAAAAATTGCTTACTTACCGCCACCGCCTTCAGTTGCCTGAACCAGCTGATACTCTACGGGCGATATTTCTACGGTAGCATACCGTTTTACATCGTTAATAAGCATTTCATCCAGCATATCGACTACATTTTTATAAGAGCAGTCTTTGTCGGGTTTTATTACCACCACAAAATCTTCCGGGTTGGTTGATTTTTTCTTGGCGAGAATTTCAGTCCTGATCTCTTTAAAACTAGCGGATTTAAAATTCGACGCATCAGGGGCCAGCGTACCTTCATAATAGTACACCCGGTCGTTTTTCCCCAGTAAAATAGTTAATACACCCGATTCTTTTACCTTATTCTGCTCTTCCGGTTTATCAGTATCCTTTGGCAGGTTTAATTTCATTGCCGTAGGCTGACTCATGGTTGTGGTGAAGATGAAAAAGGTAATCAGCAGGAAACCCAGATCCACCATCGGGGTAAGATCCACCCTGGTAGAGAGTTTCTTCGCCTTTTTTACGCCTGGTCCTTTTTTATGCCCCCCACCGGAGGTGTCCATTTCTGCCATGACCTAATTTTTTAAATTTTAAAAATCATTTTATCTGCCGCTGGTACAACCCTAGCTATTTTGCCTTTTCAGCGCCACGCTTCATGTTATTTTTGTACAATTCTGTACCTGCGGGAACGCCTTCCGGATTGGTGACCATCTGAAACTTCAAAAGGTCGTTCTTTTTAAAGGCATTGAGCACACCCTGGAAAGAAGGGTATTTTGAGTCATTATCCCCTTTAACCAGTAATTCCATCTTCTTTCCCTCGAAAGCTTGTTTGGCTGCAAATAACCAGTCTGTCAATTGATTATTGAGTGTATCCGTAACCGGAATACCTTCCATTTTAATCTTCTTGATATCATCAACCGGTGTACTCAGCAAGCCGCCTAGTTGGGAAAAGGGAACCCCCACATAAGAACTGGCACGTGCAAAAGCTGCAATCTGTGCTGCACTCAGGTTAAGCGCTTTTGAGGTGCTGATAGCCGTAATCATCGCCCTTTTCTCACTTGTATTTTTATCAGACACTGAAAGATATACCCGGCCCTCTTTATCGATAGTAATCAACACAACATCATTCTCAGGCGCAACTTTCGCAGAAACTGAATTCGGTGTTACCACCGCCAGCGCTTCAGAAGGCTTAAACTTTGTTGTTAAGATAAAGAAAGACAACAACAGAAATGCTACATCGCACATCGCCGTCATATCTATAGACGTACTTTTCCGCGCTACTTTTACTTTTGGCATGATATATAAATTAATTCACTAACTAGATTCCGACCCTGCCAGATTCCATAACCATTTGCTATAAAAAATGGAGCGTACGCCGCTTATTTATACAAAGAAGCGAAACTTTGTGTTAATGTAAAACCGCTCTCGTCAATGCCGTATGTGATAGAGTCAATTTTGGTTGTAAAAATATTGTAAAAGATAATGGCTACTGCAGAAGTACCAATACCGAGGGCTGTATTATAAAGCGCCTCAGAAATACCCTGTGACAATGCAGCAGCAGCTTCGCCACCACCTTCAGCACCCAGTGCAGAGAACGACCTGATCATTCCCATTACCGTTCCCAACAGCCCCAACAAGGTTGCTACAGAAGCGATGGTAGAAAGAAATACCAGGTTTTTTTCCAGCATAGGCAATTCCAGGGCAGTTGCTTCTTCTACTTCTTTCTGGATTGACAATACTTTTTGTTCTGTGTCAAGCTGCGTATCGCTGATTAACTCTTTGTATTTACGCAAACCCGCTTTCATTACATTACCAACGGAACCTTTTTGTTTGTCGCACTCAGCAAGCGCCGCATCTACATTTTTGTTGGCAAGGTGATATTGCACTTTGCGGATAAACTCAGCATTGTTACCGGTACCACTTGCTTTAGAAACACTCAGGAAGCGCTCTATTACAAAGGTTACTGCTGTTAAAAAACAACCGATAAGAACGGGAACGATAATTCCACCCAGGTACATTTTTGAGAACACACCGATGGGTCCTTCACGGTCGGGCCAGAAACCGCCATTTTGTTTACCAATGGTAAAATTATCCGGATTTCCAATTACAAATCTCCAAATAACATACCCGAGAATAATACAAGCCAGCGGGGCTATCCATGAAATTGCATTGCTGGATCTTTTTGGTTGCACAGATGAAGTGGAAGCTTTAGGTGCAGTTGGTCTTGTTTCTGCCATGATCGTTTGTTTTTTAGTGTTTTAGTAATTTTTAATAGCCAGTAGTGTGTTTTTACGACACAATTCTACTGAAAAATTTTTTGAAAAAATCAGATTAAGAAAGATAAATATTTTACAGGGCTCACAAGATAAGTATTTTCTGTTTTCCGGAGGCCGGGGTTATCCACAAATGACCCCGGTGCTATATTGGATGGAAATGTTAAGATAGAGTAATTCCATGTAAAAAAACTTTTCCGATTAAATAAAAATTTAGTGTTTCGCATACCGGCTGAAATGCTTGCTATTATCTTTTAGTTAATTTCACCGCTAAACAATTTATTTACATGCGAATTCTAACGTTTGATGTTAAGAAACTGCTGGTGCTGGCTTTGCTGATACTGACGATTCCTGCACTTTCGCAGGATAAAAAACCAACGGTGCCCACCGTGCCGGTTAATGGTAATATCCCCCCGGCGGTTCCCTTAATGCCGGGCGGATCTAAAGCAGGACCCAAACCATATAAAGACGTAATAACAGATAAAGCCATCAGCAAAAAGGGTTTGTTCACCATTCACAAAGTAGAAGAGAAATGGTTTTTCGAAATCCCTGACTCCTTGCTGGAAAGAGATATCTTAATTGTTAACCGCCTGTCCAAGGCGGCGGCAGGCATGCGCAATTTCTTTTTTGGTTACGCCGGAGACCAGATTGGCAACAATGTGGTAAGCTTCGAAAAAGGCCCCAATAATAAAATATTTCTCAAGAAAATTTCTTTTGATGAATTGTCAAAAGACAGCATGCAACCCATGTACCGCGCTGTGATGAACTCCAATATTCAGCCCATTGTTGCTTCCTTTGACATCGCTGCGTTTAACAAGGACTCTACCGGCACTGTAATAGACATGACCAGTTACCTCAACACCGACAATGATATATTAAACTTTGCGTCCAACCTCAAAACATTGTTCCAGGTAGGCGGGCAGCAATCAGATAAATCGTACATCGTCTCAGTAAAGGCTTACCCGGTAAATATTGAAATTAAAACGGTAAAAACGTATAGCAAAAGCAGTGGTGGCGGCTTTGGTGCCCCGTCGCCGTTGCCTTTTGGTTCTACCGGCGGCGGCCAGCTGCTCACCATGGAGCTTAACAGTTCGCTTCTGCTGCTGCCCAAAACAGCCATGCAACAGCGCTATTACGATGAGCGGGTAGGCTACTTTGCAAGAAAATATACTGACTTTGATGCCAATCCACAAGGCGTAAAAGAAGTAAGTATGGTTGTACGATGGAAACTGGAACCCAAAGACGAAGACATTGAAAAATATAAACAGGGGCAACTGGTAGAACCCAAAAAGCCAATTATTTATTATATCGATCCGGCCACGCCAAAAAAATGGGTGCCCTTTTTAATTCAAGGCGTAAACGACTGGCAAGTGGCCTTCGAAAAAGCTGGTTTTAAAAATGCCATCATGGCCAGAATTGCCCCTACCCCACAGGAAGACAGCACCTGGAGCATGGAAGACGCGCGGTTCTCTGCCATTGTTTATAAACCTTCTGATATTGCAAATGCCAGTGGACCAAATGTGCACGACCCCAGAAGCGGTGAGATACTGGAAAGCCATATCAACTGGTACCACAACGTGATGAACCTGCTCAGGAATTGGTATATGATCCAGTGCGCACCCACAGATCCGCGGGCGCGTAAAATGAATTTTGATGATGAACTGATGGGGCAGCTGATCCGTTTTGTGTCTTCTCACGAAGTAGGACATACGCTCGGACTCCGCCATAATTTTGGATCCAGTTCTACCGTACCCGTGGAAAAACTGCGCGATAAGGCCTGGGTAGAAGCTAACGGCCATACCCCCTCTATAATGGACTATGCACGGTTTAATTATGTGGCACAACCGGAAGATAATATTTCGCCCGCTGGTTTATACCCGCGCATTGGCGACTATGATAAATGGGCTATTGAGTGGGGTTATAAAAAATTATACGAGACCGCTACACCCGAAGCCGAGGCTTCGATACTTAGTAAAATTACAACGCAACGCCTGCAGCAAAATAAACGGCTGTTCTTTGGTTCAGAATCAATGCCGGAAGACCCGCATAACCAGAATGAAGACCTGGGCGACAATGCAATGAAAGCCGGCATGTATGGCATCAAAAACCTGCAGCGCATTGTGCCCAACCTGATGGAATGGACCAAAGTACCCAACGAAGATTACAGTAACCTTTCCGAAATATATGGTGAAGTGGTGACCCAGTTTAACAGGTACCTCGGCCACGTAATTAAAAACGTGGGCGGCATTTATGAAACGCCCAAAACCGTAGAGCAAACAGGGCCTGTGTTTGAATACGTAACCAAAGCAACGCAGCAGGAAGCGATGACCTTTTTAAGCAAAAACATTTTTACAACCCCCTCCTGGTTAATCAATCGTGCTATCTCCGGCAAAACCGGCAGCGACCCTGTAGATGTTATTGGAAGCCGGATGGAGGGCGCATTGAATTCTTTGCTGACCACCAGCCGGATGAAAAATTTAATCAGCGCCGAGGCCGCATTGGGCAACACCGCCTATACACTGCCGGAATTTATGAACGATTTAAAAAGGACTGTATGGGCTGAACTTTATACGCGCAAACCCATAGACGTCTACCGGCGTAATCTGCAAAAAGCGTACGTTGAAAGGTTCAATGCTATTATCAGCCCGGCCGCTCCATCGGGCGGATCCTTTGGTGGTTTTACCATTACTTTTGGCGCAGGCGATATAAGAAAAACAGATGTGCTATCCGTGGCAAAGGGCACCCTGCGCAGCCTAAAAGCAGACATTAACGCTGTACTCCCATCGGTGTCCGATAAAATGACCCGTTATCATTTGCAGGATATGCAGGAAAGAATTGAAAAAATACTAAATCCCAAATAAAATACTGAATGATACATATCGCGTAGTGCGTACTTTTTCCTTCGCCTGCGCATTAATAAAAAAATCCACGGTGTACAAGCAGCTGCCTGCACGCCGTGGATTTCTATATTATTAAATTGAACAGTTGATACGGTTGCTGCCTGAACTCACTTTTTTTGCTTCCGGCTAACAGTAGTAATCAGTTCTCATCCAACACTACGCTTACTCATAACGTAATGCTTCAATAGGATTGAGGCGTGAAGCTTTTAATGCAGGATAAAGTCCGGCCAGCAATCCCACAAGTGAGCAAATGAAAATACCAAAAAATACCCAGGCCCAGGGGACCACAAAACCGGTACTCATTAAAATACTCACCGTATTGCCGAGTAAAATACCAAACAATATTCCAAAGCCTGCACCGAGGAGGCTGATGATAATAGACTCATACAGGAACTGGCTTCTTACATTTCGCTGTTTACCGCCAATGGCCTTTATCAATCCCACTTCTTTGGTGCGTTCGGTAACTGCTACCAGCATAATATTCATCAAGCCGATGGCCGCACCCATCAGGGTTATAAAACCAATCACAATTGCAGAAATGGTCAGCCATTTCAGGTTTTGCAACAGCATATCCACGAAGCTATCGCTTTTGTCTACCAGGAAATTATTGCCTTCCGTTGTACTGAGTTTTCTTATGGCACGAAAAACGCCTTCCGCCTCACCAATTCCCGCATCCAGCATGTTAACATCATGCACCTTAATGCCCACGTTAAAAGAAGCATTCGCCCCATTGTTAAAAAACCGGCGCACATTATTGTAAGAGGTAACGACTGAGTTGTCCCAGCTAAAACCAAGCGTGGATCCTTTTTCTTCCAGGACGCCTATTACCCGAAAAGGAATACTATTCACCCTGATTATTTTTTCTACCCCGCGGTCGGGGTTTTCTCCAAACAATGAGGTGGCCACGGTTTTACCAAGCAAACAGACATTGCGGCCAGATTGCACATCCAGATCATTCAGGTTTCTGCCGGCAGCAATCTTATAGCCATTCAGATCAACAAAATTTTCGTCACCACCAGAGACCCTTACGGTTGGATTGGTCTTTTTGTTGTCAAAATTTACGGTTGCATTGTTGGTGCCAGACATCGATAGCCCCACTTCGGATGGAAATTTATAGGCTTGCTTGAAAGCTTCTGCCTGCTGTTTATTGATGGGTTTATTCTGGTTGGAGCGTTTTTCTTTTTTCTCGCCTTTTTTCTCTTTCTGTACGCCCTGGTTATTCTGCACACGCCACATCTGGCGGTAGCGCAAACTAAAACCATTGGCGCCCATAGCAGAAAAGCTTTCGGTAAATTTCTGGGTCATGGCCTCAATAGCGGTACGTATACCAATCAGCGATGCAATACCCAGCGCAATGATGGCCACTGTAATTCCTGTACGCAGTTTGTTACTGCGGATGGTACGAAACGACAGGGAAATGGTATCCAGTGAGTTCATGACTTAAAATTAGGTATTCTGACTCAAAAAGCACCAGGACTTATATGAGCGGACCGTACCCATTGTTTGTGGCCGAACCGGCATTACAGTGGGTAGTTGGTGACCACAATCTCGTTTACGTGGCCTCTTTTGGCGGCATCGGCATTGATCAGTCGTTTTGCAGGAACCCTTTTTATCGCAAAGCCCTTGTACAGCCGGTCAAAAAAATGATCCGCAGCATCAGAATTGCTCAGCATAACCGCAGCGCCCTTTTTATCAAGTTGCCTGAACTGCGCCGCCAGTTCCTTTTGTTGTTGGTCACCAAACGTACTATTGCTGTAGGCCGTAAAACTGGCCGTTTTGCTCACCGGCCGGTAGGGTGGGTCAAGATAAATAAAAGAAGACGGCCGGGCATTTTTGAGCGCCTGTTTAAAACCTGCTTTTTTTATGATGGCCCTGTCAAGCAGCTTTGCAACTGCCGCAAGATTTTCAGCATCGCAAATACAGGGGTTTAGATAATCGCCGGCAGGCGTATTAAATGCACCTTTTGCATTTACCCTGAACAATCCGTTATAGCACGTGCGGTTTAAAAAAATAAGCTGTGCGGCCCGGGCAACCCCTTTGTCATCAGTTGTATAGTCAGTTTCGCGTTGCTCGTTAAACGAGGCGCGTTGATCGTAATAGTAAGCCAGGCGCTGCGAGCTATTGAGCGCCAGGTATTTCTGTTCATGCATGAACAATGTTTCGGTAAGGGCAGCAACCTTTGCCTGCAGCACCTGGTAGGTTAGCACCAAGGCATCATTGACATCAAACAGAAAGGCGTTTTTTATAGGATAGCGTTGTACAATGTCAAAAAAAACAGCGCCACTTCCCAGAAACGGTTCGTAATAATTTTTAATATCGCCGGCTTTCAGCGCAGGTGGATAAAGATCATTAAACTGATTTAGCAATTGCCTTTTGCCGCCAGCCCATTTAAGAAATGGTTTTGCCGGGCGCGCATCACTAAGAGAAGCTGGTTTTAATCCGGGCATAATTATTATCAAAAATCGACAAGTTACATGATAGACTTGTTAGTCAGCCAGAATATTTACCCTGGCCATTGCCACGTTGAAACCATCGTAGCGGCACTGCGGCAGGCCATCATGCAATTAAAGAAAGCGATGCTATCAATTAAAAATACAGGTGCACCAGCAGGAGTTGCGGGAACAATCCTAATAAAATAACCAGACCGGCGAGTATGCCCAGTACTAATTTAAACCCTGGAGAAATCTCTTTTACCTGGCCGTTTCCTTCTTTGAAATACATAGCCTGTATAACGCGGAAATAATAATAGGCGCTTACGGCAGCACAGAGTACGGCAAAAATAACCAGCCACAGGTAGGCACCGCTTTTTACTGCAGCCAGCAGCATATAATACTTCGCAAAAAAACCGGCCGTTAAAGGGATGCCTGCAAGTGATAAAAGAAAAATTGTATTGACAAACGCCAGCAGCGGCTGCTGTTTTGCCAGGCCATTGTAGCCATCGAAAGTATAATCCTTCATTTTAATAAGGATGGCAAAAATGCCGATTGTGGCCAGGCTATATGCGGCTGCGTAGAGGATGATGCCTTCTTTTGCGTACTCGTTGTAGCCAAACAATGCGAAGAACATAAAACCGGCCTGTGCAATACTTGAATAGGCCAGCATTCTTTTTACGCTTCGCTGAAAAACAGCGGTGATGTTGCCAATAAATAAAGTAGCAGCAATGATAAATGCAATGGTTAACCGCCATTGCGCCAGTGAAGGACCATATGCCGCATCAAATAAACGCACAAAGGTAATGAACAGCCCCGCTTTTACAATGGTGGCCATAAACGACGTAAACACCGTGGGAGCGCCGTCGTAAACATCGGGTGTCCAGAAATGAAAAGGTGCAGCAGACACTTTAAAAGACATGGATACCAGCAGCAGCAGGAGCCCCGCCATCATTACAGGCGCAAAGCCGTCTAGCTGCTTAGCCAAATTTACCACTGCAAAAGAGCCGGTAGCTCCATAAATTAAGGCAATGCCCATCAGCATGATGCCGGTAGAAAAGGAACCCATTAAAAAGTACTTGAGTGACGCCTCATTGCTTTTCAGGTTCTTCTTATCGCTGCCGGTAAGAATGTACAACGGAATAGAAATAATTTCAATACCCAGGAAGAGCATCAACAATGTGTTGAACGATGAAGCGATGCTGATGCCGCACAATACAAAAAATATCAGCGCCAGGTATTCCGCCTGGTTTACGCCAACATCTTCAATGTCTCTTGCGCTTAGCAGAAAATAAATGAGTGTAGCTGCGAAAGCAATGCTATTAAACAACATGCCAAAACTGTCGAATACCAGCATCCCCCTTACATTGATATGCAAATTGAGCAAATGGTTCAGCTCCGCCAGGTTAACGACCAGCAATAAAGCCACCCCCGCAATGGCAAGGTTGCGGATAACGGCTTTTGTTTTAATAAAAATGCCGCTAAACATCATCAGTACGCCCCAGATGGCTGAAAAAATTATTGCATTCATACGTTGTTTGCGATCTTCTTTAAATGGACGTTTTCATATACCTCAAAATTGCATCAACTGTATCATTGGTCAGTTGCAGCATTGGTTTTGGGTATACCCCTGTAATAAAAATCAGTACTACAATTACCGACAATGATGCCAATACCGGAAACGATGTTGGTGTTCCCGATTTGGTAAGTGTATTACTATCACCATAAAATATTTTTTTAATCATGTTAAGCGTGTATACTGCCGACAGTATAATACAAATACCTGCCACTGCCATATCTATTACCCCATACCTGGTAACACTGCTTGAGAACACACCGTTAAACATCATAAACTCTCCTACAAAACCATTGGTTAGTGGTAGTGCGATATTGGCCAGCGCAACAATAACCAGTAATATAGCAAGGGCCGGATCTTTCTGCGCCAGTCCGCCCAACTCGGATAATTTGCGCGTGCCATATTTAGTTTCAATTGTGTTGGCTACTATCCATAAGCCTATAATATTTACACCATGAGAAAACATCTGCATCATGGTACCCTGCAGACCACTTTTATTGGAAGCAAAAATGGCCAAACACATCAGCCCCACGTGTGCAATCGAAGAGTATGCAATCAACCGTTTTAAATCATCCTGTTTAATGGCAATCAGCGATGCATAGATCATCCCGGTAAGACAAAGCAATGATACTGTATCGCCCCAGAGGTAAGTTCCGTCTGGTAATACAGGTGCCAGCCAGCGTATGACTGCAAAGACCCCCATCTTTACCATTATACCACTGAGCACCATGGTAACCGCGGTAGGCGATTGTTCATATGCATCCGGCTGCCAGGTATGAAAAGGCCAGATAGGCATTTTAATGGCAAACGCTGTAAACAACAACCAGAACAGCCAGTTTTGTGTACCCGCGTCCAGCTTAAGGTTGTACCAGGCATGCATGTCAAACGACTGCCCGGCCTGGAAATAGATATAGATGATACCGACCAGCATAATGAGCGATCCGGCAAATGTGTAAACAAAAAATTTGAAGGTAGCTGCAATCCTTTTTTCGCCGCCCCAGATAGAAGATAGAAAATACACCGGTATCAATGCCAGCTCCCAGAAAAAATAAAACAAGAGTGCATCCATCGCCAGGAAAACGCCCATTAAACCAGCCTGGCTGAGCAGCATCAGGGCATAAAATCTATTGCCATTTTTGTAAACATTGCTCCAGGTAGCTACAAATATCAGTGGAAAAGAAATCGCTGTCAGCAAACAAATCAATTGACCCATACCGTCTAACCCAACATGAAAACGGCTGTTGAGGGCAGATATCCAACGCAAATCACAATTTAAATCAGCAGGGCTGTTCATAACGGTAAGGCCCAGCAGTGAAACAGCCAGCACAGCGATGCTTGTAAACAAAGCAATGCTTTTTGCGCTGCCTTCGTTTTTTACTGTAAACAAAAGCAACCCGCCAAGCAAAGGAATCATTATCAGTAAAACAGCTATCATAATTATATAATGAGTGGGGTGCTAAGTAAGTGGGCAAACTGTGCCGCGGTGCTTAACAACTTCCCTTTTTCATTTCCAGTTATACCCGCTGCCGGGCATTTTCCGCAACCGATTCTGCTGCGCATTATCTTTTCATCACTTTTTCAAAAAGAACTGCAACACAAACAGCATTATTATACCGGCAATCATCAGCAACACATAACTACCCACCTGGCCGCTTTGCAACAATCGAAGCTGCCGGCTACTGTACTGCACCCCTCTTCCAACCCCGTTAACCAGCCAGTCAATACCCGACTTCTCAATTACGTTGTCCAAAAACTTGCTAAACCTATTCAATGGTTTTACGATGAGAGCGTCATAAAATTCGTCCGCATACCATTTGTTGGCCAGCACTTTGCCGAAGCCATCGGCTTCCTGTAAATCCGGTTTTTTGCTGAACTTGTTCAAGGCGTACACAATCGCAATGACGGCCAGCAAAACCGATACGCCCATCAGCATGAATTCGGTGTTATGGTCAGCCACATGTGCTTCCTTTAGTTTATAAGAAGCTTCAAAAATCGGGTGCAGGAAATGCTCCAGCCAATGCCCGTCTTTTATAAAAACATCAGGAATGCCAATCCATCCGCCGGCAACAGCTAAAACCGCCAGCACCACCAGTGGTATGGTCATTGCTGCGGGGCTTTCATGGAGGTGATGTTCCTGGTCGTGCGTTCCCCTGAACTTGCCCAGGAAAGTAGTAGCATACAGCCGGAACATATAAAAAGCTGTCATGCCCGCAGTAAGCACCCCGATAACCCAATAAATTTTATTGCTTTCATAGGCCGCTGCCAATATCTCATCTTTAGAGAAAAAACCGCTGAACGGGGGTATACCTGCAATGGCAATACAGCCTAGTAAAAAAGTAATATGGGTTATGGGTAAATACTTTTTTAGTCCACCCATGCGGCGAATATCCTGCTCATGGTGCATGGCATGAATAACAGCGCCTGCTCCCAGGAATAGCAATGCTTTAAAAAATGCATGGGTAATTACATGAAAAACTGCGCCGGTATAGGCACCCACCCCCAGGCCAAGAAACATATAACCCAGCTGACTCACCGTAGAATAGGCTAGTACTTTTTTAATATCATTTTGTTTAAGCGCAATGGTAGCTGCCAGTACCGCGGTAGCGAGGCCAACAATAGCCACCACCGACTGAGAAACCGGCGCCATGGTATAGAGGATGTTACTGCGTGCAATCATATAAATACCGGCGGTTACCATGGTTGCGGCATGTATCAGTGCAGACACGGGTGTGGGACCTGCCATCGCATCCGGCAACCAGGTGTATAAAGGTATCTGCGCACTTTTACCAGTAGCCCCTACAAATAACAGTAAAGTAATAATAGTGAGTGTGGTTGCTGACAATTCCGGTGCATGTGCAAATACTTCACTGTATGTAACGGAACCAATTGTAGCCAGTAAGTAAAATATGGCAATCAGGAAACCAAGGTCGCCGATGCGGTTCATTACAAAAGCCTTCTTGGCCGCATTGTTATACGCGTTGTTCTTAAACCAGAAGCCAATTAGCAAATAAGAACATAAACCTACGCCCTCCCATCCGATAAACATCACCACGTAATTTGCGCCCAACACCAGCAGGAGCATTGAAAATATAAACAAATTGAGATAAGAAAAATACCGGGCAAAATGCTGGTTCTCTTCCTCGTGCATGTAAGCTGTAGAATACAGGTGAATGAGAAAGCCCACACCTGTAATGACGAGCAGGAATAAAGATGACAACTGATCTACCAGGAAAGCAAATGGTATGTGCACTTTACCAAAACTGATAAAATCAAATAATTCCACCACACCGGTTTTACCTGCTTTTACATCCAGGAAAAGAACCACACTTATAATAAACGATATCAATATGGCTCCGCTTCCAATAAAGCCGGTGGCCGGTTTGGATAATTGTTTACGCAACAATCCGTTGATGAGAAATCCCAGCAACGGAAATAACGGAACTAAAAATACTAATTGACTCATATTGCTTTAATCTGTGCCAAAGTCTGCATACCAGGTACCGTTGTCCTGCGTAGCGAGACTAATGCTTTAACCTGTTCAGGAAATTAATATCTACCGAATGTGTATTGCGGTACATCATTACAATAATAGCCAGTCCCACACTTACTTCTGCCGCTGCCACCACCATAATAAAGAAAACGAATAGCTGTCCGTCTATACCAGCGCTGGGGTTAACCGCCACATTCATTACATGGTGCATTTTCGAAAAAGCTACCAGCAGCAGGTTCACCGCATTCAGCATTAACTCGATGCACATGAAAACAATAATGGCATTGCGGCGCGTTAATACGCCTATTACGCCAATACAAAACAGCGCAAGTGAAACGAATATGTAATAATTTACCGGCATATCTTTAGCTGTTAGCTCTAAGCCGTTAGCTGTTAGTTAAACCAGCCACCGGGAGCATATATAAAATACAGCGATAGCCAATAGCTAACAGTTAAAGGCTAACAGCTGATTTTTACTCTTTCTTTCCTATCACCACGGCACCTACCATGGCACTCAAAAACAATACGCTGCTAATTTCAAAAGGCACTACGTATTCATTAAACAAGGCCAGGCCCAGGTTTTTAATTAACCCGATATCTCCTGCGGTTGTTTGTACCAGCTGTTTTTTTGTAGCTGCATCTTTTAACGCGGCCACCATTACCAGGAATAAACACATCCCCGCCAGGAAACCTGCAAATCTTACCAGTTTATTATTCTTGAGGTTCAAATCTGCATTAAGATTCATCAGCATGATTACAAAAAGGAAAAGCACCATGATGGCACCTGCGTAAACAATGATATTTACAATGGCCAGGAATTGCGCATTCAGTAATATATAATGCCCGGAAATGGCAAAGAATGCTACGATGAGAAACAATACACTATAAACAGGGTTTTTACTCAACACCACCATTAGCGCACTACCAATGGCCAGCGCAGTTAAAAACCAGAATAATATTTGTGTAATTGCCATTGTTAGTAATATAAGCTGTTAGCTTTTAGCCATTAGCTTTAGCCAGAAATTGTAAACACTGATCCAATCAATTGCTATCTTCCCCTTCAATTTATACCACACCCTACACCCTACACCCTACACCCTACACCCTACACCCTACACCCTACACCCTTCCCTATTTCACCTTCACCCTACCCCCGGCTGCCTTTGCATACAATTCAGGTTCAGTAACCGGATTTGGTATAAGCAAATCCTCCTTGCCGTAAATAAATGTCTGGCGTTGAAAATTGGCGGGCGCAAATGTTTCCGTGAGGTAAATTGCATCTTTCGGGCAAGCTTCCTCGCACAATCCGCAAAATATGCAGCGCAGCATATTGATTTCATATTTAGCTGCATATTTTTCCTCGCGGTATAAGTTTTCTTCTCCTTTTTTGCGCTCGGCGCCTTCCATGGTAATGGCTTCCGCCGGACATGCAACAGCACACAACCCGCAGGCGGTGCATCTTTCGCGGCCTTCTTCATCGCGGTTCAAAATATGCAGTCCCCTGAATACGGGACTGAACGCACGTTTTTGTTCAGGGTATTTAATAGTAGCTTTTCTTTTAAAGATGTGCTTGAACGTTATAGCCATGCCGACGAAAATATTCCAGAGATAAAGTCGCTCCAGCCAAGTCATTGGCTTACGCTCTACTGGTTTTACCTTATTTGTTAATGCCTGCATGATGTATCCTCCTCATTTATAAACGTTCGCAAAAATATTTTTATCAGTCCAACCTACCAACTTAATCTTTCCTTTTTGGCCGGCCTAACCAACTCCACATGGCCCGACTGCTTTACATAGCTTCCTTAAAAATGCCAGTTGTTTTGTTTCAATAATACCACCGCTCCTGTAATCACCATATTAACGAGCGATAACGGAATGAGCGTTTTCCAGCCAAGGTGCATTAATTGATCATAACGGAAGCGGGGAATTGTCCACCGTACCCACATAAACAGGAATATAAACCCAGCTATCTTGGCAAAAAGACAAAGAAATTGTAAGATCGGCAACCAGTTACCGATTGAATGTGCCAGCGCCACATCATTTACAAAAGGAATATCATACCCGCCAAAAAACAGGGTCGCCATGATCGCACTGCTGATAAACATGTTGATGTATTCGGCAAACAGGTAAAAACCGAGCTTCATGGATGAATATTCCTGGTGGTAACCAAAGTTTAATTCATTTTCGGCTTCCGGCAAATCAAAGGGTGTACGGTTGCATTCCGCAAAAGCACACACCAGGAATATTAAAAAGCCAAGGGGTTGGTAAAAGATATTCCATACACCACTTTGCATCTGCTGTTGCACAATTTCGCCCATCCTTAGTGATCCGGTGAGCATTAGCAGGGCAATTAGTGAAAGCCCCATGGCCAGTTCATAAGATATCATCTGTGAAGCGCCCCGGAGCGCAGCAATCAAAGAAAATTTATTGTTGGATGCCCAGCCGCCGATCATAATACCATACACGCCAAGGCTGGCAACGCCAAAAATATAGAGGATGCCAATATTGATGTCTGCTACCTGCAGACTTACCATACGGTCCAGGCCAAACCAGGTGAAATGAATAGCGCTTCCCCAGGGTACCACAGCACTGGTCATCATTGCGGTCATCATTGCCAGGCATGGACCAAGAATAAATAAAAATTTATTGGAGGTGTTGGGGATGATCTCTTCTTTCATGAAGAGCTTTAATCCATCTGCCAGTGGTTGTAAAATACCAAAAGGCCCTGCGCGGTCCGGGCCAATACGATCCTGTATAAAAGCCGCCACCTTGCGTTCAGCATAGGTTTCGTACATCGCTATCACCAGCGAAACGGATACAATTACTATAATGAGCAGCAATTTCTCTGTCAGTAAAAACCAATCTAATGCAAGTAGTATCATTTATTCAAATTCTTTTAAGGCGTTTTCGCAATCTGTCACATCCCCGGCTTACCCGCCATTAGTCCCTTTACCGGTTCAAAATCATCACTGTGCGCAGGTCCTTCTATCTGGCTCAATTTAACCGATGGCTTGTTTACTTCGCTTACACTGTGTATGTCCATTAGTAATTTGGGACTGCGGCCATTCAGCACGTTCACAATGGTTTCATTGGGTAGCTCCGCATTTTCATAATGCCCCTGTGAAATAACAGAATGCCTGTTTACATGTGCCGGCCCTTCAATTGTCCAGTCGGCAGTATCCTTTTTTTCGAACCGGCATTCATTGCAAATCCAGTCTTTTACTTCACCCCATTCATCCTTTCGTCCGGTAACGCGAAACACTTCCTGCCCCCTTAACCATAGCTGCGCTTTACCACTGCATTTCGGACAATCGCGGTGGGCATTCACCGGCTTGGTAAACCACACCCTGTTTTTAAACCGGAATGTTCTATCCGTTAAAGCGCCGACCGGGCAAACATCAATCACGTTGCCGATGAAATCATTGTCCAACGCCTTTTCTATATAGGTAGCTATTTCTGCATGATCGCCCCTGTCCAGAATACCATGGACTCTTTTATTGGTTACCTGGTCTGCAACAAACACACAACGAAAACACATGATACAACGCGTCATGTGCAACTGGATATACGGCCCTAAATCATGTTTTTCAAATGTTCTCCTGGGAAACTCATAACGCGTCCCCTCTTTGCCGTGCTCGTAACTTAAATCCTGCAGGTGACACTCGCCGGCCTGGTCACAGATAGGACAATCCAGCGGATGATTTATCAATAAAAATTCAACCACCCCATTGCGGGCGTCTATTACTTTCTCGCTGGTAATATTCTTTACAATCATGCCATCCATCACATTGGTCCGGCAGCTGGCCACCAGTTTAGGCATTGGCCTTGGGTCTGCGGTTGAACCGGCAGCTACCTCCACCAAACAAGTGCGGCATTTACCACCGCTGCCCTGCAATTTGGTATAATAGCACATAGCAGGCGGCGCTACTTCGCCCCCAATCTGCCGTGCGGCATTTAATATAGATGTTCCAGGCGTTACTTCGATGGTAATATTATCGATGGTAACCTTGAACAGTTTAGGTGCTTCTTTTTTAATTTCTTCAGCCATTGTATGAATTCAAAAGTCAAAAGTTAAAAGTCAAAAACTATTTCCCCGATTTAATGATAATGCTTGCAATTATTCTAGAAAGCTCATCCGCTTCTGATAACATTTCCGGCAAATTGGTTTTATCACATTCTATCGTATCGCGAATAAGGCACAGCCAATATTTAGTTTCATTTGCCGACTTTAAAGCAATGATTAAAAATTTCAGCCAGTCTTTTTTAGAACTTCCCGCACTGCCTTCTACTACGTTTGCGCCTATTGACGTAGCGCTTCTTAGTAGCTGTTCAAATATTGAAAAATAAATTCTATCGTACTTACTGCCCTTTATAAAAAGTATGACCGACTTCGCAAAAAAGAAACATCGATGCTTTATTCCATAAGGTTTGCCAGGCTCTTCAAGTGTAAAATCGTCATTTGCATCATCAACTATCAAAGTTCAAAATTTGAAAAGGTTACATTACTCGTCATTCGTCTTCCTTTTTGACTTTTTACTTTTAAATTTTTACTTTGAAGCTTACCCCGCTACCGGAATTTCCCTCGCATCCGCATAATGTGCCAAGCCATAATTTCTCCGCTGGCTTTCTTCCGGGTTCAGCACATGCCATTCAAATTCATCCCGGAAATGCCGGATGGCCGCTGCTACCGGCCAGGCGGCTGCATCGCCCAGTGGGCAAATGGTATTGCCTTCAATCTTGCGCTGTATATCCCACAACAAATCAATGTCACTTATCTTTCCCTTACCAAATTCAATGTTTTTCAAAATCTTTTCCATCCAACCAGTGCCTTCGCGGCAGGGCGAACACTGTCCGCAGCTTTCATGACGATAAAATCGCGCCAGCGTATAAGTATGTCTTACCACGCACTGGTCTTCATCCAATACAATAAATCCACCGCTGCCCATCATCGAGCCGGTGGCAAAACCACCGTCACTTAAACTTTCGTACGTCATCATCCGCTGATCGCCCTTTGCCGTTTTAAACAGCAGGTTAGCCGGTAATATGGGAACAGACGATCCACCTGGTATGCAGGCTTTTAGTTTTTTTCCATTGGGAATACCGCCGCAATATTCATCACTGTACACAAATTCCTCTACAGAAATGGTCATGTCTATTTCATACACGCCCGGCTTGTTGATATTGCCACAGGCAGAAATTAATTTAGTGCCGGTAGATTTTCCGATGCCAATTTTTGCATATTCTTCCCCGCCTAAATTTATAATGGGAACAATGGCGGCGAGGGTTTCTACATTGTTAACCACGGTGGGCCTGTCCCACACACCCTTTACCGCAGGGAATGGTGGTTTAATCCGCGGGTTGCCGCGTTTGCCTTCCAGCGATTCCAGCAGCGCGGTCTCTTCTCCGCAGATATAAGCGCCGGCGCCACGCTGTACATAAATTTCGCAATCGAACCCGGTACCTAAAATATTTTTACCAAGGAAGCCATTGTTTTTTGCTTCTTCAATGGCTTGTTCCAGGATGTCAACTATCCAGGCATACTCACCGCGTATATAGATGTACGTTACATTGCTGCCGAGTGCGTAAGAACTTACTACCAGGCCTTCTATCAGCAGGTGCGGAAGAAATTCCATCAGGTAGCGATCTTTAAATGTACCCGGTTCGCTTTCATCTGCATTGCACACCAGGTGGCGCGGCACGCCCTCTGGCCTGGCAATAAAACTCCATTTCATGCCCGCAGGAAAACCCGCACCGCCACGGCCCCGGAGCCCACTTTTCTTTACCTCTTCCACTACATCTGCGGGTGAGGTTTTTAAGGCTTTTTCCACGGACGCATAACCGCCGTTTTTGCGGTACACATCGTAAAAACGAATGCCTTCAATATGTACTTTATCTAATAATACTTTTCTTCCCATTTTTTGAGCTTTTAGCTGGTAGCCGTGCGCCGTGAGCTAATTCGTTTCTGCGTATTTTAATTTCTTTTCTTAATCTTTTTTTGTGGGCCCCGCTTGCTCCTGGGTGTTCCGCCTCGCCTCCCACCGGCGGAACCATTCGCACAATCTCGCACACGCGTTATTTGTTCTTTATGGAGCGATCATCATAACCAGCACGCTACTCCCGGATTTAAATAACCGGTGTGTCAATTGTTTGCTGCTGCATTTTTCCTGCACTCGTCAATAATGGCATCCACTTTTTCTTTGGTCAGGTGCTCCCGGTACGTTTTTCCCAGTTGCATCATTGGCGCGTAGCCACAGGCGCCCAGGCACTCTACTGTTTTCAATGAAAACAACCCATCGGCGGTGGTTTCGCCCGGCTTTATAGAAAGCGTATCCACAATGTATTGGATAATATCATCGCTTCCATTGAGCATACACGGACCTGTCTGGCATACTTCAAACATGAATTTGCCCACGGGCTTCAGGTTGTACATGCTGTAGAACGTAGCCACCTCATATACTTCAATGGGTTCTAAATGAAGCAATGCAGCAACATAATCCATCGTTTCAGCACTCAGCCAGCCGCCGAAAGTATCCTGTGCAAGGTGCAGCAACGGCAGCAACGCACTTTTCTGCTTCCCTTCCGGGTAGCGGGCAATGATTTTGGTTACTTCTTTTAATTTTTCTTCCGAAAAAACAACACTCATTTATTTATGCTTTCTTTTTTTCAAAATTTTTCAGGCATTTCTCCATTCGCCCAACCGCGATTATATTAAGAATCCAATTCACCCGCAATCAAATTCAAACTGCTCATGGTCATAATCGCATCACTCAGCATAGCGCCCTTGGTAAGTTCACTGTATGCCTGGTAATAAATAAAACAGGGTCTCCTGAAATGCAGGCGGTAAGGCGTTCTGCCACCATCGCTGATAAGATAAAACCCGAGTTCGCCATTGCCACCTTCTACACTTTGGTATACTTCGCCTACTGGTATGGCGGTTTCTCCCATGATAATTTTAAAATGCCAGATCAGCGCTTCCATTTTAGTGTACACATCTTTCTTCTCCGGCAGGTAATATTCCGGCACGTCTGCATGGTATACCTCCGCCTCAGCACCGGTAAACGCCTGTACTTTGCGGTAAGCCTGTTCCAGGATACGGAGCGACTGCCGCATTTCCTCGTTGCGCACCAGGAAACGGTCGTAATTATCTCCTGTACTGCCTACAGGAACGGTGAAATCAAAATCTTCGTAACTGCTGTACGGCGTGTGGATACGCACATCATAATCCACGCCCGCAGCACGCAGGTTGGGACCGGTAAAGCCATAGTTCAATGCACGTTCTGCACTGATTGCGCCTGTTCCCTGTGTACGTTCCATAAAAATTCGGTTCCGCTTAAACAGGCTTTCAAATTCAGTGAGCACTTTGGGGTACTCATCCATAAATTTCTCCAGCTTGGTAAACGCAGCGTTTGTAAAATTCCTTTCAAAACCACCGATGCGGCCGATATTAGTGGTTAGCCGCGACCCGCAAATCTCTTCGTATATTTCGTAGATCAGTTCACGGTACTGCATCACATATAAAAATCCGGTATAGGCGCCGCTGTCAACACCCACAATAGAATTACAGATCAGGTGGTCGGAAATCCTGGCCAGTTCCATAATAATAATGCGCAGGTAGTCTACGCGCTTCGGCGTTTTAACCTTCAGCAATTTCTCGCAGGTAATATGCCATCCCATATTGTTAATGGGGGAGGAACAATAATTCATCCTGTCTGTGATGGTAGTAATCTGGTACAAGGGCCGGCGCTCCGCCAGTTTTTCAAAAGCACGGTGTATATATCCGATGGTTTGCTCGGCAGAAACAATCCGTTCTCCATCCAGTTCAAGAATATTCTGCATTACGCCGTGGGTGGCGGGATGGGTTGGGCCAAGGTTAAGCGTAGTGGTCTGCTTTTCAATGGACCCTTCCGGTAATTTAATATGATTGTGTGCTATCTCAGACATGCTGTTTTAATTGCTGATGTGTTATTTTGACATCATCGGTTTCAATAACCCAAAATATAAAATTCAAAATTTATAGGTTCAAACAATAATTATCCCCTCCCAAACATGGCGTCATCTTTATCAATCCTGGTGCCGTCTTCCAGCGGAAATTCTTTGCGCATCGGAAAATAATCCATTTCATCTACATTTAAAATGCGTTTGAGGTTAGGATGACCGACAAAGTTAACCCCATAAAAATCATAGGTTTCTCTTTCCATCCAGTTGGCTGTTGAATATAAATTGGTAGCGGTAAAAATATCCGGCGTGTTGATGTCTGTAAATACTTTGAAACGGATGCGGACATTGTCCTGCAGGTTGTGCAGGTGGTAGACAATAGCAAGTTCCCGTCCCGGCTGATCGGGGTAATGAACGGCACAAAGGGTAGTAAGAAACTGGAACCGCAATTCAGTATCGTCATATAAAAACTGCAGCAGTTTGAGGTTGTAATCTTTGGGTGCTTCAAAAGTGAGCATGCCATAGGGCGTTTCAAAATTCGTAAGCAGGTCACCGAATTTTGCTTTTAGTCGTTGTTCTATCGTTTCGTTCGTTAACACCATCTGCACCTTTTGCTTTTAGCCCTCAGCTATTCGCCAAAGGCAATTTAAAGATCAATCTTACCTGCTTGCTGGCTAATAGCGAAACGCTAATAGCTTATTGTATTCCGTAACTTTCCATTAATTGTTTGTACTGCTCGCCATTCCTGCGGCGGATGCTTTCTTTGCCAACCAGCTCCTGTATCTTCATAAATCCGTCCAGCACTGCTTCCGGCCGCGGCGGGCAACCAGGTATGTACACGTCTACGGGTATTATCTGGTCAATTCCCTGCAATACGCTGTAGGTGTCAAAAATACCGCCTGAAGATGCGCAGGCGCCCATGCTTAATACCCAACGCGGTTCTGCCATCTGCAGGTATACCTGCCTTAAAACGGGGCCCATTTTTTTTGCAATCGTACCCATTACCATCAGCAAATCACACTGCCGGGGCGAAAAACCCACCCTTTCAGCGCCAAACCGGGCCAAATCATAATGGGAACCCATCGTGGCCATAAATTCAATTCCACAGCAGGAAGTGGCAAAAGGTAGGGGCCAAAGCGAATTTTTTCTCGCCAATCCCACTACATCACTCAATTTGGTTGTAAAAAAACCCTCTCCCGTATAGCCTTCGGGCGGGGCAACCGTTTGTACCGGTTTCCCGGTTTCATTTTTTACGTTGTATTGTACCGGACGCGCCATAATAATTTTTTTAATCAGTATCAAAACGTTACAACACCATAACAATTGCCAACGCTGAATGTTTTCGATGCACCTTTCGCAACTTGCTATTCTTCCCAGTTTAATGCGCCTTTCTTTATGATATAAAAAAAGCCAGCCAGAAAAAACCCCACAAACATCAATACTGCGCCGAAACCAGCCCATCCCAGTTCCCTGAAATTGATTGCATAGGGGTAAAAAAAGATCACCTCTACATCAAACAATACAAATAATATGGCAACGAGGAAATATTTAATGGCCACCGGGTGACGGGCATTGCCGTGACTTTCTATACCGCTGGCAAAATTCTCAAGCTTGTCGGAAGTTTTTCTTTTGGGGCCAATCCAATGCGTAATGGCCATAACGGCTCCAATAAAAAAGACAGCAAAAATGAGTTGAAGGGCAATCGGAAAATAACTGGCAGCGCTGTTAACGTCGGCAATGGGAAGTTTGGCTTGAAGCAGGTACCATGTTATCATCAAGAAAATGGATTGTTAAGCAGCAAAAGTAAGGCAGCATCGCCAAATTCCCGCTTTCGTAAATGAAATTCCTGAAATTAAAATCCCCCGCAGTGATGCGGGGGATTTATGCGGATGTGCTCTTTATTGTATTATTTGACTACCCTAGCGGGCGCCCGTTTTTGTACGCGGCTTTGGTTTGGCTGCCGGTTGTTTTGCCGGAGCCGCTTTTGCTGGTGGCCTGCTCAGTATTTCTTTGAAATTAGCCAGGTTCGCATTACCAGGATCTGTCTCCAATCCTTTATCGATATAACTTAATGCGGTGGCTTTGTCTTTCTGGATATCATTATAGTACTGAATCAGGTAATAATAAGCACCCAATACCTGTGCTTTGTATTTCACTGAATCCAACTGCCTTCCTTTATCGGCCAATATCTTATAAGCCTCTACCGCCAGTCCGCCGGAATTCGTAGAATCATCCTGGGCCTGTTTGCTACGGGCACACCACAGATATCCGAATATTTCGTCCGGATACTTTGTTTGGTATACACCGCAGTAAATGCTATCTGAAACTGTATAATTTTTCGCCTGGTAATAGGCCTGTCCCAATTTATACAAATCTGTATTGGAAGGTGTTTTTTTCAGCGCGTACAATTGTTTAAGAAAATTAGCTTCCTCTGCGCGGTTACCAATTTTATTGGCGAGTTCGCCAGCTTTTCCTAACAATTCAAGCTTGCCGTCATAAGAAGTATCTGCCTCAACAGCCTTGGAATAAGTTGTGAGGGCTTCGGCTTCATTGCCAGGGAATTTTGCCAGCAATTCTGCCCTGAACGAATAATCCATCGGCACAAAACCTTCGGGTTTCTGCTTCGTAAAAAACTCGTCCAATGATTTTTTTGCATTTACGGAATCGCCTTTATCAAAATAGGAATACGCAAGTAAACGATAGTAACGCGGATCGGCACTATCACGCTCTGCAGTCAGTTTCGCCTGCGATTTGGCAATGGCTTCATCATAATTTTTTGCCGCATACAGGTTACCAATTTTATCATATTCATCACTTGGTTTTGGATCGGTAACGGTCAGGTACTTATCAAAATAAGTAATTGACTTGGTTACATCCCCATGGAAATACCAGTAATAGTACAATTCGTAATAAGCGGGTGCGTAGGCCGGATCCAGTTCAATGGCTTTTTCGTAAGCCGGTAAAAACTGCTCCTTGTTATTCTGAGTCATGTAAATTTTACCAATCTTGTATTGGGCTTCCGCATATTTGGGATCCAATCCCAGTGCTTTCTGATAAGCAGTTACTGCCGCGCCGCCATCTACGAGCTTGCGGTAAGCATCTCCCAAAATGGAATACGTAGCAGGATTTTTAAAATTTTTAACTTGTGTAGCCAGGTTTAGTTTTTCGATGGCATAATTGGGATCACCTGCTTTTGTAGCAACATCTGCGTTGGCTTGTCCAATTGCGTTCAATACATCGATGTCTTTTCCTTTGCTTAGGCTAATGGCGGTTTCAAAACGCTGGCGCGCGTCATTGGTTTTTCCTTCTAATAATTCAATTTGCCCCATGCCAACTAAAATCAGTGGCGCACTGCCGTTGGTGGCGAGCGCTTTCTGGTACAAATCCTTCGCTGCCGGCTGGTTTTTGTTCTGCAGGTAGGTTTGACCCAGCCAATACACAGCAGCAATATCATTCGGATTGCCCGCAATTACTTTCTCAAATTGATCCTGGGCGCTTTTATACCGCTGGTAATACAAAAACTTCTTGCCCTGGTCAACACTTTGGGCCAACAAAGCACCGGCGCTCATCGCTACCGCTATCAGGCTGAATGTGATTTTCTTCATTGTTGCTTCCTTTTGTTTTTTAGTTGTTGTGTGCTTGTAAATGTATTAAAATAAATAATCCGGTAATCTTAAATAAATTTCGTGCCGCTAATTAATAGTGGTGGATCGCACCTCAAAATGCATGCGTGACGGATACAAATAAGCCCGCTTAAAAATCAGCTGGCCCCTTTCATAGATTAGAAAATTGGAAAACCCGCTGCCAAGGCCATTAAAATTTTCTTTTAAAACATAATACAAACCGCGTACCATAGGGTACCGGCGGGTGGCTATATTGTACTGGTAAGGCTGTGTATATACCACCGGATCGCAGCTTGCACATTCGATGCCTGCAATTTTTACTTTTTGCAAGAAGCTATTCTGCGCCGTATCCTCTTTATTGCCAATCCAGCTGACGCCCACCAACCCGATAGCATCTGTATTATTGCCAATATAATCTATCACTCCCTGGCTGCTGGTGGCAGCCATCACATTCTTACCCAAAGGCTGGCCATTTGCCAGGCTGTCCGTTACATAGCGTACCGTACTGGTTGAAGACAATCCGTCCAGCACCACTTTGTATTTGTAGCCACTTGTTCCTTTCACCATCGAGCGCAAATCGCTCATATCAAATACAGAATCGGGCGATTGCTTGTTTACAATTACTGCCACTGCATCTGAAGCAATTTTTCCAAATACTGGTAAATAACCCAGCTTCGCTTTCATCAACGTCACTTCATCGCGGCTCAGCGGCCGGGTAATAATGATCATCCGAACACTGTCGTTGTTTAAATCCTTGATGCAGTCGGCCTCCGGTTTGTATTCGGTATTAATTTTTGCCGTTGGCCAGGAACTTTCAAAAACCCTGACTGTTTCATCAATGACCGGTTTAAACGATTCGTCTGCACTCAACCGCATAGTGCCACTGGTATTGGTTTCAACAGCAGCTTTTGGCCCGGCATCATTGCACGCTGCCATAATTATGATAAGGCAGGCTGCAAAAAAACCCGTAATTTTTTTTGATACTGCCTTGCAAATACTCATTCTGAAAAATAATTTTTTTTGTAGCCACGGTACATGCGAAATCCGCCGTAAACAATGCAAAGCGCGGTAAAGGCATATCGGAAACCGGGTGTAACTGTAAATTGAATGCCGAACTTGTCAGCAAAGGCAAAAAATAACCCGAATCCCATTATAATAGCACCCATCCCAAAGTCCAGCAATGACCTTCTTAGTATATAGTTTTTTGCGCTTCTTTCCGAACGATCAATCGACATTTGTAAATGTTTTACCTTACGGCAAGTTAAGGAAATTTAGTTTTTACCCCTTTAATAATAACCCGATGCCCTATTGGTATTCAACCGTACCGCAAAACCCTGTTTTAAAAAGAACGCATTTAGTTAGTATGCTCCGTCCGGGTAACAAACTCCACAAAGCAACGCTAAAACGCGTTTATCAATCAGGCAAAGCAAGGACGAATAAGCCTGTTTTCACCCATTTATCGTCATTAAAATATTCTTAAAGAATCTTCAATAGATTGACTGAAGTAAGATGCACGTTTCAACCGTATCCATAATTGCGGAAGGCATTTTATGATAGTTTTTGCATTCCCGGAAAGGAGCTATTTAAGGGAAAGCGTTTTGTAATACTACTGCAGCAAACAGCCCGGCGGTTTCTGTACGGAGGCGGGTAGTGCCCAGGGATACGGGGATACAGCCCTGCTCCAAAGCCAGGCCAATTTCACCTTCCGTAAAATCTCCTTCGGGTCCTATTAGCACCAGCTGATTCTTCGTGGCATCAATGATCTGAGGGTGTAGGTTTTTCTTATCCGTCTCCATGCAATGTGCTATAAATTTTTGCCCATAGGTATCTGCGGCAAGCATCAGATCAAATTTTAATGGCGGATGTAATACCGGCAACCAGGTCTGTCTGCTTTGCAGCAAAGCACTCACCAGCACATTGTGCATGCGGTCTGCCCTGAAATGCTGTTTTTCTGTGCGGTTGCACAGCAGCGGAAATATTTCATTGATACCAATTTCTGCCGCCTTTTCCAGGAACCATTCAAACCGGACTGCGTTTTTAACCAGCGAAATTCCAATAGCGGTTTTGCGTGCAGGCGCGGGCGAAACCAACACCGTACTTACGGCGAGGCGGCAACGCTTTTTATGCGGATCAATAATGGTGGCGGTAAGTAAATGTCCTTTGCCATCCGTTAGGTGCAGTGCGGCACCCGCCTGCATCCGCAGTACGCTTACCGCGTGCCGGGAATTGTCTTCATCCAGTACAATATCGCTATTGCCCGGTTGAATGCTGGCTATGTAAAAAAAAGGAAGCTGCATGTATAAAATATTAGCTGAAATTGTTGACGCCGCAATGTACGCAACCATCGTTTAAGGCCACAGCTGCTTCAAAAAAAAAGCCCCCGCGTGCTACGGGAGGCCTTTGTACATACTAATCCAATATCGTTAGAACGGCGCATCGTCATCGTCCATCGGTAAATCATTCATTTTGCTGCCTGCCTGCACGTACAGTTTTGCACCGCCTGCACCCTGGCCCGCACCGCCATCTGGTGGCACTCTTTTAAAATTACCTCCCCCGCCAAAACCTGGCTGGCCGCCCGTTTCATCATCTTCTATAAATTTCTGGATATGCAGGAGGGCACGCAGCTTCACATTCTCCAGGCTGCCATTACGGTGCTTGGCAATGCGCACATGGGTTTCGCCTTTGTTGCTTTCGCCCATTTCGTTTTGGTTGATGTCATAATATTCCGGCCGGTAAAGAAACATTACCATATCCGCATCCTGCTCAATGGCGCCGGATTCACGCAAATCACTTAACTGCGGTATTTTGTTTCCTTCTTTTCTTGATTCCACTGCACGGCTTAACTGGCTGAGCGCAATAATAGGGACCTGCAATTCCTTGGCAAGGCCTTTTAAGTTGCGCGATATATTACTGATCTCCTGCTCCCGGTTGCTGCCGTTGCCGCCGCTGGTACCACTCATCAGCTGCAGGTAATCTATTATAATCAGTCCCACATTGTGTTTATTTTTTAACCGCCGGCACTTGGCGCGCAGTTCAAAGATATTCAGCGCAGCCGTATCATCAATAAAGATGGGGGCTTCGGATAACCGTTGAATACCTTTTGCATAGAGCTGTTTCATTTCATGCTCTTCCAGTTTTCCCCGCGCAATTTTTTCCAGCCATATTTCACTCTCGGCAGAAAGTATACGTTGTACCAGCTGACCGGCACTCATTTCCAGGCTAAAAAAAGCAACGCCGGTTGGTTTGGTGGGGTGAAGCGCAGCATTACGGGCAAGGTTAAGCGCAAATGCGGTTTTACCCACGGATGGCCTTGCTGCCAGTATAATCAAATCCGTGCTTTGCCATCCGTACGTAACCCGGTCAAGCGTAGGAAAGCCCGTAGGTACGCCCGTTATATCTTCATTTTTATGGCGCATATCTTCTATGCGGGCCACTGTTTTTACGAGTATATCGTCAATCTTATCAAAGTTTTTCCGGAGGTGATTGTTGGTAATCTCAAAAAGTTTACCCTCCGCATCATCCAGCAGGTCAAATACATCGGTTGAATCTTCGTAGGAGTCATTGATAATTTCGCCGCTGATGCGTATCAGTTCGCGCTGTATAAATTTTTGCAGGATAATGCGCGCATGTGCCTCTATGTTAGCACTTGATACAACGGCATTGGTTAACCGCGTTACAAAATACGGGCCGCCCACCGTTTCCAGTTCTTCCTTGCTTTTCAATTCCTCCACCACGGTGAGGATATCAATGGGCTGATTTTTTTGTTGCAACCCCTGCATCACTTTAAACACACGCTGGTGGGCATCTATGTAAAAACATTCCGGTTTTAATATTTCAGCCACTACGTCAAACGCACTTTTTTCAAGCATGATAGCACCCAATACCGCCTCTTCCAGGTCTTTTGCCTGGGGCGGCACCTTGCCATATACCATGGTGCTTAAATCAATCGAACTCTTGCGCCTGCTCTTGGCGCGGTCTTTATTCAGGTTAGTAAAATCCATTTTTATTCAGGGCAGAAAAAGGTGATGGCAATGATTTCGGACAGGTTTCGGTTTTTCTTCGGTTTGAGGATTTGAAAGGCCTGTTTGTCTGGCAACCGCAACATTTCGCTCAGTATTCGGTGCCACGGGAAACCCCGCCGTACCATGTTAAGGAATTGTTACCCGAAAACAGGACGGCGAATATAGCCTTCAATTTTTCGCTAAAAAAACAAAATGTTCGCTAATATTTATTACCACGCAATGCACCGGTAATCCACGCTGTTTTACACTTATCAACAATATTTATTGGGCTTACCCACAATTTAAAAAATTTTAGCACCCTTTCCCAAAGTTTATTCACAAATTTCGTGCATAAGAAAATACGCCTGAAAATTTGGTTTCAATAACAGTTTTATAAGATGTACTAGCAACGCCGGTTTGCGGCTTTTAACGCATTTTTTTTGGGTGAAACCAGCCATAGTATTGCTTTCTGTCTGCGGGCGTTGTGCGCGTGTGTGCCAGTCGTGCGTTTCAGCGTGCGCCTGCCCTGTAATGCCCGTGCAGATTGGCAAAAAGAATTATTATTTTCATTAATTAGGATCTATGGCTGGTACTGCGTTGCAGGAAGACCGGGTATCGGGGTGCGGTTAACCGCCGTTTAAAAGCCGTTTTTCAGTATATTCAGGCTAGATGCGCCCCATCAATTAAATGTCATACTAGTAAACCCCTTTGTTTATGGCTTACAACACTTATTTTATTAAGGGTATGCCGGTAACGCTGCCCCGGATTGCTAAAAACAAAAAAAAAGAAATCGCCCACTTGCTCAATGGCAAGGGATATATCATTCATTACCTGCACCACGCTATTGTGATGAATAAAATAAGAAGGTTTGCTTTTTTTACCGCATCCAACATCAGCGGCCGGGAATGGAAAAACCAGGAGCGCAGAGGGAAATTTAAAAAAGACGTCGCTATTGCGCCTGGCCACCAGTTTGGCAACGAGTTGTACAATGCCATTCGGGCAAAAGACGGCCGGCCCAATGATTTTGAACAGGGGCACCTGACCTCCTTCCAGGAAGTGATTTGGGGTGCAACACCCGCCGTGAGAAAACAGGCAGCTACCGATACCTTTTATTTTACCAACTGCGTACCCCAGCATGAACGCGTTAATTCGGGCCTGTGGCGCAGCCTGGAACAATACATTCTTAAAACACAAACCATCCGCCATGATCTTAAAGTAACGGTGATGACCGGGCCGGTTTTGTCTGACAATGATCCCTACTATATTAAAAAGATAGATGGGCAACTGGTAAAAATTCCGTGCGTATTCTGGAAAGTGATCTACTACGCCAATCAGAAGGGCCTTAATGCAGTTGGTTTTATGATGAGCCATACAAAATTGCTGCTAAAAGATGGTACCGTTAGTTTTAAAAAAAGCCGCGTGCGCGGCATGGTGGCACCGGCACCTGCCGACGATTTCTTTATGAGTTATAAGTACGACGCGGTGTACCAGGTAAGGGTTGAGTTCATACAGGAAAAGACGGGCCTCAAATTTATGCTTAACAAAGTGCACCTGCCCTACCAGGTTAAAACCGAAAAAAATCTGCTATACAGGAGAATTGAAGTACCCCCAGGACGCGCAATGATAGCCGCACAGGAAGGCAAAGCAGTCCTGGATTATAAACTGGAAGGCATTACATTATAACAGCATACAAAGCCATTTACGGCATGGCAAAACAATGTACCCGGTTTATGGTATTGTTTTATTAAGCGCGGTGCCGCATATTTGACAAACGTACCAACTACAGCAATTGAATGATTACTGCTGCCGTCCCTCCAAAACAAAGCCCCGATGACACGGTATCAATAAAAGTTTTACCGGTTGAAATAAACCGGCAATAAAAATGCATGCAATATGACGCTTGGACAAATTAAAGAAACAACCTGTTCTTCCACTATCAACGCTTCAAAATTTATGGTATTCATCAACGAAACCTGTGATAAGTTTGAGATCAGTACCCCCATCCGGCAGCTTTGCTTCCTGGCGCAGGTGGGCCACGAGAGCGGGAGCCTTTTTTTTACCGAAGAACTAGCCAGCGGTGCTGCCTATGAAGGACGTAAAAACCTGGGCAATACCCAGCCTGGCGACGGCATCCGTTTTAAGGGCCGTGGGCTGATACAGATAACCGGGCGCGCCAATTACAAAGCGGTAGGCGATGCACTGGGCATCAACCTCGTGGCAAACCCTAAACTGCTGGGCGGCAAAAATGTTAATCTCTGCACCAGTGCGCAGCTGAAAAATGCCGCCATGAGTGCTGGTTGGTACTGGAACAGCCGTAAACTAAATGCCATCGCAGACAAGATAGACATCCGCAAACCTATAGAAACCGGTACCAACCTGGAATATTTTATACTGCTCACCAAAAAAATAAATGGTGGCACCAATGGCCTGAATGACCGGCTGAACAGGTACAGCGCAGGGGTAAAATTCTTTTGATAATCGAATCAGTAATTATTCCTTAGAAAACTCAACCAATCATAATGAAAAGAGCACTTTTAGTGGGCATCAATAAATACCCCGACCCCAACAATAACCTGCATGGCTGTATCAATGACATCAATGATGTGGCGGGTTTTCTAACCGCGCAAAAACAATTTAGTATGCCCGATATCAGGTTGCTGGCAGATGAACGCGCCACAAAAGCCAATATCATTGAAAGGCTGACCTGGCTGGTGTCTGGTGCCAAGCCCGGCGACCAGCTATTGTTTCACTACAGCGGTCATGGCGCGCAAATGGCAACCCGTTCTAAAAAAGGAGAGATAGACGGGCTGGATGAAGTCATTTGTCCGTACGATTTTGACTGGACCGATAACACCGCGCTGAAGGATAAAGAGTTTGCAAAGATATTCGCCGGCCTGCCGAAAGGCGTTGAATTTATCTGGATTTCAGATTCCTGCCATTCGCAGGATTTATCGCGGGATTTTAAAAAGCCCGTTCCGGGAATATTTAAAGTAAGGACCATGACACCGCCCGCAGACATTGCCTGGCGAAACATGAGTGCAATGGTATCAGTTGTCCCATCAAAAGCATTGGCCAAAACCGCAAAAGCGCTTAACCTTGCTCTTATCAGTGGTTGCAAAAGCAATCAGGAAAGTGCAGATGCGGTGTTCAACAAAAGAGCCAATGGCGCCCTCACCTATTTCCTTTTAAAATCACTAAATACAAAAACCCCTCCGTCGCTCCGGCAACTGGTAACCACCATCAATAAAAGCTTGCGGAAAATAAAATACCCGCAGGAACCGCAGGTAGAAGGCAGTGCAACGCTGTTAGACGCCCTTTTTTTCTGAGCGATTTGATAAAATTGAGGTAATCATCAAACTGCGCCATCCTGCAGCATTGCGCAGTACACACTACTGTAACAAGGTAATTTAAGGTTTGAATGGTCCACCTGGCGCTGCAAAAAAAGTTGCCATCGTCTTCAACTACCGGCAATCGCATCCCCCGGCAATAAAATCCATTCCTTTGAGTAAGGCTTCAGTAATTTGTCGGCCGCTGCAGGTCCCCAGGTACCGGGACCGTAGAACCGCAATTGTTTGCCTGGATGTTTTTGCCAGGCGTTGATAACGGGCATCACTACTTTCCAGGCCGCTTCCACCTGGTCTGCACGCATAAATAAAGTGGCATCACCTTCCAGTACATCCAGCAAAAGCGTTTCATATGCCTCTGGTATATCCTGGGTGTAGGCATCCTTGTACATAAAATCCATTTCTACCGGCGTCAGTTTCATCTGCAAACCGGGTATTTTGCTTTCGAACAGCAGACTGATTTCCTGCTCCGGCTGTATACTGATGATGAGTCGGTTCGGCACCGTATCGTCTTTAAATATTTTGTAAGGGGAATCTTTGAATTGTATTACAATTACCGAGGCCTGGCGTTGTAACGCTTTGCCCGTCCGCAAAAAAAACGGCACTCCCTTCCATCTTTTGTTATTGATGAAAAGACGGGCTGCCACATAGGTTTCGGTTACAGATGTGGGTACTACGTGCTCTTCTGACCGATACGCTTTCTGCGGTACGTTATTTACCAATCCATCTGTATATTGACCGCGGACTACGTCATTGAAAACGTCTTCCGGTTTATACAGCTGAATGTCTTTCAAAACTTTTGCTTTTACATTGCGGATTAGTTCCGGTTCATACTTGCCGGGGCACTCCATGGCTATTACGCACAGCAGTTGCAGGAGATGGTTTTGGATCATATCGCGAATGGCGCCGGCGCCGTCGTAATAACCGCCACGGCTACCCACTGTTACCGACTCCGCTACGGAAATCTGCACATGATCAATAAACTGGTTGTTCCACAATGGCTCAAATACATGATTGGCAAAACGGAAGGCCAGTATATTCTGAACGGTTTCCTTGCCCAGGTAATGATCAATGCGGTACAGTTGTTTCTCTGCAAACCGTTTTTGCAGAAACTTGTTGAGCGTCTGCGCCGTAGACAAATCAGTACCGAAAGGTTTTTCAATTACAATGCGGTGCAGGTGGCTGTTTGTACAAAGCTTCTGTTTATACAACCCTTCGGAAATGGTTTCAATAAACCGCGGTGAAACCGCGTAATAAAACATCCGAACCCCTTGGCGCGGATGCAGCCGTTCAAAATTGTCCAGCTGTTGTTTTAAGTTGCTATAGGTATCAGGACTCATAAAATCACCCTGCATGTAAAGCAATTTTGCCGAAAATTTTTTCCAGGCTGCTCCATCTGCCTGTCCCGCCCTTGAGAACGTGTTGACCCCCGCAAGAAGATCTTTGCTAAATTCTTCCTGCGTGGCCGCCAGGTAGTCGATACAAAGAATATTAAATACATCGGGCAGGTGATTGCCCAAAAATAAATTGAATAGCGCGGGTATGAGTTTGCGACGCGTCAGATCGCCCTTCGCTCCAAAAATAACAATGGTTGCAGGATGCAATTTGGTTTCTTTCATATTGGGTGCAAAGGTATAGGGTTTGCGGTATCCGGTTTAAGGCGAAAGGTTAAACGTGCAGGCATAAAAAGCCGAAAGTGCAGAAAGCAGGCGGTTCCAAAATGGGGAACCATATTCCGTACAGCTTCCAGCTGACGCCTTAGCGCTTTCCGCCCTATCTTTGCGCCAATTGAAATTGAATTAACCGTATGACTATTTCTTATAATTGGCTATCTGAATACCTGCCGGTGGTAATTGAGCCGGAAAGATTGAGCAAAATATTGACTTCACTGGGGCTGGAAGTAGAGCACCTGGAGCAGTATGAAGAATTGAAAGGAGGTTTAAAGGGCCTGGTGGTGGGCGAAGTGCTGGAAAGCAACCCGCATCCAAACGCGGATAAATTAAAACTGACCAGGGTATCCGTAGGTAGCGATCAACATTTACAAATTGTTTGCGGCGCCGCCAATGTAGCCGTCGGCCAAAAAGTGGTGGTTGCTCCTATCGGTAGCACCATTTACCCCAAGAACGGCGCGCCGGTAACCATGAAACTGGCCAAAATCCGGGGAGAAGAAAGTTACGGAATGATTTGCGCGGAGGACGAAATAGGACTGAGTGACAACCATGCCGGCATACTGGTATTGCCCGCCAACATAAAAACCGGAACACCCGCAGCCACCTATTTTCAGCCCTATACTGACTGGATATTTGAGATTGGCCTTACGCCCAACCGCATGGATGCCATGAGCCACCTGGGCGTAGCAAGGGATGTTTGCGCTTACCTGACGCACCACGATAAAAAAGACAGCAGGGTAAAAGCCCCCAACAGCAATAGTTTTAAGCCCGATAACAATAGCCTGTCCATGGCAGTTAGTATCGAAAATAAGCAGGCCTGCCAGCGTTACAGTGGCGTTAGCATCAGCGGCGTTACGGTAAAAGAAAGCCCCCTATGGGTACAGCACAAGTTGCGGGCGATCGGCGTCAGGCCTATCAACAATATTGTAGACATTACAAATTTTATCCTGCACGAAACCGGGCAGCCCCTGCATGCTTTTGATGCCGCTGCTATCATTGGTAATAAAATAATTGTCAAAAATGTTCCGGAAGGCACCCCATTTATAACGCTCGATAATAAAGAACGAAAGCTGGGCAGAGAAGACCTGGTTATCAGCAACAGCGAGCAACCAATGTGTATTGCCGGTGTATTTGGCGGCATTGAGAGCGGCGTTACTGCAAGTACCACCAGCATCTTTCTTGAGAGTGCCTGGTTTAACCCGGTAGACATCCGGAAAACATCTTTCCGGCACGGACTGCGGACAGACGCGGCCATACGTTTCGAAAAAAATACGGATATCAGTAGTACCGTCAATGTGCTCAAACGCGCAGCCCTGCTGATAAAAGAGGTGGCCGGCGGTACCATCAGTTCGGATATTGTGGATGTGTATCCTGATAAAAAAGAAAAAATACAGGTACACCTCAAACACCATTACCTTAAAAAACTGAGTGGTAAAAAATACCACCAGGATACGGTAAAAGATATACTCACAGGCCTTGGCTTTGAAGTAATGAAAGAGGGCATGGATGATATCTGGGTAGCCGCACCCTACAGCAAGCCCGATATACATTCGCCTGCCGACGTGGTAGAAGAAATTATGCGCATAGACGGGTACGATAATATTGAAATACCCAGCAGCATTACCATTTCGCCATCGGTTGATGCCGAAGGAAACCGGTATGTCTATAAAGAAAAAGCAGCCAATTACCTTGCTGGGCTCGGCTTCAATGAAATACTAACCAACTCTATTACCAACAGTGCTTTTTATACTACTGAAGAATTGAGCACCGCTGTAAAAATGCTGAACAGCCTCAGCGCCGACCTCAATATCATGCGCCCTTCTATGCTGGAAACGGGCCTGCAATCAATAGCGCACAACATTAATCGCCGCAATCATAATTTGCGATTTTTTGAATTTGGAAAAACGTACAGCAGCAGCCAACCCGGTGTATACGAAGAATACGAACACCTCAGTCTCTATATTACGGGACAGGTGCAGGATGACTCCTGGAAAGGCAAGGGGGCCGATAGCGATCTCTACTATGTGAAAGGAACGATAGAACGCGTCTTCAATCTATTGGGATGGAAGACGGTATTGTTTTCAAACGCTGTAAACAACAAACTTAATTATTGCATGGAGCTGGTCATCAATGGCACGCTGGTGGCCACACTGGGTGCGGTCAACAAAAACACGTTGCGTGTTTTTGACATCAAACAACCGGTATGGTTTGCAGATATTAACTGGAGTTCCGTATTGGCCCTGTTACAGCAACGGCCTGGCATTAAGGCAACCGAATTACCTAGGCAATTGCCGGTGCAGCGTGACCTGGCATTGGTTGTTCCAAAAGCTACGGCATACGATACGCTCGAGAAAACCATTCGCCAAATTAAACTGGAAAAATTGCAGGGAATGCAGTTATTTGATGTTTTTGAGAGTGAGAAACTGGGAAAAGATAAAAAATCACTGGCAGTAAGTTTCACTTTCCTGGACGACGAAAAGACACTGACCGACAAAGAGATTGACGGTATGATGAACAAGATAATGATCGCCATGGAAACCAACTTAAACGCGGAAATCAGAAAATAAAACTTGTGGGTAAGCTACCTGGGCTGGCTTGCTGGAAATTTAACTTGTAACCTGAAAAACGCCGGATTGAATAAACGTGCGTGCAAAAATAAAAGTTTGAATCCTTTACAACGACATTTACAATTGACATCCTGCCCTTTTCAATGCTTGAGTAAACCAACCCATGCGGCATGAATCCATTGGAACAACACATACAACGTATTAATGAAAAGCTCCAGCAATTGCTGAAACAATACCAGTCTGTGCAGAAGGAAAATGAAAAATTAAAAAAAGAATTGACCGATGTCCGCGGATTGGATACAGCACGCAGCCGGCAGCTGGAGGACCTGGAACAAAAGGTGTCGATTCTTAAAACGGCTACCAATAATATGAATGAGGCAGATAAAAAAGACCTGGAAAAAAGACTCAATCATTACATAAAAGAAATAGACCGCTGCATTGCAGTGCTGAGCGAGTAACGTTATACCCGCTTAACCAGCCGAACCTGCATTTCATCCTGGCCGTGTGACAACCACAACGTATAAACGCCGTATGGCAAATCATTGAGGTTACGCCAGGTAAGTTCATTTTCAACTTTTGCCACATCCTTTTCAAATGTGCTGCAAATGCTGCCTTTATCGTCTTTCAAAACAGCTTTTAAAAATGCCGGAGCAGGAGCGAAGACTTCAAATTTCAGGAAATCGATAAATACGGGGGACTTAACTTTGGCGAACATGGACGTTGGTTTTAGCGGTGGTGGAAAGTTTTTTCATAGTCGGATATTGGACAAATATGTCCGTTAGTAAAGTGTGAATAAATATATAAAATCATTTTGAAACAAGCAAGTGTATGGCTGAACTAATTCCAATTAATCTTTTGCTGGCAGACCGTACATTTCGTGTGCGCGTAGAACCAAAGGATGAAGAGATTGTACGGAAAACCATTAAAGTTATCAACGATAAGATAATTGAGTTTAAAACCCAGTTTGCCGGCAAGGATATGCAGGATTACATCAGCATGGTAATACTCTGGTACGCTACCCAGCAATCTGGTGGCAGCCTGCCAGCGGTCAATGAAATAACTGCCCGCCTGGAGAAACTGGAATTATTGATTGATAAAGGACTCGAAGAATAACAAGCATGCCCCCGGTAAACCAGGGGCATGGGCGCACTCTACAATAAATCTTGCAATATTTTTACTAATCCGGATAAATGGTTGCCAGTTTTTCACCGAGCGCTTCGCCGCGCAGGTTTTTTGCAATAATTTTTCCGGTGGGGTCAAGCAACAGGTTTTGAGGAATGGCCTCTATGCCGTATTGACGCGCAACTGCATTGTCCCAGAATTTGAGATCAGATACATGCCACCACTTCAGCTGGTCATCCTGGATGGCTTTTAACCACTTGTCCTTCGCTCCTGGCCGGTCCAGCGAAACACTCAGTACCTGGAATCCTTTGCCTTTGTACTTGTTGAAGGTTGTAACCAAGTTAGGATTTTCTGCCCTGCAGGGGCCGCACCAGCTGGCCCAAAAATCTACCAGCAGGTATTTACCCCTGAATGACCGCAGCGCCACCGGCTTTCCAAGCGTATCGTCCTGGATGAAGTCGAGCGCCAACTGGCCAATGGCCGTTTTTTTACTGGTAACTATTTTTTCCTGCATCTCTTTACCCGACGGCGACTGGCGCGTAGCAGCTGGCAAAGATTTAAAGACAGGTTCTATTTTGCTCACATCCATTTCATACCCCGCCCAGTTCCTCAGGGCATAGATTGCCAATGGGGAAGAGAGATTGTTTTTGACATACCCGCCGTATACTTTCTCATTGGCTTCGCCGTCAATACTGTCTATCTGGGCTTCCAGCCTTTTCATGGCGGTGTCATTTTTGCTTTTTCGTGCTGCCGAGAAGTCTTTGTACAGGGCAGCCAGGCGGGTATCGTAAGGTTTTGCCATTTCCTGCAGCTTGCGGTATTCAGCATCTGCTTTGGAATTAGCAACTACCACGTTTGCAAACGAATCCACGGAGGCTACGGTAATATTGCCGGGTTCCAGGAAAACGATCGCGTAGTCGCGCTTGCTGTTTACCGGAATAATGTTGGTGCCGCTCCCGCCTGCTTTATAACGGATGTGCAGCTGGGCCTGTACTGCTTCGGTAACATTTCCCTTGAAATGGTAACTGTCTTGTTTTACCAGTACACTGTCGGAAATGCGCTGGTTATTTATCATATAATTCAGGTAGACCCATTCTACCGGCGCTTTCAGGTTGCTGATATCGCCGGTTAAAGTAAACCCGGAAGATTGTGCCAGCAGGTTATTACCAACGATGGCGCCGATGAGCAAAAAAGATAGTCGTTTCATTTGTATTATTTAGTTCGGGCAAATTACGTCAACCGGTTCATGCACTTCAACGCTTTATGAAAATTTCAACACTTATAATATGCGCTATCTTTTGTATTTTCGCCCATTACCTGATTTATTCTATTCATTTCTATGCATTTGGAGAGAGAAAATAAAAGGATTGTAAACCGTATTAAAAACAAATTCAATGGATTCTACCATTATATTGGTTATAGTTGGAATAGTTGCTTTAGTTGCCGGACTTATAGTTGGTAAGCTCGTTTTCGCAAAAAATACGCAGCACAAAGTTCAGGAGGCGGAACAACAGGCACAGAGAATCATCGGTGATGCACAGGCGAATGCCGAAACAGTCAAAAAAGAGAAGTTATTAGAAGCGAAGGAAAAATTTGTTCAACTGAAATCTGATTACGACCGGGATGTGCTGGAGCGCAACCGCAAAGTAGGTGAAACCGAAAACCGGGTGAAACAACGGGAAGTGAGCATTACCCAGAAAGAGGGCGGTTTGGATAAGCAGATCAAGGAAAATGAAGCCATCAAGGAAAACCTCAATCGCCAGATAGAGGTCATTAATGCAAAGCGTACAGAACTGGAAAAACACCAGGAAGAGCACATCCGCCGGCTCGAGAAAGTAGCACAGTTATCTGCCGAAGACGCCAGAACGCAATTAATAGAGAGCCTGAAACAGGAGGCCCAGACCAGGGCGTTGGGATTGCAACAGGAAATTATAGATGACGCAAGGCAAAAAGCAAATAAAGAAGCCCGCAAAATCATTATACAGTCCATTCAGCGTACGGCTGCCGAACAGGCTATTGAAAACTCTATCACCGTGTTTAACCTGGAAAGTGATGAAATAAAAGGCCAGATCATTGGACGCGAAGGCCGTAATATCCGCGCTATTGAAGCAGCCACCGGGGTTGACCTTATTGTGGATGATACACCGGAAGCGATTGTGCTTTCGTCGTTTGACCCGCTTCGCCGCGAGATTGCCCGTTTGAGCCTCCAGCGCCTGGTAGCAGACGGCCGTATCCATCCTGCCCGTATTGAAGAGGTAGTGGAGAAAACCCGCCGGCAGATTGAAGAACAAATAATGGAAATCGGTGAGCGAACCGTTATTGAGCTGGGCATTCATGGACTGCACAAAGAATTGGTTCGCATCGTAGGAAAAATGCGCTTTCGGTCATCGTATGGTCAAAACCTCCTGATGCACAGCCGGGAAGTGGCAAATCTTTGCGCTACCATGGCAGCAGAATTGGGGATGAATTCCAAATTGGCCAAACGCGCCGGACTTTTACACGATATCGGCAAAGTGCCGGATGAAGAAAGTGAATTAAGCCACGCTTTACTGGGTGCCAAGATTGCTGAAAAATATGGTGAAAATCCGGCTGTGGTGAACGCCATCGGTGCGCACCATGATGAGATGGAAATGCAGTATGTTATTTCGCCCATCATACAGGCTTGTGATGCCATCAGCGGCGCGCGGCCGGGTGCACGCAGGGAAATCATGCAGCAATACCTGCAACGTATCAAGGAGCTGGAAACCCTGGCATTGACCTACCAGGGCGTTGAAAAAGCCTACGCCATCCAGGCTGGCCGCGAATTGCGCGTAATTGTAGAAGCAGATAAAGTAACCGATGCGGACAGCGACCGGCTGTCTTTTGAAATAGCGCAAAAGATACAGACAGAAATGACGTATCCAGGCCAGATTAAAGTAACCGTTATCAGGGAAAAGAGGGCTGTAAACGTAGCCAGGTAGGTTATTTTAAATAACCACTTTTGAATTTCGAATTAAATGTATTTTTTGGCGCACTAAATCAAAATTTATCATTTAACATTCAAAAGAAAACCCTACCTTCGCCGTCCTATAAATTTTAAAGATATGAACGCCGTAGCATTTGTACATGAGCAGTTAACCAAGGGAAAAGATTTTCCAAAGTTTAAAGCTGGCGATAACGTAACCGTTAATTACAAGATTATTGAAGGTGGTAAAGAACGTATCCAGGGTTTCCGTGGAGATGTGATAAAAAGACAGGGTATTAGTTTTACCCAGACTTTTACCGTGCGTAAAATATCTGATGGCGTGGGCGTGGAAAGAACATTCCCGCTTTATTCACCTAATATTGATACCATTTTACTGAATAAAACTGGTAAGGTGCGCCGTGCTAAATTGTACTATCTCCGCGAAAGAAGTGGTAAAAGAGCCAGGATCCAGGAGAAAAAGATGGCAGTTGTGCAGAAAGTTAAAGCATAGAATGCAGGCAGAATATATTGAAAACGGACGCTTTTGGCGTCCGTTTTTGTTAATGCCTGGTGAAAGCAATCTGAACCCTGCATAATACCGTATACTTTTCCGTTAAATACTGCGGCGTGCAAATAAAATATGCATGCGTTTTGCAGTCTCTCACTATCTTTGAACTTCAATTTTTTATTATGCTACAGTTAAATTTAAAACCAGTGTTGTTGGGCATGCTCGGAACACAAGAAATCATTATCATCCTGATAATTGTTTTGTTGTTATTTGGTGGTCGCAAGATTCCGGAATTAATGCGTGGACTTGGAAAGGGTATCCGCGAGTTTAATGATGCGAAAAGTAATGTTACTAAAGAAATTGAAGAAGGTTTAAAAGAAAAAGAAAATAAACCGCTTTCTTAATTCAATTTCCTTTTTATTTCATTTATTTCTTTTGTGAAGTTTTACGGATCCTTTGTTTAGTTTTTCCTCAATACTACAATACCAAAACAGTTTACTCAATGGCACTACCACCTGTGTGGAAGCCGTTGAGTTTTTTTTGCGCCGTATAGAAGAACGTAAACGCCTCAATGCATTTACGGCGGTATATGCAGCGGAGGCGCTGGAAAGAGCCGCGTCGCTCGATCAGCGGCGCAAAGCAGGTCAGCCCGCAGGCAAACTCCACGGCGTAGTAATTGGTATTAAAGATGTCATTTGCTATAAAGGCCATGCGGTTACTGCTGCATCGCACATCTTACAAGGTTTTACCGCCACGTACAATGCGACTGCCATACAAAAGTTACTGGATGAAGATGCGATTATTATCGGCGCATGCAACTGCGATGAATTTGCGATGGGCTCCAGCAACGAAAACTCCTATTACGGCCAGACCCGCAATGCATTAAACGAAGACTGTGTACCCGGTGGCTCTTCCGGTGGATCGGCCGTAGCTGTGCAGGCGGGCATGTGCATGGTTAGCCTTGGAAGCGATACCGGCGGCTCTGTACGGCAGCCCGCAGATTTCTGTGGTATTGTTGGGCTGAAACCCACCTATGGCCGCATTTCACGCTACGGGCTGATTGCGTATGGGTCGTCGTTCGACCAGATTGGGATTTTTTCAAATACTATTCCCGATGCCGCACTGGTATTGCAGGTCATCGCCGGTAAAGATGCCTTCGACAGCACCGTGGCAGACAACGAAGTACCGGATTATACCACCGAAATTGATGCCCCAGCCAAAAAATTGCGCATTGGCTATTTCAGCGAAGCATTGCACCATCCAGGCCTGGATCAGGAGATGGCGGCTACCATCACCGGCTATATAGAAAACCTTTCTACCCTTGGGCATACGGTATCACCAGTTAATTTCGGCCTGCTGGATTATATCGTGCCTGCTTATTACGTGCTTACCACCGCAGAAGCTTCCTCCAATCTTTCCAGGTACGACGGCGTACGCTTTGGTTACCGCAGCAGCCAGGCCGGGCTGGCGCTTGCTGATTTTTATAAAGAAAGCCGGTCAGCAGGCTTTGGTAAAGAAGTTAAACGCCGCATCCTGCTCGGCACCTTTGTACTGAGTGCAGGCTACTTTGATGCCTACTACACACAGGCCCAGAAAGTAAGAAAAAAGCTCCTGGATACCACTCGTGAAATATTTAACAATTTCGATGTAATCCTGCTTCCTACAGTGCCTGCTACAGCCTTCAAAATTGGTGAGAAAACCGATGATCCAATTGCTATGTATCTCGCTGATATATATACGGTTTACGCTAACCTGGTAGGCATTCCGGCCATCTCCATTCCCCTCTTCAAACACTCCAATGGTATGCCTTTCGGAATACAGGCTATGACAAACCAGTTTTGTGAGGTATCTTTACTTCGCCTGGCGCACCAATTACTGGCTCAATAATTGCAATTCTTGTTTCCCATTATAGCGCTTTTTAAGCCAATTCTTTTTCCCATATCCACCTAATCTTTTCCTGTATCCTCCTGAAGTAAATCATTGTACAACTGCCGTTTTTGAGTTTGAGAAACGTAAACTACAACAATGAAAAAGTTTTTATTAATTCCGGGCCTTATACTGGTTTTTGGCTTCTTTGCACACGCACAGCAGGCAGTATCTTTAGAAACTGCTGCAGTTGTGATTACAACGGTTACGGCCGCAAAGGATAGTTCAGTTAAGACCCATCATTCCCGTATCGTTGTGCCTGCCGTAAAGCCGCAGGGTTTTAAGAATTTGTTCGATAACGACAATTTCGCCAATGCCGCCGGTCCCCGCCTTAATCCACGTGCCATCAGCTTTGTACAAGACTATATCGAGAAAAATACAGATGACCTCGAGAGCATGCGGGGCTGGGGTAGACCTTACTTCAATGTAATGGACGGTATCCTTATCGCTCACAAACTTCCCAAAGAGTTAAAATACCTGGCGGTGATTGAATCACGGCTTCACACCAGCGCGGTATCCTGGGCAGGTGCAGTGGGCCCATGGCAGCTGATGCCAGCTACGGCCAGGGTATTGGGGTTAAAAGTGAACCATAAGATAGATGAAAGAACGAATTATATCAAAAGCACCCACGCTGCAGCAAAATACCTGAACGATTTGTATGACCAGTTTGGCGACTGGCTCCTGGTGATTGCTGCATATAACGGCGGCCCTGGTAATGTGCAGAAGGCTATTCGCAAAAGTGGAAGTCGTAATTTTTGGGACCTGCAGTACTACCTCCCCACAGAAAGTCGTAATCATGTTAAGAAGTTTATTGGCACCCACTATATTTTTGAAGGACAGGGCGGCCTCACCACCCTTACGAAAAAAGAAACCGATGAAAACTATGGTGTCAACGGCACTTATATTTTCAATCGCCAACTGAATGCCGCCGAATTGGAAGATGCCAAATCACAAACCGTTTCCGGAAAATACCGGGCTAGTGTAATTGCAAAGAATATTGTGATGGATATTTCAGATTTTAACCGTTACAATCCCGATTTCGACAAAGTGATGGCAAGTGCCAACAGTTCGTATGAAATCAAATTACCTGCAGCCAAATTGGATCAGTTTAATGCCGGTAAGTACCAGATTTTAAATGAATCCATACAGATGTTGCTGAATAACGCGCTCAATAATAACGCTGCTGCCGCCGCATCTTCATCCAAAGACAGTATGATTATGGCAACAAAAATGGCGAAACAATAATTTTCTCAAGGCAGGCTAGCCCGCTCTTCATGAGAACACTTGTTTAATAGCAGCGGCTTTTACCATGCATTCTTCATATTCTTCTTCTGCCGAGCTGGCAAACGTGATGGCAGAACCTACCAGGTAAGAAAGGTAGCGTGCGGGTTGGTTGTACAAGATGCTACGGATAACTACATTGAAGTCAAAGTCGCCGCCCGGGGAGATATAACCCACGGCGCCTGAAAAAATTCCACGTTTAACTGTCTCGAACCGTTCAATCAGTTCCATCACTTTTTTTTTGGGGGCGCCTGTCATAGAGCCCATGGGAAATGTCTGTTGTACCATGTCGGCAAAAGACAATCCTGGTTGCAGGGTGCCACTAACGGTAGAGATCATCTGGTGCACTTGCGGAAAAGAATAAATACCAAATAACTCATCCACCTGCACGCTTCCTTCCACACAGATTTTTGACAAATCATTTCTCACAAGATCCACCACCATTACATTTTCAGCACGCTCCTTGGTGCTGTTGTACAAAGCGGCCCTGCCCGTTTCATCTGCTGCCGCATCTAGCAGGTTTCTCTTGCGGGTGCCTTTGATGGGCTGAGAAATAATATGGTTGCCTTGCCGCTTAAGGTAACGCTCAGGGCTTGCACATAACAGGTAGCGGCCATCTGTCTTGTAAAAAGCCGCGAACGGAGCCGGTGAAATTTCGCTGAGCAAATGATAAATGGCAACGGGGTCTATATTCGTTTCGGTGGCAAAAAATTCCTGGCAGAAATTAACCTCATAGCAATCGCCGCGCATGATATGGCCACGCAATTTTTCCACGGCGCCTATATATTCCGCTTTTGAAATCCGCTGCCTGAAAGCGACGGGTGTTGCACGCGGCTGAGCTGTATGCCCGGCAGTAGTGGTTATAGCGATGAAGATGTTGTTGGCTGTACCGGCGTCGGCAGCTGCAATGCACAGTTGGTGCTGGCTCAGCAGGATAACTGTTTCCGGAACAAAGAAAAAAAGATCCGGAAAACCGATACCATCCTGGTGCGCGGAAACCAGTTCTTCGGTTTCATTCTTTAAATCATAGTTCAAATGGCCAAAAAGCCATCCATTATGGTGCTGCTGGAACTGCCGGAGTTGTGCAAGCGCATTGCCGGCTGGCAGTTCAAGAAAGACCTTTGCCCCTGCACCAAGCATGCATTCGTACGTATGGTGGTTAAACTGGTATTGATGGTTATCTAAAAAGCAACAGGTGCTGAATTGGTTTGCCCAGCTCAGCACCTGTTGCTTTGTTGTTGTGAAATCGGTTATGGGGAAAGAAATAAAATTACTGTCCAAACTGTTCGCGCTAGATTGTTTGCATTCGCGGTGGATTAGCGTTTAATAATCATCATCCTCATCATCAAATCCGCTGTCATTAAACAGATCCATGTCTTTGAAGTCATCGTCAACACCCAGATCTTCTTCTTCACCTTTGCCTTTTTTAGCGGCTGCACCGGTGCCTGTACCTGTACTTTTCTTGGTCTTGGACTTTGGGATGTCGAATTCATCGAAGTCCGGATCCCATTCTTCTTCTTCCTCCACTTTTTCCCAATCGTCCTTAACATCTACATCAGCATCGTCATCCTCATCATCCTCTTTTTTGCTTTTAGATGATTTACCTTTTGAAGCTTTGGGTTGATCTTCCTCGTCATCGTCGCCGATGTCGTCATCATCATCATCCAGTTGCTTCTTAGATTTAGGAGACGCCTTCTCCGCTCGCTCGTCTGCTGCTTTTGGTGCAGCTTTTTTTTCCGGTTTGTCCTTACTTGACTTCGCCATGGTCTAATAGGATTTTTAATTAGTGTAAAATTTAAGCGAAGTTTTTAATCCGCCAAATTTTTTTAAATATTTTTTCTATTGTTTTACCCTACATTAATTATCTGCTCCCTGCCCGGTCCGTTTGAAATATGCGAAACGTTTACGCCAATATACCGGTTGATAAAATCTACATAGGTCTTCATTTTCTCAGGCAACTGGGCAGCTGTTTTTGCTGCAATCGTATCACAATTCCATCCACTGAAAGATTTCCATACAGGTGCAATGGTATGGTGCATCATCTGGAACGGAACTTCTTTTACCTCTTTGCCATCAATGCCGTAAGCGGTGCATACTTCCAATTCCTTAAAATTATCTAAAATATCTGCTTTTGTCATGATTACTTTTGTGACACCGTTTATCATGCAGGCATATTTCAATGCTACCAGGTCAATCCAGCCGCAGCGGCGTGGCCTTCCGGTAGTTGCACCAAATTCACTCCCCAACTTACGCAATTCTTCGCCGGTAGCATCATTTAACTCAGTTGGAAACGGACCGCTGCCCACGCGTGTGCAATAGGCTTTTGTGACACCCATAATGTCGCGTATTTTTTGCGGCGCAATACCTAAGCCCGAACAAATACCCGAACTGGTGGTATTGGATGAAGTTACAAAAGGAAAGGTACCGAAATCAACATCCAGCATACTGCCCTGCGCCCCTTCGGCCAGAACTTTTTTGCCCTGCGAAATTTTATCATTGATAAAATATTCGCCGTTTACGATATTCAGTTGCTTTAAAAATTCAACCCCTTCAAAAAATTCCGTTTCCCAGGCGCTGATGTCTTCCTGGAAATTAAAATTGTCCAGCAATTGCTGGTGTTTTTGTTTGAGCTGTGTATATGATTTTTTAAAATCTTTGTCAAGCAGATCGCCCACACGGAGTGCGTTGCGGCCAGTCTTGTCCATGTAAGCCGGACCAATGCCTTTTAACGTGGACCCAATCTTATCGTGCCCCTTAGACAGCTCGGAAGCTTTGTCCAGTGCCCGGTGAGTAGGTACAATAATATTGGTACGTTGAGAGATAAACAAATTTTTCTTTACATCCACACCAAATGACGCTACGATATCACATTCCCTTTTCAGTGTTACGGGGTCCAGCACCACGCCATTACCAATCAGGTTAACAGTCTGCGCATGAAATACACCGGAAGGAATCTGGTGCAGCACCACTTTTTTGTCGCCAACATATAAAGTATGTCCTGCATTAGGACCACCCTGAAACCGGGCGATCACATCATAATTCGGAGCAAAATAATCTACAATCTTTCCTTTTCCTTCATCTCCCCACTGCAAACCCAATATCGCATCTACCATAAAAAATTGAATGTTGAACTGTTATTGAGAAGTGGCAAAAATAGAGGAATGAACCGATACGAAATATGAAAATGTAAAAAATATGAAAATGCAGAGAATGCCATTATAACTGGCTATCCCGTATTAATAATTTGCGGCAATAATCAGTAACCTGCTACCCTGTCAAAATATAATATTGGAGGGGAGCGGTAGCGCAGCTGGCAACGAATGTAGCAATGCTGCAACTTTAATAAGTTGACCGTAGTTATTCTTTCTCTGCATCATACCTGTCTACCGATTGAATACCACTCAGTTTCAGCAGCTTTTCGACCAGGTCTTCCAATTCTTCTTTGTCGTGCACAAACACTTTAATATTACCGTGAAAAATCCCCTCTATCGCTTCTACCGTCAGTGCGCTGATATTAATTTTCATTTCCCCCGAAATGAGGTTGGTAATTTTGTGGATCACCCCTACATCGTCCAACCCCACGATTTTTAAACCGGTTAGAAACGAAATCTCTTTATTCTTGGCCCATTTAGTTTTTACAACCCGGTGTCCATAATTGGCCAGCAATTTGGCGGCGTTGGGGCAATTGGTGCGGTGTATGGTCAATCCTTTTCCGGTGGTCACAAAACCAAAAACATCATCTCCCGGTATTGGCTTGCAGCAATTGGCCAGCGTATACATTATCTTATCGCTGCTTTCGCCGAATATGATGAGTTCTGCATCTTTCTTTGCCAGTGCAGACAACGATCCTTCCCCTTTAATTTCTATCGGCTGCCGGATAGGCTTGGGCATTTCTATTTTATCGCCCAGTACCAGGAATTCTTTCAGCTCTTTAAGATCAATCGATTTTACGGCGATGTCATAAAACAGGTCGAGCGATGAATTGAGTTTGTAATAATTAGTGAGTTCATCAATATTGTGCTGGTTAAATGCCGCACCCATGCCTTCCAGTTTTTTCTGGACAGTGTATTTGCCTTCTTCTGCAATGCCTCTTTTAACTTCTTTAAGCGCATCTTTTATTTTTGCCCTCGCCTTGGCAGTTACAACAAACCCCAGCCAGTCTTCCGTTGGCTTTTGTTTGGCCGACGTAATGATTTCTACCTGGTCGCCACTGCGCAGTTTGTGGCTGATGGGAACGAGTTTATGATTTACCTTGGCGCCAATACACTGAGAACCTACTGCACTGTGAATAGAAAAGGCAAAGTCGAGGGCAGTAGATCCTACCGGCAGCATTTTCACATCGCCTTTGGGCGTGTACACATAAATCTCTTCCGCCAGGAAGGACGTTTTAAAATCCTGCAGAAAATCCACCGAATCGGCATCCTGCGTATTCAATACCTCGCGGATTTGCTGAAACCATTTATCGAAGCGACTTTCATCAGCATTATCTTCTTTGTATTTCCAGTGGGCTGCCAATCCTTTTTCCGCAATTTCGTTCATGCGCATCGTGCGTATCTGTACTTCCACCCATTTGCCCAATGGGCCCATTACTGTGGTATGCAATGCCTCATATCCGTTGCTTTTTGGATTACTTAACCAGTCGCGCAGCCGTTCCTGTGAAGGCGTATATTCATCTGTGATCATGGAGTACACGCTCCAGCAATCCTGCTTCTCTCTTTCCTGCGGGGAATCAAGAATAATACGAATCGCAAACAGATCGTAGACTTCTTCAAAGCTTACGCCTTTCTTCTTCATTTTATTCCAGATAGAATGAATGCTTTTCGGGCGTCCCTGTATCTCAAATTTATAATTGCCTTTTTCCAGTTTTTCTTTAATGGGGCGGATGAATTCATTGATGTAGCGGGTGCGTTCCCGTTTGGTTTCCGCCAGCTTGCGGGCTATCTCCTTGTAGGTATCCAGCTCCAAGTATTTCATGGCCAGGTCTTCCAGCTCGGTTTTGATATTGTACAAACCCATGCGGTGTGCCAGCGGCGCATATACATATACGGTTTCAGAAGATATTTTCAGTTGCTTCTCGCGCTTCATGCTCTCCAGGGTGCGCATGTTGTGCAGGCGGTCGGCCAGCTTAATTAATATTACACGGGGATCATCGGTGAGCGTTAGGAGTATCTTTTTAAAATTCTCCGCCTGTTGCGATGCATTTACATCAATAACATTAGAAATTTTTGTAAGCCCGTCCACAATCCTGGCAATCTCCCCACCAAATTCGCGCTGTATGTCTTCCAGCGTAATATCGGTGTCTTCTACCGTATCGTGTAAAAGCGCACAGATAGTTGAACGCACCCCAAGGCCAATTTCCTCAACGCATATTTGTGCAACTGCCAGGGGATGAAGTATATACGGCTCTCCGCTTTTCCGGCGCATGGTTTTGTGGGCGTCTGCGGCTATTTCAAAAGCACGGCGGATCAATTCTTTGTCACCCGGCTTTAATTTGGTCTTTAAACTACGGAGTAAAGAACGGTATTCCCTGAGAATGAGTTTCTTTTCCTGCTCTTCATTGAGGTTGTATTTTGGCGTGAGCGCTACTGTATCCATGAATAACAAATTTACGAAAAAACCATGGCTTTTATACTGCAAAAAGCCTACTTTTGCCATCCCAAAATCCTGAATGAACAACGTTAATGCGGATATGGCGAAATTGGCAGACGCACCAGACTTAGGATCTGGCGCCGCAAGGCATGTAGGTTCGACCCCTATTATCCGCACTTTTCTGGTTGATTGGCTGACGCGCTGTCGGGTTGCGTGGTAACACAAGCGCCGCCTGGCGGGTTAACCAATCAACCTTTCAACTTATTAACTACATACAATGGCAACAGTTACAAGGGAAAACATCGGTTTACTGAACGAGAAAATCGTTGTTAAGGTGGCAAAGGACGATTACCTGCCTTCTTTTGAAAAAGCAATTAAATCTTATAGCAAGTCTGCAAATATTCCCGGGTTTCGCAAAGGCATGGTGCCCACCGGGATGGTAAAAAAAATGTACGGCTCATCCGTGTTTGCAGATGAGGTACTGAAGAGTGTTGAAAAAGGCCTGTCTGATTTTATGGTAAATGAAAAGTTGGAAATTTTTGCCCAGCCCCTGCCCTTACCAGAAAACGATGCCAGCCAGCTGAACATGAGCAACCCGGCTGAATATGCATTTGCTTTTGAAGTGGGCCTGAAGCCCGAGTTTTCCATTCCTGATCTTGGCAAAGCGTCCCTTACCCGTTATAAAGTTACCCCTACCGAAGAAAGCATTAACGAAGAAGTGGATCGCCTGCGCACCCGCAATGGTAAGATGACCGATCCGGAAATCGTAAGCAGCGATGAAAACGTGCTGAACATCACTTTTACAGAGAGCGATGCGGAAGGCAATCCAACAGAAGGCGGTATACAAAAAGACAACTCCCTGCTGGTTAAATATTTTAAAGAAGATTTTCGCACAAGCCTGATGGGCAGGAAAAAAGACGATCATTTTGTGATTCAGCCCTCCCAGGCATTTGATGAGAAAGAAAGAGATTTTATTTTGAAGGATCTTGGACTGGAAGAAAAAGACGCTGAACGGTATTTTGACGTGCTGATTACGAAAGTGGGATTGGTAGAAAAGGCGGAATTGAATGAAGAATTTTTTAAAACTGCGTATCCTGCAAAAGAAATTGCTGACGAAGCCGGGTTGCGCGAAGCGGTTAAAGAAGATATTCAGAAATACTGGGATGCACAAAGCCGCAACCAGCTGTCTGACCAGATATACCACCAGTTACTTAACCATACGGAAATCACTTTCCCGGAATCTTTTCTCAAGCGCTGGATGCAGAACGGCGGCGAAAAACCAAAGACCGCTGAGCAGGTTGAAACAGAATATCCGTCTTTTGTTAATTCACTAAAATGGACGCTTATTGTTGATCAGCTCGTGAAGGACAACGGTATTGAAGTAAAACAGGAAGATTTACGTGAATTCGCAAAAAACCAGTTGTTCAGTTATATGGGCGGTGCCAACCTTGGTGAAGATCAGCCATGGGTAAACGACTACGTTGACCGCATGATGAAGGATAAAAAATTTGTAGAAGACAGTTATCACCGCATACAAACCGATAAAATATTTGGCTGGGCAGAGACACAAGTAAACCCCACAGAGAAGGATATTGAAGCAGCCGCATTCACTAAAATGCAGGAGGCCCACCAGCACCAGCACTAAGCTCAGCTGTTAGCCGTAAGTTTTTAGCCATTGGTTCGCCTGCTGAAGGAAAGAACCAATGGCTTTTTTGTTTTACTAAAACAAGCGAAAGCGCTAAAAGCTTATAGCGAACGGCGAATAGCTTTCCTCTCCCGTCAATTTGTCTGATTTTTTGCTTTGCATGGTATTTGGTAGAAACAATGCCTTAAATTGCCTCACCAATAATAGAAAAAACCATGATAGACTTAGGAAAAGAATTCGAAAAATATGCTGTGAAGCACCGGGGTATTTCCAGCCATACGCTCAATGATTACCAGAAATACGAAGTTACCAATCTTACTCCCAACATTATTGAAGAACGCCCGATGAACGTTGCCGTAATGGACGTTTACAGCCGCTTGATGATGGACCGTATTATTTTTCTTGGCTATCCCATTAATGATGAAGTAGCCAATATTGTAACCGCACAGTTATTGTTTTTAGACAGCACCGATCGCAACAGGGATATTCAGATGTATATTAATTGCCCCGGCGGCAGTGTGTATTCCGGCCTTGGTGTGTATGATACCATGCAATATGTAACACCCGATGTATCTACTATTTGTATCGGCATGGCAGCGTCTATGGGCCAGGTATTAATGTGTGCAGGCACCAAAGGCAAACGCACGGCGTTAAAACACAGCCGTATTATGATGCACCAGCCAAGCGGCGCCATCGGTGGCCAGGCAAGTGATATCGAAATAACGGTGAATGAAATTAAAAAATTGAAAAAAGAACTGTATGATATCACCGCGTTTCATACAGGCAAAACACCCAAGCAAATAGAAAAAGACAGCGAACGTGATTACTGGCTAACTGCACCGGAGGCCAAAGAATACGGCCTGGTAGATGAAGTGTTGTTGACCAACCCACGGAAAGATAAAAAACCTGACTAATCATTTGCCTTTCACAAAACATTATTCTTACCACAATAAACTGATTATATGTATTTACATTCAAGACCTTTACGGAAGCCATTTAGAATGGACGAAGAGCCGGATGATGAACCAAAAGATGAAAAACCGCAACCGGATGCGATGATGTTTGCGAAAAAACTGGAAAAGTATTTTTTTGATACGCGCAGCGTCTACCTGTGGGGTGGTGTAGATGATAAAACTGCCAAAGATGTAACCACAAAATTATTGTTGCTGGATGCAGACAAACCTGGAGAAGAGATAAAATTTTTTATCAATAGCCCCGGCGGAATTGTAACAAGCGGCATGGTGATTTATGATACCATGAAAATGCTTAAAAGCCCTGTAAGTACCATTAACATGGGCCTGGCAGCTTCCATGGGTTCTATATTACTGAGCGGCGGTGTAAAAGGCAGGCGCTTTATTTATCCGCATGCGGAGGTAATGATTCACCAGCCAAGTATTGGCGGCCATTACCAGGCAGTAAGTGCAGACCTTGAAATACAGGCAAAACAAACCAAAAAAACCAAAGAGATTTCTGCGCGTATCCTGGCAGAAAACTGTGGTAAAAAGTTTGAACAAATCATGAAAGACTTTGACCGCGATTATTGGATGGATGCCAAAGAATCCATTGAATATGGCATTGTAGATGAATTAATTACCAAATTATAGGCAGATCTGCCCGAATCTTGTTCATACTGCCTTAAAAACCGCCTGAACGGCGGTTTTTATTTTATTAACCGGGTGTTGGATTAACCCCAAAAGTTTGTGACCTTTGTAGTTCCCCTCAGGTGGGGGCAGACCTTATTTTTAAGCTTACCAGATTATTATGGCAAAAAACACATTGCATTGTTCTTTCTGTGGCCGAAGCCGCGACGAAGTAAAAATTCTGATCGCCGGCCAGGAGGGACACATATGCGAAAACTGTGTGGAGCATGCGCAGGAAATCATTGAGCAGGAACTGATGATCCGCAGCGAAACCACCCCCGGTGCTTCACAATTTAAGCTGAACGTAAAAAAACCAATAGAAGTAAAACGCTTCCTTGACGAATATGTAATTGGGCAGGATGATGCTAAAAAAGTATTGGCCGTTGCGGTGTATAATCATTACAAACGCCTGCAGCAGAAAGTTACTGAAAACGATGTAGAGATAGAAAAGAGCAATATCATTATGGTTGGCGAAACCGGCACGGGTAAAACCTTGCTGGCCAAAACAATTGCCAAATTATTGAATGTGCCTTTTGCTATTGTAGATGCCACGGTATTTACAGAAGCAGGGTATGTAGGCGAAGATGTAGAAAGCATCCTCACCCGCTTATTGCAGGTTTGTAATTACGATGTGGCCGCAGCCGAACGCGGTATCGTTTATATTGACGAGATAGATAAAATTGCAAGGAAAGGCGATAACCCTTCTATTACGCGTGATGTAAGCGGGGAAGGCGTACAACAGGGAATGCTGAAGCTGCTGGAAGGTACCGACGTATTGGTGCCGCCACAGGGGGGCCGTAAGCACCCGGAGCAAAAGCTGATTAAAATCAATACACAAAACATATTATTTATTTGTGGTGGCGCTTTTGATGGCATTGATAAACTGATTGCCCGCCGCGTAAATACCAATGCAATTGGATTTAATGTAAACAAAGAACAACAGGAGAATATGAAGAAAAACCTGTTGCAGTATGTAAATGCACCGGATTTAAAACACTTTGGTCTGATACCTGAATTACTGGGACGTTTGCCGGTGGTAACCTACCTCAATCCGCTGGATAGTGAAACCCTGCGTGCTATTTTAACAGAGCCTAAAAACTCCCTGATCAAGCAATACAAAAAGTTGTTCGAGATTGAAGGCATTAAATTGGAAATTGACCTCGATGTAATGGATTTCATGGTTAAAAAAGCCATGGAATTTAAACTGGGCGCCCGTGGGTTACGCAGTATTTGCGAAAGCATTTTGACCGATGCCATGTTTGAGCTGCCTTCCAGCAAGGAAAAATCATTTCATCTTACGCTGGAATACGCCGAGAAGAAATTTGATAAGAGCAAAATGAGTTTGCTGAAGGTGGCTTAGTTTCGCGCCGCTGGGGGTGAAGCAACCACCATGATTTCAAAAATAAGCGCTTAACAAGCAGATAAATTTATTTAACGCCGGATGTATTTCCGGCGTTTTTTATTGTTTTATCTTAGCAGTTTATTTACATCAATCAAAATAATATGGAGGAATTAATCAATAAATTAATGGCGGAAGGCCTTACGGAAAAACAGGCATTGAAATCCATCGAGATCGTAAAAAATTTCGCGAAAGACAAATTCCCGATTTTTGCCGGCGCCATTGAAAAAGTATTCGATAAATATGCGCCCAAACAGGAGGATGATTTTTTGGGTTGATTGAAAATAGTCCGTGGGGCACGCACCGTTGCCAGCATTGGGAAAACGGGCTACGGCGGCAAACACCCACCACTACCGCATTACGGCTGTACGATGCAGTAAAAGAAAGGACTGCGCACAAAAAAGCCCGGTCATTGCTGAACCGGGCCATGTACAAGCAGGCAATCATCGAAATTATCTTTTCAGCGCTTCCCGCGCAATTACTATTTTTTGAATTTCTGAAGTACCCTCACCAATGGTGCAAAGCTTGGCATCGCGGTAAAATTTTTCTACCGGGAAATCTTTCGTATAACCATAACCGCCAAAAATCTGGACCGCATCATTCGCCGTCCTCACCGCCACCTCGCTGGCATAATATTTTGCCATGGCCGCTTCTTTGGTCATGTCCATTTTTTTGTTCTTCATGTCGGCGGCCTGCATGGTCAGTAATTCCGCCGCCATAATTTCGGTAGCCATATCTGCCAGTTTAAAAGAAATGCCCTGAAAACTAGAAATGGGCTGATCAAACTGGTAGCGTTCTTTTGAGTACTGCAACGCAGCTTCATAAGCACCCTTTGCAATGCCCAGGCTGAGCGCAGCAATGGAAATCCGGCCGCCATCCAGCACCTTCATTGCCTGCTTAAAACCCGCTCCTACTCCACCCATGCGGCAGCTGTCTGGTATACGGCAATTGTCAAATATCATTTCAGCTGTTTCACTGGCACGCATGCCCAGCTTGTTTTCTTTTTTACCCCCACTGAAACCAGGGGTGCCCCGCTCAATAATAAAAGCAGTGGCATTGTCTTTTGTCCGCGGCGCGCCGGTACGACAAATCAGCACCGCTACGTCACCGGATATACCGTGCGTTATCCAACTCTTCGTTCCATTAATAACCCAGTGGCTGCCATCCTGTACCGCTACGCATTTCATGTTACCGGCATCACTGCCAGTATTGGGTTCGGTGAGTCCCCAGGCTCCAATCATGGCGGCAGTAGCAAGTTGGGGAAGGTATTTTCTCTTTTGTTCTTCGCTGCCAAACGCCATAATATGGCCCGTGCACAATGAGTTGTGGGCAGCTACGCTCAACCCAATTGAACCGCATACTTTGGATATCTCCTGGATGACGGTTACGTATTCAAAGTAACCAAGGCCGGAACCGCCATAGGCTTCAGGCACCAGCACACCCATCATACCCAGCTTTCCCAGTTCTTTAAAGACCGAAACCGGAAATTCCTGGCTTTCATCCCATAGCATTACATTCGGTTTAATGTATTGCCGGGCAAAGTCTTGTGCTGTCTGGGCTACCTGTTGTGTGAGTTCTGAAGTTTGAAATTCCATAAAAGAGGCAAGCAATCGTAGATTAAGGATGATAAAAAGCAAGCAATCGTTAGAGGCCTTGTAGAAACGGAATGCAAGTAAATATTTTTTTACGACACTAACAAGCGTTAGGGAGGTTTTATTTTTGACTTTTGTCGGGTGTTACCAACCTTCATTCTATTACAATATAAGGTTTTAATTTCTCCCAGATTTCCGGCGTAACAATCTCAATCAATTGCAAATCATCTACCGATTTAAAACTGCCATGCTGGTTACGGTATTGTACAATGGCATTGGCCAGGTTCCACCGGATATACGGGTGCTGTTTCAGGATAGTCGCATCTGCCGTATTGATGTTAATGCGCCCGACGGCCGCCGGGTTACATTGCAGCAGCGTCTTAATCTTGTTAAAGGTTGAATCGGCGAGTCCATACGTTTCGGCCACCTGCTGCACGGCATAAAAACCACCCAGCTTTTCCCGGAAGCTGATGATACGGGCTGCGAGTTTACTACCTATGCCGGGCAGGGCAATCAATGCCGTGGTATCGGCGGCATTGATCTCAATGACAGCAGGCGCACGCTTTGCAGGATATACCGGCTTATCCGGAAACGGGTAGGTTTTCCTTTCTTCATACACCTTCTTTTCAATGGCCGGAGTGTTTTTTATTTGTACGTAAGGCAGCAACCGCTCATAGTCGTCTTTAAACAGTCCGTAAATTTTACCGATGTCCTGCGCTTTCCTGAACTGACCACCTTTCGCCAAATAATTTTGAATGGTTGCAACGGTTCTATCGCGGATGCCCAAACGCTTCCATCCTGCAACATCCAGCGTATTGGGATCAAAAGAGAACAGCACCGCCTTTTCTTTCGGTTCGGTTCTTCTGTCAGGAAAAGTGTGGTTAGGAATATTCTCCTGCTGGTCGGCTGCAGGAAGTGCTGCTGCTAACAATTGCATCTTTTCAATTTCTTCTTTGGAAGCAGGCATGGCTTTTTTTGCAGGCCAGAACCGGGGCAGCACAATTACAAAAAGAATAAGCGTCACCAGCACCATGATGCCGGCACGATCTTTTTTTGTAAAACTGAGGTAGTCTTTTACAAATTTTTTCCACATAGAAATAAGGTGATGGAAAATTAACCCTATTTCCGCTACCGGCGATCTGAATTTATGGTATTTTTATCTGCAGGCCATCGTATGCAAGTGCAATACCGTTGGGCAGGGTTGCATTTACATCATCGTGTTTGCCCATCTGGTGGCTCATGTGTGTGAGATATGTTTGCGGCACCTTCAGTTCCTGTGCCATCTGCACTGCTTCGTCCAGCGAAAAATGCGAAATGTGTTTTTCTTTCCTGAGGGCGTTAATGACCATCACCTCACTGCCTCTTATCTTTTCTTTCTCTGCTTCCTCAATTCGGTTGGCATCTGTTATATAGGTAAAAAGGCCGAACCGGAAAGCCAGCACCTGCATCTTTAAATGCCAGACCTGTACGGGCGTTACCATTATATCGCCCACGGTAAAAGGTTCGGCGTCGATAGGATTTAGTGTAATCTCCGGCAGCCCCGGGTATTTGGTATCTGTAAAAGCATAGGGGAACTCGCGGATGATGACTTCCTGTGTAAGTTCGTTCGCATAAATATTCATTGGCTTGCCCGAGAAATAATTGAATGCCCTTACATCATCCAGTCCCGCAACGTGATCTTTATGCGGATGCGTAAACACGATGGCGTCCAGGTTTTTTACACCGGCCCGCAACATCTGGTACCTGAAATCGGGCCCGGCATCCACGGCCAGGGTGGTGGTGGGCGATTGTACGAGGATGCTGCAGCGCAATCTTTTATCTTTCGGATTTTCCGAGGCGCAAACTGCACAGGGGCAGGCAATCATAGGCACGCCGCTGCTGGTGCCGGTGCCCAAAAAAGTTATGGTGATTGGAGGATATGACAATATTTGGGGTATGTATTGGGTATTAACATGCTGTTTTGGCCACCAAACAAAAAGGCACAGCTACAGGAAAACTATTTCTCTTCTTCTTCAAACCTGGCGAGTACTTCTTTATATGTTTTTTTCGCCTCCGCCGAGAGCAGGTCGGGGTTCACCATCAATTGTGGTATAATATCCACCAGGGTATTGATACGGCCTTCCATCTGCAGGAATTTATTCAACACCACCACTTTGCGTTCTTCCAATATGCAATAGCCGCTCTGAAAATTACCCCGCTCATACCGCACCACGTAGCCGGTCTCGTCCAGTATCCTTTCTATTTTATCAAGCGCCGTCTGGTTGTATTTCATATGTTCTATTGCTGAGTGCAATTCCGGTCACAAAAATATCTGTATACTGCCGGAAACACTACAAATAAAAATGTAGTTTTTCCACAAACAATCAATAAAAACCAACTGGCTTCTACCTCCTGCTACCAAACCTTCCGTGCAAGACCAGGTTACTAGCGGAACTTTCTGCATTGCTGTGCAGCTTCCATTTTACCAATTGGTACACGGCGCGCCTTTTTCCTCCTCTATTTACTCGTCATTCTTATCACCGGCACTATCATTTCTTCCAGGCTTACCCCGCCGTGCTGAAAGGTATTCCGGTAATAGTTTACGTAATAATTGTAGTTGTTCGGGTAACACAGGAAGCCGTCTTCCTTGGCAAAGATAAAGGAGGAGTTGACGGTAGGTACCGGCAAACCAGCCTCTTTGGGGTCGCGGAAAGCCAATACTTCCTTGGGCTCGTAATTAAGATTGCGCCCGTGTTTATACCGCAGGTTGGTAGTTGTCTGTTTGTCTCCAATAACCTTTGCAGGCGTTTTTACCCGAACGGTGCCATGGTCGGTTGCCAGTACAATGTTTATTTTTTTATCAGCTATTCTTTTAAAAGCCTGGTGCAGGGGCGAATGCTCAAACCAGCTGCGCGTTAAGGAGCGGTAACTCATTTCGTCGCCGGCCAGTTCTTTCAATACTTCCATTTCTGTTCTTGCATGACTGAGCATATCTACAAAATTGTAGACAATCACATTAAGGTCATTGCCCAGCAGGTTATGGATATTACTGACCAGGTCCTGCCCGGCATGGTTGTTTACAATTTTTGTATACGACGTTTTGATAGTATCTTTTTTTAAGCGCTTGAGCTGACCCCGTAAAAAATCTTCTTCGTATAAATTTTTGCCGCCTTCTTCCTCATCATTTTTCCATTGGTTAGGAAACTGCTTTTCAATATCTAACGGCATCAGCCCGGCGAAAATAGCATTCCGGCAGTATTGGGTAGCTGTTGGCAGGATGCTGTAAAAAGTTTCCTCTTCGATGATGCGAAAACTTTCCGCAAAAATCGGCTGTATGGCTTTCCACTGATCGAAGCGAAGGTTGTCAATCAGAATGAAAAACGTAGGTATTCCTTTCTCAATAAATGGGAAAACTTTTTGCTGCATCAGCGTATGACTCATCACCGGCACCGCCGCTGCTTTCGGGTTTATCCAGGAGAGGTAATTCCGGGAAATAAATTTAAAAAATTCGGTGTTGGCTTCTTGTTTCTGCGATTGAAATACTTCCATCATTTCAGGGCTATCGCTTTTGCCCATTTCCAGTTCCCAGTACACCAGTTTCCGGTAAATATCCATCCACTCATTGTAATCAGGATTGCTGTTCAGTGCCATAAACAAGTGGCGAAACTGCTGCTGGTAGGCGGAGGTCGTTTTCTCTGCCACCAGCCTTTTATTATCCAGTATTTTTTTAAGGCTAAGCCACACCTGGTTGGGATTTACCGGCTTTATCAGGTAGTCGCTGATTTGGCTACCAATGGCTTCATCCATGATATTCTCCGTTTCATTTTTTGTGATAAGCACAACGGGCACCTGCTGGTTCACTTCTTTTATTTTTGCAATTGTTTCCAAACCTGTAATGCCAGGCATAGATTCGTCCAGCAACACAACGTCAACAAGATTATCCTTTACATAATCAATGGCATCAAAACCGTTGGTAAGGGTATGTACGATGTATCCTTTATTTTCTAAAAATAATTTCTGCGATTGCAAACTTTCGATTTCATCATCTACCCAGAGTATTGTTGCGATTGCCATGCGGATTGTAATTTAATAAACGTTTAAAATTGCGAGTCACCTTAATGAAGCTTTTAACTTTTAGCAATCAGGTGTTATTAAGAAAACCGCCAATACCAATAGCTGCAAGCTAATTGCTGACGGCTTCTTCACAAACAAATGTAATTTATCTGGCCAGCCTTTGTACTTTTGTACGCTGCACGGCGTAGTTGATTTAACAAATAAACAACAGTAATGGCTTCATCTTCCAGGAAAATAATCAATGACCCGGTTTACGGATTTATAACAATTGATCATCCACTTCTATTACAGGTTATTGCGCATCCTTATTACCAGCGTTTGCGTCGTGTACACCAGATGGCTTTTGCATCGTTGGTTTACCCAGGTGCGGTACATTCACGGCTTCACCATTCACTGGGCGCCTACCACCTGATGTGCTGCGCACTAACAGAATTGCAAAGCAAAGGTGTTGCAATAACGCCTGACGAAGCGCTGGCGGCAAAGATTGCCATACTGCTGCACGATATAGGGCATGGTCCGTTTTCGCACGCACTGGAATACCAGTTGCTGGCCAACGTACACCATGAAGATCTTTCGCTGCTGATCATGCACCACATGAATGCAGAAATGGACGGCAAGCTGGAAACCGCTATTAAAATATTTACAGATACTTACCACAAGCCTTTTTTACACCAGCTCATCAGCGGGCAACTGGATGTAGACCGAATGGATTACCTCACCAGGGATAGTTTTTTCTCGGGCGTATCGGAAGGCGCCATTGGATATGACCGTATTCTAAAAATGCTGACCGTAGCGCAAAGCGAATTGATGGTAGAGGAAAAAGGCATTTACACCATTGAAAAATTCCTGGTATCACGAAGGCTGATGTACTGGCAGGTATACTTGCATAAAACGGTGGTGAGCGCAGAGAAAACGGTGGTGCGCATTATGGAGCGGGCCAAAGAACTCATCGGTAAAGGCGCGGACCTGCATGCCAGCACACCAGCCTTTGATTATTTTTTGCAGCATCCCGAAGCCAGTAATGCAATCAGCGAACACCTCGACAAGTTTTGTATGATGGACGACTACGATGTATTGAGCACCATTAAAAACTGGATGTTTTATCCCGATACCATTTTATCCCTTTTGTGCCGCAGCCTGGTAGATCGCCGCTTACTTAAAGTTAAATTTGAGCAGGAACCATTTGATGAAGCCTATGTACAATCGCTGCGGAATAATATTTGCACTACACTCGGCGTAAGTGAAGCAGCAGCGCGCTACCTGGTTTTTACAGGGGAAGCCAGCAATACCACCTATGACCCCACCGAAGAACACATCAATATTTTATTCAAAGACGGTAGCATAAAAGATATTTCAAAAGTTGACAATGCTTTAATACAGCACAATTTGAGCAGGCCAATGAAAAAATTTTATATTTGTTATTACAGCCTTCAGCCTTAACCTGTTTATTTCCGCTTAAACCAATAACTTCAATTTATGACTTTCACCGCCGCTCAGATAGCAATGCTTATCAATGGAACAACGGAAGGCGATGCCTCTGCAGCGGTAGCAAGCTTTGGCAAAATTGAAGAAGCACAAGCTGGTCAGCTCGCCTTTCTTGCCAACCCCAAGTACGAAGATTTTCTATACAGCACGGCTGCTTCGGTTATCATAGTTAACGAAACGCAGGAACTCAGGCAACCTGTTACTGCTACCCTTATTCGTGTACCCGATGCGTACACTGCTTTTGCAACCTTATTAGCCAAATACCAGGAGATCATTTCGCAACAAATGGTAGGCATACAGGAGCCCTCGTATATTGCGAAGACTGCGCGGCTGGGCGATCAGGTCTATGTTGCGGCATTGGCGTACATTGGTGAAAATGTGGTGGTGGGTAACCATGTAAAAATATTCCCGCATGTTTTTTTAGGTGACAATGTCCGGATAGGCGACCATACCGTTCTTCACCCCGGTGTAAAAATCTACCACGATTGCGTGTTGGGAAAAAACATCACCGTGCACGCAGGTACGGTAATTGGCAGCGATGGCTTTGGCTTTGCGCCACAAACGGATGGCAGTTTTAAAAAAGTTCCCCAGATTGGCAATGTGGTAATTGAAGATCATGTGGAAATTGGTGCCAATGCAGCTATTGACCGCGCTACAATGGGTTCCACTATCATCCGGCGCGGGGCCAAATTAGACAACCTCATACAGATTGCACACAACGTTGAAATTGGCAGCTCCAGCGTAATTGCTGCACAGGCCGGCATCAGCGGCAGCACCAAACTTGGCAGCGGTGTTATGATTGGCGGGCAGGCGGGTATTGCCGGCCATTTACAGCTGGCAGACGGCTCAAAAGTTAATGCCCAGGCGGGCCTGGGCAAATCCCTTAAAGCAAATGCGGCCGTGACTGGTTCACCCGCGTACAATTATAACCAGGCCATCCGCGCACAAGCCATGGCACGCAACCTTCCGGAAATTGAAAAAAGGTTGCAGGAACTGGAACAGCTGGTAAAGCACTTACTGAAAGCAAAAGAAAATGTTTAAACCCGCACGCGCAGGCTCCCGTTGCTGATGGCTGAATAAAGATGGTATGGAGGCCTGTCAGGGTACGGCAGCGCCCGAAAAGCAGCCTTAATCAAACCATTCCATTACATCCTGAATAATTATCTTTGCGCCAATTTAAATGGCAGCAGCACAATCACGAGGAACCTATTAAATCTATTTTTGATTCATGGATGTAAATTTCAATCCCGATAAACAGCATACGTTAGGGTCAGCAATAAGTATTTCAGGTACCGGTCTGCATACGGGTATCAACGTTGACATGACATTAAAGCCCGCCAATCCTGGTTTTGGCTACCAGTTTCAGCGCATAGACATGCCCGGCCAGCCCATTATTAAGGCGGACTGCGACCTGGTGACCGATGTGTCACGCGGCACCACCCTTGAAGATAATGGGGCTAAAATAAGTACCGTTGAGCACGTCCTGGCTGCGCTGGTAGGCATGGGAGTGGACAATTGTCTCATTGAAATTAATGGTCCGGAGACGCCCATCATTGATGGCAGTTCGGCGCCTTTTGTAGAGATAATTGAAGATGCAGGCGTGGTAGAGCAGGATGCCGCCAAAGCCTGGTATACCATAGACACCAATATTACGCATTACGATGAGGTAAAAAGGGTGGAAATGGTGGCAATGCCCGCGATGGAATATAAAATCACTACGCTCATTGATTTCAACAGTCCTGTACTGGGCACGCAACATGCCGGTTTAAAAAGCATGGCAGAATTTAGGACAGAAATTGCCCCTTGCCGTACCTTTTGCTTTTTACATGAGCTGGAACTGCTGCTGGAACACAATCTTATTAAAGGCGGCAATATCAATAACGCCATTGTGGTGGTAGATAAACCAGTTACACCAGAAGAGATGGACCGGCTGGCAAAATATTTTGGCAGAGATAAAATTGAGGTTAAAAGTGAGGGTTACCTGAACAACCTGGAACTCCGCTATCCAAATGAACCTGCCCGTCACAAATTGCTGGACGTTATTGGCGATTTGGCCCTGATTGGTTATCCTATCAAAGGACATATTATTGCGCATCGCCCCGGCCATTCTACCAATGTAGATTTTGCCCGTAAAATAAAACAATACATAAAAAAGAACAAGCATACCAAGGATATCCCTGTATACAATCCAAACCAGCCCCCGCTGTACAACTCGCAGCAGATAGAAAAAAAACTGCCGCACCGTTACCCATTTTTGCTGGTAGACAAGATCATTGAACTAACAGATAAGCACATTGTGGGCATAAAGAATGTGACCATGAATGAGCATCATTTTGTGGGGCATTTCCCCGGCAACCCCGTGATGCCCGGCGTTTTGCAGGTAGAAGCACTGGCGCAAACCGGCGGCATCCTATGCATGAACGCGATGCCCCCGGGCGAATACGATACTTATTTTTTAAAAATTGACAACTGCAAATTCAAACAAAAAGTAGTACCCGGCGATACAATGATCCTGAAAATGGAATTGATATCACCTGTAAGACGCGGTATTTGCGAAATGCATGGAACGGTTTATATCGGTAACAAAATAGCCGCCGAGGCCGACTTAGTGGCACAACTCGTAAAAAGAAGTTAACCGGCTGAACAGCGAAAAATACCAACCCTCAGGCTTAACAAATATTAAACAAAAACCAGGTATACCTTGGGCAACAGGAATAGCAGTAACGACGTTACTAACATGCGTTAATTAATGTTTTAGCTGCTTTCGCGCTTTTTAATACTTTTGCATGTTAGCGGGCTTATTTTTTCATATTCAACCGATTCATTGAAAACCAATCGTCAAACAGATCGCGCTAAGCTAAGTCCCGTTGGGAGCAATACACCTATTGCCAGTACAAAACCAATCCTTAAGAATTTAAATACAATGATTCACCCCCATACTTACGTTCATCCCAATGCAAAACTGGCTACCAACGTAAAAATTGACCCCTTTACTGTCATTCACCATGATGTGGAAGTGGGTGAGGGTACCTGGATTGGAAGTAACGTTACAATTATGGAAGGGGCGAAAATTGGCAAAAATTGTCGCATTTTCCCCGGCGCAGTAATTGCGGCCGACCCGCAGGATTTAAAGTTTGAAGGTGAGAATACGCGGGTAGAAATTGGTGACAACACCACCATCCGCGAATTTGTTACCGTGCACCGCGCTACTAAGGACAACTGGGTTACCAGGGTTGGAAACAATTGCCTGATTATGGCCTACAGTCATATTGCGCACGATTGTGTGATTGGCAATAACTGTATCATGAGCAATAATACCCAGGTAGCAGGACATGTTATCATGGGCGATTGGGCCATTCTTGGCGGCATGTGTGCCGTACACCAGTTTGTACAGATTGGCCAGCATTCTTTTGTAAGCGGTGGGTCACTGGTTGGCAAAGATGTTCCACCTTATATAAAAGCGGGCCGTGTACCCCTCAGCTATGCGGGCGTTAATTCAGTTGGTCTGAAACGCCGTGGTTTTACGGTAGATAAAATCAATCATATTCTTGAGATATACCGCATCATTTACAATAAGGGTATGAATACCAGCCAGGCACTGGAATACCTGGAAGAAGAATTTGCTGCTTCTGATGAGCGCGATGAAATAGTAACTTTTGTGCGTGAAAGTAACCGCGGTATCATCAAGCGTTATACAAAAGGCAACACAGATGACGATATCGCTATCTGATGCGGGCAAGCGCTTTAACCGCGACTGGATCTTCCGCCATTTCAATTACACTTTTAATACCGGGAATAGCTATGCCATTGTTGGGCCGAATGGCTCAGGCAAATCTACTTTGCTGCAAGCGATTGGCGGGGCAATTGGCTTGAGTGAAGGCAAGCTGGAGGTAAGCAGTAAATCATCAGCTCTGGTTAGTGGGCCGCCAGTTGGGAACAGCGAATTGTTAAACCCCGGACAGCAAGTACAAGACCCATCCCACCGATTTACCCGGGCCAGCATGGAACGCTCCCCTGCTATTGACACAGAAAACATCTACCAATATATTGCCATCGCAGCACCTTATCTGGAGGTGATAGAGGAAATGACAGCCACCGAATTTCTTGCGTTTCACCAGACTTTCAAACCTTTATTGGCGGCGGTGGACATTAAAGAAATTATTGAGATAGTGGGCCTTACCAATGCCGCAGGCAAACAGATTCGCTACTATTCCTCGGGCATGAAACAAAGAATAAAGCTGGCGCAGGCAATTTTCTCTGCTGTGCCGGTAATCTTACTGGACGAACCCTGCACCAACTTAGACAGCACCGGGATTGCGCTTTACCAAAATTTAATTGATACGTATTGTAAAGACAGGCTGGTTATTGTAAGCAGCAATGATGAAGCAGAATATGGGTTTTGCAAAGAGAAGCTGAGTATGCTGGCGTTTAAATGACTTAATCTTTGCGGTGTTTCTCCAGCAGCTCATCAATCAAATGATCTATCTCCAAAAACTGTCTGGCAAGTTTCAGCACATCATCCGCCAAAGAAGCAGCATCTAATTTTACCCATCCCTCCATCAATGTTAACGGGCCAAAACTGGTGCTTACATTTGGCCAACGTTTTTCAAATGGTTTAAATGCTTTTCTAAAATCATCTGCAAACTGCCTGCTTGTAATGGAATATCCTTTTAGCTGCCGCAATTTAAGCGCATGAATATTGTACATCAATTTGCTTTCTTCCATGCACTTTTCATTTATCCATATAGAAAAGAAAATCCTGGAGGGAGCGGTTAGTGGATCGGGCGTTTGATTGAGCCAGGATAATTTATACAGCTTTAAAAAAACTGATTCAAGATAAATACCTGTCGCTGCATGAAGCTGCTTTTCTTTATGCAAAGTTTTGTTAAGCTGTGCTGTTGCCTGTTGAAAGACATTAAGGTGTCTGGATATGTTCATTTGCTTTTGTTGAGCTTTTTTGTTGGTGAAAACACCAACAATGGCGGAAAACAGTATGGTCTGGATCGATTCCAAATAATCCCAAAATCCATTCATCCCAGTTCAGACAACTACCGCTGGCTCGCTATCAGTAAATTTAAATCCGTATACTTTAGATCAAAGCGCTGGCTGAGGTAGAAATTGGTAAGCGCTCCTTTAAAAAGGTAGATACCGCTGCGGAGGTGCACCTGGTGCCATATCAGGTTCTCGAAGCCGCCCTCATCGCCTGCTTCCAGCAACAATGGCATTAACACATTGCTGATGGCCTGGGACGCTGTACGGGAAAAGCCGGAAGGGATATTGGGTACACAATAATGTATCACCCCGTATTTCATATAAATCGGATGCTCGTGCGTCGTAATTTCAGAAGTTTCAAAACAGCCGCCGCGGTCTATACTAACGTCTATGATTACACTACCGGGGCGCATATTGCTCACCATTTCTTCGGTAACAATCAGCGGGGTCCGGCCACTGTCTGAGCCCAGGGCTCCCACAGCTACTTCACAGGTTTTTAACTGCTTGGCAAGAATCCGCGGTTCTATAACGCTGGTCCACATACGCTGACCGATATTGTTCTGGAGCCGCTTCAACCGGTACACGCTGTTATCAAACACTTTTACGGAGGCGCCCAATGCCAATGCTGCGCGGGCGGCAAATTCTCCTACAATGCCGGCACCTATAATGATAACCTTGGTAGGTGGTATACCGGAAATGCCGCCCAGTAAAACGCCTTTTCCATGGTTGGCCGAGCCCAGGTACTGGCCTGCAATGAGCATCACCGCGCTGCCGGCAATTTCACTCATACTGCGTACAATGGGATAAGAGTCGCTGTCGTCTTTTAAATTTTCAAAGGAAATAGCAGTTATTTTTTTCTCCATCATCTTCTCCAATATCTCCGACTTCAGCACACTTAAATGGATAGGAGAAATAATTACCTGGTGGGGCTGTAATAACGGGAGATCCTCCTCTATAACAGGGGCGCTTTTTACCAGCAAAGGCGAACGGTATACTTCAGCCTTGTCATACACAATTTTGCCGCCGGCTTCTGAATAATCTTTATCGCGGTAGTGCGAAGCATCGCCTGCATTGTGCTCTATTACCACGTGGTGGCCATTGCTTACCAGTACACCGACTGCGTCGGGTGTTAATGCAATCCTGTTTTCCTGGAATGCGGTTTCTTTGGGAATGCCTATTACCAGTTCAGAGCCTTTCGGTTTAATATCTAATTTTTCTTCTAAGGTTTCGAAACTGAAAGAAGTGCTGATAATTGGCTTTTGCTGAGACATGCAATGTGATTGTAGTGGCGATTATTTATATGATAGGAGAATTGTTTATGCCTGGTTCCCCATTCAATCATAGCGTACAGCTTTCTTCCGCGGCAGCTGCACTTTTCATGAATGTTAACAGCTGTTTGCGCAGCCATGATACCGGTCGCCAAATATACTTATTTATCTTCTACCCTCATAAGCCGTGTTTGCTCGTCAGCGGCTTCCAGGTAAACATGGATAGTATCATCCGGAAATATTGCAGGTGCCCGTTCCGGCCATTCTACCAGGCAGGTGTTACCACTGTACAGACAGTCTTCTACCCCCGCACGCAGGGCCTCTTCTTCATCTTTTAAACGATACAGATCAATATGATAAACAAGCCCTCCCCGGTAACCGTATTCGTTGATGATGGAAAAAGTTGGACTGCTCACTGTGCCGGATACGTCCATTTCAGCACATAGCGCATGGATAAAGGTGGTTTTGCCCGCACCCATTTGCCCATGAAAAGCGAATACCCGGCCAGTACCAAACCGCTGCAGCAAGTCAGCGGCGGTGGCGGGCAGCTTATCCAGCGTAAATTTCCATTCGGCCATAGCAGATCCACGATTTGCTGCAAATGTAAGCAGTTTGCCTAAGCCCCGTTTAAAGGTCCGGCAACGGTCCGCCACCAGTAAAACGTCAGTTTTTTTCAACATAAAATTTACAGGCGCCTGCTTTCTTGTTTTTGCAACCATGTATTGTTATTATTTCTTTTTTAGCAAGGCCGCCGCAACAGGATGTTGTAAATTTGCAGGTACAAAAAAATGCACCGTGGGTAATGAAAATGCGATAGCAGAACAAATTAACTGGAAGGTGGAAGGCATGGATTGCGCCAACTGCGCACTCACCATTTCTGCTTACCTGAAAAAACAGGGCATGCAGGAAGTGAAGGTAAATCCGGTGAGCGGAGAAGTGCTTTTTGAGAAAAACGGCGCTAATGTCTCACAAGATGTATTAAAAAAAGGCATTGCCGATTTAGGCTACACCGTGGTGGCGGAAGGTGCGGAAATGCATCAGGAAAGCCGGAAGCCGCGTATGAATAAATTTCTCAGGTGGCTCCTGCTCTGCCTTCCTTTTACACTGGTGCTGATGCTGCACATGTTGCCCGGCCATATACAATGGCTGATGAACCCCTGGCTGCAGCTGGTGCTCTGCCTGCCTGTTTATATTATTGGAATGAATTTTTTTGGCCGCAGTGCGTTAAAAGGCCTGGTAAACGGCATACCCAATATGAACGTGCTGATTGCGCTGGGTGCCACCGCCGCTTTTCTGTATAGCCTGGCCGGCACGGTTTTTAACCTCGGCGAAAATTATCTTTTTTACGAAACTGCCGCTACCATTATCACCCTGGTGTTTTTAGGCAATTACCTGGAAGATGTATCTGTAGCTACCACCCAGCGTGCGCTGAACAAACTGGCGAAAAGCCAGCAGGTGATGGCCAACATGATTGCTTTTGATGATCAGCACCAGGAAGTTTTGTTGCCCCTGCCGAATGATCAGCTGAAAGAAGGTGATTTGATATTGATAAAATCTGGTGAGCAGGTGCCCGCCGACTGTAAAATTTTATGGGGCGATGCCAGTGTGAATGAGGCGATCATAACAGGGGAGAGCTTACCGCTTACCAAACATGCCAAGGACAACCTGATTGGCGGTAGCCTGCTGATTGATGGAACCGTAAAAGCACAGGTGACGGCAGCTGCCAGTCACTCTGTACTGGCAAATATTATTAACCTGGTAAAGAAAGCGCAGGGCGATAAACCGCCGGTGCAGGAAATGGCCGACCGGATAAGCGCCATCTTTGTGCCTGTTGTGCTGGGTATCGCTTTAGTTACTTTCATTATTAACTATTTTATACTACAGCAGTTTGCGCCCTCCCTTATGCGCAGTGTAGCAGTATTGGTAATAGCCTGTCCCTGTGCCATGGGGCTGGCCACCCCTGCGGCCATTGCAGTTGGCCTCGGCCGCGCAGCCAGGCAGGGCATTTTGTTCCGCAACGCAAAAAGCCTGGAAGCATTTAAAACGATCCGGCAAATTGTTTTTGATAAAACAGGTACGCTTACCACCGGCAAATTTACGATTGACAAATGGCAGGTTACCGATGCTGCAACGGATGAAAATGAATTCAGGCGCATTGCTTTTTCGCTGGAAAAATATTCCAACCACCCCATTGCACAATGCATTGCCACAGCATGGAAAGTAAAACAGGAATTGCGCTGGCAAAAGATTGATGAAGTAAAAGGCCTGGGGATGAAAGCCAGCGCGCAGGATGGCGCCCTGTATGTGGCGGGGTCCTACAAAACGGCTGCTCATCTTACCACAGACGATAGCCACAATATTTACATTAGCAAAGATAATCTGCTGCTGGGATGGATTGATGTAAAAGACGAAGTGCGGCCAGAAGCAAAAGAAGTGATCGCCTATTTCAAAAGCAAGGGAATCAAAACCTATCTGCTGAGTGGCGACAAAGAGGCAAAAACAAAATTACTGGGTGATCAACTGGGCATAGACGAAGTAATAGCAGAACAAAGCCCGGAACAAAAATTAGAAAAGGTAGCAGCGCTCAACCAGCAGGCACCGGTTGCCATGGTGGGTGATGGCATTAACGACGCACCCGCACTGGCAAAGGCAACCATTGGTATCGCCATGGGTGATGCATCGCAGATAGCCATGCAGACCGCCGATGTGGTATTAATGAACCATGGACTAAAAAAATTGCCCGAAGCACTGGGACTGGGAAGACACACACTGATCACCATTAAGCAAAATCTTTTCTGGGCATTTTTCTATAATATCATCGCCATTCCTTTTGCTGCAGTTGGCTTATTCATTCCTGCAGCAGCGGCATTGATTATGGGCCTCAGCGATGTGGTGCTGGCAATTAATTCAGTCAGGCTTTTCGTGAAAAAAGTGGTGTAAAATTCTAATGACGTTGGAATGAGTACTAAAAAATTTGAGCAACCGCCTGACAATGCGGAACAAATGGCGCAGGATACACCACGGACCACGCACTACGCACGAGGCACCACCGATGTTTCTCCCCGTACGGTCTTAAAACAATACTGGGGTTTTGATGCGTTCCGGCCTTTGCAGGAAGCGGTTATTAATGCTATACTTGACGGGCATGATACGCTGGCCCTGATGCCCACCGGCGGGGGAAAATCGCTTTGCTACCAGGTGCCGGCCATGGCAAGGGAAGGTCTTTGCCTGGTTATCAGTCCGCTGATAGCATTGATGAAAGACCAGACGGAAAACCTGCGCAGAAAAGGCATAACGGCATTTGCCATTTATTCCGGCATGAAAAGATTTGAGGTTATCAATGCGCTCAAAACAGCTTGTGAAAGCAATTGTAAATTTCTATACGTGTCACCGGAAAGGCTGGAGACAAATCTTTTTAAGGAATATTTGCCCGCGCTGAATGTAAGCCTTATTGCAGTAGACGAAGCACATTGTATTTCGCAATGGGGGTATGATTTCAGACCACCCTACCTGCGCATTGCGCTGCTGCGGGAAGAACTACGCGGCGTACCTGTACTTGCGTTAACTGCATCTGCCACGCCCGATGTGCAAACTGATATTTGCGAAAAATTGCAGTTCACCAACCAACGGGTATTCCGTCAACCGTTCGCCCGGCCCAATCTTTCTTACAGCGTTTTTAAAGAAGATTCAAAGATTAATAAACTCGTTGATATACTTACCCATGTAGCCGGCAGCAGCATTGTATACTGCAAGAGCAGGCGCCGCACCAAAGACATCGCAGATCAGTTGGCCACCTACAATATCAATGCAGATTATTACCACGCCGGGCTCACTGCGGAAGAGCGGAATAAAAAACAGGAAGCATGGATTAATAATGCCACACGTACCATTGTATGCACCAATGCATTTGGAATGGGCATTGACAAACCTGATGTGAGAACCGTCGTGCATTTTGATATGCCCGATTGCCTGGAGAATTATTACCAGGAAGCCGGCCGCGCAGGACGCGACCAGCAAAAATCGTATGCCGTATTGCTTTACCAGCCAGACGAGATAGCAGAACTGAATAAACAGGCGCAGCTTCGATTCCCCGAAATAGCAAGTATCCGAAGTGTTTACCAGTCTGTTGCCAACTACCTGCAACTGCCCGCTGGCAGCGGCGAAGGAAATTACTATGATTTCGATATGGGTGATTTCATCAAGAAGTTTAATCACCCACCCTACCAGGTGCTAAATGTATTGAAAGTGCTGGAACAGGAGGGCTTCCTGAGTTTCAATGAGCAGGTGTTTGTTCCTACCCGGTTACAATTTGTGTGCAATAAAGAAACCTTGTACCAGTTTGAAAAAGAAAACGAACAACTGGAACCACTGATCAAACTGCTGCTGCGGTCTTATGAGGGTATTTTTGATACCCCGGTGGCGGTGTATGAAAAACAACTTGCAGGAACGCTTAAAAAAGAGCCGGCCGAAATAAAGCGATCGCTGCAGGAGTTGAACAGGTTTCATATTATACGTTATGAACCGCAGAAAGAAAATCCTCAATTGTACCTGCTGCAGCCCAGGGTCCGTGCTGAAGACCTTACCATTAACCAGGTCAATTATCAAAAAAGAAAAGCAAGGTTTGAACAGCGATTGAATCAATTTATCCGGTATGCAGAAAACAGGAAAGATTGCCGCAGCGTTATTACCGGCAACTATTTTGGAGACAATGAAATGGAAGCGTGTGGCATTTGCGACAATTGTCTTGAACTCAAAAAAACTACCTTAACGCCGGCCGCTTTTACCGCCATCCGCCTGCGGATTGAACAGGCGCTCGATCCTGGACCAGTTGCCATTAAAGATTTACTTATCCAGCTGAAAGACATCCAAAAAGAAAAAGCCTGGCAGGTGATTGAATTCTTGCAGGCCGAAAAGAAATTGATGGTCAATGAAGACGGGCTGATTAAAAAAAACTAGTCGGCACGTTCGTTTGTTTGATGCTAAGTCCCGCCATTTTACCTTTACTCAACGCTTTGATAAATCTTTTACTTTTTTTCCGAAACATCATCCTTACTTGCTTTGTAAAGCAAATGATTTCCACAAGAAAGATTGGCAGCTGCTTGAATTTCTATAAAAGCATTTGGAAGCGTATCTTATTTAAAAATGTTCAATTCCTCGTTATAAACAGGACTTTGTACCCCCAAGAAATTCAAAACACTATGAAATACATAGTTTTGAGACAATGTATTTTCAGGCTTTAATTGTTTAGAACTGTTATCAGATAGCCAGACTATAAAAGGAATTTCATATTGTTCTTTGGGTGCCAGACTTAAAGGCAAACCATGCATATATAGGTTTTTTTCTCCTAAAGATTCACCATGGTCCGAAAGAAAAATCATGGCGCTTCTATATTCTTTTAATTGTTTTAAATCTTCAATTACATTATGCAAAATATAGTCGGTATAAGCAATGGTATTGTCGTACGCATTGATTAATTCTGAATGAGAACATTTTGCTAATTCAACACTATTGCAAACGGGCTTAAACGTTTCAAATTGAGGCGGGTATTTCTTACTGTATACAGGTCCATGACTTGTACTTGTGTGCAGCACTATCAATACCTTGTTTTTTGTACTTGCTGATATTTGTTCTTTTAGATCAGTCAAAAGAACTTCATCGTAATTACATCCTTCGCCTTTACAATTTTTCATCAGCGCCGCTTCATTCTGATAATTTTTTATATGAATGGGTGGTTCTCCCCAGTTTGTAGTTCTCCAAATAACCTCTACGCCATTTCTATATAAATAATTGGGCAAAATTTCATATAAGTCATCGGTATGTGTATGCTCCAAAATACATTTTACCCCTGCCGTAGTATATGTTGCACAAGAAGTAGCATTGAAATGAAACACGTTAGGTGTTTTGGAAAGGAGCGGATTGGTATTTTTCTCATATCCATACAAAGAAAAATTTTGGCTTCTTGCAGATTCTCCTATCACTAATACTACTACCGATTTCTGGCTGTCTTTTATTGTAGCATCGGGCAACAAAATTTCTTTTTCGTTTTCTTTATGTTTATGCAGGTAGAAAAGAGAAATATTTACTGTATAACTCCATGGCATGGCAAGGCCACCCAATGTTTTTGAATTTTTATCAATCCACAACCAATTGCTGGCGTTTGCAAATGCTACCGCCAAAACAACTAGTAAAGTAACAGACGTGACGATTAAAAACCGCTTTATTGATAAATTTATTAATTTAACTCTTATGATATAAATACTGGGAATAACACCCAGCAGAATGATGTACAGTATTAACTTAAATGAAATAAAACTGGTCGCCTCCCCGTAATCAGTATTAAGCACATTGCCGACCATGGTTTCGTCTATTATAACATTGTAAGTATTAACAAAGTAAATTGCCATTGCATTGACAATAAAAAAAACGACTAACAAAAATTTCCCAACCAGGCGTGACAGGGAGAAAATCAGTAAGAAAACAAACGCATTTAAAACCAACATCAGGATCATTAAAGTGATAATAATGTTAATGCCATTCAAACTTTTGTAATCAACGTTATTAAATACAAATTTGAAGAAGGGATAATGAAACAATAAAAAATTAAGACAGCTTATTAATAAAACAAAAGGAATGATTTTTATATTATTTTTTAACAACCGCATAAGTGATTTTATAAAATGAAAAAAACAAACTAATTAATGCGAAATAGTATATAATAAAATTTTCATTAATTATTTTGTTGACTAATGAAATACAACAAACCAGCATCAATAAAATAAAAATTGGATAGTATTTCCTGTCATTAATCCAGGCCCAGATTTTAAAATTCTGACTGATAAAAATACCTATAAGCCCCGAGACATATCCGATAATGCTGCCAATAACCACATCAAGCGGATAATGCGCCCCTACACCTACCCTGGTAAAAGCAATAATTAATCCTGTAACGATTGTGAGAAAAGACCATAAAATTTTATATTCCAGCTTTTTGGGCATAAATGCAAACAACAAAACGGTCAGTGTTGTAAAGACTGTAATTGAATGTCCGGATGGTAAACTGGCATGCCCAACAGCTATTTTTCCGATGATAACAAAACTATTATTATCAAACACCACAGCAGGTCTTGGCACGGAAAATAGATTTTTTAATACACTGGAAAATACAAGAGAAACCAGTGACGCTGATATTAAAGATTCCCATATTTTAGGGGCATACAGAATGAAAATACTTAAAAACGAGAAAAAAATTGAAGCGTCTCCTAATTGGGTAATATTATAAATGACATTTGGAAACCGGCTTAAATTATAATTAATAAAAAAGAAACTACGCTTTTGAATTTCTACATATTTATCAACTTGCAAGGAATCCTGGAAATAGAGAAATAAAACAATAGCACTTAATAAAAATATTGGTAAAAAAAACAATGATGGTTTGAGTTTGGAATAATTATTAATAACATTTTCGTTCATTATTTTTTTTGTTTAAGATGAGTGAAGTATTTATCCATTAATTGGGCATCGAAAGATTTTAACGGTTAAAATCCTGCGCAACGTGTAATGTCAAATAAATGCTTACCGCATATTGCTAAAATAAACTACCTGCACCCGGTCATTGGGGAGGCACTGAAGAAGGATTGGCTTTGTAATTTTTTTCAGCTACCATTCAACCAGCAAATAAGCCATGCTGCGCTGCTAAAACAGGCTTTTTCGCTTGCTCCTGCCACCGAGTCCAAGTGCTCCCAGCAATCCTCTGGTGATTACATTTGCGGCAGTTCTGCCCACCTGTTTTACCAGCGGGTTATCAAAAAAACCAAGCTCCGGCCTGGCTGCTTTTTTATCTTGTTTTTCCGCCGTTGTTTTTTCGGCGGCTTCTTCTAATTTCTCCGTCAGTATTTCGTAAGCGCTGTTGCTATCAATTACCTGGTTGTATTTGTTAATTATTTTTGATTTGCTTACGATGTTGTCAATTTCAGTATCGCTTAAAATATCCATGCGGCTGCCTGGCGATAATAGCATGGTATGCACAAGCGGGGTGGGAATGCCTTTTTCATTGAGCATTGTTATCATTGCCTCGCCGATGCCCATCTGCGTTATGAGTTCATCGGTTTTATAGAAACTTGTTTCCGGGTAATTTTCCGCGGTCTGCTTAATTACTTTTCGGTCGGCTGCTGTAAAAGCCCGCAGCGCGTGCTGCACTTTTAATCCAAGTTGTGCCAGCACACTGGCGGGCACATCCATGGGATTTTGCGTGCAGAAAAAAATGCCAATGCCTTTGGAACGTATCAGTTTAACAATGGTTTCAATCTGCTGCAGCAATGCACTACTTGCTTCCTGAAAAATGAGGTGTGCTTCATCTATAAATATGACCAGTTTGGGCTTATCTAAATCGCCTTCTTCCGGGCAACTGGCGTATAACTCGGCGAGCATCTGCAGCATAAAAGTTGAAAACAATTTTGGCCGGTCCTGTAAATCAGTAACCCGCAAAACAGAGATCATCCCGCGGCCATCATCGGCAATACGCATGAGGTCGGCTACTTCAAAACTTTTTTCGCCAAAAAAAACATCGGCGCCCTGCTGCTGCAGTTCCACTACTTTGCGCAGAATGGTACCCGTGCTGGTGGTGGCTATTTTTCCGTACGATTTCTCCAGTTCCGCCTTTCCTTCATTACTGATATACTGCAAAACTTTAATAAAATCTTTAAGATCGAGCAGCGGCAATTTACTGTCGTCACAGTATTTAAAGATCACGGCTACCAGCCCCTGCTGCGTTTCATTCAGATCCAGGATTTTGCTCAGCAATATCGGTCCGAATTCGCTGACGGTAGCCCTTAGCCGCACCCCTTTCTGGCTGCTGAGTGTAAGAAACTCCACCGGGAAAGCTGTAGGTTTAAATTGCATGCTGAGCTTCTGGTACCGTTCGGTGATTTTATCGTTTATAGTTCCGGCAGCGCCAATACCACTCAGATCGCCTTTAATGTCCATCAGCAAAACCGGCACGCTGGCATCGCTCAAACATTCACTTATTACCTGCAGTGTTTTTGTTTTACCCGTACCAGTGGCACCCGCAATCAGGCCGTGGCGGTTCATCGTTTTTAAGGGAAGAAAAATATCGGCGCCGGTAACTGCCTCGCCGTCCAGCATACCTACGCCTATCTTTACCGCTTCACCTTTAAAGCTGTAACCATTTTTTACTGCTTCAAGAAATTTTGCCTGGTCTGCCATACTGATTATTTGAATGAAAGTTACATGATTGAACGGACTAGAAAGAAAATTTGTGTTATTAACAAGCATTGCTTTTTTGGCCGGGTGGCGGGTGCGGAACAACAGGTATGAGCGGTAGCAGCTGCAATTAATTTTGTGCTACTTTTATAGCAAAGAAAATCAAGATGAAAAATTTATTCCTGGCAGCAAGCGTTGTGCTACTACTGGCCGTACAAGGCGCTGCACAAACATCAGAAACCGTACACGTGGCGGCGGGCAACGATATTGCGGCGGCCGTTTCTGCCTACGGCATTTACCGCTTGCCGGTTTTTACAAAGGGAACGGTTTTTTTCAGCGATGGGAAGCTGGCAAAAGAAAACCTGAATTACAATATAATGAATGACCAGGTAATGTATATAGATCAGAAAGGCGATACACTGGCCGTCGCATTCCCCGAAGAAATAAAAAAAATAGACATCAATGGGCTTATTCTTTATTATACTAAAAAAGGCTGGCTGGAAGACATTGCAGCTATTCCGTCGTTAAACTTGTTGGTAAAACGTACGATCAATATTCATTACGCCAAAGAAGGGGCTTTTGGCATAGCCAACTCCACAAATGGCATCGACAGCTATACCACTTTCACTTCCAATAATGCTTCCTACCACCTGGTGGTAAGTGAAGACGCAATGATAAAAAAAATTACCGCTTACTACCTGCTCACCACCAACGATTCATTGCTGCCTGCAACCAAAAGCAATTTTCTCGACCGCTTTCCGGGTAATAAAAAAAACATAGAAGCATACCTGGCGAATAATAAAGTTAACTTCAGTAAATCGCAGGATCTAATACAGCTGTTCTCCGTTGCCGTATCGGGAAATTGAACGCACCTGTGGTAGCTTGTTAACCGTTTGTACGCCTGTTATAAAACTTTATAATACTGCGTTTTTTCTACCCGCAATCCGTACTTTTGAAGCTTATCAAATTGTTGCTTATCGCTCCATGGCCCTTATTCACCTTCATTTACCTAAAACAGTAGCAAAAGCGTTGCGTTTGCCGGCTAACTCTCCCAGGCGGCAGCAGATTAAGGTGTTAAAAAAATTATTGAAAAAGGCAAGGTTTACAGAATTCGGACAGCAATATCTCTTTGACGAGATTTTATTCAGCAAACATCCCGGCAACAAATTCCAGGAACTGGTACCCGCCAGTAATTATAATAAAATTTACAAAGACTGGTGGCATAAAACACTGGAAGGCATTCCGGATGTGTGCTGGCCCGATAAAATAAAATACTATGCACTCAGTTCCGGCACCTCTGAGTCGGCCAGTAAATATATTCCGGTTACCAAAGACTTACTGCGCGGCAACCGCATTGTTATGATTAAGCAATTGCTAAGCCTGCGCACGTATGAAGATATACCGGTACGTGCGGTAAGCAAGGGATGGCTGATGATAGGCGGAAGCACTTCTCTGCAAAAAGGTCGTGGTTTTTATGCCGGTGACCTGAGCGGCATCACCGCTAAAAAAGTTCCTTTCTGGTTCTCCCCTTTTTATAAGCCAGGAAAAAAAATTGCCAAGGAGAAAGACTGGACAAAAAAATTAGAAGAAATTGTAGAAGGTGCCCCCGGTTGGGATATTGGATTTGTAGTAGGGGTACCTGCATGGATACAGCTTTGCATGGAAAAAATAATTGAGCGTTACAAGGTTAAGAGTATACATGATATATGGCCCAACCTTGCATTTTTTGTACATGGGGGCGTTTCTTTTGAACCTTATAAAAAAGGCTTTGAAAAACTGTTGGCCAAACCGCTCACGTATATTGAAACTTACCTGGCATCCGAAGGATTTATTGCCTACCAGGACAGGCAGCATGCAAAGGGCATGAAACTGGTGACCAACGAGCACATATTCTTTGAATTTGTTCCTTTTAACGATGACAATTTTGACGTGGAAGGGAACATGATTGATAACCCGGAAGCATTGATGATTCATGAGGTGGAAGAAGGAAGAGATTACGCGCTGCTGCTGAGTACTGCAGCGGGTGCATGGCGTTATTTAATTGGCGACACCATACGTTTTACCGACAAGGAACGATGTGAAATTGTTATCACCGGCAGAACAAAACATTACCTCAGCCTCGTGGGCGAACACCTGAGTGTAGAAAACATGACAAAAGCCATTCAACTGACCAGCGAGGATTTGAATATATCCATTCCTGAATTTACTGTGGCCGGTGTTCCTTTTGGTAATTTCTTTGCGCACAACTGGTATATTGCCTGTGATGATACCGTGGATGCAGCCGTTATAAAACAAAAAATAGACGACCACCTGAAAGATCTGAATGATGATTACGCGGTAGAAAGAAAAAGCGCGTTGAAAGATATTACCGTCACCGTGTTGAAAGAACACAGTTTTATGGAATTTATGGAGGCCATGGGCAAAGTAGGCGGACAACACAAATTTCCGAGGGTATTGAAAGGTAAATTGCTGCAGGACTGGCAGCAGTTTATTGCAAACGGGACTTTATAGTTTAACCTAAAAATTGCAACCCCTCTTACGGTTATAAAAGTGGGTTTTGTTTTATCTTTAGTTAACATTATACGATACAGCATGGGAGAGGCATTATTGGTAGGATGTGTGCTTGGTTTTTTTCTGATCATATCAGTAGGTCCTGTCATTTTTACCATTATTAAACAAAGCCTCGACAACGGCATAAAAGGTGGATTTAGTTTTGTTGCAGGTGTGTGGCTAAGTGATATTATTCTTGTAGTTGTCAGCAATATGTTTTCTGTACTGGTAAGTGACGTGCTGAAATATAAAAAAATCATAGGCTATGCCGGCAGTTTTTTTTTAATTGGCATGGGGGCTTTCTATTTATTTTTAAAGAAAGTGAGTCTTAGAACAGATGCAGCCGGCCAGGAAATCCGTTTCAGGAAAAGAGACGCCGCTAAAATTTTTATTTCCGGCTTTCTGATCAATACCCTTAACCCGGTGCTGCTGCTCACCTGGTTTTTGTATGCTTTGGCTTTTTCCGTTAAGTACGATATCCAGCAACGCATTGTTATTTTTACCACCTGCATCCTCATTAATATCGGGGCAGATATATTAAAGGTTTTACTAGCGGAAAAACTTCGGACAAAACTTACGGTACATAATATTTCAGTTATTAATAAAATAGCCGGCACCATCCTAATTGTTTTTGGCAGCTTTCTCCTTTACCAGACCATTTACCATTTGGATAATTTAAAACCCATCCTGAGGGCCTGATGCCGCTGTTGTGATCAGCACGCGCGCTTTTAACAAAAAAACTGCAGGTTATATAAGTCAACTGAAGTAATTTACTGCACCATGTGTAGATTTTTACTGCTGCTGCTTTTTATCTTTTCGCCTGCTGTAATTTTTTCCCAGGCCAGTGATTTTATTACCGTAAAAAAAAGAAACAACAGGACCATCAAAAGCTTTTTTCCCGGCGTCTATATTGCATTTCAAACCTTCGACAAAAGATATGCAGCAGGAATAATAAGCGCCATCCGCAACGACAGCGTATTTGTAACCGCGTGGGACATCCGGCCCATGTACACCAGCCTGGGCATACCCATGGCAGATACAGTGGGCACCTATACAAGTGGCTTTCATTTTAAAGAAATACAAACGGTGGATGTTTCAAACAAAATGAAATTGCAGCAACTTACACCAGGCCGTATTTTAATTATCGGCGGTGCCGGCTATGCATTACTGAATCTTATTAACGGTGCTTACCTGCATGAATCGATAACCAGTTCCAAAAATTTAAAAAGCCTGGGCATTGCCGCAGGTGCAGTAGGTACGGGCATGCTTACCAATTATCTTTTGAGAAAGAGCAAAAAATATCGCGTTGAATATGTCCACATGAACGATTTAAAGAAACAACTGCGCGGTTTTTAATAAATACGACCTGCACCGATACCGCGGCAATTAGTAGGATACCGTGCCATGGGCAATCAACCATATTATGGCATTTACGGTATACAGTTATTTAATTGCCATTAAACTGCGTTACTGTATCTTCATTGCTATAAAAATTATTTTTTTGCATGTCTTCCACCGGTAGTGTTTTTCTTGCTAAAGCGTGGCGCATTACCAAACGCGTTTTCCTGGTTCTATTTATTGCACAGTTTGTTTATATCCTTTTGCTGCGATGGATAAATCCGCCCGTAACACTTACCCAATTGGGCAGTTGGGTAACCGGCCATGGGCTCAAGCGCGACTATGTGGGCTCAGCTAAAATGTCTGAGCAGGCAAAGCTGGCGATCATCGCATCGGAAGACCAATTATTTGCTGACCACAACGGGTTCGATTTTAAATCCATTGAGAAGGCAATGAAACACAATAGCAAGAGCCGATCATTGCGCGGCGCATCCACCATTAGCCAGCAAACTGCAAAAAATGTTTTTTTATGGCAGGGCCGTAGCTGGGTACGCAAGGCGCTTGAAACTTATTTCACTTTTATGATTGAATTGGTATGGAGTAAAAAACGCATCCTGGAAGTATACATGAATGTGGCGGAAATGGGGAACGGTGTATTTGGCATTGAATCCGCTGCCCAGCATAATTTCAAAAAATCTGCGGCGCGTTTGTCGCGGCAGGAAGCCGCCATGATTGCAGCCTGCCTGCCCAATCCGAAAGTCTATACCATCAGGCCCGTGTCAAGGCAGGTAGCGCTCCGCTACCCTTGGATCATGCGGCAGATGAATAACCTGGCGGGGGACGAAGACCTGGTGCCCATTGTGGGGGGACCTATCCTCAAAACAAAATGATTGCTATAAAGCGTCTACTGCGCTTACCGCTTTCCGGAATCTTTCTTCGTAGCTGCCGCTGATATCAACGAAGGGCACCGGTTGACTGATCATAATTTCATGGTACATGTTGTACAGTGCTTCTCTTCGCGCGAGGTCCGGGTACTCCCTTAACTCATCCTTTACCCAGGGCAGGTCTACATTGCACAGAAGATAGAGGTCATACTTCCTTTGATCAAGCTGGTCTAAAATCCAGGAATGACATTTGCCAAAAACAAACTGGCACCAGACCTTCATCACGTACATGTCGGTATCTATGAACAGGCGTGCCTTGTCCGTGGCGCGTTGGGGGAGATGCTCCGCAGCTATTTTGGTGTATTTATCCTCCAGTGCCAGTTGTCCTTTTGCAATTGTAAGCAGGTCGTCATATGAGTAGTCCGTTCCATTGGCCAGCAAGTATTCCCGCGCATATTCCGGACACCAGCTGGTTTGGTAATGTTCGGCGAGTTTTTGACAAAGCGTGCTTTTGCCTGTTGACTCCGGTCCTATGATTACAATTTTCTTAAGCACGGGCTGATTTTGTTTTGTTGATCCATGTAATTAAACCCATTATAGCCAGTACAAGAAACACAACATACTGGATGCTTGTAAATACGGCGTGTTTATAAAAATAAAGTGGGATAGATACCAGGTTGGTTATTATCCACCAGACCCAGTTCTCCACTTTTTTTCTTGCCATCTGCCACATACCAGTGTAAGCAGCAGCGGAAGCAAACGAGTCTGCCCATGGCACAGAACTATTGGTGTGGTTTTTTAGAACATAATACAAAACAGCCCAGCTTAAAACAAAAAATGAAATACTGATGGTCCAGTCGCGGCGGTTATTAAATGTAATGGGCAGCACCTGGCCTTTCTTGTTCCTGCTCCAGGCATACCAGCCGTACAAGCTCATGAGCGTATAATAAAAATTGAGGCTGCCTTCAGCGTAGAGATTCCACCATTCAAAACAAAACCAGGTATACAAAACGGTGTTGATAATGCCAGTAGGATACACCAGGATATTTTCTTTTCTTGAAAACAACACACTGGCAATGCCAAAAAAAACAGCGGTGTATTCAAGCCAGGTGGTCTTCGTTAACCCATTGGTGAACTGGTGTACAATTTCCTCCAATAAAGATATTTTAAATTTTATCAAAGATAA
>JBDSEV010000013.1:0-55698 GCA_039919885.1 Chitinophagaceae bacterium
CGCCCGTAAAAGGAACGTACAAAGGCACTTCAGAACATACCCTGGAGGTTGGCGTGACTATTTCCTATGAAGATGGAACCGTATTTGAAGAAGCGCCTGCCATTTTGGTGCCGCAGCAAAGTAAAGATGCAGGATCCCCGGATTCAAACTCTTACCGGCGCCATTTGGAAATGATACAACAGCAGCAGCAACAACAATGATCTGCCGGGGGTAATCCCGTCAAGTGTTTTACACGCATAAATTCTTTTCCGGCACCGCATGCCATTCGTGCTCTATGCCTGTCATCAAAAGTGCATTGTCAAATTGCACAGACCCTTTTGGAAACAACGCTTCATTTTCAAAAAAACTGGACCTCACTGATTCAACCAGGAGGGGTGTCACTTTCCAATCAAAGGTTTTCAACGTTAATCCTTCAAACATTTTTTTTCCCGGCGAGTAACCTGTTGCGCCAGCTTCAAAAAAAGCGGATGCATTGCGGAGATTTTTAAAAATGGACGCCTGCGGAAACCCGCTCGTTTGTTCTGCCGCAATTGAAATGCTGGTGCCATCGTTACCTGTAATTGCAAGCTTGTATTTTCCAGCACTTTCTTTCACATTAAATTTTGCATGAAAATGTTTTCCCGGAAAAATACGTCCGCCGGCTGCACTGTTCAGTAAAGAAGATGTGTCCCTGCGCGGAATAAACACCCCTTGCCTGGGCCCGTCTTTCTCTTGCCATTCTACCGCAATCCGGTGTGCAGCATTTTCAGAAGAAATACCAATAAAAGATGGAAACCCCTTCGGCCTGATTTGTTTTAGCCTGATTAAACAGATGCCCACGATTGCTTTGCCTTCATATAGTTTCGGCGAAAACGGCGCAGGCAGCATTTGCTGCACGGTGGCTGCGTCTGCGGTAAAATTTATCAGGATTCGCCGGTCAATGAGGCCTTGTATGGTGGGTATGTTCAATTTTTTGGTGTTTTTATATAACAAGTTTTTTTACAATAATTAATTTGCTTCAATAATCCGTCTTTACCTTTTTATCAAAAGGAATTTTAAAAAGATAGCCCAGTTTTTCATCCTTTTCATCTTGCAGTACATCCAGGCCATACCGCAGTGTTTTTGGGTCGGTGTATTGAAAAGTGCCAAACAACCGATCCCACAAAGAAAAAATATTACTGTAATTGCTGTCAGTAAACGGCCGTTTGTAATGATGGTGTATCTTATGCATATTGGGTGATACAAAAATCCAACTGATGGGCTTGTCGATCCATGCGGGCACGATGATATTGGCGTGGTTGAAATGCGTAAACAATGCGGCCGTGCTACGGTATAAAAAATACAACCATACCGGCATCCCCATAACAAAAACACCCAGTATCATAAACGTTTCCCTGAACAGCCATTCGCCTGGATGGTGCCGCGTTCCCGTGGTTACATCTACATGTGTGTCGCTGTGGTGTATCATATGAAACTTCCACATCCACTTTACTTTGTGCATGATAAAATGCGGAATGTACTGGCCGAACAAATCACCCAGCAGGAGGCCGGTAAAAAGGGTTGCCCAAACGGGCAGTGAAAGCCAACTAATAATACCGAGATGGTGCACGGATACATAGTGGCAGGCGGCAAGGGTAACCAGGCCGAAAATAAGGTTGAGCACAACGGTGGTAGATAGAAAAAGCAGGTTAACACCGGCATGACGGTAGCGCTTAAAAGAAAACCGGACCAGGGGATAATACCCTTCCGCCAGCCAGAACAACAGCATTCCACCCAGCAAAATACCAATGCGGTGAGCGCTGGATATATGATCCCAGTAAGTAACAAACTTTTCCATATAGCAACCAATGTTATGAAACGTACTACTTAATTACTGTTCGGTCCGTTACGTTGAACCTGTGTCGGGTTTACAGGTGCTTCCGGTAGATCAACAAATTCGAAAGAACAATTATAGCAATGATAAACCTGCTCGGAAGCAAGCGGATACCGCAGCAAAAACCAGGACAACATCAACGATAACCAATTTTTTACACCTGCTTTACTGATGTATTCTACTTCGTGAGAACCACATTTCGGGCATGCAATGGATTCTTTGTAATTTTTGTCGTACCCGGCTAAAATTGTTGCTGCCTCCTCAAAATCATCTGGCAATACCATTAATTTAATTCCCCCAATGGCGTTAGAAAGAAAAGGATCTATTGTAACCGTATACGCATCTTTGAGATAGCAGGTAATGCCTTCCTCGTCCAGCCTGCCTTTCGTAATACCCGCATCAATATAACTGTCAAATGTTCTAATCTGCAAGAATTCCATTCAGTAAAATACAAAAAAAAAGTAGTTCTTATGCAGCTTAAAAGAAAATGTTTCGGCAAAAAACAAACTGATTTTGCAGGCAAAACATTTATTTTTATAGTGGTTTAAGATTGAACCATTCGGCGCAGCCTTTTCCTTTATGCAATCAATAAAATGAAACAAATTTCTACCCTGGTCCTGGTCCTGTTTGCGGCAGGTTTTATCGCCTGCAAAACGAGCACAGCACCCGCACCTGATGAAAAGATACAGCGGCAGCTGGCGATCATTGATTCGTTGTTACGCAGCGTAGATTTTAGCCAGTCAATAGCAAAATCCCAGGATACTGCCTATTACAACGGCCTTGGTGAACCGGTTCCTGCATTTTTAACACCTGCAGAAGATACGGCTACCATTGTCAAAACAGCCAGGGATGAAAAAATTGCAACCAACCTGGCGGGCTTTTATGCGTTAGAATGCGGGTTAGGCCTTTTGATAGAACAGGAAAACGAAAAACCAACCGCTGTGCTTGAGAAACTGGTTGCCGGCAAATTGGACAGTGCAGGCATCCTGGTTTTTAACCGTTTTGCCAATGCTACCTGGAAGACTGGTCAGCCGTTCAGGGATTTGCGTAGAATAACCCGTGCCACTTTTACGGTGGCCAATTTTTTACCCCAGTTTGAGATTGTGAAGGATTATGACCAGGTAAGAACCGCCGCTACAAAATTGTTATCATCAATGCAAGTGGTAAAAGACAGTGCCATTGACGCGCAGCTGCAAAAAATACGCAGCCTGTTGCACAGCCAGCAATTCGCCTATGACATGGCCGTGTATATGGATTCCGGTTATTACGCAGCACAAAAACTACCGGTTCCTCTTTTTATAACGCCAAAAGAAGACAGTACACCCCTCCGCAAAAGCGTAAAAGAACAAAAGGTTGCTACCAACGTGGCAGGCTTTTATGCACTGGAATGCGGTATCAATTACCTGGTAACAACAAAGAAAATGCTCCCGTCTTCCATTCTTCGGTCAATTGCAGATAACAGCATCAGTAAAGAAGATAAAAATTTATTTTCAAGATTTGCGAATGCAACGTGGAAAGCGAGCCAGCCGTTTCGCGGACTGAACAGGATTGAGCGGGAAACTTTCACGCCTTTCTATTTTCTGAATGAAGCCGATATTGAAAAAGATTGGGTACAAATAAAAGCCGCTGCGGCAAAAGTTTTATCGGTGCTGTAGGGTTCGATGCCTGGTAGGAGGCTACTGCTACAGTTCAGCGATCAACTGCGTCACTATTTTATCCAGCTTTGCCTCGTCGGCCTCCCTGCAATCTGCCCAACTGTAAATGCCCATTATAGGCGGCATCGCAGCATCGTTGTACAAATAAATGGTTTGAATAACTTGTTTTTTGCTGTTGTACTCTATTAGTTTGGCGCACTGAAATTCATCCCAGCAAACAAGGGAATTGCTATAATCCGGCGAAAGAAAAATTAATACCTTTTTACTTTTCTGAATGGCATCGGAAATTTGCTTGATCCACAATCCGCCTGGCGGAATACTGGTCTTGTCATAAAAAACATTCAGTTGCTTGTTGCCTTGCTCCAGCTTTTTTACAAATGAATTTATTACCGCTGCGTGGCTGTGCGCATAACTCACAAAACAATCGTAACCTGTTGCACTGGTAGCCGGTGGTATTATGGCCGATACCCCTTCTGGCACTTCCTGCGGCTGCCGGTTAGTGGCGGGCTCCTGCAGGTTTGGTTCGCCAGGCAAATGCGGGTACACCTGTTTTCCGGGAAATTCTTGTTGCCCTTCCGTATGCAAAGGCGGCAAGACAACTTCTGCTTCCGCAATGGCTTTCTCTGCTGCCTGCTCCACCATTTTTTTTATTTCGGCGCAAACAATTGGCATGATCGCTTCTCCTGGTGCCTGCCGACTTTTCTCCATTTCAAAAAGCTTCAAAGCATCGGCGCCCGATACCTGTCCATTCTTAATGGATTGTTTCAATTCATTTTGTTGCCTGGCCCGTAGAAAAACAGGCAATGCCGCTTCCGTTTGCGCGTCAGAATATAAAACCAGTTTGATTGCATCAAGAGGAAGGCCGCTTTCCAGCCAGAAAATTCCGGCATCGAGTATAGCTGGGAGCATTTTTTCCATGGGCACTTTTTGCCGGCCGCTGGCCAATACAGGCAACGCAATCACATTGATGTTTTCATTAAAAGCAAATGTGTTGATACAGCGGAATATATTACCAACCAGGGTTTCACACCCGGCAATTGTCCGGTGCGGCTCAAAACAAAGAATTCTTTTAAAATTAAGTTGGGCCTGTTTTTCGTCGGATAATGGCGCAGACAACCAGCATCCCAACTGGTCGCGCAAATCAATTTCTTTATGCTTTGCCATCTCCGCTACATCAATGTTAACATCGTATAATGCGGCGATCAGCGATCTCGGAACGGGCACATAGCTGCCTGGATATGCTGACAAGACGAGTATATCTGCTGCATGGGTTGCCGGCAAAGCAGTAAGACTTCCCTGTAACAGTTGTATAACTGCAGCGCTCCGGCCGACACGGTTGACTGTTATCTGGTCAAGCTGCTGCATATGTTTAATTTTAATAAAAAAACGTTATAAGATTAATTGAGGACCCGCCTCATTTGCCTGCCTTGTTTTGGTTCTCGCTTAAATTTATGCCGGTCACCTGAATCTGGAATGTTTTGTTTAAAAAAACATTTTGTTGCCCTTGCCGCACCTGCGGAGTCAACTTGTTCAGCTGACGTATAATTTGTGTTTTCGGATTGACGCCAATCTTTTCGAACATATCTACGATTGTATTCATATACCCGGTGAGTGTTTTTGATTCGCTATCGGTTTCGTAGGACGCCGTTAACCTTATTTTGCCGAGGGGTTGCGCCTTTAACAAGCCACTGACTTTTTGCATAACCTGCTGACCGGCGGCATCGGTATATCCACTCCTGTCCAGCGTTATATTACCGAGATTGGTTTCTATTTCCCTTGCGGCCGTATAGGTTATTTTGCAGGCAGGCAAAGCTTTTTGTAACTGCGTGATGGCCGTTTCCGAAATGCTGGTATTACCCAGGTTAAGCTGCCTGAGGTTTTTAAATGTATACAGTTGCGCGGGTAGTACACTTATCTTTTCTTTTGACAAATCCAGTTTGCATACAACCGCGGCATTCACCAGGAGCGCTTCTTTAAGTGAAGTAAAGGTACGGTTGCAATCGGCAAGCGCAGGTTGGTCGCAGTATGCAGCATAGTCTTTTTTTCCGGCGGCAATGCCCAATTCACCTGCTCTTTTAAAATCTTTACATGCACTCGTCAGGTTGTTTAAATAGTAGTACGAACGGCCCCTGAAATATACCGAATAATTATACTGTGTTTTTGCCTCCGGCGCATTAATAGCAATCACCTTGTTAAAATCCTGGATAGCGGTTGTGTATCGTTTTAAGTAATACAACGTGCTGGCTCTACGGTAACGATATGCGACATTTTTATCGTTGAGCAAAATGGCGGCATTGTAGTCTGCAACCGCCTTTTCCGCGTTTGCCTGTGTGCCCATCATCTCGTAGGAAACACCCCGTTGAAAAAGGGCGAGCTCGTCCTTCGGATTAAGCATCAGTGCCCGTGTGTATTCCCGCACGGCTTGCTGGTATTGTTTATTGTTGTAATACTGGTCGCCCATGCGGTGGTAACTGTCTGCGTCTTCAGTGGTTCCCGCTACAGGTTGTGTGGCAAGGCTGGTATCGACGCCGGTATTCAAAAACAAAATAGGCACGGCGGGCGGGGTCCTGTTTTCGCTGATAAATTCTTCCGCCACATTAATACCCAGGTGTTGTTTTAAAATTTGTACAACGGAATCGGCCCTTGTTTTTTGATTGGTTTCATAATATACAATCCGGGATGAATCGGTGAAGGCCACGTATTCTGCCGCGATATTATAACGGTTAAGAGCATCCGCAAGCGTTAATTCAATTTTCCTGTACGCAGACGTATCGTTGAAACGAATATTTAAAGGAATCTTTGCTGCTGTTGTGCTGGCCAGGCAACCGATAGAAACTGAATCGGGTAAAAGCTGGTCGGCGAATACCAACGGCACCGTCACCGTTTTACTACTGTCCCATCTGAGCAGGAGGCTGGCTTTGCCCGTGCGCATGCTTTTAAATGGAACAGAAAATGCGGCCACGGATTTATCCGCAGCAAAAGACAAGGGAAATTGCTGATTTTCGATTTCAAGATAACCGCTTATTTGCGCAAAAGTTTTTGCTGCAGTATCGCCGCAAGCGGCAAAGTCTTTTATTATTTTAATAGCCACCGGAATGTTTTGCTCACCTGGATCTTTGTTCACGGTAATGAACCCCGACAGCTTTTCGGCTCCGTCTCCATAGCTGATATATCCCCAGAGGCTGATCAGCAAAATGGCCAGGCCTGCCGCCAGCACCCTTCTCAGTTTTAATGTTTTGTTGATCGTTACTTCGTGCAGGTTAAAATAGGCAGACAAACCCACGGATTGCGTACCATCGTTTACGGGCGTTTGCCATTGTTCAGAACCCGTTTTATCAAGGTATTTTTTTAATGGCATATCCAGGATAACTTTTCGCTTCCATAATTTTTTAAATGCATCGCGGCTGGCGGCGTACTGGTGGTACTGAACGCTATTGCTGGCATGCAGCACAAATTGGTTGGTGAGTTGCTGGCGGCTTTTTTCTTCTTCAAAAAAATACCCGGTTTCACCGTACACACTGGAAGAATAACTGAGCATGCGCAATATCGTTTCCCGTGCACAGATTTCATTTTCTATTGACAATTGTTTCAGTAATTCCAGCCGGGTGGCTTGTGGAAAAACCCCCTGTTGCATCCAGGATATGCGGCAGATCGCCAGCAGGTTTCCATAATTTAATTTTTCCGGCACACCGGCTCTTTCCAGGATTGCCTTACCGATTTCAACAAGCACTTCCCATTTCAGCCGGGGATAAACGCATATCGCGCAGAGCCACTGAAAAATAGTCTCGTCATTATTTAGATAGTTCCGCAAGTCGCCCGTGTTGCGGAAGTCGGTATGCGTTAGTGAATATTGCTCCGCAACCGCTACGTCCCGCAAGCCAATACGCGGTTTATTTTTTTCCCGGAGTGCTGGCACCAGCTTTTGCAAAGACGTTGTATCAGCCGGTAACAGGAAAAAATATTCTTGTAGTAGTTTTTCTTTTATTGCCCAATCTTTTACTGGGACGGGTGTAATAATGGCCTTGCTTTGCCAGCGGTTTAATTCTTTGAGGATTTTCTCTTCTATCACCGGGTATACACTATAAACCAGTTCGTGCGCTTTACCCAAAAGAATCAACGTGCAATTGCTGTATGTTTCTGCCAGGCGCTGTAAAGAAATGCCCCCCGGAAATTTTTCATTGTAGCAAACAAAATCTTTATCATGGTAAAAAGATAGTACCGGAATTCCCTGGTCTGCAATGGTCCTCATCAACCAGTCAAACAGCCGCGTAAGCATGCTCTTTGGGTTCGACCGGTCTGTCAATATTAAATACTGCTGCTGCTGGGTGCGTGGTGCGTAAATAAGCTGCGGGCTGCCACCAGATCGTATAATGGAGGTAATGGTTCCTGGAACACTTAACTCCATTGTTTCTTCTTCAGCCCTGTAGCGCATTTGTATAAAGGTTCGCCGCAGCTCGGGGTCCGGTTGAATAAGTCTTACATCATTTTGTTCAAAAGGAATATCAAAAGGTCCCTGGTTAAGTGTTGCTGCATTTTTTGGTGCCGCCTGGGCTGTAGGTGGTTTTATTTTTTGCTTAAAAAAACTGTATAACAGGGCGGCCGCGGCTGGTATTAGCAAAACCAACGTTACCCACCATTTTACGGAAGAGGGGGGTGCATAGCTGCCGGGCCGCGCGGCCGAAAACGTTGTCGTATAATGATTGCCGTTATCAAGTACACTGAATATTTTATTGTCCGTTACTGTGCAGGGAGCGTGTAAGTCTCCAACAACCGCCGTGCACTCAACCCGGTAGTCACCCTTAGCCGGAAATAAGATGTTTTGCGCCGACGGGCCAGTAGTGGTAAACACCGAGTCGTTGATTCTCCACTGATAATAAGATATCGTGCCGTCGTCTGCATCGGCTTCAGCAGTAATGTTGATGGGTTGTTGCGCAGTAATGCGGTTTGTGGGAACAATGATGTTTAGTTTGGGCAAATCATTGCAGACATGAATAAGCAATGAGTCGGCCTCTTTGGACAAGCGCAGTTTGCGGGAAGAAAATTGCCTTTTTACCCGGTAATCGCCCGGTTGCTGAAACGCATGTGTAACGCTTGCACCCACCTGTTTACTGCTGTCTTCAAAATGCCATAAAATTTGAATGTTCGCCGTGTCAGCGAGATTTTCCTGCAGCAGGTTGGTGGCATCCAGCGATAACAGAACGCCTTTTTCAACCGTACGTTCTTTATTGGCTTCCTCCAGCGCATAGGAATGTTGCGGCCGCGTGAAATACAAAGCCGCCAGCAATAACAAGAGTAGACATGCGCCAGTAGCAATTTTGATCCACAACGGAAACGGCTTCTTCTTTATGATCGCTTCCGCTTCTTTCGCGGCTGATATTTTTTTATACTGCTCTATAACATTATAAAATCTTATCTGCTCGGTTTCGCTGGTTGCAATGATGGGACAAATCCATTGGGCCGTTTCGTCAATATTTTTTGATCCGAACCGCTCGGTAACCTTAAGCAACTCAATATAATCATCCGGCTTTACTTTGAAGCCGTTGCTGTGCAGCAAATAAAACAATTGCCCCATGGGCAGGTGAAGATGGGCTTCATCGGGCTGTTTTTCTATTTGCTTTTCCTTCTCCATCTGTACGCTGGTTACACAGCAGCTTTATTATTAACAACAAGCTGATCTTCGTAATTTTTTATGAGCGTACTTTTGGTAGCTTCATACAGCGGGCTTTTATTATCGGGCGAAAAACTGCTGTTGTTAAGCAGGTTATAATGTTTTAAAAGGTTTACCCAGTCGAGGAATTCGGAGGTGGAAGGCTTCTTGTTCATCGTGCGGTTGCGGATAAGGTTAAACTCGTCAATCGCCTGTCGCAGCAAAGCATCATATTCTCCATTGGCTATCAGCAGCCTTTTCTTAGCTATCAGCAACAACTTTTCTTTGTCTGGAAAGCCGATATGATAAAAAACACAGCGTCTTAAAAACGCGTTGGGAAGATTTTTTTCTGAATTACTGGTCATAATAACCAATATGCGACAGTCGCTGTTGCAGCGGCTTACCGATTGGTTAATTTCTTTGATGTCAAAGCGGTAGTTTTCCATTTCATTCAGCAAATCATTGGGAAACTCCCGGGGCGCTTTATCAATCTCATCTATCAGCACCACACTGCTGCGGGGGGGTTGCTCCACAAATTTTTCGGACAAATTGGCAATTTTGCGGAGGCCATTGAGGTCTTCGCTGCCCAAGCCGTGGGTTTGGGCAATAGCAAGCCCCATAGGTTTCAATTCAATAAATTGTTCCGTTGTGGTTTCCGCATGCTGGCTTCTGAAATGGCTAACGGCGTCATAGAAATAAAACAGGTCAGTTGATACTGATGTCGATTTCGTATTAAACACATAAGGATCTTTCAAAAAGGCGAATTCGTTGCCCGCGGTTTGCGTAGCGAGTTGCAAGGATACATAATCGGCGAGTTTGGTTTTACCGGTGCCGGGCTCTCCGCTGATGAGCAGGGGTTTGCCCAACGCAATCGCAATTTCTACAGCTTTAATTAAATTTTCATCGGCCACATAATCGATGGCATTATTGTTCAGATAGATTTTGTCAAGCGCAATGTTCATGGCGGTATGTTTAATTGATTATATTAAGAATCTCGGCATTGTTGTTATCGATTTCTGTAATCAGCGCATGAATGCGTTTATCTGCTTCAAACATACTTAACGGCGCGGCCAGGTTGCTGAAACATTTGTCCATCAGCTCTTCTGCCCTGCCAGGACTTGGTGTGATGTAAGTAATGATCCAAGTTTTTATAAGTTGCGGGCTTAAAGATTGAAGCCGGGGCAATACGGATAGATATTTGTCCTGGTCGGGAAGTTCCTGCAGTTGCTTGAGTTGTGCTTCCAGGTTAACCGACCTGGCATTGTCTTCAATATTCAGAAAAAGATAAATGCGGGTGTGGCTTTGCGTTAGGGTGGCTTTGAACAATTCCTCCACAAATGACTTTATGAATTTTATTTGCTGATCTTCAAACATTGACGCGTCACAATTGATTACAAAAACAAGGGGCGTTTTGAGAATTTTAAAAGCCTCCAGGAAGGCGGTGACAGAAACTTCGGTGAGGGATGTATTGGGAAAAAACTTGTCGTAAATATATACCAGCAGGCTGTTACGGTTGGGCTCATAGTCCTCACTGATTAAAAAATCTTCAAACCCCACCAGTTGGTTCTGGATGGCATCTTCCTGCAGGTCCAGCGTAAAAATATTAAACCGGTTGATAAGGTTAAGTCCGAGTTCTTTCCTGTCTCCGTAAATAACTACCGATTTAAATGAATAAGAGGTACGGGTAAGCAGGAACCGCGAAAACTGTGGTACCCGATCGCAACAATAAGCACGGGTACTGTCTAGCTTGTATGCAAGAAAGGATTGCCGCATCAGTGATTCTGCAATTTGCAGCGTGAGGTGGTAGGAGGAAACAAATGGTTCCGGGTGGGTGAGGGTAGCTGTTCTGACTTTATTTTTAAACGCAATCAGCTTTTCTTTCTTTTTTTCGCTTAGTTGTTGGTCTGCTTCGTTGTCAGGGAAAAACTGTGGATCCTTTTCATCCGCAAAAAAAGCCAGTACGGTCCTTTTAGGATCTGCCTGCGCCGTATCGTACTCAATTTCTGTTATTGAAAGTTCACCGGGGTTATTTTCTTTCGGAATAAAGCCATATCGGTTGGCCAGTACCAGGATATAGATATCGCATTCTTTTACATCTTCAATGCATTCCAGCGCGGGAGCAATATCTTCCGCCACATAACCTTCCATACTCAGCAGGTCAAAATTTTCCTTAATGGTTTTCTTTCCAAAAAAGTCTAATACTTGTTTGCGGTGTTCTTTTAAATCGCGGTAAGTAGATGATATGTAAACCTTATATTTCGCCATTGTTACCCAGCCAATTTTTTCTGCGGTAGCACGGTATATGATTCAGTAAATGGTATAAATGTAAATCCCCCGCGAGCGCGTCCATGATAGATAAATTTGTTTCGGCGTAATAGCGTAAATCCTTGTAAGGCTTTGTATTCAACGGGAACGGATAGCGCTGTACAAAAGTTTATAGCAGCTATTCAAGGTAGGCTGTAATCATAAAATCCCCAATACCCCTTTTGTAGTATTTTTCAAGTTACAGATTTATCGCTGATTTGCGGGGCAAAAAGATTTGCTTCGCCTGTTCATGCGCACGGCGTTCTAATATCCGGGTTGGATGAAGAATGTGATTATTGCAACAGATTGCTGCCCAATTTTTTTGCCTGTTACGGGCCTTATTTTTTCCTGATCTCTTGGGGTTGTGCCGTAAATAAGATTTTCCAAACTTTGCTTTACAGCGTGTCCCCCGAAGCGCGTTTAAAAACGGGCACCGTGCTGCATGGCTCGCCGTACATAATGCTTTTTGCTACCGGGCGAAGTATTTTGGTTATTTCAAGGTAAGCAAAGGCGCCTGTTTCCAAATCGCCGCAGCCTTTTATCACCACGCGTTTGTCCTGGTAAACGGCCAGGTTAATGTTATTCAGTTTTCTTAAGAAAATTGTTTTATGCAAGAAGTCCGCGTCACCCATCACCAGATCTTTTGCCAGGGGCTGCAGGTAGCTGGCCACCAGCATATAGGCCCATACTGGTATTATTGCATCTGCAGTACAGGTAACCGCCACCAGCTTGTCTTTATAGGGCGAAAAATCTTTTGCCTTTAATGCTTCCCTAAAATCTTTTTCTTTTAAGATTAATCCCATGAAGAGATATTCTTTCAAATCAAAAACAAGGACTTCTCCTTCCGGATAAAAACTTTCCAGGTCAATTTCCAGCAGGCCGCTTTCAGCTACTTTATTTAAAAGTTTTTCGTTGCTCATTTGTTTTGTTCCGGGTCTTTACAAAAATACGACGGTTTTTTTACGATTGGCCGCCAACACCTCTTCCATATAACCAGCGTTCGGCTGTATTTGTTGCAAAAAAAATCCCACAGCTTTTACTGCGGGATTTTTTAAAGTGCTGTTATTTAGAAAATTGTGCTTCTCGTGTCTTTGATATCAGATGCCTTTTTGAGTGCCGATTCTATGACCCCCCTGCCAGCGGAAGCTTTCTGATTTTGGATCAGGCTCGCTTTCTCCTGGTCAATTCCACCTAGGCTTTGTTTTGCATATACATTTTCCGTACGGATACTGTACACACCACCATTTCCGGCAATTGGTGCTGAAACTTTTCCTTTTTCAGCGGCATAAAATACATATCCACCTACTTTTCCTTCCTGGCCGGCATTTGGAAAAAACGGCGAAGAAAAAGCTACACTGTCGGCTTTCAACACGGGCTGGTTGGTTGCAGCAGCAACGGCTTCCAGCGTGGAAGCGGTACCTATTTTCTTTTTGATCTGTTCTGCTTTTTTCTGGTTGCGTAAAATATATTCTACCATGGGCCTTGCTTTTATGGCACTGGTAATTCCTGCTTTATTAATTTCTGTTACAGTAGCCACCACGTATTTGCTGTCTACGGTAAACATTTCGGACACCTCTCCCTGTGCTGCTCCGTATATCCATTTTACCAGTTGACGACTGCTGCCGAGCGCGGCAATATTCATGTCGTTTGGTTTAATATCTGCCGCCAGCATTTTATTAAAATTTCTTTTTTTCGCATTTTCGTCAAAAGTTTTTGCACTTCGGCTTTCGCTTGCAAACTGGCTGGCCTGGCCAGAAGCTTTCTCGTCTGTTTCCTGGCTGGGAACGATACTTTTGGAGAAATAGGCAATTTTATAAGCAGGGTTGAAATTCTTTTGATCAATTATTTCTATCAGGTGGTAGCCAAACTCTGTTTTTACTATTTTCCGTTCCCCTTTTTTTCCGCTGAAAGAAAAGTCATTGAATTCTTTCACCATTCTGCCGGCGGCAAAATAGCCCATATCTCCACCCTTTGCTGCGGAACCGCCATCCTGTGCATTCCGGTCGTCCGAAAGTCGAACCGCCAGGCTATCAAACGATGCACCCCTGTCGATGGCCAGTTTAATACTGTCAATTCTTTTTAACGCGATGCTGTCTGCCAGTATTGGTTGGCCGCTCTGGGGGTTAACTGTTGCTATTAATATGTGCTTCGCCCGAACAGAATCTGGCTGTACTTTCTCGTCCAGTTTTTTTGCAATGGTAAAGTTTCCGGCATCAAAGTAAGGACCGAATACGCCGCCTTTTGGCAACGCCATAATGGAATCTTTGTTTGGCACCTGGATGGCTGTTTTGGAAATATACGCATCCAGAAAATTAATGGTGCTGCCATTTTTTGCGAGGAAGGTATTGATATCCGCTTCCGGTGTTTCCGCCATTTCTTTTTTCAGCACATCGAGGCTGCTAATTAAAGCGGCGGTATCCGCAGCAGAAGGAGATGCGTCAAAAACAACGTAGGCTATTGCACGGCTTTCTTCCTGTTTAAATTCTTCTTTGTGTTTGTTCACATAAGCCGTGATGTCCTCATCACTTATTTTTACTGCACTATCAGCAATAGTGCTATAAGGTACATTTACATATGAAACAGCTGCCAGGCTGTTGTTATCGGCATTCATTTTTTCCAGCATCCATTTTGGGAAATAGGTGGAGTTGGCGAGCAAGGAAACAAATTTCTCATGGAGGCGGTTGTTCATCAATGCGGGCAGGTATATATTATTAAAGTTGTCGGCCATTGATGATTTCTGCTTGCGTAATTGTGCAATCGCATTTTTTGCTGCATTTACATCATAGAAACCCTGCTCATTGGTAAACTGTTTTTTAAAGTCTTCGGAAGCATTCGGACCAAACAACATGTCTTCCAGTTCTTTTGGCGTAACTGCCAGTCCCAACTTTTTCACTTCGTCTTTAATATTGTCTTCGCTGATAATTTGGTTCCAGGCATTTTCCCTTACACTCTGGCGCATCATATCATTCATGGGATAACCCATATTCTGGTATTGCTCTTCCATCTGCTTCACCTTCTGGTCGTATTCTGCCACTTCAATTTTCTTTCCGTTTACTGATCCTACGGTAGTGTTGTTGCCGCCAAATAAACCGGAACCCGTTTTACCCACAAAAGCATCCTGTACCAGGAAGCCCAGCAATGAAACGCCAATAGCAATAAATAAGAACCAGGCAGCCTTATCACGAATTCTCTGAATGATTGACATAATAAATAATGTGTTATCCGTTAATGGTTTTCCTTTTTAAAAAACAGGATGGCAAAAATAGGGTAATTTAGCATATGAACAAATTGTGGAAAAATGCCCGAAACTTGCATCAACAGCGAGTTTCATCTTTTTTTTCCTGGTGTTTTTGTAGTGGACGACTATTTTTTAAGAACGTGTTTTTTTTGATGCGCGTAAAGGGCTGTTTCTAAAAAATAGTATATAAAATAACAATGTGGACAATGGCTTTTTTTGTGTGGGTAACCCTTACTTTGATAGCCCGTCGGGTGTTATTAATTGGATTAAAACTTTGCCCAACGAAAAGAGGCCTTAGAAATTGTGGATAGGTGTTTATTTGTTATTGTTCCACACAGGTTTTATTTTTTGAATAGTTGTACGGTGCCTTTTATATTAACAGAAGTTAATAAACCTGCTAAAACCAATACCAGTGTGCTTTTGTTGTTGTGGAGTAGATGTGGATTGGTGTTGATAAGTTCATGTATTTGTTTTTACCTAGTGTTTTCTAAAATTGATATCCACCAATTCACAGCTATAATAATAATAGATTTATATAAAAATAGGTATACTATGTATATTAGTGATGTGCAAATAGCAAACAAAAAACAAAATGTAGATAAGGTTGGTTTCCTCGATCTGGAACTGGATCCAACAATTGATTTGTTTGCGGAAATTGAGCGGTTGAAAAAAGAAAAAAATGCAATCATTCTGGCGCACTACTATCAGGAACCAGATATCCAGGACGTGGCGGATTTTATTGGGGATAGCCTTGGACTTGCGCAAAAAGCCGAGAAAACTGACGCCGAAATCATTGTTTTTGCTGGTGTCCATTTTATGGCGGAAACAGCAAAAATTCTGAATCCCCATAAAAAAGTGCTGTTGCCCGACCTTAAGGCGGGCTGCTCGCTTGCGGATAGTGCCCCGCCTGAATTATTCAAAAAATTTAAGGATAAGTACCCTGACCATTTGGTTATTTCTTATATAAACTGCAGTGCTGGTATAAAGGCGCTAAGCGATATTATCTGTACCTCCAGCAATGCGCAGAAGATAGTGGAAAGCCTGCCGCCAGACCAGAAAATAATATTCGCGCCGGATAAAAACCTGGGCGCCTACCTGGTGAAAAAGACGGGAAGAAATATGGTTTTGTGGAATGGTGCGTGCATGGTGCACGAGATTTTTAGCCTTGAGAAAATTACCAAATTGAAAATAAGGCATCCGGGGGCAAAGTTGATTGCGCATCCTGAGTGCGAGGAGCCCATACTTCGCATTGCAGACTATATAGGCTCTACTACGGGCCTGCTTAAATATTCTAAGGATAATGCGTCAAATGAATTTATAGTGGCAACAGAGACCGGTATATTGCACCAGATGCAGAAGGAATCGCCCGGGAAGACATTTATACCTGCACCACCGGATAACAGTTGTGCCTGCAACGACTGCCCTCACATGAAGCTAAATACGCTTGAAAAACTCTATTTATGTATGGAATATGAGGTTCCGGAGATAGAAATGGAGGAAAATTTGCGTATGGCGGCTAAAAAGCCAATCGATAGAATGTTGCAAATTAGTGCCCAACACGGTCTTTGAGGGTAGCTATGTATGGATGGCGTGGCGGCATAATTTCCAGAAAAGAAGGTCCAATAATTATTAATCGTTCATTTACCTGCCCATAAAAATCATGAGTATCTGAACGTCGCTGGGGTTTACGCCGCTGATGCGGCTGGCCTGTCCGAGCGTGCGTGGTTTTACCTTTTTGAATTTTTGTAAAGCTTCATTCGAAAGCGCGTTTATGCGGTCGTAATCGAAAGAGGCTGGAATGAGTAAATCTTCCAATTTTGCCATTTTTATTACCAAATCGCGCTCTTTTTCGATATAAATGCCATATTTCGACTGAATTTCGGCTTGCTCCAGTATTTCGGCGTCGTAGGGTTGAAGCTTTGTTTTAAGGTCGGGAATCGCGTCCATGAGGGACGTTATATCAAGATTGGGGCGAAGGATAAGTTGACTTGCTTTTTGTTTTTGCAAGAGGGTTGCTGAATCCTTTTCCTGCAGTAAATTTTGAATAGCCAGCGGTTCTATAGTGAATTCTTTTAATATGTTTTTCACAGCTTCCACCCCCTGTCTTTTTTCTATTACCCTTTCCATTCGTTCTTGAGAAGCCAGGCCCAGCCTATAACTCATTTCAGTTAGTCGCAGATCCGCGTTGTCCTGCCGGAGAAGTGTTCTGAACTCTGCGCGGGAGGTGAACATGCGGTATGGTTCTTCCGTTCCTTTGCTGATAAGATCGTCAATTAAGACACCGATATAGGCGTCGCTCCTTTTTAAAATGAAAGGTTCCTGTTGAAAAGCTTTTTGGTGAGCGTTTATGCCGGCCATCAATCCCTGGCAGGCGGCTTCTTCGTACCCGGTGGTGCCGTTAATCTGACCCGCAAAAAAAAGGTTGCTGACTGCTTTGGTTTCTAAAGAATAATTGAGTTGTGTTGGCGGAAAGAAATCATATTCAATTGCATATCCCGGTCGAAACATGCGGGCTGCTTCAAAGCCCGGGATTGTACGAATTGCTTCGTATTGGACATCTTCGGGAAGTGACGTGGAGAAACCGTTTACATATATTTCTACTGTATTCCAGCCTTCGGGTTCCACGAAAATCTGGTGGCGGTCGCGATCTGCAAAACGGTTTATTTTGTCTTCAATACTGGGACAGTACCTGGGCCCGGTACCTTCAATACGGCCGGTATACATGGGGCTGCGGTCGAAACCGGTTTTTAAAATATCGTGCGTTTTCTGGCTTGTATAGGTTATCCAGCAATTTTTCTGGGTGGCAGCTTTAATGCGTTTTGAGGGCAGGTAAGAAAATCCTACGATATCAGCATCACCTTCCTGCATCTCCATTTTAGAATAATCCAGGCTTCTTCCATCTACCCTGGGTGGTGTACCGGTTTTAAGCCTATCGCTTTCAAAACCCAGGGAGACCAATTGTTCTGTTATGCCGGTCGCCGCTTTTTCTCCTACCCTGCCACCGCCGAATCTTTTTTCACCAATATGGATAATGCCGTTTAAGAACGTGCCACTGGTGATGACAACGCATTTCGCTTTTATCTCGTTTCCTAATCCGGTCACCACTCCGTAAGCGGTGCCATTCTTTACCAGCAAACCAACAACAGTATCCTGGTAAAAATCTACATTAGGAATTTGTTCCAGTTGGTGGCGCCAGCTGGAGGCGAACAGCATGCGGTCGTTTTGCGTTCGCGGGCTCCACATGGCAGGCCCTTTGGATTTATTTAGCATCCGGAATTGGATGGTGCTGATGTCTGATATGATGCCGGAATAGCCACCCAGTGCATCAATTTCCCGTACAATCTGGCCTTTCGCAATACCACCCATGGCTGGGTTACAGCTCATTTGCGCAATGGTCTGCATATTCATGGTCACCAGGAGCACTTTGGAACCAAGATTTGCTGCACTGGCCGCCGCTTCACATCCGGCATGGCCGGCACCCGCTACTATCACATCGTATTCTGGAAACATAAGCAGCAAAAATACTTCAAAACTTTTTTAGAAAGTCGACTTCTTTGGTCACTTGGTCAAGGCTACTTCCGGTGTTTAAGCGTTCAAACTCGAAGGCACCAAAGCCCCTTGCGTATGTAAGAAAGTGTTCGTGATTTTTGATGAAGGTTGCCTGGCGGGACGTGCCAGGCCGGTGAGCGTTTTCGATCTGTTCTATTTTAGCGAGGTACTGTAGGCAGGGTTCATAACCGGAAGTAGCGTAGAGCTGAGTAAAATATTGTTTGGCCAGCAATAGGTCGATACCATTTTTTTCCTGCGCACTGTTGGCCGAGTTGGTGATAGATATGCCCATATTTAAAAAATGCCAGCAGAGTTTCAGCTCAGACTCCTGATTAAAGTCGAATAAAGTAACCGGAATGATGTGCTCAAACTGCCAAAGCGAGCCGAAATCATCCCAGCCAACGCCGTCAAACTGGCTTTCGAACCAAGACCTTAGTGAGGCAATGTCCAAACCGAAGTAAGGGGCATATGATTTACTCAGGTGTTGTTCTACTACGTACCTGCGCAAAGCTATTTGCCACTTACGTTTTTCGCGTGATTTGGTCAAATCTGGGGTAATTTCTGTCCTGGCAACCCATTTTTTCCTTGGCATAGATAAAGATACGCGTGTCTAGTGTTCCACGAATAACAGTTTCACCCGGGAACAGTTTTTCGTGGAACATTTTATTTTCCATATAGCAACAGGTATTGGTCTTCTTTTTTGCGCATCAAAGCTTTATCCGAAGCGCGCTTATCCTTGTACCCGCAAAGGTGTAGCGCGCCATGAAAAATCACCCTGTGTAACTCGCTGCTGTATGCAACCTGCAGGAAGGAAGCGTTTTCTTTTACCCTATCCAGGCTAATGTATATTTCGCCTTCAACGGGCGCTCCTCCGGTACTAAGATCAAAGGAAATTATATCTGTGTAACTGTCGTGCTTTAAAAACTGCTGGTTGATGGCTAGCAGGTAATCATCCGAACAAAAGACATATGTGAGGGAGATAAAGGCACATTTTTCTTTTTTAAAGAGTGCGGTTAGAAAAGCTTTTAGGCGCCGCCGCTCTGCAGGAAGTGCGCTTTGCTTAAGAAAATTGAATTGAATGGAAGAACGGGTTGAATTATCGGGCATTTCCAAAAGTCGTAATAATTTACCTTGGATAGAGCATAGATTTGCAGCACATGTTAAGAAGACTATCAGAAATACCCGTAGGACAGACCGTGAAAATTAAGTCGTTTGAAAACAATGATATTTTTCTTAAGCTAATGGAAATGGGCTGTGTACCAGGCGAGAACATAAGGGTAGATCAAATTGCGCCACTGGGCGATCCAATCGCTATTAGTGTGTCTGGCTATAGCCTGAGTTTACGATTGAACGAGGCACAAAATATTTTTGTCGAAAAACTAGAATCCATATAAAAGCACGCAAAAGTTTGATTTATAACGCCATATGAAAATAGGATTATACTTTGGATCTTTCAACCCTGTTCATATTGGTCATTGCATTATTGCCAGCCACTTTGTACAAAATACGCAGCTCGAGAAAGTGTGGCTGGTGGTGTCGCCCCAAAACCCCTTTAAAACCCCGGCAGGGTTATTAAATGAATACCATCGGCTGCACCTTGTTCAGCTTGCAACGGAAGGGTCATCCAGGTTAAGGGGAAGTGACATCGAGTTTCATTTGCCGCGGCCTTCCTATACCATTGATACGCTCACCTACTTAAGAGAAAAGCATCCGGAACATGAATTTTCGATTATCCTGGGGAGTGACGGCCTGCAAAATTTGCATAAATGGAAAAACGCAGCAGTACTCGTAAAAGACTATACCGTGTATGTATATAAAAGACCGGGCTTTGATATCGTAAATACCCTCAATGCGCGGATAGAAATCGCAGATGCGCCCCTGCTTGAAATTTCGTCTACGCATATCCGTGAGATGATCAAAGCGGGTAAATCCATACGCTACCTGGTGCCCGACAAAGTGCGCGAAGAAATAGATTTATACCATTACTATCGTTAACGTACCTGTTGGTACAGGAAGATTCTTAGTAACCTGTCATTAAAACAATTTGGCTGGTAAAACTGCTGTTGATAAATTGTATATTGAAAGTTTCCGTAAAATTTTCTTCCACCGATGGTGTTGCTCCGCCACATACCTTTTTTAAAAGCTGTTTTTTTACACAGCCTCACTGCATTTGGGGGGCCGCAGGGTCATTTTGGTATGATGCTGAAAACGTTTGTACACAGGAGAAAAGATGTTACACAGGAAGAATTACTCGATTTTAATTCGTTCTGTCAATTACTTCCTGGCGCATCATCAACGCAGACACTCACCCTGATTGGTTATAAAAGAGGTGGTATTCCGCTGGCCGTATTAACGCTGGTAATATGGATACTGCCTGCTTGTATTCTTATGGGCAGTCTTTCTTTCCTGCTGCAATACATTGACAGAAAAACGCTCAAAACAGATATTTTTAAATTCATAGCACCCATGGCTGTGGGGTTCCTGGCATTTGCTGCTTCGTATGCAACAAAAATTGCGATGAAGAATACAGCAACCCGCATTATTGTATTGGTGACCGCAATCGCGTCCTTTGTTTTTTTCAAAGCGCCTTTTATTTTTCCGCTCTTAATTCTAATGGCGGGCATCATCACCAACTTAAGCAGTAAACGTATTCCGCAAACTGCCATCCGGCCGCAGAAAATAAAGTGGTGGAACATTTGGCTTTTTGCCGTAATCTTTATTGTGGCGGGGGTAACCAGTGAAATAGCCAGGCTGCAGGATTGGTCTAACCGCAGGCCATTGAACCTGTTTGAAAACACTTATCGGATGGGCAGCCTTGTTTTTGGAGGCGGGCAGGTGCTGATTCCATTTATGTACGAGCAATTTGTGGAAAGGCCGAAGTCGCAGGTTGTTATCAGGAAGAATCAGGACAAAAAGCAATCGGTTGTTAGCATCGATCGCGAGGAGTTCTATACGGGCGCTGGTATGGTGCGGGCTATTCCGGGACCCGTTTTTTCCATTGCATCTTTTACCGGGGCAATGGCCATGAAAGATCGCGGCCCCTATATGCAGGTGTTGGGCGCAGCAATCGGATCCATCGCTATTTTTCTTCCCAGCCTTCTACTGGTATTGTTCTTTTACCCAATCTGGCACAATTTAAAAAAGTACGCGGCCGTATACCGCGCGCTGGAAGGCATTAACGCGGCCGTTGCAGGCATCATGCTGGCAGCCACGTTGTACATGATGAAAGATGTTTCACTAACCGGCCTTGACACCATCAGCGTAATGAACCTGGGTGTTATCGGGGGAACATTTTGTTTGCTGTTTTTTACCAAACTTCCATCGCCCCTTATTGTTACCATTTGCCTTTTGCTGGGCGTTCTTATATAAAAACAGCGAAAACAGTTTTTAAAAAACAAAAAAAAATTAAAATGGACCTGGGTTTAGAAAAACAACTTTTTATTGTCGGCGGTGCAACCAGCGGTTTCGGCAAAGCAATCTCCAAAGCATTGATTGAAGCGGGCGCCAGCATTATTGCAGTGGCCCGAAACAAAGCTAAATTGCTGGACTTGCAATCAACGGCCGCCCCGCAGGTAACCATCGTGGCAGGCGACATTACATCAAAAGAAACCATCGATACCATTGACGAAATAGTTGGTAGCAGGCAGCTGCACGGTATACTGGTGAATGCAGGAGGACCGCCCGCCAAAACATTTTTAGAAACCAGTTTGGAAGACTGGGACGAGGCGTATAAAAACATTCTTCGCTGGAAGGTATACATCACCCAAAAATTTGTTCCAAAAATGCAGACGCACCAGTACGGGCGTATGGTTTACATAGAAAGTTCTTCTGTAAAGCAACCCTTAGAAAACCTGGTACTGAGTAATTCGCTCCGGCTGGCCGTTGTGGGGTTTGTAAAAACGCTGAGCCAGGAAATTGCAAACAGCGGGGTGACGTTGAATATAATGGCCCCCGGTTCTCATGATACTGCGGCCATTGAAAGAATATATGAAAAAAAAGCAGCGCAAACAGGCAAGTCGGTAGCAGACACCCGTAAAGCGGCCATTCAGCAGATACCGGTAGGGCGACTTGGGAAACCGGAAGATTTTGCTTCGCTGGCAACCTGGCTGCTAAGTCCGCTTTCAGGTTATATTACCGGGCAAACCATCACGGTTGATGGTGGCATGGTAAAAGGAATTTTTGGGTGATAAAAAACAAATTAAGACCTGTTCTTATCTTCCGTTTTCGCAGAAGCATCAAAACAACCAGCTGCATTAGCTGAGACAACCTTCCGCATTTCATTGTTGAAACGTTTCAATCCGCTGTGTTTCGAAACTTTTATTTTATCGGTAATTTGCACGTATCCTTATAAAATAGTTCTGCGTAATGGTAGTGCAAGGCATACCGTTCCGGAAACAATAGCCGTTCCGGAAGCTGTATAAAATATTTAACTTGCGTAGGTTGTGAAGCAACACAGTTTGTTCACCACCCACCCACAAAAACGATTGCACCATGAAAAAAAACCAATTGCAGGGCCGTCGGAATTTTATTCGCAAAGCCGCACTCGCCGCGGCGGGTTTTTATATTGTGCCGCGGCATGTATTGGGCAGGGGTTTTACCGCACCAAGCGATAAATTGAATATTGCAGGCATTGGCGCCGGGGGAAAAGCAGAAGTCAACCTGCCATACGCTTTTAACAATGGCAGTGATAATATTGTGGCGCTGTGCGATGTAGATGATCGGATGGCGGTAAATGCCCGTAAGAACTGGCCAAAAGCTCCCTACTACAAAGATTTCCGCACCCTGCTGGAAAAAGAGAATAGAAACATTGACGCGGTCATGATCACCACTCCAGATCACATGCATGCTACAATTGCGCTCGCCGCCATGCAAATGGGCAAACATGTATATTGCGAAAAGCCACTGACGCATGACATATACGAAGCAAGGATACTAACACAGGCTGCAGCAAAATACAAAGTGGTTACCCAGATGGGCAACCAGGGAAGCAGCGGGCCCGATACCAGGAATGTGGAAACCTGGATACAGGCGGGTATCATCGGCGACGTGCATACGGTACATGTATGGACCAATCGCCCAGTATGGCCCCAGGGAATTCCAACCCCAGTCGGAAAATTTGATATTCCTAAAGAACTGGATTGGGATCTTTGGTTGGGAACGGCGCCTGCACGCGATTTTAACCCAACCTATTTGCCGGCTACCTGGCGGGGCTGGAGCGATTTTGGCACCGGCTCACTCGGTGATATGGGTTGTCATTTTATAGACGTGCCGTACCGTGCGCTACAATTAAAATATCCTGTCTCGGTGGAGTGCAGCGTAGGATCTGTTTATTCCGGTTTTTTTAAGGAAGAGGTGTATACGGATAGCTATCCCCCATCATCCGTTACTTATATACAGTTTCCGGCCCGCGGAACTATGGGGCCCGTGCAACTCGCCTGGTACGACGGCGGCATCAAACCACAGCGCCCGGCCGAACTGTTGCCCGATGAAGCGCTGGCAGAATGGGATGGCGGGATGATCTTTGAAGGCAGCAAAGGAAAAATAATGGCTGGATTATTTGGCCGCAACCCAACACTGTTGCCAACGCTAAAAATGAAAACAGCGCTTTTGCCAAAAAGCAAATTTCCTTTTGTTGAAAATGGATCGGAAGGACACCAGCAGCAATGGGTAAAAGCATGCAAACAGGGATGGGGCGCCTACACCAGTTCGTCGTTCGATAAAAGCGGGCCGCTGGTAGAAACGGTGCTAATGGGTAACCTTGCTGTACGCAGTTATAATTACCGTGAAAGCGATGGTAAGGGCGGATTTAATTATCCCGGCAGAAAGAAATTATTGTGGGATGGGCCCAATATGCGCATCACCAACTTTGATCCTGCCAATGCGTTTGTAAAGAGAATCTACCGGCAGGGCTGGAATGAATTGAAGGTGTAAGCAATAATTTTTATTTTATCTTATCAGCAATTAACCAGGTAAACGTAGAACGAGGCACTGTTCAGCGCATGACTTATTACCCAATAATCTTTTTTATTGCAATGCTGCACCGCAATTACCTTCTCACTGCTGGCGGAAGACGGGATTAAAAGCGTGTTTTTGGTTGCATTTATAATATCGCCATTGCCACTGTTCAGCGTTATATCCACCTCAGAAAACCGTAAGCCTTTGAAAAGAGCAGTAGTAAAAAGGTAAAACTTATTTGGATTGCCCGGGTTGGGTATAACAATAGAAGATTGAGTGCTTGAAAAGTCACCTAATAATCCGGAACCGTTTGGCATCAGGGAATGTGTTCTGTCCCAAACAGTGGTTCCTTCAGAATAAAACAACAACTGGCCATTCTTATCCGAAATGGAACAAACCCCTTCACGGCTATTAATTTTGCCATTCGTAAGTACAGAAACAGGAGATGTATTGAAATTTAAACCGGCGCCATTTCCAAAATACCAGGTATTGCTTTCTTTTTGGGCATAACAGTGCTGCGTATAAAAAAAGAGCAGGAAGAGGGATAGGGCGTGGGTGACAAAAGACTTCATAATCTTGATGACCAAAAGTAGCCAATTAGAAGGATTTTGTCAAGACCAAACCAGGATTAAGTAACCCAGTAAAAAGCCACTTCATCCGTAGAAAACAAACAGCTACTGAGGGCCAATACAGCATACAAGCAATCTAATTGCCTGGCAACGGCGGCGTAGTTGGTCAATATGAAATTCCAGTTATTTTCTTACTGTAAGCATTGTTATTTAACTGGGCAAGCATGAAGTGCGCAACGTCTGCGCGCGCAATTTTTACTTTGATAGTGCCATCGCGATAATCAAAACCATGTTTATAATTCCCTGTCTGGGCGCCATTGGTCATATTACCTGGTCTCACCACGGTCCAGTTGAGATCTGAGCAGGTAATCAGGCTTTCCTGGATGGCATGTTCTGCAAAAGTAGTTTTCAGAAAAAAAGGGACAATGATCTTTTTAAAAACGAACGAGGTATTGTCCAGAATGGGCCTACTGTCAGCAAAGCCCAGTGACGTCTGGCAAATAAATCTTGCAACACCGTGTCTTTTCATAGCGGCGAGAATATTTTTTGTGCCCTCCGAACGCAACTGGTAAGCTTTGTTTGCAGGCGCACCCAAACAGCACAACACTGCATCGTGCCCCGCCATGGCGTGGTCGACAGAGGCCGGGTTCAGCACATCTCCTGTTACAATGGCCAACGCAGGATGCGAAAGGATAATTTTTTCCGGGTTGCGGACAAATGCGGTTACTTCATGACCAAGGGCGATAGCTTGCGCTGCTACCAGCCTGCCCGTTGCACCGGATGCGCCAAAGAGTAATAATTTCATGGTAGTAATTTTTATACCACAAAAATGCAGCCTGCAACCACCCCAAAATAGAATAAAGCCGACACCTGTTGCTAACCGGCGCAATCCTACAATTGGACGAACGCATGCAAGTATCAACGCTTACCAAATTGTTTTGGCGTCATACCCGTAAACGCCTTAAACACCCTGATAAAATGCGATTGGTCGGCAAAACCATTTGCGTAAACAATATCGGTGAGCAGGTTATAGTCGCCTTCATTTAATTGGTTGAGCGATGCATCAAACCGGATAATACTGGCGAGCTGTTTGGGCGATACGCCCACTGCGGCAAGAAACCGGCGCTCAAAACTTCGGGCTGATATTTTTAATTGCGTGCAAAGCTCCGTAATATTTACCTGGCCTCTTTGATCAATAATGATCTGGAGGCTTTGCCGGATCTTGAAATCCAGCATATCTTTTTTCGATTGAAAAACTGAATACAGAAAAGTTGTTATTGTTGCAAGTTTCGTTGTAAGCTCGTTGGCGGTGGTTAATTGCGCAATTGCGTCATTGATCCTGCTGTCTTGCAACTGTGTAAGATCATAGCAGTTATCATTAATATCTTTTGGATGAACGCCAAAAAAACTTTTCAAAACAAAAGGGTACAGTTGAAAAATTATCAGTGAGTAAGCACCCTCCATTACCAGTTCGATGGGCTGGATCGTCTGGCCATATAAAAACAGCGGCGGCATTTTTTTATTATGCGGACGTACCGATAAACCGCCACTTGTTTCCTGAAACATAATTCCAGGATAACCGTCAGCATAAAAAGGCAATATCGTTGTTTCGCTTTTATTCTTTTCTTCAAATACCAGAATGTTTTTTACAAAAAGGCCGATATCAATTTCCGGAATTATTTTTTTAATCTCCATTGTAGATAATTAATCTCAAAAAGCCGGTTAGCGACCTGGTTCTATGTTTCACCGTTGGCGGAATACTGCAAACAACCACAGGTCAGCATTCAAACCCCTTACCGAACTGCAAGTTATAACAGAATAGCATTTAACAGGACGAGAACAAAATCAGCTTGCTATGCCGCAGGTATTTGTGTTTTACAAACACTTTTGGGTTCGTACCAGATTTTCAACGTACCCGATACATCGTCTAGGAGTACGGGCCGGCAGTTTATGAATAGCAGCAGGTGATTGTACATTCAGCATAAAATTGACTACCGTGTCCGGATTTCACCCAAAATAAGTAACTTTAAAAGGGTCACTCACTCAACAACCAAAACTATTTCTTGAGAAAACTATCACGCAGACAGTTTTTATCACAGTCAGGCATGCTTGCGGGCGGCACCTACCCGGCCATGCTAGCCCTGGGCATGCTCCGCGAGGCGCCCGTTACGCCCCTGCCGACCGTTCAGAATGGCGCAGGCAAACACATCATTGTTTTGGGAGCGGGCCTGGCAGGAATGGCTACCGCCTATGAGTTAACCAAACTGGGCTACCAATGCACCATCCTGGAAGCAAGAAGCCGTTCGGGCGGCCGGTGCTGGAGTGTACGTAAAGATGCTACCAATACAGAAACAGGCAATATAACGCAGACGGCAAATTTTGATGAAGGGCTTTATTATAATGCCGGGCCATCAAGAATACCGCACCACCATGCACTTTCCCTCCATTATTGTAAAGAGCTAAAAGTGCCCCTGCAGGTATACAACAATGTAAACCAGGCGGCTTATTATTTCGTGAAAGCAAAGGACCCTTGTCAAATAGAAAAATCAGGGCCCGCGAAATACAGCATGATGTGCGTGGCTATATGATGGAAATGCTGTCGAAGGCGATTGATACCAGGCAACTGGACAATGATTTGACAAAAGAAGACGTAGAAAAAATCACGGAATACATACGTGCAGAAGGTGGGTTGAACATCAATAAAATATACAAGGCCTCGGCCCGCCGCGGATATACAGCATCGCCTGGCCCGGGCAATCAACAAGGTACTATCGCTGATGCCTACCCGCTGGCAGCTATCCTTAGTTCCGGTTTGATGGATCCGGATTTTTACAATGTAGCCGAGTATACGTATGAACTGCAGATGACCATGTTGCAGGCGACCGGGGGGATGGATATGATAGCAAAAGCTTTTGAAAAGCAGGTGGGTAATCAGATACGATTTCAATCGGAGGTAACCGCCATACACAATACGGCCGATGGTGTAACGGTTACCTATACAGATAAAGACGGTGAAAAAAAACAAGACGGCGACTTCTGCATCTGTACCATTCCGCTACCGGTATTAAGTAATGTTGACCACAACTTTTCCTCTGATGTAAGCAGGGCTATCGACAACATAACCTATATCTCTACCGGGAAAATCGGGCTGCAGTTCAAACGGCGTTTCTGGGAGGAAGATGAGCAGGTATACGGGGGCATTACGCATACCAACAACGAACTTACTCAAATCTTTTACCCTTCCTATGATTACCAGTCGGAAAAAGGAATCCTGGTCGGATATTATAATTTTAATGAGAAGGCGATAAAAATGGGCGCGTTATCAGTAAAACAAAGAGAACAGCTGGCGCTCGACAAAGGCCGAATGATTCATCCGCAATACACGCAGGAATTCGAAAATTCTTTTTCCGTGAGCTGGCATAAGACGAAATACAGCTTGGGTGGATGGGCATTGTATTCGGAGGAAGAGCGGCAGACGTATTACAAGGCGCTGCTGCAGCCCGACAAGCAAGTCTATTTTGCTGGTGAACACATGACCTACCTCAACGCCTGGATGGCCGGTGCCTTTGAATCTGCCAGGACCGTGGTTGCGGCGGTGCACGACAGAACCACCAGGCAGTAGCACGATTGCGTTTCCAGAACACAAGTATTATTCATAACCAAAACTATACGTATGTCCAGCAAAATGAATCGTCGCAACTTATTAAAGACCGGGATGTTCATGGCAGGAGGTTTGCCACTGGCATCGGGCCTGATAAATAAACTTGGCGCAAGGCCGGTCAACACCTGTTACAACGACAGGTTTCTTTCTGACAGTGCAATCATCTTAAACGGCCCGGAAGATGTCAAAGTGCGGTTGTTTGCAAATGAAAACCCTTTCGGTCCTTCGCCGAAGGCAAAGTTGGCTGTGCAGGAAGCGCTGGCGCAGAGCTACCAATATCCCTTTGTTTTTGCGCGGGAAATGATGAAAAAAATTGCTGATGCCGAAGGGCTGACGCCGGATAATATAATTATGGGCGCCGGCTCGTCGGAATTGCTGCTGGCTGCAGCCATCTTGTTTAGTCAGAAACCAGGGAGCAACATTGTAACCGGCGATCCGAGTTATGAAGATCTGCCTTCAAAAGCAACTGCATTAAATACTAAATGGGTGAAGGTGCCACTCACTCAAGCGTATAAACTAGACCTTGACGCGATGGAAAAAGCAATTGACAGCAATACCAGCCTGGTCTATATCTGTAATCCAAACAATCCCACCGCTACGGTGCTGGACATTGAGCAACTAAAAGCTTTTTGTGACCGGGTTTCCGCCCGCCTGCCAGTTTTTGTAGACGAGGCTTACATCGACTACCTGGATGATCCAAAGGCAAATACCATGATTGGGGCAATAAAAGCTGGAAAAAATATCATCGTGGCCCGCACTTTTTCCAAACTGCACGGTTTCGCCGGCCTTCGTGTGGGTTACGCGTTTGCACAACCGGAGATGATTGATAAGTTGGCTATGTTCACCACAGGATTTGCTGCGCTGTCGGCCACTTCGCTGCATGCGGCCATGGCCAGTTACCAGGATACTGAATTTTTAAAAGGCGCATTGGAAAAAACACAGGCGTCAAAAAAATATCTCTATAGTGTATTGAAGGCAGAAGGATATGATTATGTACCGTCCTCCGCCAATTTTGTAATCTTTCCCGTTAAGATGGATAGTGTAAAATTTGTGGAGGAAATGGGCAAACGCGGCGTAGGTGTTCGTTCCTGGAAATTCAATAAAAAGGAGTGGTGCCGGGTAAGCATCGGTAGAATGGATGAAATGGAAGCTTTTGCCGCGGCCTTCAAAGAGATTTCATAAAAAAAGTATTTGCATAACCCTGACCGGGCAGCTGCGTTCCGCAAACAAACACGGGCTACCAGGTAAATAAAAATCAACATTGAACAAAACAAGACATGAAAAAAATTCTTACAGGCTTTTTAATAATACTCATTCAATACACGGTCAGCGCGCAGGATACTGCCAAACATGTGTTCGGAATAGAAGAATATGAAAAGGTAAAAACCTTTAGGGTGAAGGACCTTGATAAAGACACGTACGTTAAATTTGAAAATACGTATGTGCTGGACCGTTACGAAGCAAGAAAACCATATTTTATTACGGGTGATGACGGCCTGAAGAAACGGGTGGATTTGTACCGGCTTTTATTACGGGAAGGAAAACAGGAATTGGGAACCATTATTTTCTATACCAATGAAAAAGGAACGCTTTACCAGGCGTGTTTGCCTGCGTTCAGATCTGCGCCCAGGGTTTGGGAAAAATATTTTGAGGACATCCACGCGATAGACAAAGCGGAGCCCAATTTTGTACTGAAACTGTCTTATGTTTTGTCACGAGAGTTCGGTTTTCAGCAATATAAAGCAGCCAACCAGGGAAAAGATATTTCCAGGGAAGCAGGAACTTATGGAATGGACATTTGTTTTCCGGGAGATGTGCAAGTGTCTATGTGGAATGGCAGTAAGAAAATATTGAGTCAAATAAAGAAAGGCGATCGCATTCTCACAGTTGATCCGCTTACGCAAAAACAGGCAGTCACGCAGGTGACAGCGCTGCTGGAGCATTCCGCAAAAAATACGCCATTACAAACCTCTTGCTCTTGGGCGCCCCTGAACAGCAAACCGCGGAGGGAATATGCATACAATTATCGGCAAAAGAGCTGAACGCTACGCCCAACCACCCGGTAGTTACCATGACGGGCAACAAGAAAATGGGCGATGTAAAAGAAGGCGACGAAATACTATGCCTGGATAAGCAAACAGGCAGGTACAATAAATACATGGTATGGAAAAAAACGGAACAGGCCGGGGGGGTACAAAAAGTATACAATATAGAAGCGAACGCAGGCACTACTTTTATTATGAATGAAGTAATGGTGTTACAGAAGGGCTTGAAATAGATCAAGCCGTTTGTCTGTTTAACCCGCCAGTTCGCCGCAGGCCTTCACCAGTACATCCAGTTCCTGCGGAAGCGTATACAAGTTGGGTGTAATCCGGCAACCTTGCACATTGGCCGCTTCATAGTCAATGGCTACAGTATATATCTTATATTTTTTCAGCAGTGTTTCAGCAAAAAGACCGGGTTTCATTTTTGTAATGCCCACATTGGCGATGCCGCAGGCTCGTAAGGGGTCGGCGGGGGTGTTCACGGATACACCAGGAATGTGGCGCACTTTATCCGTCCAGTAAGTTTGTAAATAGCGTAAGCGGGCTTCTTTTTTTGCAGGGCCCAGCGCAGTATAATAATCTATCGCATTGCCAATTGCCAGGTCGGTATGCACCGGGTGCGTACCAATATGATTTAAACGAGCGATATCATTGTCGTCTTTGCCACCTTCTGCCAGCAGCGGCCAAACCTGTGACGCCTTGCCTTTTTTTACATATAGCATACCGGCACCCAGTGGTGCGCTCAGCCATTTGTGCAGGCTGGCTCCATAGTAATCGCAATGCAGGTCGGGGATATTGTATTGGATATGAGCAAAAGCATGCGCGCCATCCACCATTACCTGCACACCTTTACTGTGCGCCATGTCACAGATTTTCCGCACAGGTAAAATTTGCCCGGTAATATTGATCATGTGGCAGACCATGAGCAGTTTCGTTTTTGGTGTAATGGCTGCTGCATACAGTTCCACAATTTCATCGTCCGAGGCCGGATGATTGGGTACCGATACTATTTTATTTACTACACCATATTTTTTTGCAACCAACGTAAACATTTCCAGCATAGCGCCATAATCCTGCAATGCCATTACCGCTTCATCGCCTGCAGCCCAGTGCTGGCCACCAATGATCATATCGAGCGATTCGGTGGTATTGCGGGTTATGATAAGTTCGTCCGGAGCGCATCCGGCCAAAACGGCAAGTCTGTCAGCAATTTTCTTTTTGTTGTCGAACTGTACCGTGCGCATGTAATACGCAGCCTGGTAATTTACTTCTCTGATATGGCCGATATAGTTGTCAAGGACAGATTCCGGCAAAAAATTATAATAGCCGTTTTCCAGATTTACATAGTCCGTTTTAAGTTTATAGCCACGCCTGATTCCCAGCCAGAAAGTTTCATTGTCTGCCAGGTCCGCAGCGTGGATATTATCAAACCTCCTTATCCACCCGGCCATAGCATTTGCGGATAATGGAGCAGAGAGTCCGGCCAGCGCAAGGCCCTTTAAAAAAGATCTTTTGTTCATGTGCAGTTGGTGTAAATAGTGGTTGACAGAAAAGGTACTGAAAAAAAACAAATGAAAACCAACTGGTCGCTGCGCCAGCGAAAAAACCGGGTACTGTTTATTAAAGTATATTTATTCTGTAAACACACCAAAAGCTATGCTGAAATATCCTGTTTTTCTTTTCTTTTTCTTGTTATGTGCAGAAGCCCACGCACAACCACCTGTGTCACCAAAGCAGCAAGGCAAGCTTTTTATTATTGGGGGTGGCGAGATTAGTGACGCGTTGCGGAAACAACTGCTGGAAGCGGCAAACTGGAAAAAAGGGGATGTAATTGCCGCGGTTACTTTAGCCAGCGGTTATGGCGACAGCGCCTATAGCTGGATGAACGCTGATTTTAAAAAATTAACTGGCGAAGACTGTCTCCGGTTTGATTCTGCCGCGGCTCATGATCCCGCAAAAATTGCGGCAATAAAAAAAGCAAAAATAATTTTTATGGGCGGCGGCGACCAGGAACGATTTATGCGAATAATAAAAAACACGCCGGTAAAAGCGGCCATTCGCACGGCAAGAAATAACGGAGCCCTGGTGGGTGGCACCAGCGCGGGCGCCGCTGTTATGAGCGCCTTGATGATAACCGGCCAGGCGCTGCTGGATACCGTATTGTCTTCCACCTTTAAGCGGCTGAGCAAAGGGAACATTGAATTAAAAGAAGGACTGGGCTTGCTTGATTCCGTGATAATTGATCAGCATTTTGTGGTGCGCAGCCGCTACAACAGGATGTTGTCTGCCCTTATGGAACATCCATCGTACAACTGTGTTGGCATCAATGAATCTACAGCTATCATTGTGGACCACGGCTGGGCAACTGTGGCAGGCGAAAGCCAGGTCATTGTCTTTTCTAATCCAAAGAAGGTACACAGCACAGCAAACAAATCACTGGCAGCGGCTTCCGTTCAACTGGCCATCTATGTAGCTGGTGAAAAATTCAGAATAAAAAAATAACGGCATAATACTGGCTGGCCGGAAAAAAACAGCTGCAAAAATAACGGCGTCTGCTATGCGCAGTTCTATTTTTGTTGGTTGAAGGGCAAGGCTAAAATAGTCGGGGCCGCGGGCGCATCCCCCCAAAAAAACCCGCAGGGTAATACCGGTGCGGGGGTAAAGCAAAATTGAAAAACATTAATCCCTGCTTCTGCTGTTGTACAGCATGATGTAATAAGCAAGGGTTGCTATGGAAGCCAGCGCTGCTACTACATACGTAAGCGCCGCCCATTTTAACGCATCTTTGGCTTTTTCGTGCTCTGCGGGTTTTGTTATTTTGGCAGTGTCGAGCCAATGCAATGCCCTGGCAGAAGCATCAAATTCTACTGGCAGCGTAACAACCGTAAACAAAGTGGTTACGGCAAACAAAATAATACCAATCAGTAAAATGGTCTGGTTACCGCCCCCAAAGCCAAGTATGCCCAGGCCTGCAATAATTATCCATTGGGAAAGCTTCGTACTGACTTGTGTAGCGGGCACCAGTTTACTGCGCAGCTGCAACATTGAATAGGCCGTTGCGTGTTGCACAGCATGTCCACATTCATGGGCTGCTATGGCGGCGGCGGCCACGGTTCGTTCCTGGTATACGGCTTCGCTCAGGTTGATTGTTTTTTTTGCAGGATCGTAATGGTCGCCTAGAAAGCCAGTTGTGGAAATCACCTGCACGTCGTAAATACCATTGTCCCGCAGCATTTTTTGTGCTACTTCGCTGCCGCTTAAACCTGAAGACGTGGGTATTTTGCTGTATTCGGTAAACTTGCTCTTAAGCCGGAACTGCACCAGCATCCCCAGCAACATAAAAACAACAGATATAACTATAATTCCCATTGTCATAGTATGATATTTTGCCTGTGATGCAACAAAAACTATTCCCTGCTTTTTCAACTGACATTTTTGCAACACGAACGAACGGGCTGCTGTAGTTGTTACAAAACCGCATTCCGAAATTCTTCCGAAGCTGCCGCCGGTAACCGCTAATAAAAAAGCAACCATACTTGGCGAAATTGTACCTTCCTGCTACCTCAACAACCAGCAATGCTTAAAAATTTGTTCTATTTACTTGGTTTAGTTACGCTGCTAGTGGTGGGCATCCTTGTTTTTAATACGTTTCGTGCAAAACCCTGGCCGCTGCACAAAGCGGGGGTACTGCAGCCATTGCCCGATGCCGCTATTGAACATATGCGCGGTGCTATCCGCATTGCAACAGTGTCTACGGAAGACACCAGCCGTATCGACAGCACTCAGTTTAACCGGTTCAGGTTTTTCCTGGAACAATCATACCCGCTGGTTCACCAGCATTTAGTTAGAACCATTGTTAAGGAATATAGTTATGTGTATGAATGGAAAGGAACGGATACCAGCCTGCAGCCGATCATTTTGATGGGCCATTATGATGTGGTACCGGTAGAGCCGTCTGCACTAAAACTCTGGACAGTGCAACCTTTCAGCGGCGAATTAAAAGACAGTATTATCTGGGGCAGGGGCGCCGTAGACGATAAGGCGGCGGTAATTTCTATTTTGGAGGCGACAGAAAATTTACTGCGCAAAGGCTTTACACCGGTTAGAACCATCCTGCTGTGCTTTGGACACAATGAAGAGTCAACGGGTGGTGGCGCAATCGCCATTGTTGACTATTTACAAAAAAGACACATCAGGGCAGATATGGTGATTGACGAAGGCGGCGAAATAACCACAGGTAAAATGAAAGATGTGCAGCGGCCGGTGGCTATGATTGGCGTAGCTGAAAAAGGATATGTAACATTTGAACTGGCTGTTCAAAAACCCGGCGGCCATTCTTCCAAACCCGACAAGCAAACGGCTATTGATATTTTGGTAACAGCTCTTTACAAATTGCGCAAAGTGCAGATGCCGGTGAAACTGACGGGTCCGTTAAAAGAATATTTTAATCGCGTTAGCGGATCTTCTGAGAATTACTTCAATAAATTGGAGCTAAGCAACCCCTGGCTTTTTAAATCCCATACACAACAAACATTAAGTGCCTCGCCAGAAGGAGATGCCATGCAAAGGACCACAATTGTGCCTACCATTTTGGAAAGCGGCATCCGGGAAAACGTAATACCAACCAATTCAAAAGCAATTGTAAACTGCCGTATCGTTACCGGCGAAACCACCAGCGAAGTAGCGGCGTTCATAAAAAAAACCATTGACGATAATCGCGTTACCATCGCCATTAAGGGAGATTTCAATTCAGAACCATCGCCGTTGACAGCAGTGGAGTCGGCGGCGTTTAAGCGGATGGAGGAAGCCGTTTACCACACAGTAGATGATGCAATACCAGTACCATATGTGATGCTGGGCGCAAGCGATTCCCGGAATTACAGGTCGATTAGCAACGGCGTTATTAATTTTACACCTTTGGTAAATAGCAAGGGGTTTCATGGCATAGATGAACGCCTGCCCGTAAAAGACTTTCAGCGAAGCATTCATTTTTTTACGTACCTCATTAAAGAAAGCGGGAAGCCTTTTTAAAAATCCGGCAAATCTTCTCCCGTTGCAGCAGCATTGAACAGGAATGTAGTAACTTTCTCTAATATACCTGATAACATAAAAACCTCGCCAGATGAAAATTATATTGTGGAGTTTATTAGCCTTGTTTCTGATAGGAGACGCCTTGTTTATTTTGCCCTATCACCTGTCTTCCGATAAAGTGACCAGCGTTTATGATGTCAATTATAAAAAAGATTCGTTGCTGTTAAAAAATATTTTTCTCGACAGCTCCGTTCAACTGCGTTTGAATATGCCGCCGCTCTATGAAGCGATTTATAAAAGTTCGGACAGCAATTCAAAAAAGCGGGAGGCAGAACATTATATGTTTGTGAATGTGGCAGTTTTTCACAACCTGGATTTTACCGCCGTTGCTTTTCCTTTTTATAAAGTAACCAGTTTTAAGGGGGTGATCCCCTTTTACAGTATCATTAAGGCTGCTGATATGCCCGGCATGGACAGTACTGCACTCGTGGGAAACATTATCATCAACGGTAAGCTTACTGTTGCAGGAATTGCTTCACCCGTGTATGCCAGGAGCCTGGTAGAAAAAGAACTGGTGCGAATAATAGAGAAAGAATTGGGAAACGTTGAAGTAAATGTTAACCGGCAGCCAATCGCAGATACGCTTGTACAAAAAATTACACCGGAACCACGTGGTCAAAAAAAACCTGCTAAAAAAACAAAGAACCGCTAGTTGGTTTCAAAAAAACCTTACTTCTTAATTATAGTAAACGTCTCGGTAGTATTAGCCTGCGTATTCACCAGGGTTATCACTATTGCACCTTTTACATTGGTTCTGGTTAAATCAATTTGTAACTGGTTGGCGCCACCGTTTACCTGAACTGCTGCAGCGCTGATTACCTGTCCGCTAATAGAAGTAACTGTATAATGGTATTGTGCTGCCCGGCCGTTGTTCATTTTTATGATTACATAATCCGTTGCAGGGTTAGGAAACACGCTCATTTCAGCTTTTATATTGCTGGTAAAAGAAACCGTTTTGATGGCAGAATAAGTAAACGATCCATTTTGATTCACCATTTTCAGCCGGTAATACGAAACAGTTGTAAAAGGCAGACTGTCTGTAAACAGGTAATTGTTGATGCCGGAAAATCCGTTCGATGGGTCAATGCTGGCAACTGCTGTAAAAGAAGCACCATTGGAAGAACGTTCTACAATAAAAGAAGCGACGGCAACTTCCTTTGTTGTTTTCCAGGCAAGCTGCGCATAATTTGATTTTGTTTCTGCGGTAAAACCCACCAGCGTCAAGGGTAATAGTGCGTTGGCCTGCATTTGTATAACCAGGTTGTCCATTACCGCAACATTTTTGCCTGTTGCATCCATTGCCCGTCCTATTGTTACATTACCGGCTCCGGTCCAGTATAAAGCAGTTCCTGCGATTCCGGTGTAAGTGTACACCAAGACGTTGTCTACCCAAATTTTTGCTACACCAGCATTATTATCATAATTGAAATGGTAATTGTGAAAATTATGGTCGTTGGGTATCGAAAAAACTTCTCCTGAGTTGATGGTTGTATAGGTAGACCCGCTGGCCAGGCGAAAAATTGCAGATAGGTTACCGCCGTTCATGCCAAAATCAAAATAGCTGCCGCGGTAAAAAAACGATGCCTGAGATTCTTCACGCCTGAAATCAATGGAAATATCCAGCGCGGGTACATTAAAACAAGCACCATCCAGCACGAGGTTGATATCATTGCTGCCCAAACCCGGACTAATTCCATTAGAACCGTTCTTTCCACCAGTCATTACCACAGCGGTACTGCTTACAGAAATGGCATTTGCGCCTGCTACTGCGGTAGTGGTATTGCTATCCCAGGTAAAGCGACTGATAACCTGTGCGTTTGAAGCGGTAGCGAAGAAAAGAACGATTAAAAAGGATAAGATGTTTTTCATGGTGGTACTTCTTGTGCCAGCTATAAGCCAATACACATGCCACCAGATAAAGAATTAATAATCAATAATTAACAAATTTACGCGCCGTCAAAATGTCCACCTGCGGGAAAGCTGTCCAACTAATGGACAAAAAGAGCAATTATGGAATGCTGGGCCAGGTGAGCGACGGCTCGTTATTATGCAAAAGTTTTCCTAAAGGGAATGTAATTTTAATTCGATTTTTGCCGCTAAAAAGCCCATCTTTGTGGGTTGATTGACGAAGTTTTGTGACGCATCACTATAAAAAACATATTCATGTATACTCATATCTGGCTCAAATACCTGCCCATTATTAAAATTTTGATGAAGCGTTCTGCATCAGGTGACCAAAACCTGGATTTGAACAGGATTGATTTTGAAAGGGCTGGTACAGGTCGTAAAGCCGGGTATAAATTCACTATTGAGTTTGCCAACGGGCGGGTAGCGAATGTAATCAGCAATTCCCCGCTTGCACCTGATTTAGCTACCGTTATTTTGCAGGATGATGTTATTAAAACATTGCTTGCCAACAATAACTACCACGTTAGCCTTAATACCAGGTTCCAGCTAAGCATTAAAAACGTTTCTCCACAGCCCGAAGGAAAGGATGATGTAGAAAGCGATAAGGAAGAAAAAGTGTCTTAAAGAACAAGCCTTTTTACTGCTAGTATGCATTCAAACCTCATTCTACTTTTGGAAGTACCGATTTAAGTTCATCAATTACCATCGACTTTGACCAGCGGTCGTGCCATGGCGCAGGCGGCTTTAAAGCAAGCGGTTCAATGGAGAACGACAAAGCACTCACCTGTTCAAAAGGGAAAGGAATCATCCTGATAAGCCCACGCATAAACGCCATTTGAGACGAGACCGGATACCCGGCAGTTGTTACCGCACGCGTACCAGTGATAAATTTACCAATCGTTTTTCCTTTTAATGCAGCTTCCATCACCGACATATACAGGCCGTATAAAAAACTTATCACTAGCTGGTCGCCCAGGCCAATGGGTTGTTTATTGATAATTTTGGCCGCCAGTGGGTAAACTGGCCCGATAGCGATCAATAAAAACGAAACGGCCACACCAAAAAGCACGAAGTCAACCACATAGTTCACCGTCCGTTTGCCATAACTGGCCGGCACCAGTTGCACAAGGCTTTCTTGCGCAAGGCGCGCTTCACTATTTTCCAAGGGTTCTTTATTTAAGACTAAACTACATTTAAAATATTGCTAAACCAACGGTACTGCTCTACCCGTTGGTTTAACCGAAAAACCAACGAAATTTTTAAGCAGCTATCGCAGGCTTTATACCTTGGTTTCACTTGCTTTCGCTTCGGTTTGGTTGTTTGCATTATTGCCCCCAAAAAGATTGTGCAACACAGAACTCACGTCTCCAAAATGTTCTTTCATGGCATCTGCGCCTTTCGTTTTTAATTCTTCAAAGTAGGCCGATCCTTTTTCCATGGCCGATTCCGCCTCGCCTTTTAACTGGCTGGCTTTATTTTTTAGATCCGCCGAAAGTTTTTCTTTTTCTTCTGCTGTCATATTCATGTATTTGTTTGCAGCAAGTGCTGCCGCAGCACCAAGTAGAAAAGTGGCGACATGTTTTGAATTAACACTCATATAATATTATTTTAAGGGTGAATTAAATAGAACGGGAACCATAATCTGGTAACAACAACAGTAGCCGTTTGTTGCATCGGCCAGTAGCCCGCTTTTCGCTCACATCTGTGGAGTTGGTGGTGAAGGGGCCCGCCCGCCGCAAAGTCCCTGACAATCTTTCGAAACCCGCAGACTCCGCCCTGGAATACCAGTAAGTGAAATTAGGCCTGTGCAGTACATTATCGTGTCCAGACCGAAAACAAACTTAATAATATGTTTATAAATACAAATTTGGTCGCTCCGGCACAGCAGGCAATAATTAATCAATCTATGGTAGAAGCCTGTTCGAGGTCGTTAACGCTATGCCTCAAAGAAAGGAGGCGTCAAATTGCCGGGCTTTCCGGCGGGAAAAAAGCGTTGGGTAGCGACAACCGGACACGGCGATTGAAAATAACAATCGCTGAAAGGTCAAAATGCACCACAGGCTCCGGTTCAAAACAAATAATTCAAGCCAGCACCTTTGTCAAACTATAATATATGACATTCGCACATGTAAATTATTGGGTTAGTAGCAACCCAATAAAAGCGGTCCGTTTACAATCAGGCGATCGCTTGCTCACGAATGGTAACAGAGTTTTGTGGTTTACCTGTAATAAGACCACGACACGCAACCGCCCCGCACCGGCAGTGAAAAGGCTCCATGTGTTCATCATCAAGAAAGCTGGCATAATCAAGTGTTAGCTCTTCTCCTTTGCCGATGTTTCGCAGTGCTACAATATTAAGGCCCTCGTAAGCCGTGTTGGGTTCACAACTGTGGTTCTGAGGAGCCCAGCCGGACGGATTATCGTCCCAAAGTAAAAAAACTTCATTGCTTACCGGGTAGGCATAGCGGCGAAAGATTTCTTTTTCTTCAGTGTTCCAGTGCCGTTCTACAAAACGCCGGGTTACCAGCCGCTGCGGTTTTTCTTCGCCTTTAAAAACTAATTCTTTGTACTTAATCGGCCGGTTGGCATAAATACCAAAACCAGCGATGGCATTGCCCTTCATCTGGTATTTTGATTGTTTCCGTGCATGCCGGGCGATCCCTTCGGCAATGATATGCTTTAGAAAGCCTGCCTGCCCGATGCCGTCGTGTTTTAGGATATAATCTGCGGAACCTTCATAGCCGTCGGTATAAAAAACAGAACACGTGAAATTCACTTCCAGGAAAAACAATTCGCCTTTGTCATTCCGCCTGAAATCCATTCTTGCATAGCCAACGCCGCCAAAACTCCTGAAAATGCGCTGTGCGGCTCTGCGCAATTGCTCATCTATAATTTGATCCTTACAGGGAATATTGTTATCGGGGTGCAGCTCGGAGGTTTTCAGTGCATAGGTCTTAAACTGGTTCCCTTTTGGAAAAACAAATTCAATGGGCATAAAAACAGTCGACTCTTTTTCGTTGTTGGGGTTGGCGGCCACCAGCACTGTAAACTCCCGGCCTTTTATGTATTCTTCTACCAGCAACTGTTCATACTCATTAATAATTTCCGCCACTTTTTGTTTTAACTCCTGCTTATTCTTCACCAGCGAATGCTCATCCACACCGAGGCTATCGCCGGCTTTAGCAGGTTTCACAAACAGTGGAAAGCGGAGTTGTTCGATCGCTCTTTCCACGTCGTCCATGTTTTCTACCAGCACATACGGCGGCGTTGAAACGCCTTCAGTAAAGGCTACATATTTCATTAATTCTTTTGGCGGATCGTATAATAAAGAAGAGGGACCGGTATGCGGCAGGTTAAGCAATTCAAGCGTATACACCACATCAATCGACGGAACGTCCCATTCCAGGTAACCTTCACAAAGGTTGACAAAAATATCATAGCCCTTGTTTTTCAAATCTTTTAGCTGCTTGTATGTATGCAGTTTGCTTAAAAAAACGTTGTCTACCGTATCATTGGGCAGCAGGGACGCAATATTACGCGGGGGATCATAATTTTTATAATCTACGGATGATGCAGAGTAGTCGGGTTGCAGCACGCATACTTTCATAAAACAACTGATAAATTATTATGAGAAGAGTTTTGAGACGGGTGTTGATTTTCCAGGTTGTTTACTGCAGTGGCTGAAACAACTTAACCTTGTTTAATAAGTCGTTTTTGTACCCTTGTAACTGGTTTGTTGATTTTTGACGCCGGCTTTCTTCCTTTTGTTCTTGCCAGCGCATTGTCAATAACCGCGGCTACCATTCCACTAAAGCTGTTGCCGGACAATCGCAGTATTGCGCCAATGGAAGTATAATCTTCATCTTCGCTAATGCCACATTGCGCATTTACTTCCAATACATATAATTTACCGGTCAGTTTATCCATGCGCAGGTCAATCCTTCCATAACCTTTTCCACCTACCGCAACATAAGAATCCCAGCTAAGTTTGCTGATAGCGGCGATTAATTTTTTGTCGGGATGATGGTAGGTATAAAAGGGCTCGTCATTGGGCAGCGGTGTTTCTTCATCATAGGTTTCCCAGAGCCGGTCAAACGACAAAAATTTCTCTTTGTCAGGAAGTGCCGGGTGAAACACTCTTTCAACCGGGGTGTATAAAATACTTTTATTGGGCTTGTCCGCATCACCAACAATAAACGTGGTGAATTCGGGGCCGCTGATATATTCTTCCGCTATAACACCGCCTGCGGTAAGGCTCCAGCCGCGGTAACCATCAAACAAAATTTTTAATTGTGCAGACAATTCTTGCTGTGTACTTACAACAGATTTAATACCAACGCCCATGCTTCCGCCGGAAACAGCAGGCTTTACAATCAGGGGTTCACCCAGTTGTTCAAAAATAGTATGAAGCGTTGGATCCTGTTCAGTAATCACCCGCCAGGCCGGCGTGGCAATACCAGCCTTATCAAACGCATCTTTCATTACAATCTTCGAGGTAGTGATATCATAGAAAAATTCATTGGCACCCGTGTATATCATTTTTTTCTGGTGCAGGTATTTCAGCACGGAAATGCCGGGCGTGCCATTAATCTCATCGCCATCGCAAAGATTTAAGATTACAGGGGGCCGTGCCGGGGTATCCATTTCAATCATGTCAATTACATCTTTGTAATTGTGCATGGTTACCGGTTGCCAAACCCATTCTGTTTTTAATTCGGCAAAGGCTTTTGTATACTCCTGTATGCTTTGCGTGAAGTCGTAGTAGTAGTCAACATTGGCATCACCGGTATGCAGATGCGGGGCCAATACCCAAACTTTACGTTGCTGAAGATCGCTTTTATGTGGACTTTCCGGTGATGGCATAAACGCAGAGACAGTTAATACTGCTGCCTGTTTTTAAGTTTACGTTTAATAAAATCAGTCAGCCTGTACTGGTCGAGCACTTCATCCTTTATGCGGGAAGCACCTTCTATTGTATTGAGGCAGTCTGTAGACCCGCAATAACAGGTAAAGGGTTGCACCATTTCCCATTCAGTAGAAGGATAAAAGAAAGTAAACTCATCACCTGTGTTTACTTCCGCCAGGCAAACCAGTTGCATAAGTGTTGTATCAAAGAAAACAGTAGGTGAACAACTGTGGTTGATATATTGTAAAAATTCAGGCTGCAGGGTGATGTGCTTTTCATCATCTACCTGCACGGTAAGATAGGTTACCACAGCAGAGGTGGTGCCAGGATGAAATGAACAGATAACATCTCCTGGCACAAACGATGTTGTGGCGTGCAGGGACTGTTGCCCGGACGTTTCGTCTTTCCATACTTCTGCAAAACCATTATTGCTTACTAAACGGAGGGTTTGGCTGATTGCTGATCTTGTTGTCATGCAGGCTTTAAAAATGAAGTTTGAAATATTTGTTGATTAAAGCGTTCATCAGTGAGGTAACAACTATCCTATAGCGGTTAATTGTAATAATAAAAGTAATAAACTATTCTAAATAAATGGTAATGTAAAAAACTTTTTATACACAATGAATGGTATGTACAGTGCATAACTATGAATTAACCTTTTCCTGTTGTAATCGTTGCCAATGATTCAATACAATTCTTATCTCTGCATAAGAAAAGGATTCACCTAAAATTTCTTTGACTGCCGAGATTTCATTGCCAGCTGTTTCAATTACAACAGGTAAAATTCTATTCAGTTTTTCCGCCGTTAACAGTTCCAGCACATCAATTTCGCCGGTTCTTACAAACAATGCAAGGTGTCCGCCCACAGTGCTTTCTGCAAGCTGCCGCATAGCAGCAATTTGTTGTACCGTCTTACCTCTTTTAAACAAGTCTAATGTTTCTGCCTGGCTGGCACCTTTTGTATTTGTTTTCTTAACTGCATGTTGAACAGGCGGTTCGTTGCTGCTGGTGTATTGCTGATAGATGTCCGGGTTGGTGCAGAAAACAATGCCGCTATACCTTGCGGCGATCATGTTTTTTATTTGCTGCACAAGTACGCCTTCTATCACCGTCAGGTCGAACAGGTATTTTTTCACTTTCGCCGCATGTTGTAACGAAGCGATGTGCTGTTGCAGGGGAAGCAGCAGTTCCTGTCCGGCCATTCTTACAAAATAATCGATGCCACGGGTAACCCGGTCTCCGAGAACGCTGAGGCTGCCGCTTTCTTCTGCCTGTGCGAGCAGTTGATACAACTGTAGTTGAAACTTTTCAGCAACCAGCGACTGTTCTTCCGCTTTACGTAGCGAAGACTGCGTTAAAGAAAGGGCTGCGCGGATATCTGGCAGTTTTTTGCCGGGCAACAGTTCACCCCATTCTTCCATTGCGCGTGTAATTTTATTGTAGTCGAAACATTTAACCAGTTCACCGCCCAGGTAACGCCGCGCTTCCTGCTCCAGTATTTGCCGGAGCTCCTCGGCAGCCGCTTCTTTACGGGCAAAAGCGACAACTCTTTTGTCGGTGGCAATGGCGGAAGGAACCAATTTCGACAGCAACACCATTCCCTGTAAACTGGTGCAGCGGCTTAAAGCAACATATACTTGCCCGGGCGCAAAAGAGGCGCCGGCATCTATAATTGCTTTGTCAAAAGTGAGGCCCTGGCTTTTGTGTATGGTAACGGCCCATGCAAGCCGAAGCGGGTACTGCGTAAAGTTGCCAAGTTCTTCTTCCTTAATACTATCGGTTTCTTTTTGATAACTGTAACGGATATTGCGCCAGGTTTCCTTTTCTATTTTCAACACTTCATTGTTGTCGTAGGCGGTAACGGTTATTTCTTCTTTACTCATTGCGGTAATGGTGGCGAGCTTTCCATTGAAATACTTCCTGTCGGCACCAGAATCATTTTTGATAAACATCACCTGGGCACCTTCTTTTAACTGAAGATGCATGTCCGTTGGCAAAGCTTTATCAGAAAAGTCACCGCTGATATCGCCATTGAACACCATCATTTTACCGGGCAGCTTCTCCAGCGCCGCAGCGTTGATGGCTTCCGCTTTTTTATTATGGGTACTGAGCGTGATGTATTTGTCTTCTTTTGGCGGACGGAAATCCGGTTGGTAGCGGGCATTGAGCAAGGTGAAATCATCCCCCGTTACTTCATTGTTCCTGACGCGGTTCAGTACATCTATAAAAACCTGGTCGTTTTGCCGGTAAATTTTTTTGAGTTCAATGTACAGGGGCGGCGCTTCCGCGATGACTTTTGCGCTAAAGAAAAAAGGGCTCTCATAATAAGCCTGCAGAATATCCCATTCATTGTTGGGTACTACCGGAGGCAGCTGGTACATGTCGCCAATGTATATTACCTGCACCCCGCCAAACGGCAGCTGTAATTTTTTGCGGAAATGCCGCAGAATGGCATCCATCGCATCCAGCATATCGGCCCGTACCATGCTCACCTCATCAATAATCAGCAATTCCAGTTCCTGCAGCAATTCTCTTTTGTCTGCGTTAAAGCGGATATTTTTAAAAAGACTGTGCATGTCTGCCACGCTGCCCGCATCATTGCTGAAGCCCTGGTTTGCAGTGGGTACAAACGGCCCAAAAGGTAACTGGAAAAAAGAATGCATGGTTACACCACCAGCATTGATGGCGGCAACACCCGTGGGCGCTATTACAACGGCTCGTTTGTTTACATGTTCTTTTATGTGTTTCAGAAACGTCGTCTTGCCTGTTCCGGCTTTCCCTGTTAAGAAGATATGGCGCGCGGTGTTATGCACAAAATCGGCGGCCAATTTAAAAATCGTGTTTGAATCATCTGTTTGTACCATTGCACGGACTGTTTTTCGAAAGCGTTTTTATTCCAGGTTTCGTCAAAATTAATCATCTTGCCGTGTTGCATAATGAAACCACGTTATATTATGGAGTAAGGTAACCAGACTTTTTACACGGTTACATTAACTACCATTACCACAGCAGGAATATTATACGCCATGGGTTATACAAACCTACGCAGGGGCATTTATATTGCACTGCCAGACCTGCGGCTGCCTAACCCATGGCGAATAATGGTTATTGTTTAGCAGCCGGTTTAGTACCCAGCAACAGCACTTCGTTTACCTGAATCTCGGTAATGTACTTTTTGACACCTTCTTTATCTGCATAACTGCGGTTGATGAGCTTTCCGTCTATTGCGACTTCGGTACCCTTTCCCAGGAATTTTTCAGCAATTTCTGCCACTTTACCCCATGCAACCAGGGTGTGCCATTGTGTTTCCGTCACCTTCTCGCCCTGGGCATTGCGGTAAACTTCATTGGTAGCTACGCTGAAGCGGGCCAGTTTTTTTCCTGATTCCGTGGTGCGAACATCGGGTTGGTTGCCTACATGACCAATTAACTGAACTTTGTTTTTTAATGCATACATAGTTGTAATGTTTGTGCCCTTGTGTACCGGCTGGTACGTTTTAAGGACGGTGTATAAATTGATATTTCAATCAGTCAACGGCGCCATTGAACCGACAGGGCAAAGATGCAGTGCGGGAAAAGCGATAGTCGGTTTATAAGTATTTATGTTCGGATGTAAGCGTTTGTAAACGCTTATGCATCGCGTTTTTTTTTGTAACTTTTCAGTACAAACCTTATCCAGACAAATGGTACAGCAAACAGTATCCAGGATTTGTATGTCCTGTGGAAAAATAATAAAAGGGCGATCCGATAAAAAATTCTGCGATGATGCCTGCCGCAACGTGTACAACAACGATTTAAAATGCGACAGCAATAATTACGTGCGCAACATAAATAATGCGTTGCGGCGAAACCGGCGTATACTCTCTGAGTGCCTGACTGGCGCAGAGGAAATGGCCAAGACAACCAAAGAAAGACTGCTGCAGAAAGGCATGCAGTTTAAATACAATACGCATACCTACACCAATAAAAAAGGAAATGTTTACTTTTTCTGCTACGACTATGGCTACTTGGCCCTGGAAAACGACTGGTACCTGGTAGTAAAGAGAAAAGCCGGACTGGAGCAGCGATAACGATCCACCTGAAAGTTGGGTTCATCACCAGGGATTCTATAAGCCTTCCATCGCATCCAAATAAAAACCCCGCTATGCAGCAGGGTTTCTCAATATTTTTATATGTACGTTTAATTGTTTAGCATCAGTGGCATCACCAGCATCAGCAGCTCTTCCCCTTCTTCAGCTTCTGTTGGTTTTATAATGCCGGCCTTGGTGGGGGTTGATAATTCCATGCGGATTTCGTCGCTGTCTGCGCCGCTCAGCATTTCAATTAGAAACTTGGCATTAAAGGCAATACCCAAATCTTCGCCGTCGTACTGGCATTTCATTCGCTCATTTCCTTCAAAACTAAAATCAACATCCTGTGCTGCCAATTGTAACTCGCTTCCCTGGATATTCAATACCACCTGGTTGGTGCTTTTATTGCTAAACACCACCACCCGGCGCAGTGCCCCCTGGAAATCGCTTTTGTTTACAATCAATTTATACGGGTTGTCTACCGGTATCACTACTTTATAATCAGGAAAACGGGCATCTATTAATCGGCAACTCATCTGCGTATTGCCGTGTTTTACAAAAAGATGGTTGCTGTTATAACTCAGGGTTATTTCATCTTCGTTAAAAGGAAGTACGCTTTTCAGCAGCGACAAAGGCTTTTTTGGAACGATAAAAGAATCCGATTTCGGGCACGCCACGTCTGTTCTTTTATACCGAACGAGGCGATGGGCGTCGGTGGCAACAAACTGGATATATTTTTTATCCAGTTCAAAAAACACACCGGTCATGGCTGGCCGCAAATCGTCGCTGCTTACCGCAAACAACGTTTTATTGATACCCGTTACCAGTGCGTTGGAAGTCATGGTAAAGGAGGTTGTATCATCTGCTGCCGGCTCTTTGGGAAAATTGTCTGGGTTTTCGCCCATTACTTTATACTTACCATTGTCGCTGGTAAGTTCTACAGCAAAGTTTTTGTCGATATTAAAAGTAAGGGGTTGGTCGGGAATGTTTTTTAAAGAATCCAATAAGATTTTTCCCGGGATACACACTTTACCGCTGTCTTTTGCTTCAATATCCAGGTGTATGCGCATGACTGTTTCAAGGTCGGTGGCAACGATGGTTAATTTATTTTTTTCAATTTCAAATAAGAAATCTTCTAGTATCGGCAGCACAGTATTAGCGTTAATGACCCCGCTAATCTGTTGTAAATGTTTAAGTAAAGCCGAAGATGAAACGATGAACTTCATACGGAGCGTTGATTTGTAACGAAACTACATGTTTTTAAGCAATGGACAACCCGATTTTGCAGAAGGTGGATTAATTGTGAAATGACCGATTTTACCCCGCGCGACATCTTTTAAAACGTAGCCGGCAAGCGGGTTGCAGGGAGGAAATGGAGCGTGTTGGTTTGTATACCCTGTTGTTGAACGAAGCGTGTCTGTGAAAATAATCTGCGGAGCTGCGGCAACCGGCTTACTGCAAGATCAGTTTGCCATCTTCGTAAAAAGGAAGTACCGGCGCACTATTGGGCGTAAGGCAATAGCGGATGTCTTTCTCCAAACCATAATTGCTGAGCCGCAGGTAATGGGAGGCTTTTTTAGATTCCATGAAACCATACACATCATCTTTTGCAGCGGACCACATAGATTCAGCGATCTGCGACGAATCGCAGTTGATATCAAAATGATCCTTTACACGCGCCACCACCGCGCCGGCAAACAACATATCTTCTATGTTAATACGGTCTTTCCAGGCCGCACAGGCCAGCACAACCGGCAATTGCTGCGCCAGCAGGTAATTACATACCGCATCAAGGTTAGGAAACGAGCCTGTAATAATCTGCCGGGCACCCCTGTCCAGCGCCATGTGCAACAGCCGCGTGCCATTGGTAGTGGTTAACACCAGCGTTTTTCCCGCAATAAATTCCCTCGGGTATTCAAAAGGAGAATTGCCGTATTCAAGTCCCGCTGCAATTTTGCCGTCCCGCTCACCGGCGGTAATACCCCTGATCTGTTTGCTGATTTCAATACAGCGGCTGACACTATCAACAGGAATGATTGATTTGGCGCCGTTGTATAAAGCTGTGGCAATGGTAGAGGTTGCCCGCAGCACGTCAATGATTACTACAATAGAATTGTTTACATCGTATAAATTCAGCAAAGCCGGCGAACAAGAAGTAAATAATGGCGGTTTGTTAGTCATAATTTTTAAAAACGAGCTGCAAAGATACCCCCGGACCGCTTAAAGGGATGCACTAATCTTATTGAATATTTTTGGCAGGAAGAAGTTGCAGGTCGTGTTGCAACAGCTGCGGGCAGCCGTTTGAATCACTGCGTTTTTTAATTAAAACAGCGGCCACGCAAAGCATTAGAGGATTCATTATGTTGGCGCCATTCGACATTATTTGTTCAGCATAAATTTCCACTTATCCGTTTCCGCATATTCTTTTATCGCGAGATTGCGGCGTTCCAGGAGTTTCCGGATATAACGCTTCAGAAAAATGTAATTGGCTATTTTACCCGCGGCCCCGTAAGGACTTTCAAAAGAAAACAGATCAATCATTAACGTACCATTCTTTATGGGTTTAAAATGATGTTCGTGTTTCATTTGTTTAAAATCGCCGTTTACCAACTCGTCTGTAAACGACGCCGGCGTTTCCATACTGCTGATTTTTACTTTTAACACTCTTATCTTGCCCAGGTGTTTTGCTTTCCAGGTAACGGTTTCGTCTTGCTTAATTAATCCGGAAGTAGTACCTGCAACGGCCTGCTCATTGGTATGGGCCATCGATTTTTTATGTACGTCTATGCTCCTGCTGAGGTCAAAAACCCGCTCGGCGGGTGCCGCAATAAAAGTTGTGAGATGAATGGTAGGCATGGCTTACAAAATAAGATTGGATTTCTCTGCTATAACGCAAAAATCCTTCCAGATAATATTAGCTAAAAGGAAATTTAACCACTTTTGCCGGCACTAGTTTATCCCTTACTTTAATAAAGATGTTTGCATCAAGCCGGGAGAAGACCGTGCGCACATAGCCCATACCAATACCCTTGCACAGGGTGGGCGATTGGGTACCAGAAGTAACAACGCCAATGGTCATGCCGCTGTAGTCTTTTATTTCGTAACCATGGCGCGGAATGGATTTCTCAAGCAATTCAAAACCAACCAGTTTGCGCTCCAGTCCTTCCGCTTTTTGCGTTTCAAAAATAGCTTTTGCAGTAAAATCTTTTTTGAATTTCGTTATCCAGCCCAGGCCTGCTTCCAGGGGTGAAGTGGTATCGTCAATATCATTGCCATAGAGGCAATACCCCATTTCCAGGCGCAGCGTATCGCGTGCACCCAGTCCAATTGGTTTCAGACCGGCAGGACTGCCAACTTCAAAAATAGCATTCCAGATTTTTTCCGCATTATCATCCTTGTCTTCAAAATAAATTTCTACCCCGCCCGATCCGGTGTAGCCGGTAGCGCTTACAATAACATTGTCCACGCCGGCAAAAACTCCTTTGGTAAAAGTATAATATTTTAAATTCAGGATATCCATGGCGGTAAGCGGTTCCAGCAATTTGGTGGCATTGGGCCCCTGTATCGCCAGCAGGCAGGTTTTTTCTGAGATATTGTGCATCTCTGCGCCCTTTGTATTGTATTTGCTTATCCAGTCCCAGTCTTTTTCAATATTGGATGCGTTTACCACTATCATGTAGGCGTTGTTTTCCTCCAGGCAGTAAATCAGCAAATCGTCTACAATACCACCTTCTTCATTGGGCAGGCAGCTGTATTGTGCTTTTCCGGCGGTCAGTTTAGACGCGTCATTGGTAGTTACGCGTTGTATCAGATCCAACGCATGTTCTCCTTTAAGGATAAACTCGCCCATATGACTTACATCAAAAATACCGGCGTTGTTGCGTACGGCAGCATGCTCATCGTTAATACCGGTATAGCTGATGGGCATATTATAACCTGCAAATTCAGCCATTTTTGCACCGAGCGCAATGTGTTTTTTTGTAAAAGGCGTATTCTTCATGGGGAAAAACTGGTTGGTAAATGATAGCAGCAAAAATAAAGGTAAGCGTTAGATTCAAAGATTATTTGTTGGATTTTATTGCAGCGACCGGTTGCGGGTCAGGAACGCGCCGTAAACAAAGCAAGAAAAAGATGTTCCCCAAAAAGATCTGTCTCCTTCGAAACAACTATTGCTCCTTTAGAATACCAGCGATGCCCTCGCACATGCTCTTGATCCTTGTGTAAGCGGCATAAGAGTTTTCCCTTTTGTTTAATTTTATTTCGAGCTTACCGGGTGACGATGTAAGATGAAACCTGGTATGGTCTTTTAATTCTGCGCTGCCATCAAAAAAATCTTCAGCAGAAGAAAACAACTTGCCCGGTTCAATTGATTGGTTGATATACCGCTGAACCGCACCGGTTTTGTCTTCGTTGTAATCGGCATTTAACTTGTAAATGCTATTGGACTCCAAAACAGTTAAGTCCAGGTTATCATCATGAATACGATAGCGATGCTGACGCGAGCAGGCGGAAAACAGGCAAATACAAAAAAGGAGCACAGTTGCCAGGGGGAATAAATTCTTTTTCATCTGATGTATTTTAATGGTGGGAAAATTATAATTGATGTGTGACTTTCAATATTGTGATGTTCATTACCAGGCGTGTTATTAATAAGATACCGGAAGACCGGACAAAGAACCTTTTACCTTATAGCGTTCACCATAAAAAAGCCCCTCATTAAAAAATGACGGGCTGTGTTCCAACTTCAACCCGCTTGCCAACTGTTGGGTTGGTGCAGCGGCATGCAGGATATAAAAAAAAGAGCTCAATTTTCTTAATTGGTATTGCATACGGGAACGCCGGATACAGGATATTTAATTAATGGACAGCCCGTCTAATGCAGCTACTTTGTTGTATACTGCCTTTCAAAAAACACGTTTCGCACCCTTTCGGTGGATAGAAAAAAACCAATTATTTTATTTGTTTTGTTCCGGGAAAACAAAATAGTAAAATCATCAGAAAACATATCCCGTATGAACGGCGTGCATTCTATTTCACCGTTTCTGGGTATTTTGAGGAGTAAAACTGTATCGGGTACTGTTATTTTATATTTTGTATCTAATTCAGCACTGAAATATTCCCCCCTGTATTCCTGCAGTTGTGCTGCTGTAAGCGTTATCTTTTTTACTTTTTCAAATGTGCTGTTTTTTAAACCTTTTGCAGACAATACAAATTTTGCGTTCGAAGAATTTCCCCTAAAAGAGTAAGCCGATATCCCGTCAGGGTCGGTAAATGATACATTACTGGATGGTTTCAGTGTTGTATTACCGGCCAGTAACTTTTCATTTCTATAAATAAGCGTTACAGTCAAATTCGAATTCCTGTCAAGATAGTCACCTGCCCAAGCCTTAACAATATTGGTGTCAATTTTTATAGTTGCAAGTGGGTCCTTTGTACTGGTGTTTTTCAAAAAAATATCCGCCACCTTGTTTGAAAGCAACCTGGTCTTAATATTCGCAAGATTGGCAAGCAAAATCACTGAAAAGTGTTGATCTGGAAAACGCAAAAAATAGCTGCGGTATCCGGCGTCTGCACCACCGTGGGCTACTGTTTTATAACCATTGTATGTTTGTATATCGAGGCCGGCAGCATAGGTCATTGGCGTGTTATCATTCAAAAAACCAGTGAGCTGCATGGCAGTTACAAAATTATTACCGCCAATTTTTTTTGTATAAAAATTTTCATCCCATTTAGCAAGATCTTCCACCGTTGTAAAGAGACTTGTGGCACCATAGGTATCAAAGACCGGAATACTTATTTTCCATATTCCTTTGTCATCTTTTCGATAAGCCGAAGTTCGGTTGGGCGTAATCTCCGCATGATCGCTGTGAAAATGCGTGCTGGTCATACCAAGTGGGTTAAAAAAAACCGAATCTGCATATGCTCTTAATGATACACCGGTAATTTTTTTAATGGCAACAGCAATCAGGGTGTATCCGGTGTTGCAATAGCTGTATTCATCACCTGGTAAGAAATTCAAAGCTTTCTGACGCGCAAGCATCTCCATAATATCTCTTTCTGTTATCAGATCATCATCCCGCCAACCCGCCAGGCCTTGCAACTCCCACTGGTCTCTCAGGCCGCTTGTATGATGCAAAAGATGATTAAAAGTAATGACATGACCAAAATCAGGAACTGCGGGTATGTATTTCCGGATATCATCATTCAGGGACAATTTTCCTTCCAGCGAAAGTTCTATAAGAGCGGCCGCTGTAAACTGTTTAGAAAGAGAGGCCACGTGAAAAATGGAAGCCGGGCTGATAGCAATATGATATTCCAGACTGGACATACCGTATCCTTTTTTGTAAATAATCTTACCATCTTTCAGTATTGCCAGTGCACAGCCTGGTGAACTGCTGTTATCGTATTCAGCAAAAATAGCATCAACTTTTTTCACCAACGAGTCATCCAGTTGTGCATTGACAATATTTAATAAGAAAGTAAAAAGTAAAAAACAAAGGAATCGTTGTTTCATTGTTTATACGTTAATTCGAAGCATTTATAAGTTGACCAACAGCGGCGCTTCCCGGTTCACGATTTCAGAGAAAAATTAATATGGGCGATAATATATGGCCTGTTGTCAAAGGCTCTTCTGCTGTGTCGCTATCATTGTCTTTTGAGTCTGCTGCACTTGTCTTAATCATTTCCTTCAATTTTTTTTCTCGTTTTATGCTGTCCTCCACCCGCAATTCTTCGCGCAGCCGGTCTTTTACTTTTTCTTTTATAGAATCTTCCAGCTGTTTGTAGCGGTAATGATTTTTATCATTCTTGTTATCAAAATCGCCTTCTTTCCCCGCCTTATCATCTGTTGCATCAATGATAATTTTATAACGGCCGTTTTTTAATTCAGCAGGGTCCAGTTCAGTGGTCTTTTTTAAACCATCCGGCGTCATAATGTATTCAGTATTGGGCTGCCACTCGTAGCTGTCTTCATTGTAATCATCGAATTCAATGTTCACCCCCCGCCTGTTGTTTACATTGATATTAAACCAGGAGTAGCGATTCAGGGCTTCACTTTTCTGTATTCTTTTTCCTACCGGCACCTCTATTATTACCAGTACTTGCTGGTTCCGGAATTTATCATCACTGCTCACTGCAAACCCTTCCGGCAGGTACAGCAAACTATCCTGCTGGCCGATATTAAAATGAATTTTCTGCGCATTGTTACTGGCAACTTCACGGGTATTTCCCTGGCTGAGTCTTATGCGGGTTACATGATAGCTGCTGTCCTTACTTTTTAAAAGCTTCAACCGGACGGTATTCAGCATGAGTGTATCCATGTTGGCGCCGTAGACGGGCATCTCATCATTGAAACGAAATCCAAACCAATCGCCGCGGTAATAATCAAGGTTGGCGCGGTTTACATCTACATACAGTTTGCCATTAACGGGTGTGGATACGGCAATTTTGTCTTCCACTGGCATTCTTACTTTAAAATTGCTGGCAAAAGATCCAATTAAAAACACGAAACAGAAGATGCCTACCAGCCACAAACCGCCAAATGTATAGCCGAGATAATTGTTTTTGGAGCGTACGCCCATGATGCGCCGCACCAGCCAGGTAATAAGGCCAATTAATGGAACACCGAGGAAAAGAATCAATGTAGCCCAGGCAAGCAGGTTTTGGCCCCGACCTTCCAAAATAAAATTCTTTAACGGGAATGCCGCCATACCGCCGAATAACAAAGCGATCAGTACAACAAATAACACAAGCGCAATGATACCGGCGATGAAAAGAAAAAAGGCTTTAAACAATACACCAATTACCTGGCCGATACCGCTGCCCGCTCTTCTGGCCAGGGGAGCTGCTTCTGCGGCAAAGCCCCTTGCGTGTGATCCGGCTGTTTGTCCAAAAGAACCGGCCCTGGAACCAAGATCCTGCGCAGTCTGTTTTACTTCCTGTCCCCACTTTTCTGCTTTTGTTTTAAAATTTTCCAGGTCTTCTTTTACGGTGTCGCGGATAGAATTAAGATCCACTTTTTCTCCGCGCATTTCCAGCTTTTCAGAAGCGGTTGAGGCAAAAGGCACCGCAATCCACAATATAATATAGGTAATTATAAGCGTGCTTCCCAATGAACCGGTGATGATGCGGGGCGCAAATCCGAAGTCCCAGTTCCACCAGATAGCATTCATTGTGCCTGAAATTAAACCGATGATCAGTGGCAGCGCAAAAACCAAACGGGGTATCCAGCTTTCGATGTTAAAATACGTGGCCAGTCCGCCGGAAACACCGGCCAATACACGGTCATCTGCATTGCGGTACAGGCGTTTGGTAATATTCGTTTGCAATGATTGCGAAGGAACAATTATCCAAAGGAGTATATAAATCCAGAAAAGCGCACCAATTAAGATAACAAACATCACCCGCATAATTACCGGGTCAATACCAAGGTAGTTGGCAAGACCGCTGCACACACCGCCAATTATTTTGTCGTCTGCATTGCGGTATAAACGCCCGCGGCCCACATTGTTACCACTGTAATTGGGTGGGGGCGTTTGCTGGTTGCCGGCCTGGTAAGCATTGTTTGTTTCAGCACTGCCGCCGGCTTGTTCTTCAAAATCCTGCGGGCGACCCATACTGCTAATCACAGCATTGATGTCCTCATCGGCAATACACACGGTGCCACGTTTGAGGCGTTCAGAAAAAAGCTCGGCAATACGGCTTTCGATATCATTGATAATTTCATCGCGACCTTCCTCGTTGGCAAAATACCTTCGCAGGCTGTCTACATATTGCTTCAGGGTATCATAAGCGGATTCTTCAATGGGAATCACGCGGCCCTGAAAATTTATATTGATGATTTTTTTCATTGTATGCTGTTTTGAAGTTGAAGTTAGAAGGATGGGTTTTGGTTAGTAGTGTCCGGCATGCTGTCCGTTTTTTTAGCCAGGGCATTTACGGCGTTGGCCAGTTCTTTCCAGGTAGCTTCCAGATCACTATAAAAAGACTGACCCTTTTCTGTGAGCGAAAAATATTTCCGTGGTGGCCCGGAATTGCTTTCTACCCACCGGTAGGTCAGCATATCCGCATTTTTCAGCCTTGTGAGGAGCGGGTAAAGAGTACCTTCAAAAATGTTGAGGTTGGCGCCCTTCATCTCTTCCACAATATCACTGGGGTAAGATTCGCCGCGACGGATGATGGACAGGATACAAAATTCAAGTATCCCTTTCCGCATCTGGCTTTGTGTGTTTTCAATATTCATATGCGCTT
>JBDSEV010000052.1:0-2830 GCA_039919885.1 Chitinophagaceae bacterium
CGATCGAGTTTCGCGCAGCGGTAAAGCGGGGCAGCGGGCACAGCGAAAAACCTTTGCTCGGCTTATTTGCGGTATTTGCGGGAAACTTCGGCGATAGGGTTTCGCGCAGCGGTAAAACGAAGCAGCGGGCACAGCGAAAAACCTTTGCTCGGCTTATTTGCGGTATTTGCGTGGAACTTCGGCGAGCGCGTTGCGTTCAACAAAAAGATCAGGGTTGTTGGTTCTTATAATGCTGCACGCGTCTTTTCACATCTTTGCGGATATTGACATAAAACAAATTAATATCGCCCACGTGAAAATTCTTTTGTTTCAGTAAAAATCCACCCGGCAGGTGCAATTTGCCAATCCACAAAACGCCATCATGTATCTGGGCGTCAGTGACATGCTTTCTTACCTTGTTAAATTTCAGTAACACAGCACCCTCGTTCAGATCATTGGGCGCATACCCATCGGTGGTAGTCCAGCTAAGTGGGTTTACCACCAGCCCACTTCCTTTTTCTTTTACTACAAAATCCGGTTCATAGTCTTTTTTATAGGTGCGCCATCCGGCAACGCAACCGGTTTGTAAGGAATCGGTACACATTTTTAATGAAGCAAATTTATTACCGGGTATATACATGCCAATAATATAGGCGGCTACCAGTTTCTTTTGCAGCGGCGTTCCATCGAAAAATTCTTTCAGCAATCTTTGGGCATGGGTGCTGCCCTGGCTGTGTGCAGCAATAACAATTGGCCGGCCATGGTTACAATGTTCAAGGTAATATTTAAACGCCGCTTTTATGTCAGCATAGGCCGTATCAAATGCCGCCTTTGCCTGCAGGGTATCACTGGTATAATAGGCGCGGATATTGGCCTGCCGGTAGCGCGGCGAGAAAATTCTGTACTCATTAAATGCACTGGCCTGGTATAGGATGGGTGAATAATCTGTTTTTGCATTGATGGCCGCGTCATTGATGTCCGCATTCCAGTTGCTGTCTGCACGATCTGTAAATGTAGTGGGATAAAGAAAAAATACATCTGCACTGGAATCCTGCACGTAGTTTTTCCGAAGGGGTTTTGGCACACTGTCCGAAGGGTCTCTTTTGTCAGGATGAGCGGCCCAATAGAAAAGATTGCTGAAGTCGGGCTCCGTATTAGCAGCCGTGGTTTGGTAGCTGGCAATATGCTGTGCATACTTTGGGGCACATCCTACAAAAAATAAAAAAACAATACAGATCAACAAACGGTTAACAAGATTCAACATTTTTTAAAATTAGGGGATCTGGTGTAATGGGTTGCAGGTAATGGTATTTTTCGCCGCGGTATTTTTCTCTGAAAACACTTAATGCAAAAAAATTAACAAAATAACAGACGTTGTTGTTAGGTAGTATTGTTTCACACTCAAAAAGACAACAACGTTTTTATAACCAAATAATTGCAGGAAGGGGTTAAAAGCCAAAGCCGTTGCAGGGGCTTTCCGTTCGAAATTTTGTACATTTACAAACGGATTTATCAAATCATAAATGAATTATTATGTCAATACCAGTAGTCAATCTTGCTGATTTCCTGAGTGGCGATCCGCAGTTGAAACAAAAGTTTGTAAACGATCTGGGGCGCGCATATGAATCGGTTGGTTTTGTAGCCGTTACCAACCATGGCATACCGGAAGAGCTCATTGCTGATTTGTATAAATACGTGCAGCAGTTTTTTGCCATGCCGCTGGAGAAGAAAAAAACCTATGAGGTACCGGGTCTTGCCGGCCAGCGCGGGTATACGTCGTTTGGTAAAGAACATGCCAAAGGCAGCGATGCGCCTGATCTGAAAGAATTTTATCAACACGGTCAAATGGTGGAAGACGGCGATGCTATTAAAGAAGAATACCCCGATAATGTACTCGTTAAAGAAATTCCGGGCTTTACTCCCACGCTTAATAAAACATATAAAGCCTTTGAAAAATCCGGCAGTGCGCTGTTGCAGGCAATTGCTGTTTACCTGGAACTGGGAGAACATTACTTCGACAACTATATTCACAACGGCAATTCAATTTTAAGGGCCATTCACTACCCGCCGATTACCGCGGAGCCGAAATCGGCCATCCGCGCTGAACAGCATGAAGACATCAACCTGATCACCTTATTGGTAGGCGCTTCTGCAGGGGGATTGCAAATACTTACCAAACAGAATGAATGGGTGGAAGCCGTTTCCCTGCCCGATCAGATTGTAGTGAACGTGGGCGACATGCTGCAGCGGCTTACCAATAATAAACTTAAATCAACTACGCACCGGGTGGTAAATCCGCCGCGCGACATGTGGCATACGTCCCGTTTTTCCATTCCGTTCTTTTTACACCCGCGGAGTGAAATGAGCCTTGCCTGCCTGGAAACGACCATTGATAGTGCCCACCCTAAAGCCTACGAAGATGCAACGGCCGGAGAGTACCTGGATGAACGATTGAGGGAAATCGGGCTAAAAAAATAAAGCTTTTGTTTTTCATAGCAACCCGGCCCATACAGCCGGGTTTTTTATTGCCATTCATCCTTTTTCTGCGCCTTTTGTAATAAGAAGGGAAAAATTTTTTGGCTGGCCTTTTAAGCTGCAAGTGGTACGGGGCGTGATTATCCGACTAAGCCCGTTATCTTTTTATAAAAATTACCTTCCTTTGGTTAGTACTTTGTGTTGCATAGTACTGTATTTCTTCCTATGTTTGTATTGTTAAAGAGAAAAAGACAAACCGCCGGAGGCAGGCAGTCGGAACACTAAACCTTATCAAACCTTATCCAGGTTCCCCGCCTGCCCCCGGTAATTAAATAAGCGCATATGAATATTGAAAACACACAAAGCCAGATGCGGA
>JBDSEV010000064.1:0-96640 GCA_039919885.1 Chitinophagaceae bacterium
AACGCGGTTAGCTTCCGAAGTATAAAAATAAAGTCATTGAAATAGCAATTCGACGTAATAACTGCACGGAACGCGATAGCCTGAACAAGGGCTATTAATTAGAAAACAGGTCGTGTTATCCTGATATCATTGCCAGCAAAAGCTTTTTTGGCTGCAACCCTGGTGGCAGCCGCTGCTGCCCCCTTTCCCAACGCGGATTGCGCAATGGCCAGGCCGGTGAGGGACCACCCATTATTAGGATTGATGAATAAATCTTCCTGAAAAACAGTAACGGACTGCCTTGCCTGACCTGCTTTCAACAAAACATTTCCATAATACTGTCTTGCCGGATGCACCCAATCCTTGGGCTCATTGTACACCATGGAATCCTCCAGCACTACCGCAGCTTTCAAAAACCCAATGGCTTGGGGCAGTTGCTTTTTTTCTTCCGCTATTACCCCTTGCAGTATTTTCTTTGCCACTTCAGCGCCTGCGATGGCAGGATTGGCATAAGAAGGTGCAGGTGCGCTGAGTTGTGGTGCTTCCATAATTTTTGAGAGGCTATCCAGTTGAGCGGAAGCCCCGGCAAAATCCTTTTTCCTGGCATAAGCAAGGCCCTTGGCATAATGCAATATATAATCCGCATATACATACCCGGTAGACACCCGTGGCAATCGCAGTATATCATCCCATTTGCCGAACCTGATTTGGGTAAGCACGGGGGTCATGTAAACGTATTGCATAAACATTCCCATATAATCAGGAATTGAAAGATAGCTGGAATCAAAACTGTTCCGGCTATCCATGGACGATTTCATGGACGACGCATAGTCACCGGCCATGTTTGCGCAGGTAGCCTGCATGTGAAGGTTATGAATTAAATAGAGGGGGGAATTGTTTGCAACCGAAGGAAATTTGCCGAGGTAATCATAGTAACCTTTTACCGCCGTTTCATTGGATTGTAGTCCTTCCCTATAGTATCCTGAACGGATAAAAATGTGCGAGGGCATGTGTACAATGTGCGCTACACCCGGCATGTTAGCCCCAAGTTTCCTTGACACCGCCAGTGCCTTTTCCGGATGCGCGGACGCTTCTACTGCGTGAATGTAATAATGGCCCGCGCCGGGATGTTCCGGATGCGCGGAGAGAATGTTTTCAAGGGTGTGAATAATTTCGGGTGTCCATGGCCGCTCTACATAGGTTTTAGAGTACAGGTCCCATGGATGCTGCACCATCAGTGCATCCGCATACAAAGCACCTGCGTCCCCGTCGCCTGGAAATTTTGCATAAACCTTTTTCATTGCCGCCGCATACAACTGGTTGAGGTCTTCCCTTATCTTCGTGCTGTCAGGAGAATAACGCACCTGCATTGCTTCTATGAGCGCCTTTTCTAACGGGCCGGCTGTTGCGCTTAATTGCTTCGACCTGGCCATGGCAGTGAGTGCCGCAGGAGATGCGCTGTAACCAAAATCGTTTATATTAGGTCCATAAGAAAGGGCCATCCCCCAATAGCCCATTGCAAAATTGCTGTCCAGTTGCACTGAACGTTCAAATGACGCCAGCGCTTCAATTATATGAAAACCATAGTACATATTGATTCCCTGCTCAAAGTAAATGCGGGCGCTGTCGTTACCGGCGGTTACTGGCATTTCGTAACTGCCCCATCCCCGCAGCAGCGGAATGGTACTGCTGGTGTCGGTAAAATCAAAATCCGCCAGCAGCGGACTGCAGCGGATGCCCGTCCTTTTTATTTTGTTAAGCACTATTTTCTTTTCCGTTTCAGCAACACGGGAAGTAGCAGCCATAAAAAATGCTGCCGATATAAAAGAGGTGAAGGCGAGGAGCAGGAACTTCATAATAAAAATTCTGCATTGAATATAAGTAAGTTTGTTCACTGCGAAAATGCAATTTTTCAAACACTACAGTTACCCAACAGCATAGGTGAATAATGAAAGGCTACAGAAAAAATGCCGTACCGGGCGTTCAATTTATTGTGCTCGGTGTTCGGATTGGTATACGGCGCACACCCAGATCAATGACGGTCTTGGCCAGTAACAAAAGGATTTAATTGATGCTGTAAACCTAAATTATTCAATAAGGAAACGGCGTACCCGGGCAACATCCACGTGGGTAATATTTTTTTTCTCCATGGCATCCAGGTCTTCGAGACAAATAGCTACAAAAGATTTGCCGCTTTCAGACACACGTTTTTTAAGATAAGCATATACGGCAAGGGCTTGGTTGTACTTGCCCTGGTATAATAAGGCATGGGCCAGGTTGGTGCTGATCAGGGGTAAGAGGTCTGCATCCGGTGCCGGTATGTTTTCGGCTATTTCCTTTGCCTGGCCAGACATAGCTTCGGCTGCCACAAAATTACCTTCCATTAAAGAGAACCAGGCATGGCTGACGTACTTGAGCGCCAATCCTGCCTGCAGCGCTGCCAGTGTACCGTTATACAGGCCAGGTGTTGCCTTTACCAGTTGCAGGTATACATCAATACCCCAGATCAGCGAAGGGTCTGAAGCAAACATAAAATTATGTTCATCAATTGAAAGTTGGTCTGCCCGCTCCCTAAGTGTTGTTGCAACTGCAGCGGACGGATTGGGTTTGTTTTTTAAAAGTTGCGTATACAATTCAGCTGCTTCCAGGTAGCAGAGCCGCGCCTCCAGATAAAGATAACTTTCCTCAAACCGCTGCCCCAGGGTGGCAAGCGTTTTTGCAAGCTTGGGGCGGTAATTGTTTGGTTGCTTTACTGCCAGCTTTCTATAATTATTTACTGCTTCTACCAAAATAACCCTGGCCTCGCTCCGGGGCAGCAACTCACCCAGCTGCGCCAACGTAGCAGTAAGCTCCTCCAAGCTATCGGGACCTGTTTTTGCCATTAACCTGTATTTCTCCAACTTTTCCAGCAGGGAAATTTCAGGTTCAGAAAATGCCGCCTTCGCTGTGGCAATTTCCTGGGCAATTTCCTCGCAATAATTTAAATTGTCTGAAGCCGCCGCATAACTTTTATTTGCGGCGAGTCGCTGATAACGGACACGCGCAGCCGCAATCATTTTTTCAGCGTTTGTAAACTCAAGGATTTTTGCATAGAATTGCCCTGAAGACCGTTCCGCACGCGCAAGCAACGGCTCATATGTTTGATTGTCTTCTTTGGCCAATTTTTCATATATGTTGATGGCTTCCTGGTAGAGCGGTTCGGCTTCGGTTAAGTGGAAATTGTTTTCAGGATAGTAAAGTACCCTGCTCGCCAGATCAAGCACGGTTGCTGCTAAATCCGGCAGCCAGGTGCTGGCATCTTTCGCGGCAAGTGATCGGTATATTGCAATGGCATCACGGTAAGCAGCAGTTGATTTTTCAAAATCAAATCGCTCATCTCTTTCATCAACGCCCGTATCCCAGAAAAAAGCATACGTACCCAGCTGCCTTAACGTATGCGCCATTTTTGGCAGGTATATTTCCGGGTTTGTTACGGCTCGTTTCCGGTAAATAGTCAGCGCCCTGTTATAATAAATCCGCGCATCCTGGTTTCGACCAAGATCCGGTAGTAAATCAGCTGCATTAATTAGATAAGCTTCATTCAGCGGCTCAAGTTGAAGCGCATATTCTAAGCAGACCACTGCGCTGTCAAATTCAAATAATGTTTTGTGCAGTTCCGCTTTCAGCGCAAGTGCGTCGCAGGCATCCCTCACCAGCCTTTGCCCTGTGGTATCGCCAGCTGAAAGTTTTTTTCTTTCCGCCGCCAGGGTCTCCGCGGCATGGTATAAATTCATACGGCTCAGCACGGTTAAGGCGAGGTCGGTATTCCCTTTTTCAAAATGCGCGAAGGCCAGGCGGAATTGTGCGGATACATCGTCCAGATTCAGTTGTGAGAAATGGTTAGCAAATGCAGCTGCCTGCTCATTGATTTTTTGATAAATACTGTCCAGTTCAAACTGAAGCCCGGTTACCCTGGCTGCATTTTGCGCACCTTGTTTTTTCAGGGCCAGCAGCTGCTGGTTTTTACCGCGCAACAGCCCTTCCAGTTTTTTTTCCATTTCCGTTTTACCGATGTTGAATAGCTTTACCCGGTACGCGGTCAGGCTGTCGGCATTGGCCATACTTACTTCTATTATCAGGTCCTGGCCGGTAATGGCGCTGAGCCGCGCAGGGTCAACCACCTGGAGGCCTTGCTTCACTACTGAAAATGAAACAGGTTTGTTTTCACCAGCGCCAACATAGATCAGTTTAAATTCTCCGTTGGCGTTGGTAATGGTGGGCGTGGCCCTGTTGCCCTTATCTTCCACCTGCGCATTTGTTACATACTGCCGCCTGCCCGTATTGGTTTCACTGTTGTGGATGGATACAGTGCCTTTTATAATACTTTGCTGGGCGTACACTTCATTACAGTTGCAGGTATAGACGGCCCAGTAGCAGAGCAGCATGAAAAAGTATTTCATTTTACAGAAGGATATTTTTTTTATTTTTCCATCAGAATGTTCAGGTCCTGCCCGGTTTGCGGATAGGCCGGCGCCGATTTTATCTTAAATCCTGGTTTATTAAACCAGACCGTGTATTGTTGTTTCTGTTCCTTCTCTGGAATATCCAGTTGGTAATGTCCGTTTATGTCGGTCGTGTCGCTGTGGTTATCAATAGTAACAGTTACACCCGCAATCGGTGCATCGTTAAAGATTACAACGCCTTTTACTTTGTCAATACCCTGTAGTTCCACCGGCAAATAAAACCGGCCATCGGTGCTAACGATAAAGACGGCGTCGGGGGAGGTGCTTTTATACGGCTCAGAGAAGTCTACTTCCAGTCGAACGCTGTCGCCTATGCGAAGGTTTTGAAAATAGGCCACGCCATTTTCGTTGATATCTGCTTTTTTTCTTTCGCCGCCGCTAACGTCCATCACTACGTATCCCTGTTTGCGTAGGATCATGTCCTGCTTACCTTTTTTGCCGTGGACAAAAACACTGATGTTTTGCAAGGCGGTAACGTTTGCATGCGGGCGCATAAAAAATAGTACGGCGATAATTGCTATTGCCAATATGCTTACAGCTGCATTTATTTTAGAAGGATTTTTTTTGGCTGCGGGATCGGCTGCAGCGCTGTGGCCTGCTGAAGCCGCAGGTGCCGACGGAAAACGGGTATCCGCCACCGGGATATTTTTTCCGATGGCACTTTTTATTTTATCAAAATTATCTTTCGATAAAAGCGCCGGGTTGAGCGAATTCATGTCTACCAGCCAATCTGCCAATTTGCCGAAATTTTGCCAGACCATCTTAATTTTATCGTAACGCTGAAACTGTTCTGTGGAAAGGGAGCCGGAGCGATTTTTTACAAGCTGGTCCCATTCATTGAATTGTTCCTGCCAGTAGGCAAAATATCCTTCCAGCACGGTCGGCTTACTGAAATCAATGAACGTTTCCATTATCGGAATAGCTTTTTCACTAAATTCATTTTTGTTGAAGTTTGCATTGCGCGCTATTTCATACAATTCAAACATGCAATAGGGAGAACGAAGGTATTTCTGGCTGATTACAATAATAATATGCTGCCCCTCGCCAATGCGCGCCATGAAGTCGCTGATAAAACCTTTGTAACCGAGGTCGTACTTATCCCGTATAACCTGGTAGCCGTCATTCTTTAGTGATGTATATAAATCATCTACTAATTTTTCCCTGCTTTGCCCGGTTTCTTGATCGTCTCCCCACGCATAAGAAAAGAATATTTCATTGTTTGAAGCAGGCATGCTATGGTATTATTTAGGTATGTCAATATCAAAAAGCAGTTATAAAATTAACCGCGGTATAAAAAAAAAACATGGGTTGCTACACAGACAAATTTTATGTTCAGCTGCCATTGTAAGCAACCTGTTATAAAGTGTTTGCAGCAGCGCGTAGTTGTTAAAGAAGTTGGTTTTCTAAATGTAAGTATTATAAGTGTAACACAAAGTGTGGAGCGGCCCCCTGTTGGGAGGTGCATGCTGGTAGATGCAGCACCGTAGCTGGTGGGTGCCCCATTTGCGAAGACCATAGATAAGAAAGAGAAACAGAACACAAAAAAAGCCCGGCAAAATGCCAGGCTTCAAAATTATCGGTTGCTATCGCAAATTAATAATCGCTTCTGTTGAATCCGCCACGGTCGCGGTTTCCACCACCGCCGCCGCCATATCCACCACCGCCGCCACGGCTTCCGCCGCCGCCGCCACCATATCCACCACCGCCGCCACGACTTCCGCCGCCGCCGCCGCCACCAAAGCTGCGTTTTTTAAATCCACCACCGCCGCTGCCGGCAGGTTTAGGCTGAGATTCATTAACTACAATGTTACGACCATCAACTTCTGATTCGTTTAGGCCGGCAATTGCAGCCTGGCCTTCCGCATCATTTGTCATTTCAACAAAACCAAAACCTTTGCTGCGGTTGTTGTTGAATTTGTCAGTAACAATTTTGGCAGAAACTACCGTGCCATAAGGAGCGAAGAGATTTGAGAGATCTTCCTCAGTCAAGTTCCAACTGAGGTTTCCAACGTAAATGTTCATTTTTTTACAGTTTGTGAGTGAAAACAAATTTTATGACCCTAAATGAAAACAGTGGAACATTAAACCCCGGAAACATTAGTTGAAAACGCTCAGAGCACAATGCGAAACTGTAAAGATCATTAGGAACCAATAACGAAGATATAGAAATAATTCACACCGGGAAAGGTTTTTGGGGCAGGGGCAAAAAAAATTCCGGGCCTGGAAAACCAGGTCCGGAACGATATATGATGCATTTACGGTCTTATTCAGCCCCTACGATAAATTCCAGTTCAGTAGTTTTACTGTTACCAAAATCGATAATGGCTTTGTAAGTACCCAATTCCTTTACTTCATCAGGTATGCTAATGCGCTTGCGGTCAATTTCGTAGCCCTTCTGGTCACGGATGGCACGGGCCAGCTGTAAGGAAGTAACGGCGCCGAAAATCTTACCACTTGTGCCGGTTTTAGCACCAATGTTTACAGGTCCGTCCTGCAGTTTGGCGATTACCTGGTTTACCTCGGCCAGCAATTTGGCTTCCTTTTTCGTCTGTTGCTTGATTTTTTCTTCCATCTGTTTCATATTAGATGGATTGGCCTCTACCGCCAGTTTACGGGGAATTAAAAAATTCCTTGCGTAGCCGTTTTTCACCTTTACCAGTTCATTTGAACCGCCCAGGTTGTCTACGTCTTGAATTAAGATTACGTTCATTGTTGTTGTTTAGTACCCCATGGCCCAATCATTTAAGATTCAGACTGTCTCTCGTTCCGATAGCTACCGGGAGCGGGATTAGGGTTGGTTACCAAATAAATTCAAAAGTCAAAAGTAAAAAGTCAAAAGCCTGCAACGCAGCACTTTTTTACTTTTTACTTTAATAAATCCGTTACATACGGCAGAATTGCCATCTGGCGGGCTTTCTTTACCGCGTCAGAAACTTTACGCTGAAATTTCAGCGAGTTGCCCGTGATACGACGGGGAAGTAATTTACCCTGCTCGTTCAAAAATTTTTTCAGAAACTCACCGTCCTTGTAGTCAATATATTTAATGCCCATCTTTTTAAAGCGGCAATATTTCTTTTGACGTTTTTCGGTCTTGATTGCAGTGAGGTACTTAATTTCATTTGTCTTGGCCATGATTTAAACCCCCGCTGTTTTTTCAGTACTGATAAAATGCTGTGCGCCACTTCTTTTTCTATCATTGTACTCGACGGCGTATTTATCGAGTGCAGTATACATGTGACGGAGTACACTCTCGTCACGAAGAAGCTGAATTTTCAACTTCTCATTGAAGGTGGATGGCGCTGTAAATTCCATTACCAGGTAAAGACCGGTGGTCTTTTTGGCAATAGGATACGCCAGTGATTTCAGTCCCCAGGGATTTTCGTGCAACACCTCTCCGCCGTTATCTTTCACCAGCGTAGCGTACTTTTTCTGGGCAGCTTTAAAGTCTTCCTCAGATAGCACAGGGGTAAAAATCACCATCAATTCGTAATTGTTCATTGTGACCCTGTTTTTAAGTTTAAAAATTATTTGGGGGGCGAAGGTAAGATAAACCGGCTAAGGCACAAAGGTTTATTCGGAAAACTTTCAGGTATTTTACCCGCAAACCGCCTGCCTGTAAGCATTTGCTGCAGATTCCCTCTTAAAAAGCCTGGCCCACCAAACAGTTGTTGGCCCGGTCTGAAGTTTATATTTCAACCCAAAAAAACCCCCTGCTACAATATGCAGGGGGTTGATGGGAAAATTTGGTAAACCAGCTTACTGAATCACCAGTTTCTGGGTGATCACTTTTTCCTGGCTGACTATTTTAAGGGTATACAATCCTTTTGTCAACCCACTAAGGCTAATGGATTTACTAACAGCACCTTGTGTAATTAACTGCTGCTGCATCACCTTGCCGTTTATGTCAATTAGCTGCAGTGTGGCGGCGGAGTTAATGTTTTCCAGGCTAACGTACACGTAGCTGCTTGCGGGGTTTGGACTGATGCGGATGCCGGGCAACCTGGTAAAATTTACCTTTACTACTTTTGAATACGTTGATTTGCCGTCTTTGTCCACCGGTTTAAGCCGGTAAAAATTAGCGCCCGCAACAGGATTTGCATCAACCAGTGAATAATCAGCCGCCATTCCTTTTGCTGTAACGATGCCCATCCCGGTAAAATTGACGCCGTCTGCAGAACGTTCGGCAATGTATTCCCTGCTGTTGATTTCTTCCGCTGACTTCCACTTTAGTTTAACCGTATTGCCCTCCCTGGCCGCGGTAAAGCTTATCAGCCGCACTGGCAGCAGCGCTGCATCAAAAGCGAAGCGTGTAAATACGGGGTAATGATCGCTCATGGCGGTGCCATAGTTGGGCACAAGGCTGGCAACATCAGTTAGTACATTTGCCGATGCACCCATATAGAGCGACTGCATTTCATTGGATACCACCACGTGATCTATCACTTCATTAAACCCTACCGTGGTCTTTTTTCCTGCGAGACTCAACCCCGCCAGGGTAGGCGAATAGAAACTGGTAACATCATCCGTGAAAACCTTATATGAACTCAGGCGCGGTGCAATGCCATCGGTAATGGTAGAATCAAGATCATCATTAAAATCTCCCAGTACAACGATATTGTCGTTTGGAAAAGTAGTGTTGAGGTAATCATGCAAAGCAATGGCACCATTCTTTCTGCGATCGTACGCCGTTAACGTAGGTGATGTGTTTGCTTTTGCATGCACAGCAATAAAGCGAATTGTTTTTATAACGCCATCGAGTGTTACATCGGCTTTCATCATAAACGGATAGCGGCCACTGCTCCAGTTATTGTAATTAGGGTTGCTCAGATCTGCGGCGGTATTTATGCCTGCACTTAACAAGGAGGCAGTATCAATATTGCTAAAGACTGAGGTTTTATAAACGAATGCTTCCTTTTGTACAAAACCCATTGGCGTTGGAAATGTAGTGCCTGTTTCAAATGGATTGGCATGTGAACCATAGTTACAAATAATATAACTGTAACCCGGCATTGCGGTTCTTACAATGTTACCCAGCGCGGCGGTGTCCACCACTTCTACCAGTGCATAAAGATCCGCACCCAATGCCGGCAGAATTGTTTGTGCATTTTGCCTTTGTAAAGCTTTGTTGCTTGGGCCGAACCCTGGTGCAGGGTCGGGCGTGGAAAACCACTCCATATTCCAGTTAACCACCTCCAGTGTTTTTGCCGGATTAATACTGGTTCCCTGTACGTTAACAATGGTATCGGCAGCTCCTGCTGTACTTATGGTAACCGTACCTGTAAAATTCTGGTTGTTCTGTGCCGGTGCAAATTTTACGTAAATAATTGTAGGGATATTATTTGCCTCTGCTTCTGTAAAGTTGATTGAAGAAGCAAAAATGCCGTTGTCTTTTGATACTTCAAAGCCACCAATTGCATTTACATTGATACCTGAGCCCCCGGATAAATCATTTCCAATAACGGTAAATTGTTTGGTGATAGCAGTGCCTGCTGCGGCATAGAAAAACGCAAGGCTGCCCGGGCTCGCAGAAAGTGAAGGCGGCGGTGCTGTTTCTGAATTAATTACAGCGATATCATCCAGCGTCCATCTTGCACCATCGTCGGTAGTAGAAGTATAGACAAACGCAATATACACCCTCGGTTGTTTAAAAGCAGCCAGGTTAATATTGGAAGACCAGGTCCACGTATCAGAAGTTTGTGCCGCAAATTTTCCGTTCAGATCCGTCCATGTAGCAAGATTAGGGTCACCGGTTCCGGAATAATCAGTAGACACCTTCAATTGCAAAGGCGCCCCGTTAAACCTGGTGCGGCTATAGAAAGATAATAAAGGATAGACAGTACCGGTTAAATCCAGCGCGGGCGATACCAGCCAGTCTTCATTTACCAAATTACCCAGCGCATTGTCGTACCCGTTTATTTGCACTCCATTGGGGAAAGGCGCGGTACCAGCTGGCGCCGCCGGATCCCGGCCGAATGCAGTACAATCCCACACAGCGGAACCATTTACGCTATACTGCGTAAAGCCATTGGGCAGTAATCCGCTGCCGCTGCATAACTGTAAATTAAAATTCGCCGGTAATGGAACTGTTAATGCAGTGTTGTAGGTCGTAAATGCCCAGCCGGTAGCTGTGGCGATGCCCGCAAATTCGTTGTTGTATACATCTTTGAACGCACCCGCGGCTATCAATACATAATAAGATTTACCCGCGTTTAGTTGAGCCGGAAAACGCAGCGTAGTATTGTTACTAATAACCACCGCAGCGTCATTTATATCGATCGGAGTGCCCGCAACGCCGTTTTCATAAACGGTAATAGTGCCCGTTCCCTTTATAATTTTTTTATCAAAAATTACTGACAGGCTACTGTTATACGGAATATCAATGGCTGAATTTGGGGGTGTTAAAGACAATATGCCCGGCGCCGTGGTGGTATAGGTGCTGTTCCGCGGTACGGGAATACCAATTGCAAAATCCGCAGCATTGTTGTTGTTGTCAACGCCGTCGGATATTCTTGTAACCGCACTGCTATTGTCTGTTACAGGTGTGGGCGCGGTTTCAAAAGCAGTGGCGGTGGGGCCAAATCCAAGCTTGTCTCTGATTAGCCCGGAAGACGGGTTGGCGCCGCTCTGGGCAGCGTTGCTATTGCTTAAAAGCACTTTACCAGTAGAAGCACTCAGGGCAATTGTACCGGTAACATCCGGAGCCGGCAAACCAATGGTGCCGCCCGCGCCTGCTGCCTCCTGTATTAAAAAGAAACTGTGGGCCGGAACGATTCCGGTGAGTGGTTGTAGCTGCCAGGTACCCGCACCCGTTGCACTCGTGTATTGTACCGACCATCCGGCGAGGTCAACAGGCGTATTTTCATTGTTGTATAATTCGATGAAGTCATTTTTATACATGGCGCCACTATTGCCGCCGCCGCCATATACCTGGTTGATGACTACATTGGCTGCTGTTGGCGTAATGGTGGAAGCGTTGGCCGCCATGGGAGTAGAATACGTGTTGGCCACATCCACCGACCATGCCTGGTAGAAATAAGTGGTGCCCGAGCTGAGGCCATTGTGCGTAAAATTGAACGCAGCTGCGGGGCCATTGTATAATACGGTTCCGCCACCAGCGATGCTATTGCCCGCCACCAGTGTACCGGCGGGTACACCGAAACTGGCAGTGGTATTGCTCGCCACTACAATATTATCATTGGCAGCATTGGCGGTAGCGAGTAAACCAATCGACGAGATGGACAGACCGGTGGCACTAAATGCTGCCGGCGGATCCACGCTTAATCCGGAGGAAACCGTACCTGATAATTCAACCGTTTGCGTAGCCGCTCCGGCAGAGACAAAAGTGATATTGCCATTGGTGATACCCGGCGTTGCCGTGGCCGCAATGCGTATCGTTATTGGGGTATTGCCTACCGAGCCGGCCGTTTGTGAAAGAACTACGGGAGCGCCGGTGTAAGTAGCGCCGCCATCAACAGAAATTTCATACGGCGACGTGGGTGTTACCGTAATGTCTGTAGTTAAATTGCTGGCGCTGGCCGTTACTGATTGTGGGGAAGAAGCCGTACCGCTAATGGTGGTGAATCCGGTGAGGCTGCCTGGCGTAACAAAAATGCCGGGTGTTGAACCGGCAACCGGCGTTACAGCGCCGCCCACTGCGAGGCTCGCATTGGCAGGCCGGCCCAGGGCAAATGTGCCACCGGCCGCACTGGCCCCCCAGCCGTAGAGGCGTAAGGTAACCGTGGTGGACGAAGGAACGTTTTGCAAGGCACTGATGCCGGCGGAGCTTATTGCGGCCTGCGGATCTCCATTGCTGGTGGTGGCGGTATAAGAAATCGCTGGTCCAAAATCTGTTCCGGCGGTAGCAAAATTATCCAGGCTGTATTGCCACTGAAAGGCATTCGGGCCGGTGGACGATCTCCGGAAATAGGCATCCAATCCGGAAAGCGAAACCTGGTAGCCGGGCAACGCATTTACCGTGAACTGAAGATACTTGTTGCCTGATATCGCCAACGCCTGCGATGCAACATTCCAGCCACTGGATGAGAACGCATTGGCCAGCGCCGTTGCTGTTACGCCGCTACCCCTGGCAACCATACTGCTGCTGAGATTGGCATCTTTGGCAGTAGCTGCTATTGACGTTTCATTGCCGGCGGCACCCGTAAAGTTCCAGGAAAGTATTTGGCTCCAGGCAAGCATAGGAATCAGGGCAATAACAAGCGTGTACAATTTCTTCATGAAATGATAATTTTGGCGTTGAATAAACTCGAAAATTGTTTGAAATATTTTGAACGGATGGGTACAATTTAAAGGACTGCACAGTAGCCGCGCATACGGGGTTTCCGGGAGGATTGGAATGGGGTGGAATAAGGTTGTAAGCACCCCAAATGTAGCGGCATAATCTTACCTGCAACTGTTTTAATGCTAAGTAATTATTAACATTGCAGAAATTAACCAGTTACCTTGTCAGTATGACAGTTTACCCGCTGTGGCACTGGGTTTGTGAAAAGCATCTGGCCATGTAATCCTGGTACAAATGCCGGACGTTCCGGCAGCCGGATTAATCGATTTACCAATTCGTTTACAACAAAAAAATTTATATGCAGAAAGGAAACATCAGGGTACAGACGGAAAACATTTTCCCCATCATTAAGAAGTTTTTATACAGCGACCATGATATTTTTTTACGTGAGCTGGTAAGTAATGCGGTAGATGCTACCCAGAAAATAAAAACGTTGTCTTCTATTGGCGAGGCGAAAGGAGACCTGGGCGAGTTACGGATCGATATTAAGCTGGATGCCGCTGCAAAAACCATTACCATCAGTGATAAAGGCGTTGGAATGACGGGCGAAGAAATTGATAAGTACATTAACCAGGTAGCTTTTAGCGGTGCGGAAGAATTCCTGACAAAATATAAAGGTCAGGCAGAGGCCAATATCATTGGTCATTTTGGCCTGGGGTTCTATTCTTCTTTTATGATAAGTGAAAAAGTTGAAATCATCAGTAAGAGCTTCCGCGAAGCCACACCCGCGGTAAGATGGGAATGTGACGGCAGCCCGGAATATACCCTGGAAGAAACAGAAAAAGCGGATAGCGGAACGGATATAGTGATGTATGTAAATGAGGAAAGCAAAGAATTCCTTGAAGCGCAAAGATTGAAAGATATCCTCAAAAAATTCTGCCGCTTTTTACCCGTGCCCATTTTTTTTGAAAATGAGCAGATCAATAACACCACGCCGGCCTGGACGAAAAAGCCGTCTGAATTGACCACCGAAGATTACCAAAGTTTTTACAAAGAATTATATCCGTTCAACGAAGCGCCCCTTTTTTGGATACACCTGAACGTAGATTATCCGTTTAACCTCACCGGTATCCTTTATTTTCCAAAGATTAAACAGTCTTACGAAATACAGAAAGATAAAATTCAGCTGTACAGCAACCAGGTTTTTGTAACAGACGAGGTAAAAGATATTGTGCCGGAATTCCTCATGTTGCTGCAAGGTGTTATAGACAGTCCTGATATACCGTTAAACGTTAGCCGCAGTTACCTGCAGGGCGATCCCAACGTAAAAAAAATCAACAACCACATTACAAAAAAAGTAGCCGACAAACTGGAAGAAATTTTTAACAAGGACCGGCAGGCATTTGAAGAAAAGTGGGAAAGCCTGGGCTTGTTTGTAAAGTACGGGATGATGACTGATGATAAATTTCTTGACAAAGCAAGTAAATTTCATATCCTGGAAGACAGCACCGGCGGTAAGTTCTATACGCTGGATGAATACCGTGCAGTCGCCGAAGGCTTACAGAAGAACAAAGACGGTAAGCTGGTGATTATTTACACCACCAACCCCGTACAGCAGGATGCTTATATACAGGCTGCTACTGGCAAAGGATTCAAGGTAGTAAAAATGGAAACCATCGTAGACGCAGGTTTTATCAACCAGATGGAACAGAAATGGAGCGATGTGCATTTTATACGCGTTGATGCAGATATAGCGGACAACCTGGTAGACAAACAGGAAGATATGGATTCTTCACTTACCAAGGACGAGGCAGCCAACCTTAAAGCCTTGTTTGAAGCCAATACCACCGACCTGCATGTAACCGTAGAAGTAAAAGGACTGAGCCCAACCGCACCACCCGTGGTAGCTACACGGCCGGAGTTTATGCGTCGTATGAAAGACATGAGTGCGATGAGTGGCCCCATGGGCAGTTTTTACGCCAATATGCCGGATGAAGTAACGCTGACCGTCAACGGTAATCACCTCATTTACCAGGGCGTAATAGCAGAAAGCAATAAGGAAAAACAGGAAAAATTTGTTCATAACCTGGCCGACCTTGCGCTGTTGAGCCAGGGCTTGCTGAAAGGCAATAACCTCACTGCATTCATTAACCGCAGCGTTGAGCTGATGGAAGGCGAGAAGAAAGCGGTAGAAGCATAGTACAGTTGTACAGTTTGAGTGGAACACAGTATAGTTTGTCCCGGTTGCGAAAGTGACCGGGATTTTTTGTTAGACAAGGAACAGAAATAGCCGGAAAATGGATTGCTTACATTCAATTTGATAATGTTCAAAAGATGTGATTTAATATAAGCGGCAATACCTGCACGAATCTGGTAGCTATCGGAACGGTTTACGCAAGTCTTCACTGTATTTACGTAGTGCTCATAATAATCACTGGGTGGCTTTGTAAATCCAATGTTTTTTACTATCATGCAACGAAATACATCCTGCCTGGCAGGATAGAATTGATTTTTTTAATAAACCCGTTATGAACCTTAACCGTACTTGCCGCAGCATTCTTTGGCTGCTGCTCATCTCAACCTGCACTTACAGCCAGCCCCTTCCCAAAACTTTATTGTGGCGTATTTCCGGGCATGGATTGCAGAAACCCTCGTACCTGTATGGAACAATGCACCTCAATGACAAACGCCTCTTTAAATTTGGCGACTCCGTCTATCACGCTATTGAACAGTCTGAAGGGCTGGCTATAGAAGTGAACCCGGATGAAATGGCCGGGTATTATGCAAACCAACTTTTTGACCAGGTGCAAAAAACCCAAAAGCTGACGGACGTACTAAAGAACGAAGATTTTCGAAAATATGACGATGCACTCTCAAAAAAATTTAAAAAGCCAGCCGGTGAAATAACCACAGCAGACATAGTAAAAGAAAAAAACAAGTGGATGACAGATTACCTGGAAAAGGGAGAAATGCCCACATTTGTAGATGCCTATCTGTATAATATTGCCCGACGCCAGGGCAAATGGGTGGGTGGAATTGAAGACATAGCAGACCAGGCCGGCCTGCTGGAAGATATGGTAGACAAATCTGATATCGAATACTTGTTGGCTGGTGAGGCAGCGAGCGGTAAAACAGCAACTAACCACGTGCTTGAACAAATGATTGATGTGTATACCAGCCAGGATATTGAAGCGCTTAATTTTTTGCTCAATGGCCACACCTCGGCAGCAAACAGGGATCGCCTTTTAATCAGACGCAATGTAAAGATGGCGCGCCGTATTGATAGCCTCTCTTCCCTGCGCACGATGTTCCTGGCGATAGGCGCCGCGCACCTGCCAGGCGACAGCGGTGTTATTTATCTTTTGCGGCAGCGGGGTTTTACAGTGGCGCCTGTGTATTCATCGGCCACGATCGACGAAAAAGATTATCATTTCAAGGAGGTGAAAATACCCTGGTACCCGGTGACAGATGCCCAGGGCCTGTATGAAGTAATGATGCCGGGAAACCCGGCAACCATCAAGCTAAATGGTTTAATTGAAATGAAATTCCTGATGGATATCTTCAACATGGCTGGCTATTGCTCTATGGCCGTTGTGAGCTCGTTCAATTTTACAGAAAAAGACAGTATATACAATGGAATGGCGGCCCGTATGTTCCAGACGTCAAAGGCGCCACCGTCAAAAATAATTATAAATGATGGTGTGGAGGGCAGGGAATTCATCCAGCAGAAAAAGGGCGCAAATCTTCGCGCGCAGATTTTCCTCCGCAACAAGATTTTGTACTGCTGTTTCATGTCTGCGCTTCAACCGGCTAACTTGCTTTCTGCCGATGCAAATAAATTCTTTTCATCGCTCTCAATGAAACAAGCCATACCGGGAGCCACAACTGGCGGCGTTTTTACAGATAGTATTATGGGTATCAGTTTTACTACGCCCACGCCGGTCACTTACAATGAAAAGCTCAGTAACCCAAGCGATAACGGTTGGAAAATAAGCGCATTTACCGGCACCGACCCAGCCACCGGGGTGGTGATAGTACTTTATTCACGAGAAGTGATGCCAGGAAAGTTTGTCTCGGCAGACAGCGTTATATACAACGACTTTAGCGTGAACCTAAAAAAACAATATCGCTTTTTTCAGCAGAATGATAAATGGGTTGACGGTTTCAGGATGGAGCGAATAAGCGGCCGTCATCAGTTACAACCTGGTTTGTTCGTCAATGCGCTTAATATTTTAAAAAATGGTCGTAGCATAATTCTAGTTACAATAAGTGATTCTGCAAACCTGCATGCACCGGCAACAGACAGCATATTTAGTACGCTGCGTTTCATAGACCATTCTCCGGTTAATTGGCAAATTCAGACGGCCGGGGACAACCTGTTTAGCAGCCGCGCGCCGGGGCCCTGGCGGTTTTCTGCAGATGATAACGGAGGTAAAAGTCACTACTACGCATATGATACCAGCACCGCCATCACGTACAGTGTTATACCAGACACACTCAGTAAGTATTATTGGGCAGAAAGCGACAGCGCTTACTGGAAATATCGCATAGCCAACAACATCGGAGCAGATACTTTAGTGGAGCAGGCAAACATAGCAAATGGCAACGTTACGGGTGTAGAACTGCTGCTGAAGGAACCTCAAAATGAAACGCGCTACAAACGCGTCAGACTACTCAAAAGTGGTGATAAATTGTACAAGCTGTTTGTTTCTGCGGAAAAATCTTTTTTGTACAATAGTAGCAGTAACGATTTTTTTAATGGATTCCGCCTGAACGGTGGGGAGCCAGGCAACACGTTTATTTTACTGCCGAAAACAGCACTGCTGTTGGCCGGCCTCGCCGGCAGTGATTCTACTGAACGGAGTAACGCATTCAACCTGCTGGCGACCGCTCCGTTTACGGAACGCGACAGCAGCCTGTTGCAGGCCGCCTTGTTTAAACCATATACTTCACCGTATGATACGTCCCGCTCAACCTCCATTAACGAAGCACTGGCGGGTCGGCTAGCAGCATTGAATTTGCCCGGAACAATTACGTTTGTTCGTAACAGCTACAATTCCTTTTCTGAGCACGCAGATACGCTAAAGGAGCTATGCCTGTATTTACTGGCGAAACAACACAGCAAACAGAGTTACACTGCGTTGGCAGACCTTATAGCGGGATCGGCACCACGGTACCACTTCGGCTATTTGCTGACCGGCACACTAGCAGACAGCCTGTCGCTAACTGCAAGTATCTACCCTGCGCTTCAGCAACTTGCAGCAGACACTGTTCATGCAACCAGTATAGCACGCCTCGCCAACCAGTTAATTGACAGTGGATATATAAAGGCGGAAGTCGTAAAGTCGGCGGCAAAAGATTTTACCGGCGCTGCTGTTACGTTATTGCCTGCACTGCTAAAGCATGATATGACGGATTATGGAATATACCAGCTGGTAACGCTACTGGGCACCTTGCACACCGCGGCAGCCAACGATGTACTCAAAAAATATCTGGGCGTTAAAAGTCTGTGGCTGCGGAAAGCAGTAGCTATTGAAATGCTAAAAAATAAACTACCTGTTGCCGCGCCGGTGTGGGAGGCCATAGCTGCAGATAAAGAAACGCGCCGCAGCCTCTACACTGATCTGGGGGAATTAAAAAAAAGCAATCTTTTCCCTGCGCGCTTCCTCACACAGGCTGCATTTGCAGAAAGCGACCTGTACGCAATAGCAACGGATGAAACTGACTGCAGTAACTTTTCTTTCGTTGCAAAAAAATCCGCTTTGTACAATGGAAAAGTATATGTTTTTTACCTTTATAAGATTGTATTTGAAGAAGCAAACGGTCCGGAATCTTACCTGGGTATAGCCGGCGGATACAGCAATAGTGGCAAAGGGTTGGATGCCCTAACAGATGTTACCGGCATTTATTACAATATGAAATTTGATCCAAAAATGACAACCAGGCTGCTACGGGAATATATTGAACAGTACGAAAAAAATCAAAAGGAAGCGGTCGCCGAATAAAACATTTATCTTTCACCTCATTTATATTTTGTCCCGGTTGCGAAAGTGACCGGGATTTTTTTATGCTTGCTACCTGCATGCTGCGCATCATCCATCATTCAAAATATGTTGGGAAGAAAAGAAATGTTTTTTCAATCACATCGCAGCCAGGTGATCACGAATGCATTCTGTCCACACCAGCAGTTGGCGAACCGGCCAGATTAAAAAACGTTTTGTTCTCGGGGTTTTCATCATAACTGAAAAATGCAGATGGTATAATTTCATTTTAGTAACCAGGGAAGACGTAAAAAAAATAAAGAGGCAAGTTCAACATTTCATCGGGTTGATGCCTGCCCGCTTCTTAGCATAAAACATTTACAAGCATTAAACACGGTCTATGATGAAGTATAAAATTCTATTGTATTTGTTTTTTTTGTGTGCGGCAGGTACACGCGGGTACGCGCAAAACAAAATTTACCAGATAAAAGCGGATACCGTCCGCATCTTTAACAATTGCGATACAGCGGAACTCGTGCTTGAAAATCGCACGCGTGCAGTGCTTAATGGCGTGCTCACCAATAAAGGGGACGGCATTACTGAGTTTAGGAAAGTAATGACGAACCTGGGCGACAGCCTCTACATAATAGGCGGCGATACGCTCAATGCTGCCGGTTTACACAAAAATATTTATAACGCCAACGGCTCAATAGTAACCGACAGGGTGATAGATGGTAACGGGAAAAATATCCAGTTTCGCGGTAACAAGAGCTATTTGATTGCGAATATCAAAGCGCCCGTGGTTCTTTCGGCCCAGCCAGCAGACAGCTTATCGCTGGACCTTATTAACAATGGACCCACGGTTTCCTACACCGGTCTTGTAGTGAGAGGCAGCGGCTGCGATGCAGGTATTCGGCTGGTTTCTGACTCTGCCGGAACCTGCACGGAACTACAGAACATTGATTTCGCCACATTAAGACCGAGAAAAGATTCATGGCTTACCAATATAGACCCTTCGCGCAGCGACAAAACTTTGCTGGGGCGAATTCAACTGGAAACATTTAATAACATCGCTGATTATTCCGCCTTAAAATTTGCAATAAAATCTGATACCGTCGTTTATAAAGATGGCGCTTACGTATTGTATACGCCTGGCAAAGCAGGTGGATACACGCCTTATCCCGTAATGTCGATCAATCCTTCTTTTAAACATCCTGTTCAGGGGTATAATACAAAAATGCCCTGGGTGCAAATTAACGGCGGATTGTTTGTAGGCTATGGACGTAACTGGTATTTCAATTCTAGAAATGCGCAGGATATTATTGCCAGTGTAGATGACGTGCCGGGGTATAAACAAGCTTTCTACGAGACGCGGTTTTCTGTGTATGCCGATAGCCTTCCGCTTAAAATTTATAAACTTCCAACGCTTAAAGCAAACGCATTTTTAACTTATTCACCCGACAAAACCGTAGAAGGAAACAATGTTGCTTTCGAATACAAGGACAGTGTGTATGAAGAGATCAGGACTTATATTTCTTTGCACGGATTGACAACGCCGTCAGATGCCGGGCTCAAAGAAAATATTTCTCTGTCGCAATTAAACAGCAATCAATTGCTAGGGCTCACTGTCAGGGATTTTAATTATAAAACAGACTTCAGTAAAACAAGGTACACGGGTTTGATAGCGCAAGAATTAAAAATAGTCCTGCCCGAACTGGTATTGGGTATGGCGGGAAGCTACAGCATCGACTACGTAAAAATGGTTCCTTACTTACTGAAAGCAATGCAAGATCAGCAAAAGCAAATACGCCGTTTACAAATGCAGTCAGCGGCAGATGATGCGCAGCCCGATATACGGTTAATGCTTCAACAACTCCAGGAACAATTGTTAAAACAGCAACAGGAAATAGCTGTATTGAAAGAGCAGCTGCATGATTCATTGATGATTGCCACTGTAAACACGGGCACTGACAAGACATGCCAAACCCGAAAATTGTAAAGTCGTCGGATTTAGCATTCAATACACGATTTAGGATAAACTACCAATGCCTAGTATGACGCATCAATGCAGCACCATTTATTTTTTTATAAGGAGAAGGGCAGTACAATTGTTCCTCGTCCTGCTTGTATGCTGTAACATGGCGGAGGCCCAAACGGAAAAATATATCCAGTCATTGACTGGTCCCATAAAGGCAGGTGATACCTGCGTAGTAATGGATGATAAGTTTACCAATTCATTGGAGTGGGGGGGCATCGCCAGGAATTGGTCTGTCAACAACCTGCTAACATTTGAACTACGCTACGATACTTCAGCCAACTATCTTACTAAAAATTTCAGTTGTAAGCTGGAAATGGATGTTGAATACGAAACATCCGATCATGTAAAGCAGCAATTAAAAAATATCGTACTGCAAGTTGCTTTCGATTCAGCCGCCGGAAGCGTGCACCAGGGCATCGCATTTTATAAATTTATGGGTGGCCACCGGGTAAAGATTAGTGTAAAAAAGATCAGCAGTGAAGAATGGGGGAAAAAACTTCCGCCGGCTTTCCGGATCAAAAATGAAATTTTCATTGACCGCGCTTACACCATCAATCCCACAATTTCAGCGACCAATGTGATGGTGTCCAATACTGCTGCTGAAACTGTTACGACAGGCTCCGCCAGAAGCAAGAAAAATCTTTCGGCACGCACTGAATCAGCCAGGAGTGGTCAACAGTATACCCTCAGCTGGGATCCGCACGATGCCGGTCTGCAGGGCTTCAGCGAATATGATTTAGAATGGACTTTTTATGATGAAGGAAGTGCAGTAGCCAAAAATTTCGCGACTGGCAATTTCATTTTAAGCGATGCATCGTTGGAAACATTGTTTAGAAATAACAGTAGTCGTGTTACCATTGGGCTGCCTGCTTACCAATTAAATTTGCTCTATAATGCAGGCTGGGTATTCCATCGGGTAAGAGGTGTTCGGTTCAATGCGGCATCCGGCGTTAGGGAGGAGGGTATTTGGAGTTATGCCGGCAGTTACCCGGGTGGATGGGGCGTTATACCAGTATCAGCACACGAAGAATACTTGAACTGGCAGTACAGCAGGTCTTTTGCAGAAGAAGGCAAACGAAAAGAAGTGATCAGCTATTTTGACGGCAGTTTCCGGAACCGCCAATCGGTAACACTTAACAACGACGTAACCGGAAGCCTTGCCATTGTGCAGGAAAAAATTTTTGATGCGCAGGGCCGCGATGCAGTAAGTATTTTGCCGGCACCTACGGAAGAAACCACCATTCATTATTTCCGGAATTTTAACAGCAGCGCAATCACGGGTAAGCCATACAAGTTTACAGATATTGGTAATGCTGCGGCTTGCGTTCAGTCGCCTGCAGCAATGAGCAGCCTCACCGGTGCTTCGCAATACTATTCCGGAAGCAATCCAAAGAAGGATGATAATAGTAACCAGTTTTATTTTACAAAGTACATCCCCGATGCGCAGGGCTATCCCTTTGCAGTCACACAATTTACGCCGGACAATACCAACCGGATTCGTACGCAGGGTAACGTGGGCGCCGTTTATCAGCCAGGCAAAAACACGGAAGCAGATCATACTACTCAATATTTTTATGGCAAGCCCCAACAGGATGAACTGGACCGGCTATTCGGAAACGAAGCTGGCAACGCAAGTCATTTCCTGAAAAATATGGTAACAGATGCAAACGGGCAAACAAGTGTATCCTACATAAATGCTTCAGGAAAAACCATTGCTACCGCACTGGCGGGTAAAACGCCGGATAACCTGCAACCCCTTGCCGCTTACCAATTAAAAAACGAAGCAGTTGTTACCACATTAACAAGCAGCGATAACATTATTAGGGATGCTGCTAATTTATCGCTAACGTACAACGGCACTTTCCTGGCAGCTGCCACCGGATCTTTTACGCTGGAATATGAGTTTACACCATTTAGTTTACAAGTGCTATATGGACTGCAGAATGAAAAAATATGTGCTGACTGCTATTACGATTTGGGGATTCGGGTAACGGACAACTGTGGCAACCTGTTGCAGGATTTTACAAACGAAGCAGTGTTTACTGAAAAAACTACCTGCGATCCAATGCCTACAAAGCAGGTAGGACAATTAGCAGTAACTATTGAAAAACCGGGTGAATACAATATTACATATGAGCTAAAGCTTAGCCGCAAAGCGATTGATTTTTATACGGGTCAGTTGCTCGTTCAAAACCTTTCATTAAAAACTGAAATGGATTTTAAACGGGATTATATCCACGGAATAAACATTAGCGGGTGCTATAGTAATTGCGCAACCTGTGTTGCTGACCTCGGAACCGAACAGGATTATGTTGGAAAGATGACGGTGGTGCTGCAGCAAAACGAACTTGTAGCGAACGCGGAAGATATTGCCTGGATGAAAACGACCTATCAACAATTACTCGCAGAATGTGCTTTGTTACAGGAAGGCTGCGGCAAAACCGATCTACCCTGTGAAGAACAAACCCGGCAAATAAGGGATGATGTGGGCCTGGGCGGACAATATATGTTGTATGATCCTGCTACCAATGTATTTATAGAACGGGATATTAATGTTTTTCTGTTAAACAAAGCTGCTTTAACGCAGGCTGTTACGGTAGACGGTTCTGCAAGAATTTTAAACGATTTAACGGAAGCAGAACTTATCCGCTACTGGCAGGACAGCTGGGCAGATTTTTTACTTCCTTTCCACCCGGAAAATAAACTCAACTGTTTTTTGAATGATTGCGGTAAGAATGCAGGGATCGAAATTTACGACAGGGATTTTGCCAATACCGAGGACGCGGTACTTGCAAGATTAAAAAGGTTTTGGTTTGATGATGATTACATATCGGTAGTTAATAACGATCCTTATTTTGGTGCAGGTGCGGAAGGTGTTGGCAAAAAAATCGCTTTTATAAACAGCCTGTCAGATTACAAAGCAACAGGAATGGATATTATGTCTTTTGTTCGCTGGCAGGTCTATTGCCAACCGCCGAACGCCCAGGCAGCTCAACCGGCAGCCCTGACGCCATGCCCGAGGACGGATTTGTGCAACCGGTCGCAGGATGAATGGGCGTTGTTTAGCGTATTGTATCTTTCTGCCAGGCAGGAAATAAAGAATAAGAACACCACGTGCAACAGCAATCAGCTTTTTCCGGATCCTGCAACACTAATGGATCCGGTTGTTAATGGCGCTGGTGCAGCGCTCAGCTGTACGGATCTGCATTTTTTTACGATCTCAAATAGCAATGGCGTTCTTTCTATTGAATACAACGGCGTCGAAAAAATGGCCAGGGATGTAACTGTTCAGTACGTTGCTGTTAACGGCGCCACAGTTACCAATGCGGGATCAGTGGTTTTTGCGGCCGGATCGGGTACGGGCACAATTCAAACTGCCGGCGCTGCGCCGGATTTGCTGTACAGTATTGATTACGCAAGGTGTGATGTTCAGCACCCTTATTTTACCAAAGCGAGACGTAACTACAATGGAATTAATACAGCAACGCTGGTTGCACAGATAGCAAATAAAAGTAAAGATCAGCTTAATACCGCGGCTACCGGTGCTATGACTTCGGAATGCAATGAAAGCTGCGAACAAGGCGCAGACGCCTGGATGAAAAAATTGGAAGGATGCAACCTGGCGCTTGATGCTGCGGAATACCAGGAATTGCGGGACGGGTTAGTAGCCGTTTGCAAAAGCAGCTGTCTTTTTAATGTTTCTGATCATCCTTTTGGCGCAAGCAGCACCCCTTTAGCCACTTCAAATGGCGATAAAGATTTTAGCGAAGTTTTGATCAGGGTGCTTGGAACGTCCAGGTTTTCTACGGTCTGCAATGATTTGTTATTGGACTACCCGCTACCGATAAGTGTAACGCCCTTGTACACAAACGAAATAGTGCGCACGCCCAGCACCTGCGCTTATAATAAATTAAAATCCTGGCAGACATCGTATATAGCCACCGTTGGCTATAGCAGCTTGATGGATTTTGTTCAGCACACCATCGATCATTTATTCAACCTCACGGATTCGGAAGTAAGCAGTTTGTTGGCCGCTTATGAAAATAAATGCGTAACACCGAAGCCAATCCGCTTGCCTGCCTCGCTCAGCTGTACCGATGCGCAGCAAAAAACCTGCCTCAACTGTACGGAAATTCAGGATGAGTCACTGAATTTCGCTGCTGCATACGCCTATGTAAAACCCACTGATCCTGATTATTACGGGCTGCTCGCTAAATATATAAATCGAAAATATAATTTCAACATTTCATCAACAGATGTCTACGGGTCAATGCAACGTTGTGTAACCGCCGGGCCTGTACAAGACAGTATAAGCTGCGACGCATTATCATCGGCCTGGAGCAGCTTTGAACAACTTAAACCGGATTACGGCAGCAATCCCAATAGTTTTCCTGCCGCGGATAGTTTGTATAGCATGCAGCTCGTTTTGTGGCTCAACACAACATTAAACCGCAACCTGAATTTTGATTATTACCAGGCGCTGGCCCGTAAATGCGAATTTACTTTTCATTATCCTTCACCGTTGCCAGCGGTGCCTTGCGATAGTAATTTGTATGACTTGAATTGCCCGCCGCAATTTATTACCTGCTGTCAGCCTTTTGAAGAACTGGAAAAATTTAAAAAAGTATTTCCTGATACGGTGAATGCACGGCTGCTGGCGTTGTACTTTTCATTGCAACGTTCGCAATGGTGTGCCGCGGTAAACCTACCCAACATTGATTACAGAATGGCCTATGATACCATCGTTGCATATTTTAACAATTTCAAATTGGCCAGTGCGTATACGATCACAGTGCGTCCCGATTCATTGCTCAATTATAGGGCAGACAACGACGGTAGTTGTGTTACCACCGCACTTAGTTTCATGGCAAATCCGTATAACCCCGGCATTGCACTGTATGCTGTTTGCAATCGTCCATTGCAGCCTGTCTTGCCACTTGATTCAAACAGCTGCATTAACCAGCAGATTGCCGTTGCGCTGGGCAATGCGCACAGCGATTACCTGGATTATGTGCAGGAAGTAAAACGTGATTACCGCGAAGCCTATTATACAAAATGTTTGAGCATCCGGCCACAATTAAAACTTTCCGCCACGTACAACCAGCCGCTTGAATACCATTATACTTTATATTATTACGACCAGGCGGGAAATCTCGTAAAAACCATTCCACCCGCGGGCGTTCAGCCAGTAGATGAAATGCCCGGAGGAAGTGCCAACCTGGAGCGGACAAAAAACTTTCGGCTGGCCGATAAAAACTACTGCTATGAGTACGGCGATGCTCCTTTCATGAACGGAAATGCCAGCATTACTGTTGCGGATGCACCTGCCATTCAGCAAAACAGCCAGCCCTTTACCGTGGAAGCATTTGTAAACTTCAGCAGTTTGAGCAGCACGCAAACCATATTGCAGAAGCAATCGGTGAATATAGTTGACAGTAAAACGGACGGGTATAAAATCTACCTGGATAACGGGCGCCTGAAATGCGACCTGTCTGCACATGGCGAGGAAGCATGGACACAGCTACTCAGTAAACTGGAGCCGTACCAATTTCCGCCTTATTATTCCCCTCCTGTTGCGCCGGTAATGGTACGCAGCAAAATAGCGGTCTCGGTACAACGAAAATTATACCGTTCGTTAACAGCCCAGATCACCAGTGATATCAGTAGCCTGTTGGTTACAGGGCAATGGACACATATTGCTGTAACAAATACCGGTAACTGGGCCAATCCTTTGCGCATATATATTAACGGTAGCCTGGTGAACACGGAGCTGCTGGCAGACGATTATGACTACACGCCTTCTAATTCCCCGCCCATCAGCGCCGCAGAAGCTGCAGCTGGCACCGCCTTACTGAACTTTACTTATGCGGCTTCCACCATACCGTTGACGGTAAACAACAGTTCAGCTGCCGACCTTGTCATCGGCAGCCAGGGAAACGGATTACACGGAAGTATTAAACAGGTAAGAATATATAACCGCGCCTTGCCTGTAGCCGAGGTGCGTAGCAATGCCTACAATGCATGCCTGGTGCCGCAGAGTGAAGGCAACCTGGTGTTATGGTTGCCCTTAAATAAAGAAACCGTGGTTGCCGGTAGTCTGGACAGGATAAACCAGTTGCCCACTGTAAATGCAGGTACGGTCTTCAGCGATTTATACCAGCCGGTATACCCAAACCACCGGCTGCCTACGCATTACTATTACAACTCACTGAATGGGGTTAGCGCGCAGGTTAGTCCGGACGGTGGAAGCAGTAATTTCTGGTACGACTTACTGGGCAGGCTGGTCGTGTCACAACATAGCGAGCAAAAAATATCTTCACGCGGAGAGGCCAATAACAGGTATAGTTACACGAAGTATGATGCCCTGGGCCGTGTTATTGAAGCCGGAGAGAAAACAGGTGCCGCCGTTATGACGGCAGCCATCGCCAAAACAGATCCTGTTGCAGCCGGGAGTGCTATCAATAATTGGATGGCCAGTGCTACGGATCAACAGGTTACCCAGACTATCTACGACCAGGTGAACGGCTCAATTGTTACCAATACCGCCATTACCAGCAATCAGAACATCTACAATACTTCTCGCAAACGAGTGGTGGCTACTATTTTCCGGCAGTCCGTTACTGCATTGGCGGACTATAGCAATGCAACACATTACCAGTATGATATTAATGGGAATGTAAAGCGGCTTTGGCAGGAACACAAAAAATCTGTAACCGGTACGCCTGTAAATCTGTTAAAAGATATACAATACAACTATGATCTTGTGAGTGGAAAAGTGAATGAGGTTGTCTACCAGAAAGGCAAAGGCGATCAATTCGTTTATAAATATGACTACGACCCGGACAACCGGCTTATAAAAGCGTACAGCGGCCGGGATTTCAACACCCTTCAGCAGGATGCCGGCTACCAGTATTACCTGCATGGCCCGCTGGCCCGCATTGAACTGGGTGACGCCTTGTCTGGAAGAATGGTGCAGGGCTGCGATTATGCGTATACGTTACAAGGCTGGCTGAAAGGAATGAACGGCGTGCAGATCGCGGTTGCTTCCGGCGGCGACAATGACATGGGCGCCGATGGCAGTGCTGTTAATAAAAATGGAATTCACGCACAGGCGGGAAAGGATGCGCTGGCTTATACATTGGGGTACAACCAGGACGATTACCTGCCCATCGGCGGCGCCGCAGCCGCTGCGTGGAGCATCCGGTATCAACACCCAACAATGGCAGGCAATGAAGCTACGGGCAAAGCATTGTTCAACGGGAATATCAGTCATGCGTCGTCTGGCATAGCCGGAATTGATAATGGCGCTACACATGGATACAGTTATGGCTATGATCAGCTGAACCGGCTTCGAGAAATGCGTGCACACAACCTGTCCTCGATCGCACCAAATGCCGGCTGGAACAATGGATCCATTACGGATGATTACCGGGAATCTTATACGTACGATGCCAATGGCAACATCCTGACATTATTCCGGAACGGCACAACGGCCAATGCACGCAACCTTTCTATGGATGATCTTGCTTATCATTATTATTATTACACGCGCAACAATACGCGGAGAAACTATGTGCCTGGCCAACCGCTGCCGGCAGATGCCTGGGCGCTTACCAATCAACTGGCGCATGTAAAAGATGCGGTGCCTTCCGGCAATTATCCGTCGTCGAACAATACCGGGGAAAAAGACATCGACAACCAGGCCAATAACAATTATACTTATGATGGAATTGGTAACTTAGTAAAGGATAACGCGGAAGGGATAGCGAAGATTGGCTGGACGGTATATGGAAAAATCCAAAGCATTGATAAGACAGACGGAACCAGCATTGTTTACGACTATGATGCCTCTGGCAACAGGATACAAAAGCAAACCGTTTCCGGTCGCGCCAAAACGATTACCAATTATGTGCGCGATGCACAGGGCAACCCGATTGGTGTTTACAGCTGGCAGGGAAGGGCAAATGCGGTACCTGCTGCGGGTGCACCCGGCAACGGCGTAAACGGGCAGACCTGGGATGAACAACATTTGTACGGCAGTAGCAGGCTGGGCATGTGGAAGCCCGATATAACGGTGCCGGTTGCACTAAATCCTTTAAACGATGCGGTGCAGGTGGGCAGCAAGCTCTTTGAATTGGCCAATCACCTGGGCAATGTAGTAGCTGTGATTTCTGATAAGAAAATAGCGGTTGCCACTGCCGGCGATCCGTTGCTAACCGATCACTATGCTGCCGAACTGATCAACGCGAATGATTACACGCCGTTTGGAATGCAAATGGTGGGTAGAAGTTTTAAGCTTTCGTCATCGGCTTACCGCTATGGTTTTAACGGTAAAGAGAATGATAACGAGCTGAAGGGGGAGGGAAACCAACAGGATTATGGGATGCGAATTTACGATCCAAGGTTGGGAAGGTTTTTGAGCGTGGATCCGATAACGGCTAAGTATCCGGAATTGACACCCTATCAGTTTAGTTCCAATAATCCTGTTTCAGGGGTGGATATGGATGGTTTAGAATGGTCACCAGCTGGGAAAGTGGGCATTTTTTCAATCGATGGTACTGCTGTTCAATTATATCCAAACAATCCGGCTGTAATCCAACAAGAAAAAGCCGATGCGCCGATGGTTCGTATGGGTCATCAAATCGCGCGCGCCAATAATCACGCAACGTTTCTTGCGGCCCAATGGACTCCTAAAAATGAGTCTGAAAAGGAACGGCATGCAGCGCTAAAAGAAAGCTGGTATGATAGAGATGGTTATAACGCTGACGGCAGTCCTACGCCTGCAACCAGGCTCATGCAGGATAAAACATGGAATGCTTTCGCTGATAATATTGCCCTGCCGGAATTGGAAGCATTGTCTGTACTGGACGGCGCTCCGGCCTTGCGCAGTTTTTTTAAGGCGGTAGGATTTCTTGAGAAGAAAGGATTTCAGAGGCTAGCTGAATCTGGAACAATTAATCCCCAAACGATAAGATTTAGTCAAAATAATATTAGTGCAAATTTTACAGACGGAAGTAGTGTTAAGTCTTTAATTGACCAGCTGAAAAACGGAGATCAGATAAGTATTGCACCCATAAGAATTGTAGAAAAAAATGGAAACGTGTTTAGTCTAGACAATAGGCGCCTCTACGCGTACCAACAGGCAAAGCTAGATATCTCCTACATAAAGTTGAATCAAATACCAAAAAAAGAATTTAAAAAATTCACAACTGTAAATAATGGCACTTCAATAAAAATTAGACGTTAATTTTTTTAATATAAATTTATGGACATATCTGATTTAGCCGACCAAGTATCAAGTAAAGAGGATTTTATATCGTTTTTACAGAAATTGCAACAAGATTATAGAATTAATAAAAATGAATGGGAAAACCCCGACCTACCTCGATATTTTGAGGCAATGGAAGCTTTTTTAGAGGGATCAACAAACGAAGCATTTAATAAAATTGATTTCATTCCTTCGTGGAGCCTTTTTGCAAACATTTTGCTTGTGGCATCAGTATATGAGTAATAGGTGGCACTGCACAGCACGATGACCGACCACATTATAAAATTAATTGAAACAAATATCGCATACTTTAGAAATGAGTTGATGTAATTTGAAATAGGCCTCCTCCCATCCCGTTGGCCTAGGAAGGTAATTCTTCAAATCTTGTATTTCATCCCATTAGAAAAGACTCTTATAAAAGGTGGTTCCAACTTATTTAAGCGATATGGTGAATTGGGCATCTTCGGCTCAAGTGGAAGGGCAAATGTGGAAAATGACGACGACTACCGGTGGCCAATCTATTAAGCTTAACTTGGAAAATGGTAGAAAAATAGTTATAAAATAGAATTTTATGAAGTCCATCAAACAGGCAATAGATAAAATAAGCAATAAACAAGATTTTTTAGAATTTATTGGGATGTTAGTTGATAACTTAAAAAAAAGCCCAGATGAATGGTCGAATAACAGGCTCGAAAACTATCTTGAGGCTGTCGCTAGGTGGACTGAAGATATGGATGGGTACTATGTAAATAATAACCTACCTGTGCCCACAAATGCTGACTGGAAAACTTTTGCTAATATTTTAATGGCTGCAAGAAGTTATGAATGAATTTAACTGCGATTGAGCGTTAGTAAAGTTGAGTTTGCCTTTAGATCGAATCTGCGTCAGCTACGCTATTTCCGTAGAAGGCAGTAAAGTTGCAGTCCTTTCGCAAATGAACATTGGCCCCCTCCAATTCATTGTCCGTGGAATGCAATAATGGATTAAATAATACGTGGTTGCGCCCAAGTTTGCTTTTTCAAGCACGTCTCCTTATATAGGTGAAAGCAAAACCTATTCAAATAGCCTAGAAATTTCCGACCCTACAAAATCAAACATTGGTTTCGAATTACCTGCAAATTACATTGAAAAATTGCAACAGAGACCTATTAAAGGAATAGGAAAAATTGTCCAACCAAATGATATTATGCCAGGCTCAAAAAAGACTTGGCAAAAGGCTTTTGAAGTAAGATTTAATAGGAAAATAAACAGGGAGAATGGTGTGCCAGTACCACTTGGAGGGTTGAAATCTAAACCAAAAATACAATGGTAAATATGCTCACTTTTGTTGATCATCTTGAATGCCCAACTGTAAATGGCATCATTTATCCTAGCGGGATAATACAATTAGTAGATGCCAAAAGCGAATGGAGCCATTCAGAAGCGATTAAACTTGTGCCTGCCGGTCAAACTAGTATTGCTAAACTAGAAGAAAATGACAATTTGGAATGGAATAGTTGTGCAGTACTGGATCGGACAGTGAATGAAAAGGAAAATCTTGAGGTTTTGACTGGTGAATGCGCGTTTGGAAGTGAGGGCTTTGTGGCCCTGTTGGAGTTTACAACACAAAAATTAATCTGGCTGGCTTTTTTTACCGATTCTAATCCATTCATTCACCCAAGAATTGAGCGAGGGTTAGTGTACGCAACTTCTACGCTTAATTGCAAATGGAGATTTGATTTTAAAGAGCCAGCAAACATACAGGTTGAATGTTATAAATTCATTTAAATGATGTTACAAAAGTACTAGGCGGTTAAATCTTCTGTCGCATCCCTGGCCTATAGAGGGAAAGAAAAAAGTGGGAATATGGTTAAAATTATTCTGGTGATATCGGATTGTTTCCTATCTTTTGTCGACGGGATCCACTCGTCTTATTCTAGATCGTACAGATCTTTTTAAAATGCTATATTGTGCATTTTCAACAAAACCAATCCCCGCTAATTATTCCGCTATTGCGTAATTTTGCGTATGAGCAAATCGCGGATGGCCAGTGAAAAAAGAACGGTGCCGGAAATCACCAAACCTACCCTCAAAGAAAAATTTGCTGCGCTGCGCAACCTCCCCCGGTTTTTTAAACTGGTTTGGCAAACCAATCACTGGTACACCATTTTAAACGCCATGTTAAGGTTGTGTCGGTCCGCTGTTCCCGTCGCCATCCTGTACATCGGCAAACTCATTATTGACGAAGTTGTATTGCTGAGCAAGGGCCAGCAGCCCGACCATCATTTTTTATGGGAACTGGTAGCAGCAGAATTTGCACTCGCCATTGTATCGGACGGGCTTAGCCGCGCCATTTCCCTGGTAGATAGTTTGCTCGGTGACCTTTTTTCCAATTATACTTCCGTGCGCATCATGCAACATGCGGCCACGCTGGACCTCGACCAGTTTGAAGACTCCGCTTTTTATGATAAGCTGGAAAGAGCCCGCCAGCAGACGGTGGGTCGCACCATCTTGCTATCGCAGGTGCTTACCCAGGTTCAGGATATTATTACCATGACATTCCTTACCGCCGGCCTGATGGCATTTAACCCGTGGCTGATCCTTTTGTTGCTGGTAGCCATCGTGCCTGCGTTCCTGGGAGAATCTTATTTTAATGATCGCAGCTATGCACTTACGCGCGGACAAACACCGGAACGCCGTGAGCTGGACTACATGCGCTACCTGGGTGCCAGTGATGAAACTGCCAAAGAGGTCAAGCTCTTTAATCTTTCCGGGTTCCTGGTCGACCGGTTTAAAACCCTCAGTAATCAATTTTATGCAGATAATAAAAAACTCGCTACCAGGCGCGCAGCCTGGGGCGTGCTCTTTGCATTGCTCGGCAGCGCCGGTTATTATGCTGCCTACACTGTAATGATCACAAAAACGGTGCAGGGTGTACTGAGCATCGGTACACTGGCTTTCCTGGCCGGATCATTCCGGCAATTAAGGGCATTGCTGGAAAATATCTTATCGCGTTTTACCAGTGTATCGCAGGGTGCTATTTACCTGCGTGATTTTTTTGAGTTCTTCGAGATCAGCCCAAAAATAAAAGCGAATCCTCACCCGGTGCCCTTCCCCAACCCTATTAAAAAAGGCTTCGAATTCCAGGATGTAGGTTTTCGTTATCACAACAGTGAGCAGTGGGCCAACCGTCACCTTAATTTTACACTGCAGGCAGGGGAGAAAATGGCATTGGTAGGCGAGAATGGTGCCGGCAAAACCACCCTGGTTAAGTTGCTGGCGCGCTTGTACGATCCCACTGAAGGCCGCATATTGCTGGACGGTATTGATCTCCGCGAATATGACATCATGGACCTGCGCCGTAATACCGGCATTATCTTCCAGGATTTTCTGCGGTACCAAATGAGTTTTGCGCAAAACATTTCCGTAGGTAATATTGATGAGAAAGAAAACCGTGCATTGATAGAACAGTCCGCAGAAAAAAGCCTGGCCAGTTTGCTGGCAGAGAAGTTACCACAACAATACGATCAGGCACTTGGCCGCCGCTTTAACAACGGCGTAGAACTCAGCGGCGGCGAATGGCAGAAAGTGGCATTGGCGCGTGCCTATATGAAAGAAGCACAACTACTGATACTCGACGAACCCACGAGTGCATTGGATGCACGGGCAGAATATGAAGTTTTTCAGCGCTTTGCTGAACTGACCAAAGGTAAATCTGCGGTGCTGATCTCGCATCGGTTCTCTACCGTGCGTATGGCAGACCGCATACTGGTGCTGGAAAAAGGACAGCCGATAGAAATCGGTAGCCACGAACAACTGTTACAACAAAATGGCCGGTACGCAGAATTGTTTAAGTTACAAGCGCAGGGTTACCGGTAATATTTTCTACTAACCTGCAATGGAAACCGGTATCCGGAAGTTGTATGCAATGGCGCAGTCATTTTACATTTTTCTGTAAAAGCAACTTTTTAAAAAAAGGGGTAGCCGAATAATTTTTATTTTATCAGCCACCCTGATTATTTTATTAATATCCTTTCATAATTTCTATAAGTAAATCCGCAATCATCGCATTGCCCTTGTCGGACGGGTGCAGGCCGTCATAGGTGATATTCGCGGCCTCCGGGGGATATGGATAAGCGTCGGTCTCGGGGTTGAATGGAATATTTATAAAATCGGGGTAAGCATAATTTTTATAGGCATCCGCTGTTGCAGGATCTTTCAGGCGTTTGTATTTCACCAGTTGTTTTAGCCCCATTCCTTTTTTATGGTAAAGGTCTACGCAAGCAAACTGCTCGTAAGCAGCAACGGCTTTTACGGCGTTGGCAAATTGTTCAAGCGACTGACCGTTTTTCTCCTTGTAAGATCCCCATGCATTGTTTTTAAAATTGTTGATGTAAACAAAATCCACCCGCTGCATCGGTGTAATTAAAATGATTTTTGCTCCGGCATTCAGGGTGCGGAGTTTATTAATGATGATCCGGAAAGATCCAAATACCGTTGTATTGCCCGTATTACTGGTATAGTCGCTCATGGTGCCCAACGGTCGTCCCTGCCACCAGTCATTCGTTCCCAGGAAAACAGAATAGACATCTGCCTTTACAATACCAAGGCTGTCTATTTGTTTAGCAATGCCTCCTGAGGTCCATCCATTGTGGCCCTGGTTTATAAAACTGGTATTGGGTAACTGTTCTACTACCCTTGTCATATATCCTGTAGTAACACGGTTGCCGGTTTCACCCGGGTGATCATTTAAATACGTAATAGAATCCCCGATAGCAACCCATACAATTTCTTTGGGAGCGAAAGAGCAAAACCCCATCACAACCACAAACAGGAATAGTGTTTTTTTCATTTTTATTTAATTAAAATTCTGATGAGTTAACCTGGCCTTAGTGGCCCGGGTATTTTAGTTTGATGAAGATAGCCTTTTGCCTGCTTTTATACAGCCACTCCCGGCAACGGGAAAAGTATAAAATGCATTTGCCGGATTAACCGCGGCAAGCTATATTTAGTAAAACTTGCAGTATGAAAAGTATATTTTTATTAATTGTTTTAGTTTGTAGTTTGCTGTTTGCAAATGCGCAGAACAGCAAAGTTGCCGACGATCTTTCCCTTAAAAGCAAAATACTGGGCATGGATAGAAAATATGCAATCTATTTGCCACCCGGTTATGAAACATCCCAACGCAGTTACCCGGTTTTGTATTTATTACATGGTGGTGGCGACGACCAGACTGGCTGGGTACAATTTGGCGAGGTGCAAAACATTACTGATAAAGCCATCGCCGCAGGCATCGCCACAGCAATGATTATCGTAATGCCCGATGCCAATACCGGCAAGCGGGGCTATTCAAACAACGCAACCGGCACATGGCGATATGAAGATTTTTTCTTCCAGGAGTTTATCCCGTTTATTGAGAAAACGTATCGTATAAAAGCAGATAAACATTACCGTGCGATAGCAGGTCTGTCAATGGGCGGCGATGGTAGTTTTACTTATGCACTTCATCACCCCGAATTATTTTCTTCGGCTTGTCCGCTTAGCGCCGGTACCGGGCCGCTTACACTGGAAGATGCCAGGACACGTTTAACAAAAGAAACACCTGCTATTGCTGAAAAAGATATAACGTCTTTCTACAACCGCCAGAGCGTGCTTACACTTGTGAATAATATGCCTGATACACTGAAGAAATCTGTACGCTGGTATATTGATTGCGGTGACGATGATTTTTTATATGAGGGTAATGCACTGGTGCATATTGCGATGCGAAAAAAAGAAATACCGCATGAATTCCGCATCCGCGACGGGGGGCATAACTGGACCTACTGGCGCACTGCCCTGCCCACTGTATTGGAATTTGTATCGCAGTCATTTCACCAGTATTGAGTGGGTAAGTCATAGGGATTAACCCGCCAGTGGTAATTTGTAAATGCCTAAAGTAAAAATTCAAAATTAAAAAGTCAAAATAGGCCGATATAAAAGTATGCCGGTAGTATTTTAACTTTCTCATTTTTACATTGAGCTACCGCACATCTATTAAAAGCTGCCGAATCAACCACAATTAATTAATTTTGACCAAATTTTTCTGGCATGCCAACCGCGGAGTTAAAATCAATTAAGGTATTGGATTTCCTCGATCAGTTTAAAACAATTGTCGGCGGGCAGTATGTGTTGGTAGACGATGAATCCCTGCAAAACTATGGGCATGATGAAACCGAGAACCTGCTTTTTTTGCCCGATGTGGTCATCCGTCCCCGGACCACGCAAGAAATCAGCGCCATATTAAAAATTTGTAACCAGCACCGGATCCCGGTAACACCGCGCGGCGCAGGTACTGGTTTAAGCGGCGGCGCCTTACCGCACCTGGGCGGCGTATTGCTGAGCACAGACCGCATGAACAGTATCCTGCAAATTGATGAACGCAACCTGCAGGTAACCACCGAGCCGGGGGTCATCACAGAAATATTAATGAACGCGGTTAAGGAGAAGGGCCTGTTTTACCCGCCCGATCCCGCCAGCAGGGGCTCCTGTTTTATAGGGGGTAATATTTCAGAAAACAGCGGCGGACCCAAGGCTGTAAAATACGGTGTAGTGAGGGATTATGTGCTGAATCTTGAAGTGGTTTTGCCAACCGGTGAAATTATGTGGACGGGTGCGAATGTGCTTAAAAATTCTACGGGTTATAATCTTACCCAATTGATTGTAGGCAGCGAAGGCACGCTGGCCATTGTAACTAAAATTGTACTCAGGTTAATTCCCCTGCCAAAATACGACCTGCTGATGCTGGCGCCTTTTAAATCTTTGGAAAAGGCCGGCGAAGCGGTGAGTGCCATTTTCATGGCCGGCTTTACGCCAAGCGCAATGGAGCTGGTAGAAATAGATGCCCTCCGGATTGTAAGCAAGATGGTGGGCAGTACGGCAGTACCGCTGGAGGATGATACCGAAGCCCAGCTCATTATTGAAGTAGATGGCAATAACATAGATGTGCTAATGGGTGAGATGGAAGCCATCGGCGAATTATTAACGGCCTATGGTGTAGGTGATTTGCTGTTTGCAGATGATGCACAGCAAAAAGCGGAATTATGGAAACTCCGCCGCCGCGTGGCAGAAGCGGTAAAACTGGTGGGCTACAGTATTGAAGAAGATACCGTAGTTCCCCGCGCTGAATTACCCGCATTAATCAGAGGCGTAAAAGATCTCGGCCGGCAGTATGGTTTCGACGCGGTTTGTTACGGCCACGCAGGTGACGGAAACCTTCATATCCGTATCAGAAAAGAAGGTACGGTGAACAGTCATGGTGATGCAGTGATGACGGAGAGCTTGCGGGCATTGTTTGTACTGGTAAAAAAACTGGGTGGCACCATCAGTGGTGAACACGGCATCGGCCTCATTCAGAAAAGCTATATGGACATTATTTTTGAGGAAAAACAACTTGACCTGATGCGGCAAATTAAAAAAGTGTTTGATCCCAACAACATTTTAAATGCAGGAAAAATATTTCCTTAACAAGTTTTTAGTAATTGGTTTGCCAGTTATTGCGTTGGTTTGTTCATTAAATTGATAAATATGAAGAAGCAATTTTTCGTTTTCCTGGTGGCCTGTACCTGCTTTTCGCAGTACAGCAATGCGCAGGACGAACGCCAGGATCCGCCACCAGCAGAAAAAAAAGGATTCGATAAATCCAAGCTGTTTGTCGGTGGAAATTTTGGATTGAATTTTTCTTCTTATTATACCCTTATCAATGTATCCCCGCAGCTGGGATACCGTTTTAACCAGTACCTCGCAGCAGGCGCTGGCGTGAATTTTCTTTATTCCAGTCAAAAAGATTATTACACCAACACGGATTATTACAAAACAAGTTATGGGGTAACCGGCATTAATATTTTTGGAAGGGTATACCCCATACAACAAATTTTGTTGCAGCTGCAGCCAGAGTTGAACTATACCTGGATTAAAACCAAATTTTATGACGGCTCGCCTGACCGCAAATTTACCGGTCTTGTTCCCTCTTTATTGGCTGGAGTGGGGGGTGCTATACCGGCGGGCGGCACCGGCGCAATTATTATAATGGCGCAATATGATTTGCTGCAGAACAGGAATGGCCCTTATGGCAACAAGCCCTTTTACAGCTTTGGATACAATATTGGCCTTTAAAACGCGCCGGGGGACTAGCGAGTGAAACTGTTGAAGAAGACATTCAGCTATACAGCCTGCCGCAAATCCAAACAGGCAGGGTGAACACAATAGCTAACTTGCAGGTGCTACCCAATTTTATTAAACAATTCCACGGGGGTATTGCAGAGAATGATCCGCTCTTCTACCGATTCATATAAAAAATCGTCTTTTTCAAGCATTCGCAGGTGGTTGATAAGGTGGCTGTAGAAGCCAGCCGTATTCAGGATATAGATTTTCTTATCGTGTATTTTAAGTTGGTTCCAGGTAAGCATTTCAAATAGTTCGTCCAGGGTGCCAAACCCACCCGGCAAAATAATAGCGGCGTCGCTCATATCATACATCATCTTTTTACGGCTATGCATGTCTGGTACTACGGCTATTTCAGTCAGTGCCGGATGCTGGTGTTCCCAGGCTGCCATTACTTTTGGAATAACACCCATCACGCTTCCGCTGTTGGCCAGTACTGCATCCGCCACCGCCCCCATTAAACCGTCTTTTGCACCGCCATAAATTAACTTCAGTTGCAGCATGGCAAGGTACTTACCTATTTCTGCGGCATGCTCCCGGTACATCGGATTATTGCCGTTTTTGGAGCCGCAGAACACTGCCACTGCTTCGATGGTCATGGTGGTAATTTTTTGAGGTAACACGGCGTAAATCCAGCCCGCCACTGAACAAAGCGTTTTATACCTTCAAAGATATTTATATTGCAGCCGAAAGCTCATTAAATATATCATTTTGACTATGTCGCCGCTTTTATTGTTTTCTTTCATTATTGGGTATTTTGTAATCCTGCTGGTTGTAGCATATTATACCTCGCGCAACTCCAACAACGATTCTTTTTTTATTGGAAACAAAAATTCCAACTGGATGCTAGTGGCTTTTGGAATGATAGGTACGTCGCTGAGCGGCGTAACATTTGTAAGCGTACCGGGCGCGGTTGCCAGCGAGTCTTTTGCGTATTTCCAGATTACCATTGGCTACCTGCTCGGCTACCTCATTATAGCGTTTGTGCTGCTGCCCCTGTATTACCGGCTCAACCTGACGTCTATTTACAATTACCTCAGTACGCGGCTTGGGTTCACCTCCTATAAAACCGGTGCATCCTTTTTTATTTTATCAAGGACCCTCGGGGCTACGGCCCGGCTTTACCTCGTGGTAAACATTCTGCAGGAAGCCATTTTGAAAAGTTTTGGCGTGCCGTTCTGGGTAACCACCCTGGTAATTCTTATCATGATACTGCTGTACACGTACGAAGGCGGCGTAAAAACCATCGTATGGACAGATACCCTGCAGACCACGTTTATGCTGGCAGGCCTTATCATTTGTGTAATCTACATTCTTACCAATCTCCATATTGGTATCGGGGAAAGCCTTACGGCGATGGGTGAGAAAGGGTATTCAAAAATATTTTTTACCGACCCTGGCAGCAAACTCTTTTTTTTAAAGCAAATAGTGGCAGGGGCATTTATTACCATTACCATGACGGGTATGGATCAGGAAATGATGCAAAAAAATATTTCTGTAAGACGCTTACAGGATTCGCAAAAAAATGTGGTGACGCTTGGGTTTATCCTGTTGCTGGTTATTTTACTGTTTCTTTTCCTGGGCGGATTATTGTACCTGTACGCTGATTCTATCGGGGGTCATATAACCACCCTGGAGAATGGCAGTAAAGCGTTTATGATTGACCAAAACAATGCAACCGGCGACAAATTATTTCCTGTGATTGCACTCAAATACATGCCGCCGCTGGTTTCTGTAATTTTCATTATTGCGCTTATCTCGGCGTTGTTTCCGAGTGCAGACGGGGCCATTACAGCACTTACTTCTTCTTTTTGTATCGATATCATTGGCATGCAGCGTACAACCGATATGGATGATGCAACAAAAAAGAAAGTGAGGCAACGGGTACATTTAATCTTTGCCGCGATATTTCTGTTGTTTGTGCTGGTATACAAATGGATAAACAATCCAAGTATGATTGGCGTTATTCTGAAGGTGGCCGCATATACGTATGGTCCCTTACTCGGATTGTTTTCTTTTGGTATACTCACTAAGAAAAATGTAAAAGATAATTTAGTGCCGGTTGTCTGTATCGTCGCGCCAATCATTTGTTTCATCCTCGACAAGTACCAGAAAGAAATTTTTGGCTCGTTTGAAATCGGCCTGGAGCTACTGATCATAAATGGGTTGCTCACCTTTGCCGGGCTTTTAATTATCTCAAAAAAATCCCCGCAGGTATAAACTAAAACGGTACTTTATACGTTTTTAATACAGATGCCATCGCATTTCGCTCATACGAAAACGATGGCATTTATTGTCTTTATAACGAAATAATAAGGCATGCAGGCTTCAGCTAACAACCCTGCGCAAAAATAACCAACCCCTGCAATTTTCTAAACGATTTGATGTATGCACGATACAATTAAAATGAACAAACAACGCCGCTGGAGTGAATCAAAAGCGCAAAGCAGCTGGCAGATCTTTAAAATAATGGCCGAATTTGTAGATGGTTTTGAAGCATTGGCAAAGCTAGGTCCGTGCATTTCAATATTTGGGAGTGCGCGCACAAAAGAAGAAAATCCGTATTATGAACTGGCCGTTGAAATCGGCAAACGTTTGTCTGAAGAAGGATTTGGCATTATTTCCGGCGGTGGTCCTGGCATCATGGAAGCAGCCAATAAGGGCGCGCAACTGGGCGGCGGCAAGTCGGTTGGACTCAACATCGAACTTCCTTTTGAACAGGAATCCAATCATTTTATTGACCGCGATGCCAACCTGAACTTTGATAATTTTTTTGTACGTAAAACGCTTTTTACAAAATACTCACAGGGGTTTGTGATGATGCCGGGTGGATTTGGTACCATGGATGAGTTTTTTGAAGTGGCCACGCTTATCCAGACAGGTAAAATGATGCAGGTACCGCTGATCCTGGTGGGTAAAAGCTACTGGGGTGGTCTGATGGCCTGGATGGAAATGGTGATGATGAAAGAAAAAAATGTAAATGCAGCCGACCTGGAATTGTTAAAGATGGTAGATACTGCAGACGAAGTGGTGGAGCATGTACTGCAGTTTTATACAAAACATTCGCTGCAGCCCAATTTCTAAAATCACCTGTTGCATACTCAGTGACAGCATGGGCGGCACCAGGTATAAAGGCTTGTGCGTGATACAATTAAACTCTTCCGTTCTATACCTATCTTCGCATAAATTGTGATGGATGGATCTTGTTCTTCCCCTTTTAACGGCATACGCAGAAAAATATACAACACCGGAAGACAGTTTGCTGCTGCAAGTTAGCCGGCAGACGCAACTGCATCCCCATGCCCACATGCTAAGTGGCCACCTGCAGGGCAAACTGCTTTCTTTAATCGCCCGCTTGTTAAGGCCCAGCCGCATTCTTGAAATAGGCACCTTTACAGGCTACAGTGCGCTTTGCCTTGCCCAGGGCCTTTCATCAGATGGCGTATTGCATACCATTGAGTTACGGGAGCAGGATGCCGCCGTGGCGCGACAAAATTTTAACTTGTCGGATGCAAAGGATAAAATAATTTTACATACCGGCAATGCGCTGGAAATTATACCCAGCCTGCAAGAAACATGGGACCTCGTGTTTATAGATGCAGATAAAACCGGGTACATCGATTATTACAAGTTAGTAATGCCGAGGGTGAAAAAGGGCGGCCTTGTACTGGCCGACAATGTGTTTTTTCATGGGGAAGTATTGCAGCCGGAACCAAAAGGAAAAAACGCCAAAGCCATACAGGCTTTCAATGAATATGTTCAGCAGGATGACAGCGTAGAGCAGGTGTTGCTAACTGTAAGAGACGGGCTGATGCTGATTTATAAAAAATAAATATGCGCGCAGGAAGTGTTTTGATTTTGTTACTGTTTACAGCAGGTGTTAGCGCCCAGCGGTCGAATGACGTTATTGCCTACATCAATACGTACCGGGATATTGCCATAGCAGAAATGCAGCGGACAGGGGTGCCGGCAGCCATTAAACTTGCCCAGGGCATACACGAAACCTCGGCGGGCACCAGCGAGCTCGTAAGAAAATCAAATAACCATTTTGGGATCAAATGCAAAACTTCCTGGGCGGGAGAAAAAGTGTATCATGATGATGATGCCCGCGGAGAGTGTTTCCGGAGCTATACCGAAGCCGGGCAATCCTACAAAGACCATTCTGATTTTCTAAAAGGCAGCCAGCGCTATGCTTTCCTGTTTCAATTAGATCCTACGGATTATAAAAGCTGGGCAAACGGACTGCGGAAAGCCGGGTATGCTACCAATTACCGGTATGCGCAAATTTTAATTAAACTGATTGAAGATTATAACCTGGAGCAGTACACGCTGATAGCCATGGGTAAACTGCCACCGGTGAACGACGCGCTGGTATCCAACAATACTACCAACAGTACCGCACCCGCGTCAATACAGGCGTTGAATCCTTCCGTTACAGGAGATGCAGCACCCAAGGAAGTACTTGCCACAGTAATAGCGCCACCGGCACCCGTTTACCCTGCAATTGCGTTCAGCATCAACAAAGCAAAAGTTGTTTTTGTACAGGAAGGAACGGCACTGCTGGCCGTTGCAGAAGAACACCATATCTCTTTTGCCCGCCTCCTCGATTTTAATGACCTTAATGACGGCGATATTACGCGGACCGATCAGCTTATTTTTTTACAGCGCAAACGTAAGACCGGCGCAAATGAATACCATACTGTGCAGCCCGGCGAAACCCTGTATTATATTTGCCAGGCAGAAGGTATCCGGCTGGAAAGTTTACTGGCCAATAACCTGCTGACGGATAAGATGCAGCCTGCCGTGGGAGAAAAACTATACCTCCAGGCCGTTGCACCGGTGCGGCCATTGCTGGATGCGGAGAAAAAGGCGATATTAAAAGAGCCGGTTATGGAAACACTACCCAAATCCGCCGATACAACCACCCATGTAGTACAAACGAAGGAAACGCTTTACAGTATTTCAAAAAAATATGGCGTCAGCCTTGAACAATTGAAAACCTGGAACAGGCTGGATTCACTCGACGTAAAAATTGGCCAGCAGTTAATGATACACAGCAACTAAACAACGTGCTTTTTACCAATTGCAGGATGAAAAACAAAATGCTACTTTTAGGGCATTATAAAACAGCCGGCGTTCCATCGTTCTAAATTTATTTCTATTGATGCAAAATATACGCGTACACGATAAAGAATTTGAGCCTTACCTGTCTGCCGCAGTGATTGCCGGTAAAATTGACGAGATGGCTGCTGAGATTAACAAGGATTACGCAGGCAAAAGGCCCCTGTTTATTGCTATTTTAAATGGGTCTTTTATTTTTGCATCTGATTTGTTTAAAAGTATTTCCATAGAAGCAGAAATTTGTTTTATCAAACTGGCATCTTATAAAGGCACAAAATCAAGCGGCCAGGTAATTACGGCCATCGGTATGGATACCGATATTATAGACCGTCATGTGGTTATTTTGGAAGATATTGTAGATACCGGCAAGACCCTGAGCGAATTTATACCGCAGCTGCAGCACCAGCAGCCTGCATCCCTAGCTATTGCTACACTGTTACACAAGCCCGTGGCTACCGTATACCCCATCAAAATTGATTACCTCGGCTTTTCCATACCCAATAAATTTGTTCTTGGCTATGGCCTGGATTATGATGGCCTGGGCAGAAATATTAAGGAAATATACCAACTCGTAGGATAATAGCGTTTTTAATAGCCCTTGTACTTATTCCCGGTGTCCGGGGATCAACTACGTGATTGGGTCAAATATCCGGTTGAAAAATATAAGCACCATATTGCTGAGCCTGCTAACCTGCTTTTCGCTACCCGCACAATACTATTTGCGGGGAGAAGTGCGGGATGAAACAAATACGCCCCTGGCCAATACAAGAATTTTACTGCACTCAACGGGTTATGTATACTATGCCGGCAGTTCTGGTGGTTTCGGAATTGTATCCGGTAAACAGGAAGATTCCGTAACAGTTTCTTATGATGGATACCAGGAACAACGCCTCAAACTAAATGCCGGCAACTATACCAACATTGTCCTGAAAATGCAGCGCGCTGTAGGCAATCTCCACAAAAGCAGGTTGGTTTCCGTTACAAAAGACATGCACTGGGATGAAAAAAGGAACTGGTCGGTGGGCGGAGAGACCTATAGCAGCCTGATGGAAAATGAATTTATACCAGCAAAACGATACCCCGAGACCGGATTCGCCATTAATACAGACAAGGCAGCGTACAGTAATATGCGCCGTTTTATTAATATGGGCAGTACAGTGCCCCCGGATGCCGTGCGGATTGAAGAAATGCTCAACTATTTCAATTTTGGATATGTGGCGCCACCAAAAGACAGTGTGTTTAATTTTGATTCGTACCTCAGCACCTGCCCCTGGAACCCCGATAATCAGCTGTTCTTTCTAAAAGTCTGCGCCCGGAAAGTAAACCTGGATGCAGTTCCTGCCAGTAACCTGGTCTTCCTGATTGATATTTCCGGCTCCATGGATATGCCCAACCGCCTGCCACTGCTAAAATCAGCTTTCAGGCTCATGATAAATAACCTCCGCGCAAAGGATACTGTTTCTATCGTGGTATATGGTGGTAGCGTAGGGGTGTGGTTACAACCGACCTGCGGCGCCGAAAAAGAAAAAATTACAAAGGCAGTGGAAGACTTGTATCCCGGTGGCTCTACCCCCGGGGCTTCTGGCATCCAGGCAGCGTACGCCCTGGCAAAAAGCCAGTTTATTACGGGGGGCAATAACCGCGTGGTGCTGGCCACCGACGGCGATTTTAACGTAGGTCAAGCCAATGAAGACGAACTGGAGAATATGATTACGCTTCACCGGCAATCCGGTATCTACCTTACCTGCCTGGGGGTAGGCATGGGCAATTACAAAGATTCCAAACTGGAAATACTGGCAAAAAAAGGCAACGGTAATTTTGCATACCTGGATAATGAAAGGGAGGCAGAAAAAGTGCTGGTAAAGGAACTGACACAGACACTCTATACGGTAGCTGATGATGCTTACCTGAGTGTAAAGTTTAATGCGCGGCTGGTAAAAGACTATCGCCTGATAGGCTTCGACAATAAATTAAAGGCGGTAGCAGACTCCCTGAGTGAACTGGAGGGTGGGGAAGTGGGCTCGGGTCATACATTGATGGCCATATTTGAAATCACGCCTACCTACGCAAATATTGCTGCTGCAGATAATTCCAGCAAAGATCCCTTTGCAAAAGCCCTGGTGAACTACCGCTGCCCGAAAGATTCTACCAAGCGGATCTCCGGGTACAATGCACCATTTCTATTTACGGAATTTAATGAGATGCCGGCATGCCACCGTTTTGCGGCATCCGTGGTGGAGTTTGCCCTCCTGCTGAAAAATTCGCCGTATGTAAAAACGGTTTCCTGGACTGATGCGCTGATACTCGCCAATGAATCCTATAACACCAATGATGCCGTGCAAAAGGAATTTATCGGCATCGTAGAGAAAGCAAAAAAGATCTACGGCAAGAATAAGAAGCGAAAAACGTAGTGCTACAATCGCCCGTGAATTCAACCTGCCGGCGCAGCCGTTTTATTGATGCAACCCTGTCACTAACCTTTGGTAAGTCCCAACCTCCGTGAAATATTTGAACTGAATGTGCCGGCCGGGTCATATTTATTTTTGATGGCCATCCACGCAGTGTATTGCGGGTACATTTTTTTAAACATCGTTTCATCCAGCAAAGCATCTTTGCCCAGGTACAGCCTGCCGCCTGCCGCCAGTACTTTTGCATCTAATTTAGGCGTAAACGCGAGCAATTGTTTCGTTACCGGAAAATCTATTGCCAGTGTATACCCTTTGAAAGGAAAGGACAGAATGCCCTGGCCATCACCCATTCTTTTAAAAACATTCAGGAAAGGCGTACAGCCGCTTGCTGCAATCATTTCAAGTATTTCTTTCAGGTTGGCTTTACCATTCTCCTCGGGTATAACAAACTGGTACTGTACAAAACCGCGTTTGCCATATCCTTTGTTCCAGTTGTTGATGGCATCCAGCGGGAAAAAGAATTTTTCATAATGCACAAATTCTTTTGGTGAGTTTTGTACAAAGGCAATCACTTTATTCAGCACCCTTACTGTAAGTCCGTTTAGCGCAAAAGAAGGAAAGAAAAACGGCACCGCCAGTTTGCTGCTGGCATGCAGTTTCAATGGATCCTTTTTCAATTGTTCCGGCAGGTCGGCCAATGCAGCAGCATTGCCAAGCGTAAGTACGCCACTTCCCAATTTGCTGCCTTTTGCCAATGCGTCTATCCAGGCAACCGAATAATTATATTCATGATCATATTTGTCCAGCGCTTCCAGCATATGATCCAGGTCGCGGATTACAACCGATTTTTGTTTGAAGTAAGTCGTTTCAATTTTTCTTAGCCTGATGGTAGTCGTTAGTATTACGCCCAGTAGCCCGAGTCCGCCAAAATTGGCCCAGAAAAGATCTTCGTTTTCGGTGCGGGAAGCCGTTAGCACCCTGCCGTCTGCCAGCAGGATGGTAAATGAAACCACGCAATTAACAAAAGAACCGTCTATATGGTGGGCCTTCCCATGAATGTCGTTGGCAATGGCACCGCCAATGGTAACAAATTTTGTTCCCGGGCAAATCATCGGCAACCAGCCTTTCGGCCCAAATGTTGAAATAATCTCTTCCAGGCTGGTACCCGACTGGCACTCCAGTATGCCCGACTGCTCGTTAAAGGAAATAAAGTAGTTTAATTTAGTACATACCGCCACATATTTGTTGTCATTAATGGCCTGGTCGCCATAGCTCCTTCCCAGCCCGCGCGGTATCAGTTTTTCTTCGCGCATCGCATTTATACAGTCCGCCTCGCTGCGCGGCAGAATGGTATATGATTCAGACACCGGATAATTGCCCCAACCCGCCAATTGTTCTTTTTTTCCCGATAACATGCCACACTTGTTTTTAATAAGCTGGCAAATTAATACAATACGCCAAGAGATCAAAGGACTGGCAACAAACAGCACCCGCAAACCCGGGTTACAGGCCCACGCCGATCTGCCTTTTGCCCCTGTTGGCTTATTTTTCGCGGGGGCACAAAAAAGAGAAAGCGGGTGCTTTCTCTGTATGGCTGTTTTTATTTATTTTTTACCCGGGGCTAAGTAAACATTTCCCGCATTTTGTCGAAAAAGCTTTTATCGCTTTTGTCCGGCTTGGGCTGAAAATTCTGCGAACCATTCATTTTTTCCAGCATACCTTTTTCTTCCGTGCTAACATGCTGGGGTGTCCAAACGTTTACATGAATCAGCTGATCGCCTTTTGCGTACCCGTTTACTTCCGGGAAGCCCTTGCCTTTCAAGCGGAATATTTTGCCGCTTTGTGTGCCGGCCGGTATTTTAATTTTTGCTTTGCCGTCAATAGTTGGCACCTCCAGCTGCGTGCCAAAAACCGCATCGGGTATAGAGATATGCAGGTCAAACGCCACGTTCAAACCATCCCGGTGCAGGTCCTTGTGGGCCTCTTCTTCCACCAGTACAATCAGGTCGCCCGGCGCACCGCCACGTTCCCCTGCATTGCCCTTACCGCCAACACTCAGCTGCATGCCTTCCTGTACACCCGCGGGTATATCAAGGCTTACGGTTTCTTCGCCGTACACTCTTCCCTCGCCTTTACAACTGCCGCATTTGGCAGTAATAGTGGTGCCTTCTCCATTGCAGGTAGGGCAGGTAGTAACGGTCTGCATCTGCCCTAAAAAAGTATTGGTAACCCGTTTTACCTGGCCGTTACCACCACAGGTTCCGCAGGTTTGCACACTGCTTTTGTCTTTTGCACCGCTTCCCGAACACGTGGTACAAACAACATGTTTTTTTACTTTGACGCTCTTGTTGACGCCGTTGGCTATTTCTTCAAAATTCAGTTTTAATTTGATGCGCAGGTTGCTGCCCCTTACGCCACGGGCTCTGCCGCCGCCGCCCCTTGCCGACCGGCCGCCGCCACCGCCAAAGAAACTTCCGAAAACGTCCTCGCCAAAAATGTCTCCAAACTGGCTGAATATATCTTCGGTGTTCATGCCGGCGCCACCAAATCCACCTCTTCCGGTATTGCCCATTCCGGCATGCCCGAAACGGTCATACTGCGCTTTTTTATCGTTGTCGCTCAATACTTCGTAGGCCTCGGCTGCCTCTTTAAATTTTTCTTCTGCCGGTTTGTCTCCGGGGTTACGGTCGGGGTGAAACTGCATCGCCACCTTGCGGTACGCTTTCTTAATCTCTTCTGCAGAAGCAGTTTTTCCGACACCAAGTGTTTCGTAATAATCTCTCTTTGACATAAAATAAATGAAGCCTCAGCTTTTGTTGGGTATAAAAATCAAATATCCGCCAACCGGCAAATAATGCGGCTGGCGGATACGGTAATCAATTATTTTCCTACTACCACTTTGGCAAAACGGATGATTTTGTCGTTCAGGTAATAACCTTTTTGTACTTCATCAACTACTTTACCTACTGCGTCTTTGGAAGGCGCCGGTATTTCCGTAATGGCTTCGTGTAAGTCTGCGTTGAATTCCTGCCCCGCAGCGTTCATCGCTTTTAGGCCCCTCGCCTGGAGTGTGTTCCGTAGTTTGTTAAACACTAGTAAAACGCCCTCTTTAATAGCCGCGGCGTCGGTGCTGGTTTCCAACTGCTTCTGGGCGCGTTCAGAATCATCTACCACATCCAGCAGTGAAACAATGATGTCTTTGCCCGCCGTTTGGGTCAGCTCAATTCTTTCCCGTGCATTGCGCTTGCGAAAATTGTCAAATTCAGCTACCAGGCGCAGGTATTTATCCTTCCATTCTGCCGCTTCTTCCTGAAATTTTGCAGTTTCACTCACTTCGTCTTCCGGGTTGCTAAGGTGGTTGCTTCCCGCCACATCAGAGTCCGCATTGATATCTATCAATTCCTCATTGGCAGTATCCCGGCCTTTTCCTGTATTTTTTACATCTTTTTCTTGCATAATTGTACAAATTGTCAGCGAAGGTAAGCTAGTCAATAATGTTGCCAAGCGGCATTTCAAAGACAAATTGTCGCATGGTGCAAATCACGCATTTGCAACTGTTTTCCGGCTAGCACACTTCACGGCCGTCCAGGCAAAAACAGCCTGTTAATTTTTCTGTTAACAGCACCTTAAAGGCGGGCACACATATCCACCGCAGAGTAACCCTGCACCAGCGTGATGGGGTGCATTTAAAAACGGGATTGCCATAACTTGCAGCCCAGAAAGACTAAAAATGACAAAAGTATACCTCAACAAGAAAATAAACAGGCGGGTAGAAGACGGGCATCCGTGGATATTTGGCAATGAAGTGAATACAATTGATGGCGCGGCAGCAGGAGGTGATATTGTTGAAGTTTTCACGCACGACAAAAAATTTATCGGCCGCGGTTACATCAATCCAAAATCGCAGATTATCATACGCATACTCACGCGGGATAAAAACGAACAGGTGGACGAGACTTTTTTTTACAACCGCTTATTACAGGCCTGGCAATATAAAAGCAAGCTCGGTTACCGCGAGAATTGCCGCCTGGTTTTCGGCGAAGCAGATTTTTTGCCTGCATTGATTATTGATAAGTTCAACGACTATTTTGTTTTACAAACATTGTCTTTGGGAATTGATGTATGGAAACCGGCCATTGTGAAAGCCCTCGAAAAAATATTTAGCCCGAAAGGTATTTATGAACGCAATGATGTACCGGTACGTGAGCTGGAAGGCCTGCCACAGCAAAAAGGATTCTTGTCTGCACCATTTGATACCCTGGTGCCGATTATAGAAAACGGGCTGAAGTTTATGGTAGATATTGAGAACGGGCAGAAGACGGGTTATTTCCTTGACCAGCAAGACAACAGGAAGGCGATTGAAAGAATCGTGAAAGACGCCGAGGTACTGGGCACGTTTACTTATACTGGTACGTTTGAAATACATGCGGCACATTACGGCGCAAAATCAGTATACGGCATTGATATTTCTGCCGGCGCAGTAGCACAGGCAAACCACAATGCTGCTTTGAACGGTTTACAGGACAGGTGCAGGTTTGAAGCAATGAACGCTTTTGATGTGTTAAAAAACTGGGTGAAAGAAGGCCGTCAGTGGGATGTAGTGATGCTGGACCCGCCCGCCTTTGCGAAGAGCCGCGATAGCATTGACAAAGCCATCAGCGGGTATAAAGAAATTAATCTCCGCGGAATGAAGCTGATAAGGCCGGGTGGCTTCCTGGTAACCTCTTCCTGTACCAACCTGGTATCGCCTGAATTGTTTTTGCAAACCATCAATATGGCGGCAAAAGATGCCAAAAGAAAATTGCGCCAGGTAACCTACCAGTCGCAATCAGCAGATCACCCAATTATATGGGGAATGGAGAATACCCATTATTTAAAGTTTTTGATTGTTCAGGTGATGTGAGTAGGTGATGTAAGTAAAAATTCAAAAATCGGTAACAATGTAAGTTGCCTAACAATGTAAGTAGCCAAACTTTTAACTTTTGACTTTTAAATTTTGACTTTGCTTAGTGCGACACCTGGAATTTGCCGGAGTCAATCATCTTACCATTTTTATCCCTTAACTGAAAGATATAAACGCCACGGTAGAAGTCAGACACATTCACTACTGTTTTTTGGTTTACAGCAGGTATGTCCAGCACTTTTTTTCCAACAAAATTATATACCTGGAAAGAAAAAGATTTATCGAAATTCTGATCAAAGTCGAACGTGATTTGTGAAATTGCCGGGTTGGGATAGAACTTTGTTACCCTGGCAAGCGGCTCCTGTGATGGGGCCCTGCTCGTCTGGCTTTTCGATTGAAGTGTGGTCAATAGAATAATGGATACTATGTAAAAAAACCTCATAGGCGCTATTTTACATTTGTGCATCAAGATATTCAGTTTTAACAAAACTACAAAGCTTTTAGCACAAATTTTTAGCTGGCCCGGGATATTATCTTCCGGACCCTGGATTTATATACCTATTAACGGTTTTACAGGCCTTTAAGTATGCCCTGGATGGCACTAAAATTGGGCTGATCACCAGCATTTTCCAGCACTTCTGCGTATTGTATAATGCCTTGACTGTCAATACAAAATGCGGCCCTTTTGGAAACCCCTTTCATCCATCCGCCAAAATTATCATAGAGTGCACCATACGCCGCAGAAGCCTCTTTATTGAAGTCGCTCAACAGCGTAAAATTCAGGCCCTGTTCTTCCTTGAATTTGCGCAGTGACTGCGGTGAATCTACAGAGATGCCAAATACCAGCCCGGTGGCATTATTATACAGGCCAATATTGTCCCGCACGCTGCACAGTTCGCTGGTGCAGACGCTGGTAAAAGCCAGCGGAAAAAACAGCAGGAGTATATTTTTACCTGCCTGGTCTTTTAAAGAAACGGTATTCTTTTCTGTATCGTGTAAAATAAATGCAGGTGCCGGCTGTCCTTTTGCAATGGTCATAGTAAGTGTTTATGGTGCAAAGCTAGGCCAACCAGTGAAGAGAAAAAAGAGAAAAGGGGATAAGTGTCTAAATCAAACCCGGATTTGAAAATTTGCCGCAAGCAATCACCGCCATCCAAGATGCGCCGGCAGTTATTTTTTTGAGAGATGCATTAAAAACGCGGGCACAGTACTTTGTTTTTGGTAGAGTTGTCCCTGTCAAGAAAACCGATATAAGATACACTCAGTTCTACGCCACCCCTGCCCTGGCTAATCGTTTTTAGTTGGGAAACGTTTACATCGTAGCTAAGCGCAACAGAAAAAGGGTTGTAATCAATTTTAATAACCGGCACAAAGGCATCTTTCCAGCGAAGAAAAGCCCCACCATGAATAATGTATTGCGGGGCATCTGGTTCGCCAACGATGTAGGAATACATTACGCCACCGATGGTTTCATTAAACGCGCCCTGCTTGGAATAATCAGCCTGCAGTGTAAAAAAAGTATTGTCGTCGATGTGAAATTTCAAACCACCGGAAGCAACAATTTTGGGATTCAAAGCAGATGCCGCGTTCCGGTAAAATGAATTTCTTGGGCGGTTGAAGTGATGATAGGCAAGGCCGATAAAATAGGCGTTTACATTGTCTGGTCCAAAAGCTGAATTGAAACTGGCGCCCACGGAACCGTCAAAATAATTGTAATTGGACGTAGAAAAAGCTTCTCCATCTGCCAGTGCCGGGTTAAAAGCGGCACCATCAAACTGGGAGTTGGTCGTGATTTTGGAGCGGTCAATACTTTTTTGCACCAGGCCCCCCATGAAACCTACTGAAATATAAGTGGTTTTATTGCTGTTTAAAGATTTATGGTAATTCAGCGCGGGTAAAAAGTTGGTACTGGTTAAACCTGCAGTGCCCGCCTTGTCGTACAATATCTGAACGCCCGCAGTAAGAAAATCATCGCCTTTCCCTACCGGCATTTTGTATTCAGCATTCAGCGATCCGCTTTTGTAAGCATTGGTAAAACTGTTCCACTGGTCACGGTAAACCATCTGCACCCGGATATCTCCTTCAAAAATACCTGCCAGTGACGGGTTGCGCAACAACGGGGCTTCAAAAAACTGAGAGAAATGAATATCCTGCGCCCGCAGATTTCGCTGCATACCCGAGAGGATTAGTAAAACAGGCAGTAAGATTTTCAGCCCGTAGTTAAAGGTTTTCATACCAGTGGATTTTTATCGTAGTCAAATTTTCAATCATCTGTTACCGGATTAAAGTAATGTTTCCTTTGTAAGTGATGATCGTTGCGTTTTCGCAAATTATATCAATCATATAGATGTAAGTATCGGTTGCCGCCGTTTTGCCCTTGTAAGATCCATCCCAGCCGGATGCTGCATCGTTGGCAGGGAAATTTCTTTTTTCAAATACCTGTTCGCCCCAGCGGTTGAAAATGCGCAATGCCTGTATGCGGTCAAGGCCCGTGCCCCTTGGATAAAACCGGTCGTTCGATCCATCTCCGTTCGGCGAGAACGTATTGGGAATAAAGAAGTTTTTATTGTTGCACAGCACCACCAGCGTTAGGTTCCTGCTGTTTTTACAACCATTGGCGTCCGTTACATCCACTTTATAGGTGGTGGTAAATTTAGGTGCAGCAAAAGGGTTGGCGCAATTGGTACAACTGAGGTATGTGGGCGGCGACCAATTAAACGACACCGAATTGGCGCTGTAAGCTACCGGCATCACCAAACCAGGACTGCCTGCAATAATAGCAGTATCACTGATTACTGTTATGGAAGGCAGCGGGAATACCGTAATGTCTTTTGTGGTGCTGCTCTTACAACCCAGGCTGTTGCTGGCTTCCAGCGTAATCTTATGAAGCCCGGTATCTGCATATTTTACAGACAGGTTCTGCAAGGTGGAGGTCTGGTTTTCTCCCAGTGTCCATTTCCAGGTAATTGCCGTGTCCGGCGGTACCAGCAGGCTGCCGGCAAAATCAATCATCAAATCATTACAAACACCATCTACGCTGGTAATGATGGGCCTTGGTGTTGCCAGTATGCGCACCGTATCTGTAAATGTTTGGGGACAACCGGCCTGCGTGACTACTGTCAACGTGGGTGCATACAAGCCTGGTTGGGTATACGTATGGGTAGCGTCATTCGGAAATGTTTGGTCACCGGTGCCGTCTCCAAAGTTCCATGTTTGTGTTACAATCGGGTCCGTGGCATCCTGGGAGAAATCAGAAAAATAAACACTGCCCGTATCGCAGAATTTGTTTTTATCCATGCCAAAAAGTGGTACGGCACCCTGTATCTGGATAGTACCGGAAGCGCCGCCTACGTAGGCCTGGCAACCCGTGCTGTCGGTAATAAAGATATAAGGACTGTAATTATTAGGCAATGAATAAAAATGACTGAAGGTTGGTTGCCGCGTAGTATCATACGCGCCATCGCCAAAGAATACCGTGTAGGCGGTCATTGGTGGAATGGTTAACGAAAAGTCGACCATTAACTCATTACACGCTATTGGCGGGTTAGGAGTGTAGGTAAGGCTGGCCGCTGCGTTGGGATTGAGTACGTTGACGGTAATATTTGCCGAATCAATACAGCCGCCGTAACCAACGGTATACAGTTTCGCAATATAGTTGCCGTAGGTATTGTAAAAATGACTGGTGTTCACCAGCGTGGACGTACCACCGTCGCCAAAATCCCAGCTGAATGATTCATAATCTTTTCCGAGGAAATTAAACTTGGTTTCAAGCGGCGGGCAAAATGAAACCGTGTCTTTGGCTGAATAAAAAGGCTTGGGACTTTTGGTAATGATATAATTGGAACGGGTAATGGAGTCTTTACAACCAACCGTATCGGTAATAATTAATTTTACGGAATAAACGCTGTCTTTGCCTGCCGGGTACGGATGCAGCGGGTTCTGTATATTGGCGGTGCCGCCATCACCAAAATCCCAACTGTACTGCAATGCCTTGCCGCTCGACGAATCTCTGAATGGCAGCGGTGAACCCGGACAAAACGTTGTCTGTTCTGCAGAGAAAAAAGGAATGGGCTTCGTAATGTAAGCGGTTGTATCGAATGTATCCGTACAATTCAGGTTGTCCGTTACCGTCATCTTCACAATGTAAAGTCCGGTGTCAGCATACGCGTGTTGCGGGTTTTGCAGTGTTGCAGAGAGGGGAGAACCATCGCCAAAATCGTAGGTCCATTTGTTGATAACACCTACTGCCGGTACCGACGCATCGGTAAACTGCACCTGGCTGTTCTTACAACCACCGTTATTGGCTATGGAAAAAAGTGCAGTGGGCCCGGTAACGTTTACTGTTACGGGGTTACTGATATCCACGCAATCATTGATGTCCGTTTTAATAAACCGCACCGTATGGTTGCCCGAAGTGTTAAAGGCGATGTTTTCAAACACGTTGCCATTGTACGGTGTACCACCATCTACTTCCCACTGGTACTGTTTAATGAATGCCGTGGTATTGGTCGACTCAAATTTTATCACTTCGTTCCTGCAATACGTTGTTTTCGCGGTAATAACGTTCGCCTTTTCATCTACCAGTTGCACAACTTTTGTTATTGTATCTAAACAGGCACCTTCTTCTACAATTAGCTGCACATTATAAGATCCTAAACCTGAATAAGTGTGCGTCGGTGTTGTACCTGTGGCAGTAACCACGTCGCCAAAATCCCAGCGGTAGGTGGGCGTGCCGGCAGGCGGGGCAACTACGGAAGAGTCCCTGAACGCCACCGTTTTTTTGGTAACGCAATCCACGGTATAATTAAAATCGGCCAGCGGCGGAAGTGCCTGTATATAACTTGGTTTTGTAAGCGAATCACTGCAACCATTGTTGGTTACTTTCAACTTAACATCAAAGAAACCAACACCGGAATACTTGTGCTTAGGATTTTGTAAGCTCGAAGTGCCGGTATCGCCTGGAAGGCCAAAAGTCCACAACACCGTACTGCCCGGTGGCACTGATAAATTGGTGAAGGTGACAGAATCAGACCTGCAGGGGGTCAACTTGTCTGCGCTGAAATCGACCACAGAATGATCTCCTACTTCTACCCCGTTGGTATATACTTCAGTGGCGGTGCAACCACCATTTGTTACAATTGTATAAGTTACCGTGTAAAATCCAGCGGTAGTATAGGTATGGGTGGGTTGAAATGAATTATCAATGGGGGTACCGTCGCCAAAATTCCAACTGCTGGACGCGATGCCTTCTACTGCACTGGGTATGGGGTCGGTGGTAAAAGGCTGTCCTACGCAAAGTCCCACCGGGAGGTTGCGCACGCCGGCCGAAGGCGCAATAATATAAATGAATTGTTTTTTGAGTGTATTCTGGCAGCCTACATTATCTGTAATCGTTAAGGTAACATCAAAATTACCTGCGCTGGTATACGTATGACTCGGGTTGATGGCCGTGCTGGTGGCGCCATCGCCAAAGTCCCATAGTGCGGTCTTTACATCCGGGGATTGATTTTGAAAGTTTACCGTGAAAGGCGCTTTGCAATTCGTGGTAACGGGTGCCGTAAAAGCAACGATTGGTTTATCTTTTACTTTTACGTTTTTAATGAGTGTGTCTGTGCAGTTGCCAAAATTGCTGATGAGCTTCACCGGGTAAATGCCCGGGGCAGCAAACGTTTTTGGTGGTGGCTTCAGTTGGGTAGAACTGCTGCCGTCAGCAAAATCCCACAGCACTTTTACCGGTGCCGGGTTGGTGGTACTTTGAAAAGTAATGGGTGCACCCAGGCAGACGCTGTCTGGTGTACTGCTGAACGTGGAGGTAATGCCTTTAACGGGAACCGATTTTTGCGTTGAATCTACGCAACCAAATTCACTCTGTGCTTTCAGTTTCACCGTATAATTTCCCGCCACAGGATAGACTGCCGGCGGATCGGTGGCGGTACTTGCCGTGCTGTTGCCCAGATCCCAGGTATAAGTAAGCGTACCAGGTCCACTGGTCAGGTTCTTATACGTCATGGTATAAGGTGCGCTGCAACTGGCTGGTCCAATGGCATCAAAATCAGCCTTCACACCATTTACTACCCGGATATACCTTGGAAAATTGACAGCGGCGGAGCAACCGGTGGTGCTGGTCACTTTTAAATACACGTCATAATAACCCGGGTTTGCATAGCTATGGCCCGGGTTCTGGCCAGCAACATTTGGCCCGCCGTCGTTGAAATGCCATTCCCATTGATTGATTGTTCCGGCATTGGCAACCGACAAGTCTGTAAATTGAACAGTAGCCGGCAAACAGGCCAGTGTTTTATTTGCTGCAAAATTTGCTGTAGGAGAAGGATTAACAACTATAAGGTTGGTTTTTGTAACCTGGTCGATACCGCTGGTGTTTCTTACCACCAGGGTAACCGTGTATGTTCCAACGCTAAATGACATGGTGGGGTTCTGCAGGTTAGAAAGCTGTCCGTTACCAAAATCCCAATTCCACGACTTAGGTGCATTGGTTGATTTATCAGTGAAACCTACGGAAAGCGGCGAACAGCCAGTAATTACACTAGCTGTAAAATCAGCAACTGGCGCCTGGGCCATCATAAATACCGGGGCCATCAGGCACAACAAAAAGGATAAAGTAATTCTCAATTAGCCTCGTTTTACAGGTTATCAGATCAAGCCATTTTTGTATTTCACAGGGCTAAAAAAAGCTTGCCAAAGGTATACGTTACAAATTAGTTATTAATGGATTAGCGCAATGTTTCCTGAGTACAACAATACTGAATTATTTTCACACACTACTTCTACGAAATATACATACACATCGTTGGGTGCAGGCTGCCCCTTGAAATTGCCTGTCCAGCCTTTTGAAGCATCATTTGCCTTAAAATTGCTGGCTTCAAAAACAGGTTCTCCCCAACGGTTAAAAATGCGCATACTCCTGATATTGTACAAACCGGTTCCTCTCGGATAGAAAACATCATTGGTGCCATTTCCATTTGGCGAAAATGTGTTGGGCATAAAGATGTTTCCGTTGTTACATACCACGAATATCGACACCTCATCCTTGTTGATACAGCCTCCCTCGTTGATGGCAATTACCCGGTAAAGGGTGGTCTGCTTAGGATTGGCAACAGGGTTCGCACAATCGCTGCAACTTAAACCGGTAGCAGGTTGCCACCTGATGGTAGTGGCATCGCTACTGATTTTGGCATCCAGTTGAGTGGATGATCCAACAGCAATGGTTTTATCCGCACCCGCATCCACCGCAGGAAAATTATATACAACCAGCTTTACAAAGCCGGTATCATAAAAGCAACCTACGCTGTCCCTTCCAATTACCTGGTAGTTAGTTGTTTGTTGCGGCCTGGCCACCGGTGTTTTGCTGTGGCTGTTGTCTAAGCCCAGTGACGGCGTCCAGTCGTACAATTCAGCATTTGACGCCTGTAAGTGAAAGGTTTCTCCCTTGCACAAGGTATCTCCTGCACCAAACTGTATGGTAAACGGATGTTTTACGGTAATTATTACAGAATCGATTGCTTTACAACCAAAATTTGTTGTGCCGGTTACCCGGTACAGTATGTTTGAATCGGGTGATGCAACAGGTGTTGCGCAACTGGTGCAGGAAAGTGCTGTAGCCGGGCTCCAGGTATAACTGTCTGCGCCGCTGGCCCCGAGGGTGGCCGTGTTCTTTTCACAGATAGCCGTATTATCACCGGCATTTACCAGCGGTATAGGATGAATCACCACCGGTTTAACCACCGTAGTGATACAGCCGGAAGAATTGGTAGCGGTCATCGTTGCATCAAAACTGCCATCTTGCTGGTAATTTACCGGCAGTGGATTTTGTGCGCCCGACACCGTGTTGTTGGCAAAATTCCAGTTCCAGGCTAGCGCGGAGGTATCCGCAGCGGTAATATCTCCAAAGAAAGTAATGTTGGTCGGTACGCAGGCAGAAAAAATGCCGCGCATGGCAATTTTAGGGCTGGCAACTACTTTAATATGGGTCACCAAATCCGTAGTGTCTGTGCAGCCGTTTAACGTAGTAACCAACAATTTCACCGCGTAATTACCGGTGCTGGTATACGTATGGTTTGGATCTTTGTCTGTAGTGGTGCTGCCGTCCCCCATTGTCCAATAATAGTCAGTGATGAGGTCGTTCGAAACAGAAGCATCGCTAAAGTTTATAATGCCCTGGTCGCACAACAACTGCTTGTCTTTAATAAATCCTGCGTTTACGCCATAAATGCGGATGGTGTCTTTACCTGCTATTGGCACCTTGCATCCTTTCGCATCTTCCAGTATCATCTTCGGTAAATAAACACCCAGCGCCGTATAGGCGTGGCTCACGGTGGCATCGGTGGTGTTCAGCGTTCCTCCATCATTAAAATCCCAGATGAAAGACTTCGTGTTCTGTGTTTGCGCTGTGAAGCCCACGGTGCCCGGGTTACAAGACACGGTTTTATCATATACAAAGCTGCCCGTTGGCCCTTTAATGTCTATTTTTTTGAATATGGTATCACTACAGCCACCCGGACTGGTTACAATCAGTTTTGCATAATAGACGCCCGGGTAATTATAATAATGCACGGGGTTTTCTACCAGTGCGCCGGTGCCATCTCCGAAATCCCAGCTCAGCTGTTTGTAATACTTAGACTGGTTGGTGAAAGTGACTACCAGTGGTGGACAGGTGCTAACCGAATCACTCATCCGGAATATTGCTTTCGGCTCATCAATATGAATATACTTCGCTTTGAAAATAGAATCTGTGCAGCCATAAACATCTGTAATTTTTAGCCACGCATCATACACGCCAATTGCGGCGAAATGGTGTACCGGATCCTGCTGTACAGAAGTGGTGGCATCACTAAATCCCCAGGTATAGTTCAATGATTGTCCCTGTGACTGATTTGTAAAGCTCACCGGTTTATTCTGGCAGCTCATGGTATCGGCAGAGCTGAATATTGCTTTCGGACTCGCGATGTATACCTGGTTAGATTTTGTGATGCTGTCAGCACAACCCTGGGTATCGGTAACTTTCAGTGTAACGGTATAAAAACCTCCCGCGGCATAGGTATGCGCAAAAGGAGCTGAACCGTACGACTGTAGCATGCCGTCACCAAAATTCCAATCCCATTTTTTAATGGGATGCGTACCATCGGTTGTTGCTGCATCTGCAAACTGGATGGTGCCCCCTGATTTTAAGCAAGCTGAATTACTTACGCCGTCAAATTCGGCAGTTGGGCCATTCACGGTTATGTAATTTGTTTTCATCATGGTATCAGTACAACCAAGGATGTTTGTTATTATCAGTGCGATTGAATATTGGCCGCTCTTCTTATATGCTACTTTAATATTGCGGGCGGTATCAATTCCGAAATCAGTTATCCAGCGGTAGGAAACAATATTGCTTGCATTAAAACCCACCGGCTTCAGTGAAAGAGAGTCGCCTTTACAAACTGTTGTATTGGAGGCGATAAAATCGGCTTTTTCTTTTACCACCCGGGCGCCGTAGGCAGCAGTGTGTATGCAACTGCCATTGGTAACGGTAAGTTTAACCAGGTAATTGCCGGTATTGCTGTACACGTGCACGGGGTCTTTGTCTGACGAAGTAGATCCGTCACCAAAATCCCAGTTCCAGGTGTCGGCACCAACGGAATAATTGGTAAATTCAAAATGAAAAGGATCACTGCATTGCAGATCCGTTGCAAACTTTGCAACAGGCGGCTTAATATAAATAAATTTTGGTTTTTTTAAAGTGTCCGAACAGCCATTGTTACCAACTATTAATGTAATGTTGAAATAGCCAGTGTCATTGTATAAATGAACGGGGTTACGACCGGTATCTGTTATGCCATCACCAAAATTCCATAGCCAGTTGGTAAGTGTGCCGGTGGAATTATCTGTAAATACAATGGGTGTTGAAGCACAGGAATTGGTTGGACTGGCGTTAAAAGCCACCACCGGTTTCTGTCCTGCTTTTACCGCATTGGGATAGTTGATGGTTCCGGTGCATCCGTCTGCGGTGGTATAAGTGAGCGAAACGGTGTAAATGCCGGGGGTGTTGTACGTATGCGAGGGATATTGCGCGGTGGATGTGCTGCCATCGCCAAAGTTCCAGGCATAGCCGGTAATAGCGAATAATGATTTTACACTATAGGAAGGCGTAAAATTAAGTGGCGCGCAACCGGATACAGGAAGTGTGTTTATCTGGATTTCTGCAGGGGTGATGTTAATAAATTTTTTCACTTGCAGGGTATCATTGCAGCCATAGCTATTGGTGGTGATAAGCATCACATCGAATACACCATTTTGCAGGTAGGTATGTGATGGATGCTGCAGGGTTGATGTGGTATTGTCGCCAAACAACCATTGATAACTTACCGCACCGGTAGTCTGGTTGGTAAACTTCACCGTTAGCGGCGCTGCGCAGGAAATGGTTTTATCGGCAGAAAAAGCTGTTGTTGCTTTAGGTAATATTTTAATTGTTTTTGCAATGGAATCTTTGCAGCTGCCGAAATCTGCTACCAGGCTAACGGTATAGGTACCTGCAGCGGTATAATTTTTAACCGGGTTGGCAACCAGCGATGCGCTGCCGTCTCCAAAATTCCACGCAAGTTTGCCGGTAACCGGCTGCGATGTATTAAAAAATGGTACCAACGTATTTTCGCAAATGCTATCGGGTGCGGTAAAGTTTGCATGCGCAACACCTACGGCAATGGAGTCTTTCTTGGTGAGCGTATCAATACAACCCGCCGTATTTTTTACAATCAGTTTTATGGTATAGAGACCTGCTGCGTTGTAGACATTGGATGGATGCTGCAACACGGACGTATTGCCATCGCCAAAAAGCCATTGATAAGATAAAACGCCTGTGCCGGTACTCTCGTTTTTAAATTGGATGATGGACGGCGGTGTACACTGGCTGCTGCCGGTAAAAGAATAATTGGCCTGTACGCCATCTTTGATCTTAATGTATTTTGCTTTCGACACCGTGGTTACACAACCGGCCGTATTGGTAACCCTTAAAATAACATTGTAATTGCCGGGTCCGGTGTACGTATGGGCGGGATGCTGGAGGTTCGACAGCGTGCCGTCTCCCAGATCCCATTCCCATTTAATGATAGTGCCTTCCTGCGCAACGCTTTGATCGGTGAAATTGACTGTTAACGGGTAACAGCCGGTGGTATCTGATGCTTTGAAGGCAGGTTTTGGTAAAGCGTTGATGGTAATGAAACCAATTTTTACAACTGAGTCTGCAAGGTTACCGTTTTTGATAACCAGTTTAATGCTGTATTTGCCGGGGTTAAAATAAGTAGTAGATGGATGTTGCAAAAAAGAAATGGTTCCGTTTCCCAAATCCCATTTCCAGCTGGTAGGGCTACCGGTGCTAATATCTGTGAAATGTACAAATACCGGTGCACAACCACCGCCCGGGGTTGCTGTAAAATCTGTGTGCAATTGCGCGGTTGCCTGCTGAACAAACAGGCAAAACAGCAATGCAGGCAGGGTGCGAAATACCAGGTGCCAGGCAGCTTTCATGAATAATGGATTAGGGGGTTATCAAAGGATATATGAACAATTAAACGGCAGCTTTTACTTTAAGGTATGCGCAGTTAATTATTTTTTAAACTGGTAATGGTTTTCCTGTACCATTGATTATGGGCGAAGTATACCAGCCTTGCGTTGCTGTGTTTTATTTTTTATTGCACAATAAATAATGCAACTGTAATGAAACGTGCCGTTGGCTTGCTGCAGGTAATGTGTGGCCTTAAACGAAACGTGTTATTGCTGGCAGGAAGCCAGGTTGCGGGTTGAAGTGTAATTATTTCTTTTTAAGGTGCAGTATGTTTTCTCCACTGCCGGTGCTGGTTTTGGCCTCCACGTAATCCAGGTAACTATCGGTTATTTTCCAGGTGTAATTGAGGCGTTTTAATGTATCGCTGGCATTGGCCGGAAAGGTGGCAGAGATGGTATACGCGCTGATGTCAGTTGTCCAGGTCCCGGATTTAACAATCGTATTTTTAATGCCATCTACATTGCCGTTTTCATAAAACTGGAATTCATAACCGGTAAACTCGTCCGTTACATCCGCAGTGTTTTCTTTGTATTGCTGCACATACCAGTGGCCGTTTGTCATAGCATCTACAATGATACTTTTTTGTTTGTCTTCAATGGCTTTTTTGCAGGAAAAAGTGCCCAGGATACAGCATGCAAACGCAAGTACAGTCAAGAGGTATTTAATTGGGCGCATGCGGGCGTACAATTTAAAATGCATAAATGTCTTTGTATTTATTGGTTGCATAACGTATGAAAAAGTCAATGTTCAGCGGCGCTCCGCTAATTCTTTCACACAATTCCCCGCTGGTAAAACGGCGCCCGTGCACGTGTATTGATGAACGTAACCAGTTCAGCAACGGATTATAATTACCGTTTTTTATGGCAGCACCCAGGCCGGGTATTTGTTCTTGTGCTGCGGCAAAAAATTGTGCCGCGTAAAAACTACCCAGGCTGTAGGTAGGAAAATAACCAAAGCTACCGTGGCTCCAGTGTACATCCTGCAGGCAACCCCGCTGGTCGTCCGGTACCGTAACGCCCAGCAATTTGTAATATTGTTCATTCCAGTAGGCAGGTATATCTTTTACCTGCAAAACGCCTTCCAGCAATTTTTTTTCGAGCTCGTACCGTATCTGCACGTGAAAATGATAGGTAAGTTCATCTGCCTCTGTTCTTATAAAAGAAGGCTGCACTTTATTGATACCTTTATAAAATTGATTCAGTGAAATGTCCTTTAAAGCGTCAGGAAAACGTTGACTGGCCTGCGGATAAAAAAACTGCCAGCTGTCCTGGCTCCTGCCTACATTATTTTCCCAAAGCCGCGATTGTGATTCATGTATGCTCAGCGAAGTGAACTCGCCCAGCGGTAAGCCGTACGCTTCTTTGGGAAGTCCCTGTTCATACAAGCCATGCCCGCATTCGTGTATGCAGCTCCAGGTCATGTTGCTGAAATCATTTTCGTCGATACGCGTGGTGAGCCTAACATCCTGGCTGCTAAAATTGGTTGTAAAAGGATGTTCGGCAATGTCCTGCCGGCCGGCGGAAAAATCAAACCCCAGTTGTTTCATCAGGTCCAGGCCGAATTGCCATTGTTTTTCTTTTGGAAAATGACGGTGCAGGAAATCATCATTTACCTGCGGGCAGGCGGCAATTTTTTCCAGTAAATCTTTCAGCGGAGCCTGGAGGCTGGTAAAAACGCTGTCAAGCAGCGAAACAGTACAACCTCTTTCATACTGATTAAGCAATGCGTTGTAGGGATGCTGTTCATAGCCCAGCAAGTCGGCTTCCTGTTTTTTTAGTTCCAGTAAACCCGCAAGATCTTTTTCAAACAAAGAAAAATCATTGGCTGTTTTTGCGCTTACCCATGCCTGGAAGCTTTTAGAAGTGGCCTCACTCAGGCGGCGAACAAAATCACCCGATAATTTTTGCTGTTGCGTATAGTCGTACCAGGTAAGGGCAACGTTTTTTTGTTGCGTATCGTTGAGGTCATTACTGCCCAGGAGCTCCTGCAAAAGGTTTTTAAATACAGGTCGGGTAAAGCATTCATGGCTTATTTCACTAAGCGTGGCAATTTGCTGCGCGCGGAAATGGGCACCTTTGGGCGGCATATATGTTTCCTGGTCCCATTGCAATGCTGCGTTTGCGTACCTGATATCGGCTATTTTCTGCAGCTGCTGCGTATATTCCCCGTATAGTTTTTTAGTGTCCATAGTTGGCGTTGCGTTCAATTAAATGTTAATCTTGCATGCTGGCCCGCGTATCAGCCGTTATTGCTATAAATTAGCGCAATCTGAAATTATTCTTTTCCATGCAGAAACAAATGTACACTTACTTTACTTTTTGTGTCCTCCTTTTAACCGGGTTTGTAAGCGTTCAGGGGCAAAATATAGATTCACTCCTTGGTATTTTTAAACAGGCGGATCCACAGGAGAAATTGTATATCCATTTTGATAAAAATTATTATAGTCCGGGTGAAACCATCTGGTTCAAGGCGTATATTTTTGATGGGCTGGAGCGTGCCGCGGCACCCAAAAACTTTTTTGCAGAGCTGATTGACGAAGGCGGTAATGTGTTGAGTCGTTTTACCGCGCCGGTGGGTGAATCCAGCGCAGCGGGCAGTTTTGGTCTTTCGCCAACGTTTTCCAAAAGCCTGATATATTTTCGGGCATACACCACTGCCATGCTCAATGGCGATACTAATTTTCTCTATGTAAAACCTTTGCGTATTCTCACCAGCACAAAGACGGCAAGAAATAAACAGCCACTGGCCGTAAGCATCAGTTTTCTTCCGGAAGGTGGCGATATGATTGCAGACGTTCCGGCAATGCTGGCTTTCAAGGCAACAGACGCCAACGGGCTGCCGGTAAATGCAAAGGGTTATATTAAAGGGTCAGACAACGCCCGGATAGGTGATTTTTCATCGGTGCACAATGGTATGGGTTGGTTTAAGCTGCTTCCCAAACCGGGGCAAACTTATACCGCCGTATGGAAAGATACCGGTGGAAAAGAATACAATACCCCGCTGCCTCCGGTGAAAGCACAAGGCGTTGCATTAGGGGTAAGCGATGGAGTGGACGGAAAAAAGTTTGTACTGCAACGATCAGAAAGTATTCCTGAGGATGCAAAGACATTGCGCATCATCGCTTACATGAATCAGCAACTGGTATACTATGCCAAGGTAAATTTAACGGCCAGCACGGCCACCTCGGGCATGATACCTACCAAACAATTGCCCTCAGGCATTTTACAGGTATCTGTTTTTGATAAAAATTTTAATCCGCTGGCAGAACGGGTAAGCTTTGTAAACAACCACGATTATGAATTTGATGCGGATGCGTGGATACCCGTACTAAATAAGAATAAGCGGGGATTGAATACGCTGGAAGTACAAGTGTCGGATACCTTTCGATCCAATCTTTCCTTGTCTGTTACCGATGCGGATTTGAATGTGCCGGGCACCAATGACGATAATATTATTTCTCACTTGCTGCTAACCGCAGACCTCCGTGGTAAAATTGCCAACCCATATTATTATTTTTTTAGTACAGCCGACAGCGCTTCTATTTATCTTGATTTGGTGATGCTCACAAATGGATGGCGGCGGTACAACTGGGACAGTGTTTTTGCCGGCAAAGCGCCGCCAATGCCGTTTAAAGAAAGTAATTACTTAAGTATCGATGGAAAGCTGATAGGGGTGCAAACAGGAAGATTTGGCCCGGATACCAAACTAAATGGTATTCTTCAGACAAAAGACTCTGTCAAAAATTTTATTTCGCTGCCCGTAAGTCGAAAAGGGGAAGTGCAGGCAGACGGCTATATTTTTTACGATTTTGCCAAGCTGTATTTTCAATTCAACGATAAAAAACTAGTCTTTGATAAATCCCTGCTGCATGTAGACAACGGCTTGTATAAAAGTCCTGATCTGCTTACCCTTAATGCGGATGCAAAAAAAAGCGGGCTGGAAATTGATACCAACCTCATTGCAAAGAATATAAAGAATGCTTCGGATGAAATGAAAGTTGCTGTAATGCGCGCAAGAAGGGAAAAAGAGCAGGTATTACAGGAGGTGATTGTAAAAGGCAGGGTGAAAAGCAATGAACAAAAGATGGACGAAAAATACGCCAGCGGGATGTTCAGTGGCGGGGATGCGAGAAATTTTGATGTGATGAATGATCCATTTGCAGCTAGCAGCCAGAGTATATTTCAATACTTGCAGGGAAAAGTGGCCGGCTTGCAAATTAACACCGGCGGGGGCACGCCATCACTCACCTGGCGCGGAGGCACACCCGTGTTTTACCTTGATGAAATTCAGAGCGATGTTAATTTTATACAGAACCTGAACATGAATGATGTTGCTTATGTAAAAGTGTTTAGTCCTGGTACCACGGGTGTAATATCCAGTACAGGCGGGGGCGCCATTGCGATATATACAAAGAAGGGCGGCGACCGGACTGTAAATGATAAGGCAAAGGGGCTCGACTATGTGCAAATAAACGGTTATACGGCAGTAAAAGAATTCTACTCACCCGACTACGCAACGGTGACTGCATTAAATGAATTGCCGGATTTGCGCACTACACTTTACTGGGCGCCTTATATCCTGCTTGATAAAACAAAAAAGCGGATTAAAATACAGTTTTACAACAATGATATTACGAAACGCTTCCGGGTTGTGCTGGAAGGTGTTAACGCAAATGATAAATTTGCGCATGTTGAAAAAGTGATTGAATAACACCTTCCGTTTTGACGAACCTACTATAAACCGCGATTACAGTGCCTGCTATTGTTCGCGGTTTATTTTTTTACGCGTACATATTTTTCGATATTTATCCGGTTTACGCCTGCACTTTCAACCTTTTCTACACCCTGCTGAATTAGCGTATCGTTCCGGATAGTTACTGCGAAGCTAAAGTCGTTGCCTTCCCAGGCGCGGTCGCTACAGTATTCCAGGTGTTCCGTATAGACGCTATCGGTAAGCGCATACCTGCCGCCGCCCGAAGTAAAGGCTGCGGTAGCAGTATCCTTTCCTTTATTGAGATCGTGTTTTAAAAAAGCAAAATGGGTGTCATTAATGATTTTAATAAACGACTGCTGTTGCGTATAATCTGTAGTTACGGTATCATTTTTTTCTATGGTGGTACCGGAAATCAACTGCCAGGTACCTACAATTGCAGGTGCAGGTTGCTGACTGTTTTCAGTGCTTGTTTTTGTATTGCATGCCGTAAGAAGGACGAGCAAGGCTGCAATGGGTAATGCTGTTTTCATGATGGTGTTTTATTGAAATGGTGTTACAATACAGGCTGCGTTCAAAGCCGTCCTGGAAATATCGGCTTCTAAAGTATTGTATTTTAGGCAACCCTTTTTCAAAATGGGGTTGTGGTGGAAAAGTGGTGTAGTGCGTTTCATTTATTGATTCTCCCAAATGTACCCGCCAAAAGGCGAAGCTCTACGCTTTTTCATCGGGATTTTTTTTATTAACGCTGATGCATTCGCTGAATTATCAGGTGCTGGCTAATTATTGATAACCGTAGGCGGTTAATTGGGTTTGGAACCAATATGCCAGGACCCCGGTAATTAAAGCCACCAATACAAGGGCGCCGATAAAATAAGGTTTTTCCCTGGGTGTTAAATCTTTCCAGGCGCCTGCACCAGCCGGGGTGAAAATTATATAGTACACACCAAATACAATACACAAAGGCACCAGCAGCAACCCCTTCATGCTATAGCTGAAAGTTTCATGCATTTTCATTTCTTCTATTTTCCTGTAAAAAAAAAAATACCCTAAAACGAATCCCAGGAGTACCATTCCATACCCAATCAAAATTTTACGTGTATTGCGGGGTGCTTTTGGTTGTCTTGATGCGTCCATTTCCATACAACAATTATAAATATATTTTTTGTTAAAATAACGTGGGCGCAATATATTAATCAATTCGTTACCAACTGGCCTCGCCCAACCGATGCATTCAATTATTTGAAAGCTTTTTCAAGGCTCCGGGGGCTATTTAGACAAACAGGGGTTTCGTTGTTACACCCATCAACAGAATTACATTCATTTGTCGGCGTATGCTTTTTTGAAATCACTCACCAGTTGCAAGGATCGCTTTCAAATAAAAATTTTGAAGGGTTTCTGCTGCAAGGCGTTGGTAAGATCAAAAGGGGTGGATTTCGCCTTTGTTGTTTTGCGTACCGCGTATCTTTAGTAAATGAAAATTCGTGAAATCACTGTATACCTGGAATCGGTTGCGCACCCGTCTTTGCAGGAAGACTATGACAACGCCGGTTTGATTACCGGCGCTGCGGATTGGGATTGCACGGGCGCAATCGTCTGCCTGGATGCAACCGAGGCGGTAGTAGCGGAAGCAATTGAAAAAAAATGCAACCTCGTAATAGCGCACCATCCTATTATTTTTCGCGGGTTAAAGAAAATAAACGGTAAAAATTATGTAGAGCAAACGATCATCGCTGCCATCAAAAATGACATCGCTATCTATGCCATTCACACTAACCTTGACAATGTAAAAAAGGGTGTAAATGGTATGATAGCGCAACAGCTCGGATTGGTCAATTGCCGGATGCTTGCGCCTAAAGCTGGTTTGCTGAAAAAATTAGTTGTATACGTGCCAGTAAAACAGGCGGATTTGGTACGCAATGCTATTTTTGAAGCGGGGGCGGGGCAGATTGGCGAATACAGTGCGTGCAGCTTTAATACGGCCGGTACCGGTACGTTTACCCCTGGCGCCGGCACGCATCCCTTTGCAGGAACCGTGGGCCAACCCAGGCAGGAAAATGAAATTAAGATTGAAACCATCTTTCCGGGCTGGCTGGCAGACCAGGTTATTGGTGCTATAAAAGCGGTTCACCCGTACGAAGCGCCTGCTTTTGATCTCTTTCCGCTTGACAACGGGTTTAGCGGCATCGGTGCCGGGTTAGTGGGCGAGCTACCAGGCCCAATGGAGGAAATAGCATTTCTAGCCCATGTTCAAAAACTGTTTATGGTGCCGGTAATACGTCACTCGCCGCTCATTGGCAAAGCAATACAAACAGTTGCGGTCTGTGGCGGCGCGGGTAGTTTCCTCATTTCCAATGCAATAGAAGCAGGCGCAGATTGTTATGTTACTGCCGATGTTAAATACCACGAGTTTTTCGACGCTAACGGGCAGCTGGTGATAGCAGATATTGGCCACTATGAAAGCGAACAGTTCACGATAACGCTTTTGGCCAGCCTATTGCGGGAAAAATTCCCTACCTTTGCTGCCCTCAAAACAGGGGTAAATACCAACCCGGTCAATTATTTCCTGTAATGAGTTATGGCGGTTCTAAACACTCAAAAAAATACACACTACAATATGGCAACAGTAAAAGATTTTTCGGTTGAAGAAAAACTCACCTCACTGGTTACCCTGCAGAAAATTGAAAGTAAACTGGATGAAATTCAGATTCTGAAAGGCGAATTACCAATGGAAGTAAGCGACCTTGAAGATGAGATTACAGGATTGCATTCACGCCAAACCCGCGTGGAAGAAGAAATCAACGGTATCAATGAATTCATTAACCAGAAAAAAGAACTGATAAAAGAATCGGAAGCCCTGGTAAAAAAATATGAAAAACAAACTACGAACGTAAAAAACAGTCGTGAGTTTGAAGCGGTTAACAAGGAAATAGAAATGCAGCAGCTGGAAGTAAAGCTGGCTGAAAAACATATTAAAGACGCGCAGGAAGAAATCAGTGAAAAGGCGGTGTTGCTGGAGCGGGCCAAAAAAGCGCTGGCAACCAAAGAAGGGGTGTTGAAAAACAAGAAGGACGAGCTGGAAAAGATTGTAGCGACTACTGAAAAAGAAGAAAAACATTTTAATAAACTGAGTGGCGATGCAAGGGAAAAAGTAGATGAGCGCTTATTGAATTCTTACGATCGCATTCGTAAAAATTACCGCAACGGACTGGCTGTTGTACCAGTAGAGCGGGATGCATGTGGTGGTTGCTTCAATGCTATTCCTCCGCAAAAACAAAGCGAAATTAAACAGCGCAAAAAAATCATCATCTGCGAAAACTGCGGACGTATACTGGTGGACAATGACCTGGCAGATGCAGTAGAAATAAAATAATAACGACTATACTATTTAAGAAAGGGATACAGCAATGTGTCCCTTTTTTTTATGTAGGTATTGGAGAGGTGGTTGCGCGCGGGTGCAAGCCGGAGCTGCGGCGCCGTTTTAGACTGCGTCAGGACGATCTCCGCAGCCTCGATGTGAATATATTACCTAGTTCCACATAATAATTTACTTTAATTTGCTGCAAAAGAAACGGGGTAACATGTTGCAGAAATTACACATACAGAACTACGCCATCATTGATGAAATTGAAATTGACTTTTCTGACAAACTGAATATTATCACCGGTGAAACCGGCGCGGGTAAGTCAATCTTAATGGGCGCACTTTCTCTCATTCTCGGAGAACGGGCCGATAGTGCGGCATTGCTGAACCGGGATAAGAAATGCATCATAGAAGGCTATTTTAATACCAGCGGAAAAAAAGAAATACAACAATTTTTTTCGGGCAATGATCTTGATGCCGAAGAAGAATTGGTTATAAGGAGAGAAATTGGCGTAAATGGTAAATCAAGGGCTTTTGTAAATGATACGCCCGTGAACCTGGAACAATTGCGCCAGCTCAGCGCGATGCTGGTAGACCTGCACCAGCAGTTTGATACGCTCGCCCTTGGAGAAACTGATTTTCAGCGGGCAGTACTGGATGCGCTGGCCGGCAATGGCAGCTTGCTGCAGCAATACCAGTTGGTTTACCAGCAATGGCAACAAGGCAACAAGGCATTGCAGCAGCTGCAGGAGCAGAAAACGCAGTTTACCGCGGTATACGACTACAACAAATTTTTATACGATGAGCTGGAGGAAGCGGCATTTAAGGAAAATGAACTGGAAGAACTTGATGCTGAGTTGAAATTGTTGAGTAACGCAGAAGGTATTAAAGGTGCTTTGTCTGCAGTGAGTTATGAACTGAATGAGGGGGAGCAGCCAATGGTGCAGCAAGTGAAGCGGCTGTTGCAGCAATTGCAGCCCTACGCCGCTTACCACACTGCGCTGCCAGATTTGTTGCAAAGGCTTCAATCGGCCCAACTAGAGCTCACCGATATTGCGGGCGAAATTGAACACATGAATGATCATGTACAATACGATCCCAAACGCATCGAACAAATCAGTGATCGGATTGCTGTTGGCTACAAGCTCCTGAAAAAACATAGCGTAAAAGATACCGCGGAATTGTTACAGGTGCAGTTGCAACTCGCAGAAAAACTACAGGCCGTCCTCAATATTGATGAAGCAATTGCTGCAAGAGAAAAGGAGACCACCGCTTTGCTGGCTGTTGCGCAGGAAAAATCAACCCAGCTTTCAAAAAACAGGAAGAAGCAGACAAAGCCACTCGAAGAAAAAGTAAATGCATTGCTGCACCAGGTGGGAATGCCCAACGCAAGGTTAAAAGCAGACATACAGAGCATGGCCGCTGGTGCATTAAACGAATACGGAACAGATAAAATTGACTTTCTTTTTGACGCCAATAAGAGCAACCGGTTTGAACCTATCCGCAAAGTAGCTTCGGGCGGGGAGCTAAGCAGGCTGATGCTTTGCATAAAATCATTGGTTGCACAGTCGCTCGATTTGCCCACCTTAATTTTTGATGAGATAGACACCGGCATTTCAGGTGAGGCCGCAAAGCAGGTAGGTATCATCATGAAAGCGCTGGCCGGGCAGCGGCAGGTTATTTCCATTACGCACCAGCCCCAAATTGCGGGTAAGGCAGATGCGCATTTCTTTGTGTACAAGGAAATAAAGGCAAACGCCATTAAAACCAACATACGGTTGCTTACGCAGGACGAACGCATTACCACCATCGCCCGCATGCTAAGCGGCGAAAAGCCAACATCCGCCGCATTGGAAAATGCACGGGAGATGCTGATGAATTAGGCATCATCCGGCTATTCAGGTTAAGTGTTGACAGTAAACAAAAACAATGTGTATGATTCAAAATGACATCCGGCTACCAATGTCTGGTGTTTTTATAAATGCTGTAGTTACTGAATGATAACTTTATATTCTTTGTTGCCGCGCATTGAAACTAAAATAACCACGCAAGTTCCTGGTAGTTCTGACGCGGGTTTCTTTCAGGAATAATTTTTAAATGAAAAACATTCCACTTCCTGTATTTTTTGTGCTGCTTGTGTTTATGGGTATTGCCTGGTGGCTCAACGGTTACCTGCAGGCATTTATAAAACCACGCAGTTCTTTGGGAAGGCTGTTTTTATATTTATTAAGCGGGCTGCTGCTGGTATTTGCAGGTGTCTACGCAAGTGTACGGCTGATTTTATGGGTGTTTCCACCGCGCTTGCAATAATTTATCCTGCTATTAATCCTGAGAACATGGAGGCTTACTTCGCCTATAAAAAAAACCGCGCATTCTGATGCACGGTTTCTTTTTATAGCGTAACAGTTTCGTATAATTTACGAAATCAATATTCGTCTTCATTAAAGAAGAAGTCTTCCTGCGACGGGTAATCAGGCCATATATCATCTATGGCTTCATAGATTTCCCCCTCATCTTCCAGTTCCTGCAGGTTTTCCACTACTTCTATTGGAGCGCCGCTACGGATGGCGTAGTCAATTAACTCGTCCTTGGTAGCTGGCCAGGGTGCGTCTTCTAAATAGGATGCTAGTTCAAGTGTCCAGAACATTGTTGAATGTCTTTAATTTTCGGCAAATGTAACGGTTAATACTGAACAACCAAATGTAGTTTTTCACCATTTTAAAATGCAAAATTGGGGGTTGCCCGGTGGTAACAACGAATAATATTGTAGGTTCGTATTTTAACAGAATACAATACTACGGCATGTTAACAGCGGCGGCTATACACAAGACCTACGGGCAGCTGGAGGTACTGCGGGGTGTAGGACTTTCTATACAGGCGGGCGAGATTGTGAGTATCGTGGGGCCTTCCGGCAGCGGTAAAAGTACCCTGCTGCATATACTGGGCACACTGGACCGGGCTGACAGCGGCACTGTAACGATGGATAATAAAAACCTGGGTGATATGAATGCCCGAACACTGGCTGCTTTCCGAAACCGGAATATCGGTTTTGTGTTCCAGTTCCACCACCTGTTGCCAGAATTCACAGCTTTGGAAAACGTAAGTATTCCGGGCTGGATTGCCGGACGCAGCAAAAAGGACGTGGCCGATAAGGCTGCCGGTTTGCTGGAACTGCTGGGCCTCGCGGACAGGATGGAGAATAAACCACAGCAATTGTCTGGTGGCGAACAACAAAGAGTAGCAGTTGCCAGGGCATTGGTTAACCAGCCCAAAATCATTTTTGCCGATGAACCGTCGGGCAACCTGGACTCTGCCAATGCACGCGAACTCCACAAGTTATTTTTTGATCTCCGCAAGCAATTTAACCAGACATTCCTCATTGTAACCCACAACGAAGAACTGGCGCTAATGAGCGACCGTGTGCTGCACATGAAAGATGGGAAGATAGTGTAAGCGAAAACAGTTGCTAAGCCGTCCTTGGCTTCCAGGGTATTTCCGCCACCTGCAGCAGGTGACCGGTGTACCGCACCAACACAAATAAATAATCGCTCAGGCGGTTGACGTATTGAATAATAACCGGCTCCAGCGCATCACCCAGCTCCAGTTGCAGCCGAACGCAGCAGCGTTCCGCCCGCCGGCAGATACAACGTGCAATGTGCAGATGCGACAACACCGGGTGCCCGCCGGGAAGAATAAAAAACTTCATGGGTTCCACCGATTCATTCATCCGGTCCATTTCATTTTCCAATAATATTACATCCGTTTCTTTTAAATCGGGCATGCGCATTTTTGGTTCTTTTACCGGATCACATGCCAGCGCTGCGCCAATCGTAAACAAGCGGTCCTGTATTTCCAGTAATATTTTCCGGCTTTGTTCATCCTGCAGTAAATCCCTGCACAGGCCTATATAAGAATTGAGTTCATCAATTGTACCGTATGCGTCAATCCGCACGTGCGATTTGGGAACTTTGGTGCCCCCAATCAATGAGGTGGTGCCCTTATCGCCTGTTTTGGTATATATTTTTGAAGCCATTACTAATTTTTTACACCGAAAATTTTAAAGTAAAAGTTGCGTGGTTGCTGCCGTAGCATGTTGTAAGAAGACGGCACATTAGATCACGGGCATACACAACAATGTTATTGTGCGTAAGCTTTTGGGCATTGCCGGCAAGGTTGCACGCAGCGTTGTTTTTAATGCACGAGTGTGGCGGTGATATTTTCGTTCAGGCGGTCTGTTTCCACCAGGCCATCCCTCAGCCGCACCACGCGGTGCGCATGCAGCGCGATGTCTTCTTCATGTGTTACCAGTACTACGGTATTACCCGCTGCCTGTATCGCCCCAAAAATATCCATGATTTCGATAGAGGTTTTCGTGTCCAGGTTACCGGTAGGTTCATCGGCAAGTATAATAGAAGGATTGTTCACCAGCGCTCTTGCAATTGCTACCCTTTGGCACTGGCCACCGCTTAGTTCATTGGGTTTATGGTGGCTACGGTCGGTAAGGCTTACTTTATCCAGCACGTCCATCGCCATTTCAATGCGCAATTTTTTAGGTATCCCTGCATATACCAGCGGCAGGGCCACGTTTTCTGCAGCAGTTAATCTTGGCAGCAAATTGAACTGCTGAAAAACAAACCCGATTTCTTTATTGCGCACATCGGCCAGGTTGTCGTCGGCCATTTGGCTAACATCGTGTTCATTCAGTATATAGCGTCCGCCGGTGGGTGAATCCAGGCATCCCAAAATATTCATCAATGTGCTTTTGCCGGAACCGGATGGTCCCATCAAAGCTACATACTCGTTTTTTAAAATATTGAGGGTAATCCCTTTTAAAACGGGTATTGGTTCTTTACCCATAAAATAGGCTTTCTGAATATTCTCAAGCTGAATGATAGCTTTCATATGATGAAGGTTGGTGTTATTGATTACTGGTTTATTTTTTAATTACTTTGGGTACTTTAAAATATCCGCCACCGGCACCGGGCGCATTTGCGAGAGCTGTTTCTTTTTCCATTGATCCTGTTACTTCATCTTCCCGGAATGCGTTCATGGCATCAGTCATATGCAGCAGCGGCTCAGTTCCGGTAGTATCCACTTCCTGCAGTTTTTCTACAAAAGCAATCATGCGCTGCAAATCGTTTTTGATTTCAACTTTCTCCGCATCATCAAATTTCAGCCGGGCCAGGTTCGCCAGGTTGTCAATCAATTGGGTGGTCACTTCCATATCTAACAAAAATAAAGAATTGCCCTCAAGCAGCAGGGTTTTGTGATGAAAGGCTGGAAAAATACTGGTTCTGCAACCAGGACGAATATTACCCGGTTATGTTTCAGTAGTTTTAATCGGGGTAATCGAGCCGAAGCGTTGGCTTGCGCCGTGCAGGGTTTTTGAGTTGAAACCGTTGTCCGGCCACTGCAGCCGTTCCGCCAACGTGTAACACTGGCGCGGCAACAGGTCATCCCAATATCCCCAATCAGCAATCCCTTCTTATCTTCGCCGCCTATGCAAAAAGAAATAGTCATGAGCGGCATCAGGCCTACCGGGTTTCTGCACCTTGGAAATTATTTTGGCGCCATGCGTAACTGGGTGCGCATGCAGGAAGACTTTGAATGTTATTTTTCCGTGGTAGACTGGCATTCGCTTACTACGCACCCCGATACAAAAGGTTTGAAAGACAGTGTACACCGGGTTTTTGCAGAATGTATTGCTGCCGGGCTCGACCCCAACAAATGCACGTTTCATACACAAAGTGATGTGCCTGAAATAGCCGAATTATACCTGTGCCTGAACATGCTGGCATACCAGGGAGAACTGGAGAAAACGGCTACTTTTAAAGACAAGGTTCGCCAATCGCCCGATAACGTAAACGCTGGCCTGCTCACCTACCCGGTATTGCAGGCGGCCGATATACTAATTCACCGGGCTACCTATGTACCGGTTGGTAAAGACCAGGAACAGCACCTTGAAATGGCGCGCAATTTTGCGAACCGCTTTAACCATCGTTACGGCGAGGTGCTGCCGCAGCCCAAAGCATTCAATTATAATAGCAGCCTGGTGAAGATAATGAGCCTTGATGGTACTGGTAAAATGAGTAAGAGCGAAAACCAGAACGCAACCATTTACCTGGCAGATGAAGATGATGTGATTAGGAAAAAAATAATGAAGGCTAAAACAGATGGCGGTCCCGCTGCGCCTAATTCAGTAAAGCCGGATTATATAGAAAATGTTTTCCAGTTGATGCGCCTCGTGAGCACCGAAGAAGTATTGGTGAAATATGAAAAGGATTATGACAACTGCAGCATCCGTTACGGCGATATGAAAAAACAGCTGGGGGAAGACATGGTTGCTTTTGTTTCCCCCATAAGGCAAAAAGCAGACAGTATCCGCAATGATGAAAAATACCTGGCAGAAATAATGGAAAAAGGGGCTGCCAAAGCCAGAAAAAGTGCCATGGCAACCATCCACTTAGTAAGGGCGGCAATGGGGCTGAAATATTACTGATTATTTTCCTGCTTAAATGTTGATCAGTTAAGGGAATTGTATATTTTTAGCGGCTCTATCATCTGCAAATTGTATGAACGGCTATGGCAAAAAGTAAGAAACCTAAACATATCGCAATTGCCGGCAATATCGGCGCTGGCAAAACCACACTAACAGAGCTGTTGAGCAAACATTATAAATGGATTCCACAGTTTGAAGATGTTGATCACAATCCTTACCTGAATGATTTTTATGAAGATATGCCCCGCTGGAGTTTCAACCTCCAAATCTATTTTCTAAACAACCGGCTAAACCAATTACTGGATATTCACCGGGGTACCGAGACCGTTATACAGGACAGAACGATTTTTGAAGATGCGAATATATTTGCGCCCAACCTGCACGAAATGGGCCTGATGAGCAAACGCGATTTTGATAATTACTATGGTTTTTTTCAAACATTAAAAACCATGGTGCAGCCGCCGGATATGCTTATTTACCTGAAAGGCTCCGTACCCACCCTGGTTGGCCAGATACAAAAACGCGGAAGGGAATACGAAGAGAATATACGGCTGGATTACCTGAAACGCCTGAATGATTATTACAACAAATGGATAGAAAGCTACAAAGAAGGCGCCCTGCTGATTATTGATATCGATAAAAACAAATTTGCAGAAAACGAAGAGCACATGGGCGAAATCATCCGAAAAGTGGATGCACAGCTGTATGGGCTGTTCTAGCACGGCGAGCGCTGTTTAAAAAAAAAGCAAATTTCATCATTACCGGTATCCTGCAAAATCCGCTAGCTTATACAATTCCCTGTTTATTTTTTCCGTCCAGGCTGCTTGCTGGTCTTTGTCGCGACTAAAATCCGAATCACTATCGTATTCGTTTTGCATGTCTGCCAGTTCCTTCATGATTTTATTATACATGGCAGGCACTTCCTTCTGGGCTTTTGCCGGGTTAAAGGAATACGCTTTTAAAGTCTTATTGAGCTTTCTTGCATTAATTTCTGCAATATCAAAATGCCCCTGCTCATGTGCCAGGATATAGTCCGTTTTAACCCTTCCCCAGGAACTATTCTTTTCAAACACGCAGCCGATGTTATAACTGAATCCTTTATCAGAATCATACGTGTAGCGGAAGGTTATCTTGGAACTGGTAAGTGCTGCGTTGGTTGCGTTTTCGTCGGGACTGCTTCTGAAATCCGCCCAGGTTAATTTGCGTGCAGCGAGCCACGGAATGCTGTTATCATCTTTTTGTATCGAAAAGCTACTGGTGGAAAACAATAGGAGGATTGCTATTAATTTAAAAATCATTAGGTGAATTTAAAATTAATAACGTCAAATCTGGGAAACTGATACTAAATGAATTCTTAAAATTGCTGGTGGATGGTGCTGGCAAACAGCAGTGGATGGGCGCTGCGGGGAACGGCCCTGTTTAACGTTCCTTATCTAACTTTTTTTAATAATAGCACATAGCCGCAAAGCCCTTTCTTTTTTTGTTTATTCACCTGTACCGGTTTTATAAGATGGTATTCTGTAAACTGGGAAACGTATGGATAACTGATGATGTTGCCGTCTACATCACCCCACTGGTGTCTTTTGTAGACTACTTGCTTTTCATTCCAGTCGTACATACGCACCTCATATAGTCTTGATGAAGGATCGCCAATAAAAATAAACTGGTAGAAGGCGCCTTGCGTAAGCGGGAGTACGATGGGCAGTTCGTATTCACTTTCCATTTTAACAGAAGCTTCACGTACCACTTCATACCCCTGGCTGCTGAATAATTGTTTTACGCTATCGATTTGAACTTTGTAGGATTCGTTCATGCAGGTTTCCAGTCGAATTACATCTTCCTGGGCTGCAGCTGCAAATGAAGAAAGAACAACGGCGAAGAGGAAACTGATTTTTATCAGGTAGCCTTTCATAAGTAACGGGTTTTAACAGGATGACGGATTATCTTACTGCTAATATAATGCATGATTTTTAGTAATGCAAAGCCCATTCCAGAATTTTCGACGAAAGCCTTCTACAGCGGCATGAACGCCAAAACTGGTACATGCTTCCGACTACGACAAACAATGGTAGTATTTAGTATTCCAATAATGGGAACCAAATTAATCATTAAGTCTTTATCAAACAGGATTGCAAAAGTGACGGAGCAACGCTAACGAATCAATACCATGCTGCCTTTCTTGTTAATTGCCCTGCCTGTATAATCGTGCCCCTGCACCACCCACACATAGGTGCCGGACGCCTGGGCTTTGCCACCGTAAGTGCCGTTCCACCCGCTGCCATCACTGCTGCTAAATACCATTAAACCCCAGCGGTTGTAGACGCGGAAATAATCTATCCTGGCAATGCCAACCGGGATGGGCCTGAAAAGCGTATTCTGTACGCCGCCTGGCGTAAACGCATTGGGAACGAAGATGTCCGGACTGGTTTTGAATACCTTCACCCGGATGGTGTCAATTGCGAAACAGTCTTCGGCGGTGTACACTTTTACCGCGTAGGAATAAACGCCGCTGGTGGCAAACAAAGCCGTGGGCGATTGGATATCATTCCTGTTCAGGTAGGTAGCCGGTGTCCACAGGTACAAAGGCGCACCGGTAGCCGTTAGTTTGAGTGGTTGATTGACAGTAACGGACGTATCCTTTCCTGCGTTCGCAATAATGGGTGGCCGAACGGTAACCATCACGGTATCAAATTTTGGTTTAGGGCAACCGACTACATCATAGGCTGCCAGGACATAGGAAGTACTTGATACCGGATGTGCCAGGGGAGAGAGGCTACCGGTATTGATCAGGCTAAATACCGGCGACCATGTAAATGAGGAGCCGGTAATGGTTGCGTGGAGTTGGGCCGTGTCGCGAAAGCAAATGATTTGATCGGGTCCTGCATCTGATTTCGGATAAGGTACCGTGCGGATGGTTACATCATCTGCCAAACTGCATTTGCCAATGCTGCCCACCAAATGATACACGGTGGTGGCAGTGGGTGTAACCAGCGGATTTTTCACTGCCGGGTTGCTAAACGTACCAGCAGGCGACCAGGCATAAGCCAGTGCATTGGTAGCGGGATGCAGCACAATTGCATCGGTAAGACAAATGGTACTGTCTGGCCCGGCATCCAGCGTTACGTGGTCAACTACCCTTACCGTTATGGTATCCGTATTCACACAGCCGTTTTCGTTTAGGCGTACCTGGTACAACGTGGTGCTGGTAGGAAACACCAGCGGTGTAGCCGTATTTTCATTGACGATCCGGGTAACCGGCGTCCAGGAAAAACTGCCCGTGCCACTGGCTTGCAGCATCAGCGTATCCTGTATAGGAAGGTTGCTGCAGATGAGCGTGTCTTTAAAAGGCAGCACGATCACCGGTTTGTCTTTTACTTCAAATGGTAGGTAAACCGTATCAATACAACCTTTGTTACTCTGCACAATCAGTTCGGCGGTCTTTGTGCCAATGGTACTGAACTGCCATTGCTGGGCGGGTAAACTGGCAAGCGAGGTATCCTCCAATGTAGTTTCATCGCCAAAATTCCATCGCCAATTGTTCACTACCCCGTAACTCGTTTTGGTGGTGTCTGTAAATTGCAGGGGCGAGAGCAGGCAGGAACCCGATACCTTAAAACCGGGATAAAAGCCAGGATACACTTTTGCGAGGGTGAAGGCAGAGTCTGTACACTGGCCAGCCAGGATTACTTTGAGACGGATGTTATAAGTTCCCGTATCAGCAAACTGGTGTTGTACCAAACCGATAGGGTCAAGCGAGGTATCCGATTTTGAACCGTCGCCGTATGTCCAAATAAAAACAGTACCGGCGGGATTGAATTGTTCGTTTTTAAATGATACAAGGAAATCGTCACAATAGTCGTAATCGGGTTTCAGGAATGCTTTCAGGGGGTTACAGTCTGAGATTTTCAGGTGAATGTCTTTGCGGTGCACATTAATTAATACACCATTGCGGTACTCGTATATACACCCCGTTACTACATACTGCGCCACCGTCTCCGGGGCAATACCCGAAATGATACCTGTTGTAGGATCAATGACTGCTTTTAACCCAAGCGGGCTGGACCCGCTATACGGACTTTTATAAGGCAAAGAACGATAAGGTGGGGGCGCAGAGGGGTTGGGCGATACGCAAGTGAAGCAGGAGGGGGGATTGGCCTGGTTGCCGCCGCCGTTATAGGCGTCGCATAAACTATACACCAGCGAATCTGCGTCCGGGTCTGTAGCAGAAAAATCATACGAAAAACCCGAACCTGCACAAATGGCCACTGCATCGTTGCCGGCAATTACCGGGCTTGAATTATGCGCCGGCAGCGGCAATACATTGCTACCGGGTATATCGCAGGAATAGGTAGCCCCGTAATCATTGCTCCGGCCGGCAACGTTTTCAATGCCCTCGAGCCGGCAGCAGCGTTGGTAAGCTACCGTATAACCACCTGTATTATCGGGCAGATCAACCGTGGTTTCAAAATATTTTAATTTGTAACAAATATCCAGCGGTGGATTGGTGATACAGGGATTGGACGCAGGGTCATAGGTAATTATTTGTTCGCTGGTGAGGCTCACGAGCGGATTGGCAAATTGAATATTGCCAGAGCGGTCAAAGATGGTAAAAGGGGCAGTGGTTTCGTTTTGGCCGGGCGAATTAGCGCTGCAATCAATGTACATTTTCAACCGCAACAGGTATTTGGATGAATTGGCGGCTGACCCGGGCCCGAGGTATTTATAGGACAGTTCTCCTCCCCGTATATGATTGCCATACACGTGTACCAAACAAAAAATTGCGATTCCTGCTGCCAATAACTTTTTCATTCACTTGTCAATGCAGGTTAGACTGTTGCACATGCTTCAAAAACAACAACAGGGCCTGGCTGCTTTTTTCTTTTTCTTCCCACATACCCATATGGGCCGAATCTTCCAGGATTTCAATGGTTGATAGTTGCGGGATATGGCATTGCTGCATGCTGTCAGTAAACGGTATTGCTTTGTCTTGTTTACCGATAATAAAAAGGATTGGATTGTTAAAGGATGCTAAAAGGGCAGTACGATCTGGACGGTTTATCATGGCTTCGTAGTAAGCAACGAGTGCCATCGGTTCTAAATGACTGTAACGGTCTATCATATCCTCCACAACCATACTGTTTTTTATACGATATGCTTCCGTAAAAAGGTTGGGTGCGGACTGTTTTATGAAGGCATGCGTACCATGCGACAGAATAAAATCAATACTTTTCCTGCGGGACTTTTTCTTTTCTTCATTGTCAGCAAATGCGGATGAATGGAAAAGACCAAACCCTGCGATGAGATTTGGGTGTTTTTCAACAAGCGCCAGGGTGATATAACCGCCCATGCTGTGCCCAATAATTATTACGCTGCCCGGTGCCTTTCCCGCAATTTCGGTTGATTGAAGTTCCTGGTCTATGATCTGTTTAACACAATCGGCCAGTCCTTCAATGCTCATATCATCCGCTATGGCAGACTTTCCGCTGCCGGGCAAATCGGGCACAATCAATAAAAAATGTTTTGACAATTCATCGAGCTGGTATTTCCATACAGCACTGTCTTCCGCAAACCCATGGATCAACACAACGGGAAAACCCGTGCCGGCCGTTGAATAAAAAACCTCCTTGTTTTTTATCGTGATGCTTTTCTGCGTCATGCTTTCCTTATTTTATTAAACCGCACAATACTTCGGAACAATACAATGGCAACAATCAGCAATATGCTGTTGTTCATTTCTTGTGGCAGCCATTTCCAGGCCAGTAACAATACTGCGCTGGCAATAGCCGTGAATAACCAATAGTTTTTAACCCAGTTTTTTTGTTTATTCACTGCAAACGCAATGATTATATGCGTGGGAAGTGCCCACGCAAGATTAAAATTATTTCTGCAAACATTGTCTATCCTGAATATCCAGAGAACAAGCATCAGCAAGCCGAGCAGGCCAATCAGCAGGAAAAATAAACTATCCAGTACAACGAGTGCTTTAGCAGCGGTGTTGTTTTTTGCAAATGATAACGCGACCATAACAACCAGCACCATAGAAAATAAAAATACAGGGGTAAAAAAACTTCCCTGCGCTGGTTGGCCGTTGGCGAGTAATACAGTTGTTTCAGCTGCAAGCGGTAAATGGTTTACTGATGCATTGTCCACGCCTTTCATCAGGAAGTCGGGCAGAAACATTGCCTGCTGGTTATTCATTATTTCGTCCAGGTGATTGCCCAGCAAAACGTCTATCGCAAACTTGTTCCATGCCTGGCCGCTACTGGTCATAAAGCTGTGGATTAGCTGGCGATAGGTGCTGATGCCCGGGCGGGGACGAATATCACCGAATTGTGGTGTTGAATGCAGGTTGTTCAGGATAATGTCCCTGGCACGTGTGGTACAGTTGTCAGCGTAAAAATGATATGCGTAAAATTTATTCTCCTCTTTTGTGTTGGTCCAGAGTGCGCTCTGGAGTTTTATTTTTTCGGCGCAATCGAGTTGCAGCACCTGTTCGGTAACACTGCGTTTAAAGTACCTGTACTCCGCCATAAAGTCGCTGAATGTATACGGCGATACGGAATACATCATCATGCCTCTTGTAAATTTTAGATAGAACAGCGGGTCACTGTCATCAAAAGTACCATAGTTAAAAACCACATCTGTCTGCAGTGCGGAATCGATGACCCGGACGCCGGTATGTCCCCATATGGAGTACAGGTCTTCTCCTGGTCCGCAGGTAAGCAAACTAATGCGGAGGCGGCAGGTATCCGACTGGGCGACCGCAGCGAGTGAAAGAAAAATATAGAAAAATAGCGCCGGTAATTTTTTCAATGATTAAATTTTGCAACAAGTTCGTGAAAATTACCATAGCGGCAACCAGGAGATGACAGGTACAAAAGCCGACCCAATGTTGGTTTACCTTAAGTTGTCATAAACGGAAAGATTACCCTTCATGTTAAAGCCATTAACATAGTACTTCGCAACTACTTCCGTGAGTAATTAGGGGCCTCTTTTGTAATTTCAATATCGTGTGCATGGCTTTCTTTCATGCCCGCATTGGTGATTTGGATGAACTGTGCATCGCTTTTAAGTTTGGCCAGATCGCCGGCGCCACAATAGCCCATGCCCGCACGCAGTCCGCCGGTATATTGCTGCACCACTTCACTCAGGCTTCCTTTGTAAGCTACCCGTCCTTCAATCCCTTCGGGCACCAGTTTCTTCAGGTCATCTTCCACATCCTGGAAATACCTATCACTGCTTCCCTCAGCCATGGCACCTATAGAACCCATGCCGCGGTATTCTTTAAATTTTCTTCCTTCGTAGATGATTGTTTCTCCCGGGCTTTCCTGCACTCCGGCAAAAACACTGCCCATCATTACCGTATCCGCACCGGCAGCGAGCGCTTTTACCATATCGCCGGTATAACGGATACCACCATCCGCAATTAACGGAACACCCAATGATTTAAGTGCCGAATATGCTTCCATAATAGCTGTAATCTGCGGTACGCCTGCACCCGCTACAATACGGGTAGTGCAGATAGAACCCGGCCCGATACCGATTTTTACCGCATCGGCGCCGGCCTGCGCCAGTGCTTTTGCGCCTGCTGCAGTGGCTACATTACCTGCTATTACCTGTAAGTTTTTAAAATTCTTTTTTACGCTTTTCAAGGCATCAATCACACCCTTGCTGTGTCCGTGTGCGCTGTCCAGGCATACCACATCTACGCCAATCTGCTGTAATGCGGCAGCGCGTGCTAACATGTCGGCTGTAATTCCAAGTGCGGCGCCCACCAGCAAACGTCCAAATCCGTCTTTGGCTGCATTGGGAAAACTGCTGAGTTGCATCATATCCCGGTACGTAATAAGGCCCACCAGCGTATTGTCTTTTTTTACGACAGGAAGTTTTTCTATTTTATAAGAACGCAGTATTTTCTCTGCCTTTTTTAGATCGGTTCCTTCGGGTGCAGTAATTAAATTTTCTTTGGTCATCACTTCCTGCACCTTGCGTTTTTTGTCTGTTTCAAAACGCAGATCGCGGTTGGTAAGAATACCCACCAGCTTATGGGCACCATCTACGATCGGAATACCGCCAATCCGGTTTTCTTTCATTAGCTGCAATGCATCCCCGATGGTAGCATCAATGCTGAGGGTTATGGGGTCCATGATCATCGCACTTTCGCTGCGCTTAACCTTACGAACCTGTTCTGCCTGTTGTTCAATGGTCATGTTTTTATGAAGAATGCCGATACCGCCTTCGCGCGCCAGGGCGATGGCCAGGTTGGCTTCCGTTACCGTATCCATAGCGGAAGACAACATGGGAATATTGAGGGAAATCGCTTTTGTGAGTTTTGTCTTGATATTTACTTCCCGGGGAAGTACCTGCGAGTAAGCGGGCAGGAGCAGTACATCGTCGAACGTTAAACCTTCACCAAAAAATTTTTTACTGAAATCCGACTTACTTGTGGGTTTATTTAGTGTTGCCATGGGCAAAGATAGTGCAGCGGATAAATTCGTTCCAAAACTTTTTATACATTCATAAAACCCGGGCCCCGACTGCATTTGAGCCAGATGTATGATTACGGTGCATGAAATTCATGCAAGTACCCGTTACTGTTAGAGCAGCCTGTACAATTTTCCAGGCAATGAAAGCACCACGTTTTGAAGTTCCAGGTTTAAGATGGCAGCCGCTACCGTGCTGCTGTTGAGGTTGCTTTTTGCACGCAGTTCATCGATCGGCACCAGCTCTTTTTCTTTCAGCAGGTCAACAATCAACTTTTCCTCTGTACTCAGCGTGATAAATAACTCTTTCTGCTGTTTTTTGGGTGCAGTTTTTTTGTCCGACCATCCCAGGATATCGATAATATCCTGGGCACCGGTCAGCAGAATGGCTTTGTTGTTTTTAACCAGGTAGTTACAGCCGGCACTTTTATTATCGGTGGTTCTGCCGGGAAAGGCAAATACATCCCTGTTGTATCCGTTGGCCAGTTCCGCAGTGATCATGCTTCCTCCTTTTAGATCGGTTTCTACCACCACTACGGCATCACTCATGCCGGCAACAATGCGGTTCCGGGATGGAAAATTATGTTTGTCCGGTTTTGTTCTACTCATGAATTCTGTGAGCACACTTCCGTTTTCTTTTAGGATGTCTTTTGCAAGCACGGTATGCTCCGCAGGATAGATTTTGTCGAGTCCGTGCGCCACCACTGCTACCGTAGGCACTGCGTGTTTGAGGGCAGCTTTGTGTGCAACGGCATCAATGCCCAATGCAAGTCCGCTGATGATCAGTACCTGGGCTTCTTTTAAGTCTGCTACCAGTTTTTCTGTGAGGTGTTTTCCATATTCGGTTTTGCTGCGGGTGCCTACAATGGCAACTGTTTTAGCAGCGTTAAAGTTGGTATTGCCGCGGTAGTAGAGCAGGGTGGGGGGATCGTAACAATTCAATAACCTGCGGGGATAGGCAGGGTCCGTCAAAAAAAGCGGTATTATTTTGTATTTGTCGATAAATGCCAATTCCTCTTCCGCTCTTTTGTAGCCTGTAAATTCTTTTATGTTACGGGCTCTTATACCGCCGATGCCTTCCAATGCTTCCAGCGATGATTTTTTTGCTTTAAAAATGGAGGACGGATCACCAAAATGATCGATGAGAATTTTGGCCTGTACCGGGCCGATATTGGGCACGAGGGTTAGCGCTACCTGGTGCAGTAGGTTAGTATTCATTCTTTAAATAGGAAGGTTTATAAGAATGAATGTAGAAATTTTTTTTGAATCTGCGTGCTTCCCGCCAGCATTAGGCGGTTCTTGATGTAATGTAGGGATGGGAAATAGGTACGCTTCCCCGCAAAAAATAAGTGGCAAAAATTTTATGGATGGTTACCAAAATTTTAGCCCGATGGGTTGAAGCAACAGGAATTACCGGGCAAAATTATTGGCCAATAACTTTTAATTCGGTTCGCCGGTTCTTCGCTTTGCCTTCTTCTGTTTTATTGTCTGCCAGCGGTGCGCTATCGCCCAGGCCCTGGAAAGAAAGCCGCCGCATATCTATGCCTTTTGCGGTGATGTATGCGACTACTGCTTTTGCGCGGTTGTTGGACAAAGCAATGTTTTCGGTGGGCTTACCCACATTGTCAGTATGGCCACTAATCTGGATACGAAGCGTGGGATTGTCTTTCATTAGCGTAACCACGTTATCCAGTTCTACCTGTGATTCTGGTTTTAGTTCAAACCTGGCCACATCAAAGAAAATATTTTTTAATACAATACTTGCATTTGCTTCCAGTGGCTGCAAGGGTATGTCAATATTGTAGGTTGCATCTGGCTGCTTCTGGCTCAGCGGAAAATTTTCAGAGAAAAATAGATAGCCTTTCCGGTTTACGTTAAAGGCATAATCTTTACCAACCGGCAGTGTAACCAGGTAATTGCCTGTTTCATCCGTTTGCACACGGCTGATAATATCTTTTGTTTTTAAGTCGGCGAGTGCAACTGCGGAAGGAAGGCCTTTGCCGGTTTTTTTATCAAATACTTTTCCTTTTATCCAAAGTGTTTTAATCGGTCGGATATCGTTCCGCATTACGAAAGTATAAAGGTCCAGTCCGCCACGGGTGTCACTGCGGTCGCTCGCATAGTACGCTACCGCACCGTCTGCCGTAATTACCAGGCTGCCTTCATTTTCTATTGTATTGATAGGGTATCCAAGGTTTTCCGGAAGACTCCATTTTCCTTGTGCGCCTTTGCGTACAACAAACAAATCATCGCCTCCATATCCCTGGTGGCCACTGCTGGTAAAATACAGTGTCTGGTTGTCTGCATGTATAAAAGGACAGCTTTCATCGCCAATGGTATTTACTTCTGGTCCCATATTCTCGGGTTCGCCCCAATGGCCATTGGCTCCCATATGCGAAACATAAATATCGCTGCCGCCATAACCCCCAAAACGCCGGCTGGCAAAATACAGGTCTCTTTTATCAGGAGATAGGCTAGGTGCAGATTCCCATTGGTCTGTATTTATCCGGTTGCCCATATTTTCTGCCGCGCTCCAGCCTTCCGGTGTTAAGTAAGAAATATACAAATCGCAGCTGCCATAGCCTTCCTGGAAATTACAGCCGGTGAAGATGAGCCATTGCCCATCCTGCGAAATACTTTGCGCGCCCTCGTTGAAGTTGGTATTAATGCTGCCGGATAATGCCCTGGCAGATGACCATACCCCGTCTTTACTATAGGTTTCGAAAAAGTCTTCATTGACACTTCTCACGCGCCTGGTAAAAATCAACTGCCGGCTGTCGATGGTAAGTGCAGGAAAATATTCAGACACTGCGGTATTGATGCTGTCACCCAAATTAGTGGGTTCAAACTTATACGACGTATCGGTATGGCTTTTTTTGAAATCGATACCAAACTGGTAGCACCGCTGCCGATAGCCCGCAGCTTTTACACTGCTCTCATTAAGATTGGGAATGGTAGTGAAAACATTTACTGCAGCCAAGGCCTTCTCAAACCATCCTTTGCCAGCCAGGTTAATGGAATAGGGGAGGTTGTAATCCCTGAAGTAAATACTGTCAATGGACCTAGCTGCTTCGTAATTTATGATAGCACTGTCGTAGTTTTTCAACTCGCCATACATGCCTGCAATGGAGAGATACGCATCAAGAAAACCTTTGTCAATCTTTACCGCCTGTTGCAAAAGACGGATGCCTTCCCGCAGGTTGCCGTCTGTTGCTTCCTGCAGGCCCTGGCTGTGTAGCGCTGCGGCTTTTTTATTTATTTTTTCCGGATTGTATTGCTGGGCATGTATAGCGGAGGCTGACAATATAATAAGTACAAAACAAAGTAATTTCATGACAAGGATATTAAAAGGTGCATGTTGAAAACAACGAATCATGTAAATTATTCTGTACAAAACCAACCGGCACCAAAGCGTCTTACATGCTGTCCGTCAACAACTCATACAACGCATCATTCGCGCATTTATTCTTTATAAAAATGATAATCAAAGGTAAGCCAGCGGGTTTTTAAGGAACGTTAATGTATTTATGCAGTTGCAGGCTCAGTTCCCATTGCGGGTTGGCTTTTATATAGTCAACAATCAGCGGTATCATAGCGGGCGCCTTGCCCCATTCCGGCTGCAGGTACAGTCTGCAGGAAGCATTTGTTTGAGCGGCGAATTTTTCAGCCCACGCAAAATCGGTTTTATTGAAGATGACCACTTTTAGTTCGTTGGCCAGGTTTACCAGTTCTGGCAAAGGCGCCTTAAATTTTTTTGGGGAAAGGCAAATCCAGTCCCAGTTGCCGGTGAGCGGGGAGGAGCCCGAAGTTTCTATATTGGTTTGAAAGCCTGCCTGATGCAGGGACTGTGTAAGTTTAGAGAGGTTGTGCAAAAGCGGTTCGCCGCCTGTTACCACGGCCAGCCGGCCGGGATGCGAGGCGGCACGGGCAACAATGGATGTGATAGATAATTGGGGGTGGATGGCGGCATCCCAGCTGTCTTTTACATCGCACCAAACGCAACCCACATCGCAGCCGCCAAGGCGTATAAAGTAGGCCGCTTTTCCCTGGTGATAGCCCTCGCCTTGGATGGTATAAAAACTTTCCATTACAGGCAATGTGACCACTGATACACTGGTGATTTCCATGATTCCGCGAAGGTCGGGGTTTTTGGCGGAAAAAGGGCTGAGAACCGCTATAGCGAAGGGTTAATCAATGATGGGTGCGCCGGCTGCTGGTACCGGGGGGCACTTTCCAAATTGAATTGCTTCCTGGAACTTCCTGAAGACCCTTCAGGCATTCAGATCCTCATAATTGCTGAAGTGAATTGCCCATACGGCGCTTGCAGTTGCGGCCAGTAAAAAAATCAGTTCCTGCTGGGCGCATAATGGGATTGTCAGGTGAATGTTTTTATGGGAATAGTTTGGAGCAAACAGCATAACCGTGTTAGACGGGCCGGAATGCGCTCGGGCCCAATTTTTTATCTGACTAAAGTCGTAAGCGCGTTATGTTTTATTCAAATGCCCGTATTAACAGAATACCATCAAAGACTTTTGTCCATTAACAAATCGCCAGCCCTTTCTATTATCGCCAGGGGTATATAAAAGGCTGCATTGACTGGATACGCATCGGGACAGATTTTAATTAGCAATATGCCGCAATGTTAAAAATTGTCGCTTGCCGAAGCATCTAATTCAGTAATTCTTGTGTCTCCCAGTAATACACACCCGCAAATATTAACATTAAATTAAAATTTATTTGGAAGTGAAGTTTAAAAATGTACTTTTACTGCCTAAAATTTCAAATATGTTAAATCGGTTGTAATATCGATGACGGCATAAATTCTTGGAGTGTCCTTATTACTATCGTTTTTTACAGACATTTAACTTTTGCTAAACTAAAAACTATCGCTGTATGAAGAATACAAAGATCTTCATTACGAAGGCCTTGTCTCTTGGCTTTCTTCTTCTCTTTTCGTTTTTTCAAGGTATTTCCCAGTCAAAAACAATTACAGGCAAGATTACAGATTCAAAAGACGGTTCACCCGTTGTTGGAGCTACTGTTCAGCCCAAGGGTTCCAAAAACGGAGCGTCTACAGGTGGTGATGGTAGCTTTTCTATTAGTGTTGCGCCAAATGTTTCCACGCTGGTAATTACTTCGGTAGGCTTTGGCAGACAGGAAGTTACTATTTCCGGTTCAACGGCCAATGTAAGCCTGGTAGCCACCAATGCGAGCCTTAACGAGGTAGTGGTGGTGGGTTATGGCACACAGCGTAAAAAAGAAATTACAAGTGCTATTACCAGTGTAACCGCTGAACAGTTTAATAAAGGCAATGTGAATGATGTTGCTCAGTTGCTGCAAGGTAAAGTTGCCGGTTTGTCTATCGCCCGCCCGGGTGGAGATCCAAACGGTGGCTTTGAAATAAGGCTGAGGGGTTTGTCTACCCTGGGAGCCAATACTCAGCCATTGGTTGTTGTAGATGGCCAGGTGGGAGCAGATTTGAATTCCATTGACCCCAATGATATTAAATCCATTGACGTTCTTAAAGATGGTTCTTCAGCAGCAATTTATGGTACCCGCGGTTCTGCAGGTGTATTGATCGTTACAACAAAAACAGGTCAGCGCGGTCAGTCTCAGGTAAACTATAATGGTTCAGTGAGCATAGAAAATGGTGTACGGTTTACAAAACACATGTCGTCTGAAGAATACCGTACGCTTACCAAAGCGCTGGGTGCAGGTACAGACTACGGTTTTAATACTGACTGGAACAAAGAAATTACCCGTACTGCCGTTTCACACCAGCACAACCTGTCTTTTTCAGGTGGCAACGAACACACTACTTATAATGCATCGCTTAACTTCAGAAATGCAGAAGGTATTGCTATCACCACAGGTTTCCAGCAATTGAACGGAAGGGTGAATCTTACGCACAAAGCATTAAATGATAAATTGGTATTTAATGTAGAGGTGAGCACCACACGTAAATCTTCAGATTTGGGTTACACCAATGCATTTGAATACGCAACTATTTATAACCCAACTTCTCCGGTAAAAGCACAGAATCCTGCGCAGGATCTGGCCGGTGGTGGTTATTTTGAAGTAAGCGCCACGCAATATTCAAACCCTGTTGCCATTTTAAGGCAAAATACCAACCACCAGGATCTCAAAAGGCTCAACTTTGCTGGTTCGGTTGAATACGAAATTTTTAAAAACCTTAAAATCTTAACCCGTTACGCACAGCAGTCAACAAGTACTTACCAGAATCAATATTCGCCCAGTACTGCGTTTATTGACCGTGGATTTCCAGCCGGTGCACCATTCAGTGTAACAGGTGTTGGCCGTCATGGCTATTCTTTCAAGAAGGATGATGAAGGGCTCACACAGTTGTATGAAAATACTTTGTCTTATCAGCATAAAATTTCAAAACTTGATCTGAATGCCATTGCAGGTTATTCTTACCAGGATTTTATCTACCAGGGTTATTCACTGGGTGCCGGTAATTTCATTACTGACCTTTCTGCACAGGATTTTTCTACTGCCCAGGACGTTCAGGACGGTAAAGCAACCACAGCCAGCTACAAAAATGGTAACAAACTGGTTGCATTCTTCGGACGCATCAATCTTAACTACAATAATTTTGCTTACCTGTCTGCTTCGTTAAGAAGAGAAGGTTCCTCACAATTCGGTCCGGCCAACAAATGGGGTTATTTCCCTGCGGTAAGTGCTGGTGTGGATTTGAACAAATTTGTTGAAATACCAAGTGTGAATTCACTTAAACTGAGAGGAAGCTTTGGTATCACTGGTAACCTCCCTCCTTCGTCAGGCTTGTCACAATTAACACTAACCGGACAGGGTAACTATCCAATCAATGGTGCGTTTATCGCCACATACGGGCCTAACCAGAATGAAAACCCTAATCTGAAATGGGAAAGAAAAGCGGAGATTGACATCGGTTTGGATTTCGTAGCCTTCAACAACCGTTTAACCGGTACTGTTGATTGGTACAACCGTAAAACAAAAGACTTGATTTTCCTGGCAACGGTACCTTCCCCGCCAGCTATATTTGGTAGTGCATACCTGAACGTTGGTGACCTTACCGGCAAAGGCTATGAAATTGCTATCAACTATGATGTATTGAAACAAAGGAAGCTGAACTGGAACACCGGCATCAATTACGCGCATAATCATGTTGTTTTATCAAGGCTGGATCCATCAGCAGGTTCTTATATCGGCCAAACCAACCTTGGTTCACCCGGTCAGGAAGCTACACAGATCACCCGGTCTTACCAGGGTGCTGAAATAGGTGCTTTTTACCAGGCTGTTTATATCGGTCTTGATAAAAATGGCAAGAATCTTTTTGACAACGGACAAGGCGTTGGTGTTGCTCCGGACTCTACTTCTTATAAAGCTGTTATCGGTCATGGTTTGCCTAAATTTGAAATGGGTTGGACGAACACCTTTACTTACGGAAAATGGGATTTAAACTTCTTCCTGCGTGGATCTTTTGGTCATGACCTGATTAACACAGAAAGGGCGTTCTTTGAAAACTCAGCCGTGTCATCTATTTATAATGTAGTAAATACCAAATATTACAATACTGAACTGAATGATGCACAGCGTTTCAGCAGTTATTATGTAGAAAAAGGCGACTTCGTAAAATTGGACAACGCAACACTTGGATATAACTTCGACCTGAAAAAAGGTAATAAAAATGGTTTCAGAAGCATCAGGGCGTTTTTTACAGGCCGCAACCTTTTCACTATTACCGGTTACACAGGTGCTGATCCTGAAGTGCGTTATTCTGATAACTTAAATGGTAATATCCTGGCTCCTGGTATTGACAGAAGGACAACATGGGTTTTAGCCCGTTCGTTCACACTGGGCTTTAACCTGGGCTTCTAATAATAATTTTTATCATCTTTATACTTACTATATGAAAAGTAGTGTTCTTAAATTGTTTATCATTGCAGGGCTGCTGCTGGCAGGCGTATCCTGTACCAAGCTGGATGAATCTGGCTATATTTACGACAGAGTAACCGGCGCACAATTTGGTAAAACAGATTTGGAAATCAGTTCCTCTGTAGGCGCTGCGTATTCTAATTTGTCAGGTATGGCTTCCAACAACCACTACCTTACAATGAATGAAGTTACCACAGATGAGTGTGTGGTACCTACCCGCGGGCCGGATTGGGGTGATGGTGGCCGTTGGATCAGGCTCAAACAGCACATTTATAAAGCTGATGACCCGGATCCATTAAATGGTTGGACGTTTTGCTACAAGGGTGTATCTACCTGTAACCGCCTCATTGCGACGCTTACCACCTTCGGTACGCCCGCTGCACTTGATTACATTCCTGAGTTAAAAGCGTTGCGCGCTATTTATTATTATTGGTTGCTCGACTGGTACGGAAACGTTCCCCTGAGTATCGATTTTAATGATACCAAACCACCAACCAATGCTACCAAACAGCAGGTATTTGATTTCATAGAAGCTGAGTTGGTTGCCAATGCCCCATTGCTAAAGAAACCAAGTTCCATTCCTGACATCGCTACGCAATACCGTGTAAATTATTATACGGCACAAGCATGTCTTGCTAAATTATACCTGAATGCACAGGTGTACACCGGCACTCCTCAGTGGGATAAAGCCATTGCAGCCTGCAATACAATTATCAATTCCGGTATATTTGTGTTGACACCCACTTACGTAGAAAATTTCATACAGAACAACCAGTTTTCAAAAGAAACAATCTGGTCGATTCCTTATGATCACGTTAAGTTTACCGGGTCTAATATTAATATGATGACGCTGAGTTACCTCAACCAGCAAACATATAATATCAACGACCAACCATGGAATGGCTTCGCCACCACTGCAGAATTTTACAATTCTTATATTGACCCTACTTTAAATCCTGGTCCGCAGGGTAGAGTAGTGGGTCTTACGCCACTGGGCGATTCAGTTACTGCTACCGTTGATAAAAGAATGCAGGCTAACTTCCTGGTTGGTCCTCAGTTTGACGCATCCGGCAAAAGGTTAATCGGTAATCCCGAGCCAACTGACCCAGATGGAGCGCCTTTTACCTTTACCCCTTATATCAATGAACTGGAGCCAAATGCATGGCGCCAGGCGGGTGCAAGAATTAGTAAATGGCAGTTCTACCAGAACATGACTTCCAGCATGGACAATGACTTTGCTATCTTCCGTTATGCAGATATTTTGTTAACGAAAGCAGAAGCAACAGCCAGGAAGGCAAATAACTGGAACGATCCAACCGTAGCCGCTGTTGTTAATCAAATCAGAACCCAGCATGGTGGTGTAACCGCTTTCACTAATATTACCGCTGCCAATTTCCTGGCAGAACGTGGAAGGGAAATGTTTTTTGAATCCTGGAGAAGGCAGGATATGATCCGTTTCGGAACATACAACAACGCCTTCCAGTTTCATCCTGCAGACGGGGACAGCCACGTAAATATTTTTCCGCTGCCTACATCGCAGCTGGATGCTAACAAAAACCTGAAACAAAACCCAGGTTACCAATAAGCAATAACTGGTTTTTTTATACACGTAAAGCAAGTAATAATGTAATGTTATTACTTGCTTTATTTATTAAAATGGGCCTAATTTACATATTATATCCATGGCGGCTATTCTCAAATGAATCAGTGAGGTTGGTGATCCTGGGTGAATTGTATACCGTTATGCTCCGCAAAATTATTTTACTGAATTCCTTACTGGTTAAAAGCAGTTGTGGTATACTCTTGTTTTCTGTTTTGCTGGGTTCCTGTCATTCGCCCTCCACACCGGCTCCATCCAATACAAATACACTTTTTCAGCTACTACCGTCAGCTACTACCGGCATCAATTTCTCCAACGATGTATCTTACACCGAAGAGCTAAACGCTTATACTTTCCGCAATTTTTACAACGGGGGCGGTGTTGGTATCGGTGACGTTAACAATGATGGGTTACCCGATATCTTCTTTTGCGGTAACATGAAATCAAATAAACTCTACCTCAACAAAGGCAATTTTAAATTTGAAGATATTACAGATAAAGCCGGGCTCAATGCAGAAGGCGTTTGGTCGACCGGCGTTACGTTTGCCGATGTAAATGGTGACGGGCTGCTGGATATTTATGTCTGCAAATCAGGTGATTTTAAAAGCAAGCACAGGAGCAACGCCCTTTACATTAACAATGGGAGTGCTCCTGGCCATCCGGACGAAGTAACATTTACAGAACGGGCAAAAGATTTTGGACTGAATAATATGGGCCTTTCTACCCACGCGGTTTTTTTTGATTACGACCATGACGGTGACCTCGATTGTTACCTGCTCAACAATTCATTCCGGTCTGTAGGTAATTACGATTTGATAAAAGATCAGCGCAACATACCAGATACACTGGGCGGTAATAAACTATACCGCAACGACAACAATTATTTTACCGATGTAACAGCGCAGGCCGGCATCTACAGCAGCAAAGTTGGCTTTGGCCTCGGGGTTACCATTGCAGATATGAACAATGATAGCTGGCAGGACATTTACGTATCCAACGATTTTTTTGAACGCGATTATTTATACATCAACAATAAAAACGGCAGTTTTACCGAATCCCTGGAAAAATCCATGCGCGAACTGAGCCTGAATTCCATGGGTGCGGATATCGCGGATATAAATAACGACGGCCTGCCCGACATTTATGTAACGGATATGCTGCCGGAGAAAGAAACACGGGTGAAAACGAAAACCAGTTTCGAAAATTGGGATAAGTACCAGTCTGATCTGAAAAATGGCTACTACCACCAGTTTGTTAGAAATGTATTGCAACTTAACGAGGGGGCTGCTACCAACGGCAATGGAACAGCCGGTATAAATTTTAGCGAGATAGGCCGGCTGGCCGGCGTAAACGCTACTGACTGGAGCTGGGGTGCGCTGATAACGGATTTGAACAATGATGGCTACAAAGACATCTTTGTTGCCAATGGTATTTTTAAAGACCTGACAGACCAGGATTATATCCAATATACCGCCAACCCTGCCGAAATAAGAAAGATAATTAAAGAAGAAAAAAACGGCGCCATCAAAAAGCTGATCGATTTAATGCCCTCGAATGCGATTTCGAACTATGCGTATAGCAACAATGGGGATCTAACGTTTACCAATAAGGCATCGGAGTGGGGGCTTGACGCGCCTGGGTTCAGCAACGGGAGTGCGTACGCAGACCTTGACAACGACGGGGACTTGGATTTGGTGGTGAACAATGTAAATATGCCGGCGTTTGTGTACCGCAACCAAAGTGTTCAGCAACACCCGGAGAATAAGTTTTTAAAAGTAAGCCTGCAGGGGGAAGGGAAAAACCGTTATGGTATCGGCAGCAAAGTAACGGTTCATTATAACCATACAATAGCCTACCAGGAGGCGA
>JBDSEV010000058.1:0-73412 GCA_039919885.1 Chitinophagaceae bacterium
CAGTCACGTTGTACGGTAGCCGCATTTGCATGTTTGGTTGTGAAATGTAATTTGCTCATTGTTTTCTGTTTTTTGTGAAGGCTGCCGCTATCCCGGAAGCCATAATTTTTAGGACTGCGAAGGTAAGTACCTGTAACAAATCCACCCAAGAAAAATATGACTATTTTTACAAGCCACCTTTGTAATGAACTGATTTTCAATAAAAATTTTGACTGCAAAAATAAAAGTCTCTTCCGAACAGGCGCCTGGATGGTCATTTGGTTGGCTTTTTTGGATATTGAAGTCTACCGGATAGGTGTAACCAACACACGCAGGCGACGTTTACCCCAAAAAAAATCAGTGGTTTTGTGTAGCTGGCTTCCGTTCCCGCTGGCGGAACCTACGCTCATAAAGACCAGGCTATTCATGCTGGGTAGTTTTTTTTACCAAGTCTCTCCGGACGGGTCTATATTAGCAGCTGAACCAATCAATACTTATGTCTGTTCATCACCTGGGCCGCTCTGTCTTTGGTAACCCTGCCAATGCAGGCAACACCATCACAATATCGGAAGCGCTGCTATTACTGAAAGAATGGGTACCCAACGAAAAACTCCAGTTGCACATGAAACAAGTGGCTGCCCTTATGAGGGCATGGTCCATCGAAAAGGAAAACGCGGATGAACCGACCGCACTGAAATGGGAACTGGCGGGCTTGTTACACGATGCCGACTGGGAAAAATACCCCCATGATCATTGCCGTATTATAATAGAAAAGCTGGAAGCAATGAACATCGATCCGGATATTATTCATTGCATTGCTTCGCACGGCCCGCGCTATTTTGGGGTGGAACCGGTGAATACAATGGATAAAATGATCTACGCATTTGATGAATTATCCGGATTTGTACACGCATCGGCGCTCATTCGCCCAACTAAATATGAAGGCATGGACGTAAACAGCGTGAAAAAGAAATTAAAAAACCTGGCCTTTGCCGCACAGGTAAACCGCGATGATATTACAGATGCGCTTTCCCGGATTGATATTTCGCTGGAGGACCTGATTGAGTTTGTAATTGACCACCAGAAAGCCGTGGTATAAACTTCTACATAAAAGTAAGAAGGCAAACAGGCATCCAGGTAAAAAACGCATAGAATTTTTATTTTGATTTTTTACTTTTTACTTTGAATAATGACCCGTAAAGAACGATTCGATTTTGTAATTAACTATTTTCAGCAGTTTTCGCCCGACGCGGAAACCGAGTTACTGTACGACGATCCGTTTCAGCTGCTGGTGTCCGTTATATTATCGGCACAATGCACAGACAAAAGGGTCAACATAACCACACCGGCTATTTTTGAAAAGTATCCAGACCCGCAGCACCTGGCAAAAGCAAGTTTTGAAGAATTGTTTCCCTATATTAAAAGCATCTCCTACCCCAATAATAAAACAAAACACCTCATTGGAATGGCCAATATGCTGGTGAATGATTTCAATGCAACCATACCGATGACGGTAGACGAACTGGTTAAATTGCCTGGCGTGGGCAGAAAAACCGCCAACGTAATTACTTCTGTAGTAGACCAGCAGCCAAATATGGCCGTAGATACCCATGTATTTCGCGTATCCGCAAGAATTGGGTTAACCATAGGAGCCAAAACACCACTGGCAACAGAAAAACAACTGGTAAAATTTATACCGGAAGCCCTTATTCACAAAGCACACCATTGGCTGATCTTGCACGGCCGTTATGTATGCGTGGCCCGTAACCCCAAATGTGAACAATGCGGGTTAAGGCCGGTTTGCAAATATTATCAAAAGCTTAAGTTGCCAACAACGCTTGTCAGTCCCATTAACCACTAAGCACTGCAACCACCTGCAAGTGCTCCATGCACGCAGGCAGTCGCCTGCAGCAGGAACAATAAAAGATCGCAAAATCATCGCAAAAAAAGCGTTTTTTTCTGTGTTGTTCAGGAGGTAAAAAGCACGCTGTCCTACATGCCTGCTGCGCGATAAAGCATACTTTGTTTCTACAAACCTTATGCATGAAATTTGTTCTTTACGCATGCCTGCTGGCGAGCCAGTTTGTTTGCCATGCCTTGCACAGCCAGTATTATCTTTCTTCCAACAATAAACCGGAAACCGCATGGATGTGGGAAGCAGGTGCATCATTGGGCGGTATGAATTGCCTCACCGATATTGGCGGGACCAGCGGCGTTGGCAAAAAATTTATTAAAGACATCAACTGGAGTCAAATAAAATTCTGTGCAGCCTTTTTTGCAAGCACTACCTGGCAATCCAAACTGGCCCTAAGGCTGGAAGCAACGGCCGGACAAATTGAAGGCAGCGATGCGGTTTTGAAAAACAGTACCGATATGGCCAGGAACCGCTACCTGCGGAATCTCCGGTTCAAAACGTCCATCCTTGAACTGGCCATAACGGGTGAACTCCACGTAGTAACCATACTGTACAACAATGCAGACCTCCCTCTCTTCTCCCCTTATCTCGTGGCAGGAATTGGCGTTTTCAAATACAATCCGCAGGCGCCCCTCAACAATCGCTGGGTTGATCTCAGGCCTCTGCACACCGAGGGGCAAGCATTTAAAGAGTATCCCGAAAGGCGATCCTATTCTTCTGCCAGCTGGTGCCTGCCTGCAGGGTTGGGCATTAAATACGATCGGGCCGGCGCCATTAACCTGCGCCTGGAAATCTTGTACCGTATCACCGGCACCGATTACCTCGATGATGTAAGCAACCGGTACATTAATCCTGCGTTGTTCAGCAAGTATTTGTCACCGCCCAATGCAGCAATGGCAAACATGCTGGCCGACCGCAGTGCGGAACTTTCTTCCGGTGTAAAAAATAATAAAGATGCCATCCGCGGCAACCCCGCAAATAAAGATGCTTATTTTTCCTGTTCGTTTAAGATAAGCCTTGCACTTGCACGTATACAGGGTAAATAAGTGCGGCATGCTCATTTTCCTGTTACAAATACGGCTAATTTTGGCGCATAACCACCCGGCGCATGAATGATCTTTTTAACCTGACCGATTTTTTAATTCCGCTTAACCTGGCCGAACTGTCTGACGACCAGTTATACCACGACGGACAGATTGGTAAATCCATTGCTGCCTATCAGAATGAGCTTCCGGATATCAGTGATGCAGACATCATACTGGTAGGGTGCAATGAACAACGGGGTAATGGAAAAACCAATGCCCCGCAGCAAATAGGTGCCGCCGATGCGGTGAGGCGGCAATTCTACCAGCTCTATTACTGGCACACAGATCTAAAACTGGCAGATATCGGCAACATAAAAACCGGCGCATCTTTGCAAGACAGTTACGCCGCAGTAAAGACAGTGCTGAACGAATTACTTAACCAGAAAAAGACGGTTATTTTTATCGGCGGTTCGCACGATCTAACCCTGCCTCAATACGAAGCCTTCGGTGCCAATAAACAAATCATTGAAATCAGCTGTGTGGATGCACTGATAGATTTAAATATCAGTTCCGCCTTGCGCAGCGATAATTTTTTAATGGAATTACTGACCGCCGAACCCAATTTTGTGCGGCATTATAACCACATTGGTTTCCAGAGTTTTTATGTGCATCCAAATATGCTGGAGACCATGGACAAGCTGCGGTTTGACTGTTTTCGGGTAGGCAATGTAAAAGAGAGCATGGATGAAATGGAGCCGGTAATCCGTAATTGCCAGTTACTCAGCTTTGATATTTCCGCTATCGCTCATGCCTATGCGCCCGCCAATGCCGTTTCGCCCAATGGTTTCAATGGTGAGGAAAGTTGTTTGCTGTTGCGGTACGCAGGACTTAGTCCAAACACCACCAGCATTGGCATCTACGGGTTCGACCCCGCAAAAGACAAAGAAGATCTGACAGCGAAACAGATAAGCCACATGCTTTGGTATTTACTTGATGGCCGCAGCAGGGGCCGACGGGAAGCGAAGCTGGAAGAAAAAGAATCTTTCAATGAATACCATACGGCATTCGCGGAAGTACAGACCGTTTTCCTGCAAAGTAAAAAAACAGGCCGTTGGTGGATGCAATTGCCAGATAGCAAATTCATTGCCTGTTCATACAAAGATTACCTGCTTGCAAGCAGCAATGAAATACCCGAAAGATGGCTGCGGGCACAGGAAAGAAGCTGATGCATAACCTGGTTATAGCGTATAGCAAAGTATCAGCTATTTGCTTTGCTCCATATTTTGCTGAAAAAACTACCGCCCAATTAAATTAAAGTTCACCTGCATGAAAAATATAAAATTTCACAGTCTTATCATTTTGCACTGCTTTGTCCTGCTGGTGCTCGGTTCCTGCTCCTTACAAAAAAAAATTGGTGCAGCTGCAAAAGAGGATTTATTGAACGCAGCGGATCTGAAGCTTGCACATATCGGGATTAGTATCTACGAACCGGCTACTGGTAAATACTGGTACAATTACCAAAGCGATAAATTTTTTACGCCGGCTTCCAACACAAAAATTTTTAGTTGTTACGCTGCAATGAAATACCTGGGTGATAGCCTGGTTGGATTGAGTTATCTGCAAAACGGCAATGATCTTTATATACAACCCGCTGGTGATCCTACAGTTCTTCACCCGGATTTTAAAACCCAACCAGTTATCAGTTTTTTGCAAAGCTATGCCGGAAAAAATATTTATATCGCCGGCAACAATTGGAAAGAAAATGCATTGGGACTGGGATGGTCATGGGATGATTACAACGATGATTATATGGCCGAACGAAGTGCCCTGCCTGTTTATGGCAATACCATCAAATTTGTGCAAACCCAAACCATCGAAAAAATTGAAGAACTCAGCAAAAAACCGCAAACCACCATTTACACACAACCGGAAATAAACTGGAAGCTCAATTTTAATTCCGATACCGGCAGCAGCAATTTTTTGGTAAAACGAGCGGTAAGAGAAAATATATTCACTATTACAGAAGGCAAAGAAAAAAACAAAGAGCTGCTTATTCCATTTGTTACTGATGGCATTGCTGCAGCAGTAGAATTGCTCACGGACACCATACACAACGAGGTAAAAATAAAAGATCAACTAACAACGATTGCACCCCGTACTGCTTACCAGCTGATAAAATCACAGCCAACTGACTCTATGCTGGCACCAATGATGCACCATAGCGACAATTTTTTTGCAGAGCAAACCCTGCTGATGGTCAGCAACCGGTTATGCGGCACCATGAATGATGAAAAAATTATCGACTCCCTGCTGCAAACCGATCTAAAAGACCTGCCACAAAAACCCAGCTGGGCGGATGGAAGCGGTCTCAGCCGGTTTAATTTATTTTCGCCCAGGGATTTTATCTGGATACTCGATAAAATGAAAAAAGAGTTTTCCTGGAACCGCATCAGCACAATATTTCCCACCGGCAATGAAGGCACCCTTACCAACTACTACACTTCAGATGCGGGTTTCATTTATGCCAAAACCGGTTACCTTACCGGGGTTATTGCGCTGAGCGGTTACCTTACCACTAAAAAAAATAAGGCGCTTATTTTTTCAGTAATTATTAATAACCACCAGGCTTCTGGCAGATCGGCACGCCGTGCGGTTGAAAAATACCTCCAGGGTATACGGAATCATTATTAACAACAAGGTTGAATAATTCCTTTGTCAGCATTTATTCCCACCTGCAGCATACACGCCACTACATTCTGGGCGGGAGAGCCCAACGGTTGCCTGCACACGCACGTAATAGAGCTGGCAATAAGCTTTTGTTCAGATCCTGTACAAGAGTATTTAAATGTTTTCGTGGGCTTCGGCCGGTTTTTCGTTTCCCCCGTAGGTTTTCGGGGGATTTTTTTGTGCTGACCCGCCAACCATTGGTTTACCGGGCACGTATTAAAATAGAATAAATGCTTCTTTGAAAAAGCCCTGTGTAACAGGCACATAGCAAGGAAAAATAGGTTAGTAGCCTGCACCGGATAGAAAACAAGTATACCATAACAAATCGTTGTGGAAATAGGATGTAATTTTAACAATTCGATTGGTCGGCGGGGACAATACGCAACCCCGGACACCGTTGAGCAAGATTATAGTTTTTTTATCTGGCCGGAATAAAACCACGAATTATTGTCAGCAGAATGGATAGATAAGAATGTGCTGGAAGGTTGCATAAAAAACGACCGCAGGGCCCAGGAATTGTTCTACAAACAATTTTATGGTCCAATGATTACACTGTGCATGCGCTATACCAGGAATGAAGAGGATGCACTGGAGGTTTTGCACAACGGGTTCCTGAAAGTCTTTAAACACCTGGCTACCTACGACGCGTCAAAAGCATCATTGTATACCTGGATAAAAACCATTATGGTAAACAGTGCCATAGACTTTATACGTGCACGACAGAAATTTAAAAACCAGGTAGAACTGAAAGACTATCACGATACGGGCAGCACAGACAATGATGCTTTGCAAAGAATGAGCGCTGCGGAAGTATTACGCCTGGTCCAAAAGCTGCCGGCGGCAACGCAAACGGTATTCAATTTATACATAATTGAAGGCTATAACCATCGGGAAATAGGTGATATTCTTGGCATCAGCGATGGCACCAGCAAATGGCACCTCAGCGAAGCCCGAAGACAATTAAAAATATTATTATTAACCATGCATGCAGTAAAATGAACTTCAAACAACCTTTTGAACAATTGATTGCCGGTAAATTGCGGCAACTGCGCGCGCCGGATGCCGATGCCTCCTGGCAGCAGATGAAGCGCCTGCTGGATGATGACGAGGATACCAGTCCCGGCGCACCTAAACGCCCTCCTGGCAATGCGGCCTGGTGGCGCATTGGTATTGCAGCCATTGTGCTTTCGGCAGGCTGCTGGTTATATATGCAAAAAAGCGCGACGCTTCAGCAGCTATCAAACAATGACCCCGTTTTACCTGCGGAAACAAGTAGTAAATCCGGCGAAGCAAACAATTCAACAAAAAATAAAACAGCAACTATCGATAACAACGCTACACTTAATAAGGCCAACAATAACACAGCTGCCATCAACACCCCCGCCAATACAACGGCAGAAGGTGATCACAACACCGAAAACAGTCTTGGAAAAGCAACGGCAAAGAACAAGCGCAGCAACAGCAATAATATTAACGGGCGCTTGTCACCGACCGTTCGGCTTCAAGCTGCAAGCACGCGCAAGACCAGCATTTCAACCGTAGACAACAAACCAGGGAATGTTAAAAAACAGATAGCCAAAAATAATGGTGCAGGAATAAATGAAACAAATCGTTCAGAGATTGTCTTGTCCCGGGCAGTCAACAGAAACAAATCGTTCGGCATAAATTATCCAAATGCAGCAATAACAGCTTCGCATTCCGGAGGCCGCAAACAGATAGAAGATGTAGCAGGTTCAGCTAAGGAAGCAGGTTACACACCAAACGCCCGGCGGCAATTCTTTTCAGCAGACAGTAAAATTAACGCTGACCTGGCAGGCGACGATTATCGGAATGCCGGCCACAGCAGGAACGGAACAACAGATATTTGGCTGGATAAAAGCCCGATTCCCTATGCTGCACCTTCGGTTGTTGCGTTGAGTATTAATACATCATTGGCTATAGGTGATAGCATAACAACCGGCACGGATTTTTCTGACCTGCTCAGTGTCGAAACAAAAAAAGCAGTTGTAAAATCGCAGCGCGATAAAGCAGTTGAATTGCTGGACAAAAAAGATAAAAAATCATTTCATCTTAACCTTAGCAATGTCTTTAAGCCGTTTAGCCTACACCTGGATGCTGAGCCCTGGTGGGCGGCGGGTCTTTCGGTAAACGGTTCCGTAACACTCAATGCGCAAAGCCGGTACAATTATAACGTTAACGGCAAATCCGGCACGCTCACCGATTACATTCCTTCGCCTTACCTGCAGTACCACCTGAATAACTATGTGTACCTGCAAACAGAACTTAATTTTATTACCCCGCAATACACACCGCAACTATTGGTGTACCGCCAAAGCAGCGACATTGTTGCAACCGGCATACCCAATAGCAGCGGTACAAGCCAGCAAAAATCTATTTACATCCAAAAGTTGTATTATTTTAACTGGCCGGTGAGTTTGCATTATAGCCCGGTTAGTAACCTGTACTTCTCCGCTGGCATACAGTTTTCTTCTTTCCAGAGCGGACTGGCCGCAATTGAGGAAAAACAATATGCTACGGCATTTGGTCCTGAGCATGCTACCAACACAAACACGCGGATACTGAAATTTAAAGACGATTCTATTGCCGCAAAAATTGCTCCCAACGAATGGCGTTGGCAGACAGGCGCTGAATATTACTGGAACCGGTTTTCTGTTGGTTTGCGGTATAACCAATCGTTTAAAAAGGCAATTAATGCAGTGGTATCGCCCGGCCTGCCAACGGGTATTTACCGCAATGAGTCAATGCTGTTTTTTGTTCGTTACAACCTGTTTGAAAGCAGGAGTAAGAATGCGGTTCAAAAAAATCAGTAGATGGGTATTTAGGGATTCCTCAAAAAGTGTCTTTGGTATAGCAGGAGTAGCAATGATAGCCCAGCTTAATCACGGCAGGACGACGAAACTTCCGCTCGATAAAAAACCGGCATCCTGTTAATTGCAATGGGTAAGAATAAATGGTGCCAGCGAAGGGTTGATACTTTGTGGTACTGGACTATTTAGCAGCTTTCATTAAAAATGTCGACGTAACGATTAAGTAGTTTAATGACAGCAACAAATTGAAAACAAATAATCGTTACCCTCTTCCAAAAAGCTTTTCCAGGTAATCATTTTTAAATTCAATGTAAGTGGGATGACCACCCGCCGTGGTATTGGGCTGCAGACACGCGAAGAGTTCATTCACCAGCGATTCCATTTCTTCCTGGGCGAGTGTTTTACCGCTTTTCACCGCTTGCTGATAAGCCATGGCGCGGATCAGTTTTTCTCTTTTTGAAAATTTTACATCGCTGCTGAAATGCTTGTATTGTTCCAAGAGGTTTTCTATAGCCTTTTTCTCATCTCCGGTGTCTACATCCGCAGGGGTTCCCTGTACCACGAATGCATCTTTACCAAAAGGTTCAATCTGGTAACCGAGTAAATTCAATTCTTCCAGCAAATCTTCCAGCAGTATTGCATCGGGTGTGGCAAACTGGAGTGTTGCGGGAAACAGGCTTCGCTGAATGGCCATTGATTTACCCTTGAAGGCCTCGGTAAAACGTTCGTATAAAACACGCTCGTGTGCCAACTGCTGGTGCACCAGAATGTACCCTCTCGAAGTAGCCACCACAATATAACATTGGTGGAGTTGCAGCAAAGGCGTATCCGTCAGCACCTGGAAACGCAGATCATTGTTTAACCCGGACTGTGCAGTTGGCTGGTCGTTACCAGCTTGTGGGTTTTTAATACTGTCGAGGAGCGATTCAAACTTTTGCGCTGCCGGGGCGGCGCCGGTGGTTTCATAAAAATCGCGCCAGTGCCTTAGATCACTTTTATTATTGTCTGGCGATATAAAATGTGCCTGGTGTTTTTGTGTAAAATCTTTGTATAGGTCAGACGATGCGGCTGCCGCCTGTTTATCTGCTGTGAAGGGTTTGGATACCGCATCCAATTGCTGAATATTAATGTCCAGGTCAAACTCCAGGGTGGGTGTTACGCTAAACTGGGCCAGCGCGTGTTTAATAGCAGCATGAATAAACGCGTACACAATTTTTTCGTCTTCAAATTTAATCTCCTGTTTGGTAGGATGCACATTGATGTCTATCTGTGCGGGGTCCAGGTCAATAAACAATACATACGCCGGAAAACTATCCCCCGCAATAATGTCCTGGAAAGCGTTCATCACCGCATGGTTGAGATAGGCGCTTTTTATAAAGCGGTTATTCACAAAAAAATACTGATCCCCCCTGGTTTTTTTTGCTGTCTCTGGTTTTCCAACAAACCCGTAAATATTCAGGTAATCGGTTTGCTCCTGTACGGCCACCAGTTTGGAATTGTAGTTGTTGCCCAATATCTGAACAATGCGCTGCTTCAGGCTTCCTTTCTCCAGGTGAAATACTTCCGGGCCGTTGCTGGTAAGTGAGAAAAACAGCTCGGGGAATGCCATGGCCACGCGAATAAACTCATCTATAATATGCCTTGTCTCGGAAGCATTACTTTTTAAAAAGTTTCTGCGCGCAGGTACATTAAAAAAAACATTCTTCATGGCAATGCTGGTACCCGTGGTAGCTGCAATTGGTTCCTGCTTGATTACTTCGCTGTTCTCGATGGCTATAAAAGTACCCGCTTCGTCTTCTTCCCTTTTGGTCTTCAATTCTACTTGCGCCACTGCTGCTATAGAGGCCAGCGCTTCGCCACGGAAACCCATGGTGCGTATCCGGAACAAGTCATCTATGCTGGCTATTTTGGAAGTTGCGTGCCGCTCAAAAGCCATACGGGCATCCGTTTCACTCATGCCTTTGCCATTGTCTATCACCTGTATCAGCGCCTTGCCTGCATCATTTACAAGTAATTTAATTTCCGTGGCACCGGCATCCACCGCGTTCTCCAGTAATTCCTTCACGGCACTGCCCGGACGCTGAATAACCTCCCCGGCGGCTATCTGGTTGGCAATATTATCGGGCAATAATAAAATGATATCAGGCAAAATAAAATCCTTATTTAGTGGGGCGAATTTAATACTAAACTGATAGAACAAAGCGAAAAGACGAAAACACCCGCGCAAACGGCATTAACAATGGCCACGCATTGGATCATTACAAGCAATTATTGCGGTTACCTTTCGCAAAGGCTTTTACCTGACATATCCGGTCCCCGCGCTTTTCTCTTTTTTCTCCTTCGCACATTTCTTCTTAATTTGTACGCTTAACTACAAGTTGTTATGAAGAAAATTCTCGTGCTGCTGGCGGTACTCGTTCAAGTGTCTGTGTCGGCGCAACATACCTCTTCGCTCGGGGCCGCGCAATGGGTTGACAGTATTTTTAAAACACTCAGTAAAGAACAAAAGATTGCGCAGCTAATGATTGTGCGGCTTTCTACCGGCAACGCTACAAAAACGCAGGTTGTATTCCACGATAAAGAAGTAGCCGAAGCCATCCAAAAATACAATGTGGGTGGTATTTGTCTTTTCCAGGGCGGGCCGGTAACGCAGGCCAATTTTGTAAACTATTTTCAATCCATCGCAAAGACACCCCTCATGATTTGCATCGACGGCGAAAATGGTGTTGGCATGCGCATGGACAGTGTTGAGTTTTTACCAAGGCAAATGATGCTGGGCGCTATGTCGGATCCGGCACTGGTTTACGAGTACGGCAAAGTAGTGGGCGCTCAATGCAAACGCGCCGGCATCCAGGTCAACTATGCCCCGGTGGTAGACATCAATAACAATCCTGATAACCCCGTTATCAATGACCGTTCTTTTGGGGAAGATAAATACAAAGTTTCTTCATTTGGTGTTAACTACATGCGTGGATTGCAAGATGCCGGAGTAATGGCATGTGCAAAACATTTTCCAGGTCACGGCGACGTAGCAGTAGACTCCCATCTTGACCTGCCCGTTATTAATAAAACAAAAGCAGAGTTGGATTCGCTGGAGATCTACCCCTTTCATGAAATGATAAAAGCCGGTGTGGCCAGTGTAATGGTTGCACATCTTTCCATTCCTGCCATTGACAATACCGCCAACCGCCCTACATCTATTTCTTATAAAAACGTAACCACCCTGCTGCGAAATGAACTTGGTTTTACAGGACTTACGTTTACAGATGCGCTGGAAATGAAAGGCGTAGCAAAATATTTTCCTGATGGCGAAGCTTCCGCGCAATCACTAATAGCAGGCAATGATATGCTTTGCCTGCCGGGCGATATACCCGGTGCCATTGATAAAATTAAAAACGCCATTAAAAAAAAGAAACTGAGCTGGGATGATATTGATATGCATGTAAAAAAAGTTTTGATGGCCAAATACCAGTATGGCCTTGCCAACAACCAGCCCATCAATACCTACCACCTCACCGAAGATCTGAACGAACAAATACCGGCTGTAAAAAAGATGGTGGCAGAAAATGCCTTAACCCTGCTGCGTAATGATGAGCCATTTGTTTTCCCCTTGCCTGTAAATACCAGAAAAAGAATTGCCTATGTAGGTTTTGGACTAACAGAAGACAACGCGTTTTCGCAGCGCATGCGTTCGGATTATAAAGCGCATACGTACTACTTCGATTATAAACTTGACAGTGTACAGGCCACAGCACTGCTGCAATTAATGAAGAACAGGTACGATGTAGTAGTTATTGGGCTGCACAATTACGCACGTTACCCCGCCAATAATTTCGGCATCAGTGCCACCGCCCAATCGTTGATCCTGCAGTTGCAACAGCAGTTCAGCACCATCAATTTTGTGTTTGGTAATCCCTACGCTATTAAAAATTTCTGTGCAACAAAAACACTGATTGCCTGCTATGAAGATGATGCCACGGTGCAGCAGACGGCCGCAGATTTGCTCAACGGGCGTTTCGTTGCCCGTGGCCGGCTACCCGTAACCGTTTGCCCGGCGTTTTCATTTGGCGCCGGTATTTCGCCGGTGCGGCTGATGGCTGAAGTGGCGCCCGCCAATGCCGGGCTGAATGCCAGCAAGTTGAATAATATCGACTCGATAGCTAATGACGCTATAAAAAAACACGCTTTCCCCGGATGCGTAGTGCTCGTAGCCAAAGATGGTAAAATTGTGTTTGACAAATCGTACGGCTATTTAACGTACGACAGTACCCAACCGGTTTACCGCGAGACCATTTATGATATGGCTTCTGTAACAAAAATAATGGCCACCCTTTTATCTGTTATGAAATTGTATGATGAAGGAAAGCTGGGCTTACAAAATACGCTGGGCGATTATTTACCGTGGACAAGGGGAACCAATAAGGAAAAGCTGAAATTATGGGATATCCTGCTGCACCAGGCGGGGTTAAAAGCGTTTATTCCCTTTTACCGGGAAACAATAGATACCAGTAAAATTGACCTGGTATCGGGTAAATTCTTTTCTAATAAACCGGATTCGCTGCATGGCGTTAGGGTGGCGGACAATATGTTTATGCGCACCGACTGGACAGATACTATTTACCAGCGCATACTTAAAAGTCCTGTGGCGGCAGCTGGGAATTATATTTACAGCGACAATGATTTTATTTTTCTCGGTAAGATAGTAGAAGCGCTCAGCGGGCAAACACTTGACCAGTATGTTAAAACAAATTTTTACGATAAGTTGGGTTTGGTAAGCACGGGCTTCAAACCGCGCGAACGCTTTCCACTGAATGATATTGCACCCACTGAAAACGAAAAAGGATTTCGCAACCAGTTACTTTGGGGGGATGTGCACGATCCGGGAGCAGCCATGTTTGGCGGCGTAGCAGGTCATGCAGGGCTGTTCAGTAATGCAGCCGACATTGCGGTATTGTGCCAGATGTTGCTGAATGGAGGAACGTTCAATGGACAGCAGTTCCTGAAAAAAGAAACGATTGATTATTTTTCACAATACCACAGTGCCAACAGCCGGCGCGGACTTGGTTTTGACAAACCGGAAAAAGACAATGCCACCAGTAAAGATCCTTATCCGGCACGTTCGGCCTCAACACAAACCATTGGGCATACCGGATATACCGGTACTTGTTTTTGGATTGATCCGGCATCCAACCTGGTATTTGTATTCTTATCAAACAGGGTAAACCCCGATGGCGGCACCAACGGTAAAATTTCAACGATGAGTGTCCGTCCAAAAGTTATGGAAGCCATTTACAATGCCATCGAAAAATAATGCAAGCCTGCATGCAGGCGGGCGTGTAAATAAAGTTTGACATTTTTTTCGTTCAATATATTTTATGAACAACGAAAATATTCTGCCATGGCTTTCTGACGCGCGCAGTTATTTTAACACTGGCGCTACCCGTTCTTATCAGTTCAGGAAAACACAGCTACAGAATTTAAAGCAAGCCATTCTTGCAAATGAGGCAGGCATTAACCAGGCTTTGTACCAGGATCTTAAGAAGAGCCCTGAAGAAGTATGGGCCAGTGAGCTGGGGTTATTGTTGTCTGAGATAAATCGCACCCTAAAAAACCTGCGTCATTGGATGAAGCCAGCACCTGCAGGCACCAATTTTTTAAACGTTCCATCTTCCAGTAAAATTTACCGCGACCCGCTGGGCGTAGTGCTTATTATTGCTCCCTGGAATTACCCTTTGCAGTTATTATTGATTCCTTTGGTGGGCGCCATTGCAGGCGGCAACTGTGCCATTGTAAAACCAGCTGAACTGGCGCCGGCTACTGCCGCCATACTTGAAAAAATAATTACGGCGGCATTTCCGCCTGCTTATGTAAAACTAGTACAGGGCGATGGTGCCGTCGTTGTTCCGCAGATGATGAACGCATTCCGTTTTGATCATGTTTTCTATACCGGCAGTATCCCCGTGGGAAAAATTATTTACCAGCTTGCTGCAAAAGACCTGGTGCCGGTTACGCTGGAACTGGGCGGCAAAAGTCCGGCCATTGTGGAAGCCGATGCCAACCTTGCAGTGGCGGCACGAAGAATAGTGCTGGGTAAATTTTTAAACGTTGGACAAACCTGCATAGCGCCGGATTACCTGCTGGTGCACGCCTCCGTTAAAGATGCTTTAGTAGAAAAAATAAAAACAGCGATTGAAAAATTTTACAGTGCCGATGCCAGCGCCAGCTATGATTATGGCAAGATCATCAATGAAATAAGATTTGATAAACTGGTTAGTTATATTGACCAGGGCAATATAATTTTTGGAGGCACGCACGATCGAAATAAACTATTTATAGCGCCTACGTTAATGGAAAACGTATCACTGGATGCCCCACTGATGACAGAAGAAATTTTTGGGCCGATACTGCCGGTGTTCAGCTTCAATACAACAACATCCGCCATGGAAATTGTTCAGCGGAATGCCAACCCGTTGGCCTTGTATTTGTTTACTGCCTCAAAGAAAAAAGAAAAAGAATGGATCGACGGAATTCCGTTTGGCGGCGGGTGCGTCAATAATGCCGACTACCATTTCACCAATCACCATTTGCCTTTTGGTGGTGTAGGCAACAGCGGTATGGGTGCCTATCACGGCAAATTCAGCTTCGATATTTTCACGCGGCAAAAACCAGTTTTAAAAACGCCGACCTGGTTTGATCCTGCCATTAAATATCCATCGTTTAAAGGGAAACTTCGCCTGCTAAAATGGCTGATAAGGTGAGCGTTTAATTAAGACCGCACAACGATTTAAATCCGAAAAACGTAATTTTTTCCCCTTTGCTATTTCAATAAAATTGCCCTGGCGTTACTTCCGGGCGCTGCGGTTGCCTTTTGCAAAAGGCCAAAAAACAGGCGTGTAGGTTTAATACTATAGCGCTCCAACATTTCAATTGTTTTTGCGTTTAAGAGAACGTTGACAGACTTCTAACAGCAAACCTTATGACAACCAGGCAAAAATTTTTAAAAGCAGTATACCCGGCCTATGTAAGGCTGTCAAGACTGTCGCCCAACAAATCGAGGGTGCTGTTACCCAATGAAAAAACAATTCCCCCCGTTTCTTTCTATGCTTTGCAGGGGGAAATGCGTGATGGAACCATGCTGGATACCAGCCTGCTGAAAGGAAAAAAAGTTTTGTTGGTTAATACCGCCTCCGGATGCGGATTTACGGAACAGTACGACCAGCTGCAGCAGTTATTCAAACAATATAAAAATCAACTGGTGGTGCTCGCCTTTCCAACCAATGATTTTGGAGAAGAAAAAACCAGCGATGAGGAAATCGCTATTTTCTGCAGGGAGAATTTCAGGGTTAGTTTTCCGATTCTAAAAAAAAGCATAGTAATAAATAAAAAACACCAAAACGATATTTTTAACTGGTTGTCGGACCCCCGCAAAAACGGCTGGAATAAAGTTGCCCCCAAATGGAATTTTTGCAAATACCTGCTGAATGAAGAAGGTTTGCTGATTGGCTATTTCGGTTCTGCCATAGAACCTATGGGCGATGAGATTATAAACGCAATAGGATAGCAAATTTCCACGCCGCGGAATTAGCAATTTACCGCTACCTTGTCGCAAACAGGTCGCGGGATGATTCGTAAACTAAAGAATGTCTTTATTGTATTAGCAATGTTTATCATTGCGTTTGCAGGTTATGTAATGATTGTAAACAGAAATTCATCCAATATGACGGGCAGGCAAAAAATATTAAAAACGCTTTACCCCGTACTGGCGTGGGTAAACAAATTAACGAAAAAAAATATGGATGTTATCACACACGCGAAGATGAGCCCGCCGGTTTCATTTTTTTCGCTAAAGACGGTTGCCAATGATGGCTCCGTGTTGGAAATGGGTGCGCTGAAAGGTAAAAAAATCCTGCTGGTCAATACCGCTTCCGCCTGCGGCTATACGCCCCAGTACGAGCAGTTACAAAAATTATACACTCAGTATAACCACGATTTGGTGGTGATCGGTTTTCCTGCCAATGATTTTAAGGAACAGGAACGTGGTTCGGATGCAGAAATTGCCAGTTTCTGCCAGAAGAACTTTGGGGTTAGCTTTCCATTGGCACAAAAAGCGGTGGTGGTGAAAGCACCGAATCAAAATATTATTTTTCAATGGCTCACCAATCCTGCAAAAAACGGATGGAACAGTCAGCCCCCCACGTGGAATTTCTCCAAGTACCTGGTGAATGAAGAAGGCATGCTCACCCATTATTTTGCACCCGGTGTAGAACCGCTTTCAAAAGATGTTGTAGAAGCCATTCAAAAAAAATAGCCCTTGTGGACCGCACGGTTGCGTCCAGAATTATTGAGCACAGTGGTACCTAACAGGTATTAATCTTTATCTTTCTGCAAATAATCAATATGTTCAGCAAGCAAGACATTGAAAAATATTTCCTGGCAGAAAAGCAGCTGGCGCTTTTGTTTATCATTATCGGTTCGCTTGCCGTGGTGCTGGCGGTTGTCTTCTTTTGCTTTCTAAAAACTCCTTTTTTAAACGGCGCGGCCATTCCGTTGCTGTTAATTGGTTTGTTTCAGCTGCTCGCATGTATCAATATTTATAGAAAAAGTGACGAAGACCGTATTCGCAATGTATATGCATATGATATGAACCCCGACCAGCTTACAAATGAAGAATTGCCCCGGATGAAACGCGTTATCGGAACATTTGCGATAATCAAGTGGGCAGAAATAGCATTGGTGGTAACCGGCCTCCTGCTGATCTACTATTACCGGGCTGACCCTTCCAAAACGTTCTGGTACGGTGTGGGACTGACTTTAACGGTACAAACGCTCATCCTGTTTATTGCCGATTATGCTGCAGAAAGACGGGCTTTGCTGTATACAAAAGGAATTGAAAACTTTGTACGCAAAAAATAAGTGCAGGCGCAGTATTGTATTTTTAAACTACCCCAAAACTTTGTGCGATAAAGGAAGCAGCCATTTCCGGGTAACAGTGCCGATGGTCAGACCGGGCACTTCTCGTGGTAATTAATCAGCTCTATGGGCGTCTTTTCAAATTCAAACCCTGCATATACTTTGGAAACTTCATCCAGCACGGCATCAATTTCCGCTACGGTGGGCAGCGTTACCAATTTGCCGCGGTATTCTTTAATATTGGGCAATCCTTTCAGGTAATTGGCGTAATGCCGGCGCATTTCAAAAATGCCCACTACCGGTCCTTTCCATTCAAATGATTTATACAGGTGTTTGCGGCAAACAGCAATGCGGTCTTCAATAGTCGGGGGAGACAGGTGCTCGCCGGTTTCAATAAAATGTTTTATTTCACTGAATATCCATGGATACCCAATTGCAGCCCGGCCAATCATAATGCCGTCTACACCATAACGGTTTTTATATTCTACTGCTTTCTCTGCAGAATCAATATCGCCATTGCCAAAAATGGGTATTTTAATCCGGGGGTTATTTTTTACTTTACCAATCAACGTCCAGTCGGCTTCACCTTTGTACATCTGTGTACGGGTTCTTCCGTGAATGGCGAGTGCCTGTATGCCCACATCCTGCAGGCGTTCGGCCACTTCTTCAATGTTCCGCGTATTATCATCCCATCCCAGGCGGGTTTTAACGGTCACCGGTAGGGAAGTGGATTTCACCACGGCGCTGGTTAAACGTACCATTAAGTCGATGTCTTTCAGCACACCAGCCCCCGCGCCTTTCATGGCCACTTTTTTTACCGGGCAGCCAAAATTGATATCCAATAAATCGGGGTTGGTAGCGTCCACAATTTTTGCGGCCAGCGACAGGCTTTCCTCGTCACCCCCAAAAATCTGTATGCCTACCGGTTTCTCATAATCGAAAATATCCAGCTTCTGCCGGCTTTTGATGGCATCTCTTATCAGTCCCTCGCTGGAAATAAATTCAGTATACATCAGATCCGCTCCATTGTCTTTGCAAACGGCCCGGAACGGCGGGTCACTCACATCCTCCATGGGCGCGAGCAGCAAAGGAAAGTCCGGAAGTTGTATCTTGCCTACTGTTATCATTTGTTTTAAAAGAACAGCAAATTTAAAAAAATTATCCGGAAGTCTATGCTAGATTATGACGAATTCAGGGGGGTCTCCCCTTCAGCAGCATTTTTTATCCTGCTGGGATTGCTGGGCGCCGGACTGGTCATTGGCGGACTGGTAGGGCTCGGGGTTTGGGTGGCCATGACCGGACAGCCTTTTCTGTCTTTTGAAAAAGACATGCTGAATCCGCAATTTGCAAACGCGGCCCGGATGGTGCAGATGGTATCTGTTTTTATTATGTTTTTTATTCCGGCGCTTATAACTGCGCGGCTGATGAGCCGCAGCCCTTTTACTTATCTTGGATACCGGGGAGGTTTTAACGGCAAGCAGATCTTGCTCACCATTGCAATTATTATGGTTTGCCTGCCACTGGTTGGTGCGCTGGGCGAATTAAACCAGGCAATTCCACTTCCCAAATCACTGGAGACATTTTTTAAAAAACTGGAAGATAACTACAATACACAGGTGGAAGCGCTGGCAACCATGCATTCGCCCGGTGAATTTATTTATTCGCTGGTGGTGATGGCACTTTTTCCCGCGGTGTTTGAGGAAACACTTTTCCGCGGAGGCCTTCAGCAGATTCTGATTGCCTGGTTTAAAAAACCGATGGTGGCCATTGTAATCACCAGTATCATTTTCAGTGCGGTCCATTTTTCATATTACGGTTTTTTACCGCGGTTTGCGCTTGGGGTTGTACTGGGCCTGCTTTTCTATTATTCAAAAAGCCTTTGGCTTAATATGGCGGCCCATTTTATTAATAATGCGGTTGCCATCAGTTACATGTATTACCTCTACTCAAATGGTAAACCGGTGCGCGATGCCGCTACAGAAAGCGGTCCGCTCTGGATGGCATTGCCTGCGCTGCTGGTACTGGTATTGCTGCTGCGTTTTTTCCGGCAGGTGTCTTTTAAAAGGGCCGTCAACCAGATTCCGCCCATGGATGGTCCGTCATTAGAATCCACGCTTGTGTAATTTGCTGAGAAGTATCAATTAAATATGGCACTGAACATTGCAACATTTAAAACGAGGGCAGCCACTGCGGGGGTTTTTGTAGCTGTTATGATGACCGGCCTGCTATGGAACTACTGGAGTTTCTTTATATTATTTTCCATCATACATTTTGGCTGCTGGGTAGAATACCATAGAATTGTTTGCCTGATCGATAACAGGTACAGGGATATTAATCCCGTGCATCAATACGGGGTGATGCTCGCCGGCTGGTGCATCCTGCTTTATTTTACCAATGATGCATTCACTATTTTCGGATTTCAAGTGCATGTCATTGGATGGTGTCTTGGTTTAATTGCAGTAATTGTTTTACCGCTTGCCGAACTATTACTGGCAAAACAATTTGAAGTGAAGAACATTGCTTACTCGGCATTCGGCTTGTTGTATATTTCGGTTTCGCTGGGTTTAATGATGGACATCCGTTCTTTTGAGATGAACATAAAAGAACACCGGGGGCCGGCTGACATGTATGGTTATGTGTTGCCGGTGGGTATATTGATAGCGGTGTGGATCAACGATACGATGGCTTACCTGGTAGGATCTTTTATTGGCAAAACGCCTTTTTCAAAAATATCACCCAAAAAAACCTGGGAAGGTACCATTGGCGGCGGCCTGCTTTGTATTGGGTTAGTGGCAATGCTGGGTTGGTGCACCAGGTTGTACAAGGTAACAGACTGGGTGGCAATCGCCGCTATTGTAGCGGTTTTTGGGGTTATGGGCGACTTGTTTGAAAGCAAATTAAAGCGCATGGCCGGGGTAAAAGACAGTGGCAGCATCATGCCGGGGCACGGTGGTTTTTTAGACAGGTTTGATTCCCTGCTGCTTGCCACCCCCTTTGTTTGGGCCTACGTAGTTTTCTTCATGTAATACTTTGCAGTTGCTCACCGGTATGGTAATAAACCGGGTAATGCGGGCAGTATTCATGCAATTTGAAACTTTCATTTACCTATTTTTGCGGTTCAATACATTAGTACAATGTACATACACAAAGAGGGATATAAACCTATTGCTATTGCCGCCATTATTTTTGCCGTTGTCAATTTATTATCGTTTTATTTTATCAGCTTTAGCCTCCCCTGGCTGAGCTGGCTGATTTTTGTTGGCTTATTTGGCCTGCTGCTTTTCATTATTTCCTTTTTCAGGATACCCAACCGGCTGCTCACTAAAGATGATACCAAAGTGGTAGCGCCTGCGGATGGTAAAGTGGTGGTGATTGAAGAAATGTTTGATGATGAATATTTCAAGGATAAGCGTTTACAGATATCCATTTTTATGAGCCCGGCCAATGTGCATGTAAACCGGAACCCGATTAGCGGAGAAGTAACCTATAACCAATACCACAAAGGAAAATACCTGGTAGCCTGGAATCCCAAATCATCTACTGAAAACGAACGGCATTCAGTGGTGATTCGTCACGCGAAAGGAGAAATATTGGTAAAACAGATTGCCGGCGCCGTTGCAAAACGAATTATCAATTACCTGCAGGTTGGTCAGAAAGTTTCGCAGACCAATGAGCTCGGTTTCATTCGGTTTGGCAGCCGCGTAGATGTATTATTACCGGTTGGCACCCGGATAGACGTAGCGCTGGGCCAGGTGGTAGAAGGTGGTGTTACTGTATTGGCCACGCTATAGCAATGCGCTGGCCGTCGGTCGTTTTAACAGCACGGGGGTTGCAATTTCAACGGTAAAAACATATATTTGAATACGATTCATCTAAAACTCAGTTTATGAAAAAAGTATTGATGTTTGCTACTGCTGCCTTTTTATTTTCCGGTGTTGCATTTGCACACGGTGATAAAGGAAAAAATAAAGACAAAGCAAAGAAAACCTGCACAAAAGGCAGCGGCAAATGCTGCGGCAAAGAAGACAAGGCAAAAAAGAATTAATTTCTGGTATACGAAAAAGAACCTTCTCTTTTTGAGGAGGTTTTTTTGTGCTACAACCCGGCCATCCGTTAAAAGGAATACAACCTGGTATTGCCGGTGCGTTTTTTAGTTCGCTGTTTTCTACTGGCAAAAAAATCCGTCTGCCTTAAAAAATTTGCTCCAATTCTTTCAACGAGGTTATTGTAAAGGTTGGCTGAAAAGACTGCAATGGTTTTTTTAAATGATTAACATACACCTGGTCCATGCCGGCGTTTCTTGCGCCGGCGATGTCTACGTCAATGTCATCGCCCAGCATAATACTTTCCGCTATACCGGCATTTGTTTTCTGCAGTGCATAATCAAAGATGGCTTTATGGGGCTTTAAACTGTTGCTGCCTTCTGAAGTAATCACTTCGCTAAAATAAATATCCAATCCTGCGTTCTTCAGCTTGGCATGCTGTGTTTTTTCGAAGCCGTTGGTAATCAGGTGCAGCGTATATTTTTTCTGTGTGAGATAACTTAATATTTCAATGGCATGCGGAAATAACAATTTACGCGTGGGCAATAATTCAAGGAAGATACTTCCCATTTCGCGCGCCAGTTTTTCATCACCAATTTTAAAATCCAGCAGGGTAAGCCACATCCTTTTCCAGCGCAGTTCTTCTGTTTTGATATAGCCTTTCCGGTAACGGGCCCACAGTTTCTCATTGTGTACCAGGTAGTTTTTAATAAAGCGTTCAAAATCATCCACGCCCTTTTCTTCAAGCCGCATCGTGCCGTAAAGTTCCGCCAGCGTCTGCCGGCTATTGGCTTCAAAATCCCACAAGGTATGGTCCAGATCAAAAAATAAATGTTTGTACTTGTCCATATAGTAAAAGAACACAATTTATTTTATATCTTGTTTGCGAACCCCCTAAAAAGATCTTCCATGAAAAAATTTACCCTTTTCATTACCGTATTGTTGTGCGCATCAGTGCTACTCTATGCTGGTGACAAAGACAGCACCAAAACGACGCTTACCAGCGAACAGTTACAGCAGGCGGAGCAATTTACTGCCCTCATTAAAAGGCTGGATTCAGCCGAAAAAGCTACGCACTACCAAACTGGTTCCGTTGCACTCAGCAATGGCGTGGCGCACCTGAATTTGCCCCCGGGGTTCAAATACATCGACGGCCGGCAGAGCCAATTTATACTGGAAAGTCTGTGGCGCAATCCGCCCGATGCAAGCGTGCTGGGCATGATTGTGAAAGACAGTTTTCATCTTAATAATATTGAATCGGATTGGGCCTTTATCATTACCTACGATGCGATGGGGTATGTAAAAGATGATGATGCGGATAAAATTAAATACGATGAGCTGCTGGCAGATCTTAAAAAAGGAACGGAAGAAAACAATGCAGCACGAATTAAACTGGGGTACGATGCCATGCACCTGAAAGGCTGGGCAGCCAGTCCGTTTTACGACAAGCAAAATAAAGTGCTGCACTGGGCCAAAGAATTCAGCGGCGCTGATGCATCCGCAGACAAAGACGGTAATACCCTCAATTATGAGATCCGGGTGCTTGGCCGTAAAGGTGTATTAAGTTTGAACGCGGTGGCTACCATGGATCAGCTGGCCGCTGTAAAAAACAATATTCCGGTGGTCTTAAAAATGGCACAGTTTGACAAAGGTTACAAATACGAAGAATTTGACTCCGGCATAGACAATGTGGCTGCATGGACAATAGGCGGACTGGTTGCAGGAAAACTGTTAGCCAAAGCCGGAATATTTGTTTTGATTCTCAAATTCTGGAAATTGATTGCACTGGGTGCAGTAGGTGCTTTTGCAGCTATTAAGCGTTTTATCAATGGCCGGAAAAAAGATGCAACACCGGCCGTGGAAGAAGTGGTACCTGGCGATAGCAATGCAGCCGGTAGCTGATAACACAACAAAAAATATTTTACCACGCGATCAGTATCTTTACTGGTCGCTTTTTATTTTTTATACAACCAGCTGTCATGAATGTAGTTATCACGGGCGCAACTAAAGGATTTGGCAGGGCCATAGCAGAAATTTTTGCAGGCAACGGGCATAACCTGTTTATCTGCGCGCGCAATGAAGTGGATGTATACAAAACCATGGAAGCTTTTTTAACGAAATATCCGGACATAAAAATAAAAGCAAAAGCAGTGGACCTTAGCAGCACAGAACAGGCGGCGGCATTCGGGGATTGGTTGTTGTTGAATGCGGGGGATATAGATGTACTGGTAAATAATGCAGGTCGTTTTATACCCGGCAGTATCAACAATGAGGAAACAGGCAGCCTGGAGGCGATGATACAAACCAATTTGTACAGTGCGTACTATTTAACCAGGAAACTGTTGCCTGCTATGATGAAGCGCAAAAGCGGTCATATTTTCAACATCTGCTCCATCGCTTCGTTACAAGCTTATGCCAACGGTGGTGCTTACAGTATCAGCAAATTTGCGCTGCATGGTTTTTCAAAAAACTTACGTGAAGAACTGAAACCTTTTAATGTAAAAGTGACGTCAGTTTTCCCGGGTGCTGCCTATACCGACTCCTGGAGCGGAAGTGGTATTGATCCAAAACGCATCATGGAAGCCAATGATATTGCCGCAATGATCTTTGCGGCCTCCCAGCTTTCTCCACAAGCCTGTGTGGAAGATATTATTCTCCGGCCCCAACTCGGCGATTTGTAACTGACCGCTGCCGCCGCTGTGTAATATTTTAAATGAACGGAGTTCTCCGTCATTGTCTTTTTGCCACTTGCCATGCAATCGTACATTTAGCACAATCATCACATTTTCGCCGTGGTCAAGGCTTATATTTGCATGCATTAAATGTTGCAGAAAGAATCAAACAATGAGCGCCAGGAAATCTATATTCTTTATTGGTTTGTTAATTGCCGGCTTTCTCCCTGTTGCAGCGCAGGTTAAATTTTCTACGATCATCAATGAAAAAGAAATTGGTAAAGATGAATTTTTGCAGGTGCAGTACATTGTAGAAAATGCTGCTTCTGTGGAATCGCTGACACCACCGGCCTTCAATGGATTTAAAGTGGTATCTGGTCCAATGCAGCAAACCGGGATGAGCGTAATAAACGGGGCGGTATCAAAGTATGAAGCTGTTACCTATGTCTTAAAGCCCTCGTCCACCGGCAAGTTTACCATTGCTGGTGCCAACGCGCTGGTTGATGGTAAACCCGCACGCTCCGGCAATGTTACGGTAACGATTACCAATGCCGCTCCCAAATCATCCGGTGGCGCTGGTAATCCTTTGTTCGGACTTTCCATGCCGGAAGATGCCCCGGAAGTAGATGAAGAATACGTATTGCGTAAAGATGAAAATGCAGCTGATAAAATTAAAAACAATTTGTTTGTTAAGCTGGATGTAAGCAAGACCACCTGTTACGCCGGAGAACCCATCGTAGCCACCTATAAATTATATTCAAGGCTGAAATCAGAATCCAGGGTAACCAAACGGCCTTCACTCAGCCAGTTCAGTGTATATGACATGGTGCAGCCCGAAGCCAATAGCCCCGCGGTGGAAAACATCAACGGAAAATTATACAATGCACACATCATCCGTAAGGTGCAGCTCTACCCGTTGCAGGACGGTGTTTTTGATCTAGAGCCGGTAGAAGTAGACAACACGGTGCGGTTCCTGCGGCTGGAAGGCGGGGGAAACAAGCTTTCCATGCAGCAGTTACTGGAAGATTATATGAATGGCATCACCAATGGAAAAATGGAAGAACAGAAAGTGACGCTTGCCTCACGGCCTGTTACCATTACAGTTAAACCGCTGCCGGAAGGAAAGCCTGCCGCTTTTGATGGTGCTGTAGGAAAGTTTACCATTGTGTCGGCAATACGGGAAACGAAGATTGCGACGGGTGAAACGGCCGTATTGCAGGTTAATTTAGCCGGCGAAGGCAACCTGCCACTGATCAATGCGCCGCATGTACCATGGCCGGCGGGTACCGAGGGATACGAGCCTGCTGTAAAAGAAAATATTGACCGGACCGTATCACCGATTAGCGGTACCAAACGCTTTGACTATTCTTTTACCGCAAAACAGGCAGGCACCATCATAATCCCACCCATCGAATTTTGTTATTTTGATCCAACAAGCAAAACCTATAAGACCATAGCAACTGCTGCCCTTACAGCAGTTGCCAGCAAATCAGTAAAAAGAGAGCAGCAGCTGCATGCTGCTGTTAACAATACGGACAGTACGGTTGACTGGCGAAAATTTTTATGGCTTTCTCCCCTGTTTGTATTGATTGTGATGGCACTCTTATTCAACCTTAAAAAGCATGTAGCAAAAGATAAAACAGCCGTTGCTCCCCCGGTTACAACCATGGATGCCGTACCGGAATCCAGTGCGCCACCGGATCCTTTTGAAGGCGCCAGGTTTGCGCTGGCTGCTATAAACAGCCAACTGTTTTACAAAGAGACCGGTAAAGCAACATGGCAGATTGTATCGGAACAATTGAAGCTTACCCCCAGCCAGCTAAACAAGCCCGTAGTGGTGCGTTTGATGCAACAGGCCAATACACCGGCAGAGACAATACAGTTGCTGGAAAGCGTTTTAAATGATTGTGAGCTTGCGTTGTATACACCGGTGCATACCGAGCACGGCATGCGGCATACCCTGGAGAAAGCGGAGCGGCTAGCGCAATTACTAACGGGCCGTAACTCCTGAGCAGCCCGCCGTAACATGATAGCCATCAGACCTTGCACCAGCGCTCGCCTGTTCCATAGCATCAACCAGTGCAGCCGTACTTATTCGCTGTATTTATACCCTACGCCCCGCACAGAATGAAAATACCTCGGATTGCGGCTGTCTTCTTCAAAATATTTACGGAAGCTGAGAATAAAATTATCGATGGTACGCGTAGTGGGATAGACATTGTAGCCCCATACGGTTTGCAATATTTTTTCGCGGGGTACTACTTCGTTTTTATTTTCAAAAAGTAGTTTCAACAGCATGGCTTCTTTTTTACTTAACTGGATGTGCTCGCCATTTTTATTGATGGCTTCCTGTGCTTTAAAATCAACTGAATTTTTACCGAACTGGTAAACATCGCCGACCGTTTCTTTATCCAGCAGCTTTTTGTTTTTCTCTATCAGTTTTTGCACCCGCAGTAAAAGTTCTTCCAGGTTAAAGGGTTTGGTAAGGTAATCGTCGGCTCCCTTTTTCAAGCCCATTACCCTGTCTGCAGAGGTGTTTTTCGCGCTTAGTATTAAAACGGGCAACGCATTGTTTTGTATGCGGATACTTTCCAACACCTCAATACCATCCATTTCCGGCAACATGATGTCAAGAATCATCAAATCGAAATACTGGTTTTGCAAAGCCTTCAGCGCCTGCATACCATCCATAGCAGAAACTACCTGGTAACCTTCCAGTTCAAGATTGAGCTTTAGCGCCTCGTGCAGGTTTTCCTCGTCTTCTACCAGCAAGATCACGGTTTCATTGTTACTCATATCATATATAAAAATGTACGGTAAAAATACTGCCTGTGGGATGATTGTTTGTCACACTAATGTCGGCCTTATGGTCCATCGCAATTTTTTTGCAGAGGTAAAGTCCCAGGCCGGTGCCTTTTGTTTTCCTTACCTGTTCATTGCCGATTCGGTAAAAGCGTTCAAATATTTTCTTCTTTTCTTCATCTGGAATACCCGGTCCTTCATCTGCGCAAGTGAGCAATACATCTTTTGCATTTTGATGGAGTGACAGTTGAATAGTGGACGCTTTTGGTGCGTATTTAACGGCATTGTCAAGAAGGTTGTTGATAAGTATCTGCAGTAACAACAGATCGCCGCTGATGTCTATATCCTCCGCTATGGTACTGTTTAATTTTCTTTCTGGAAACCGGGTATGAAAATCCTGCACACAATTAATGGTGAGCGAAGAAAAATCCAGTTCTTCTTTCAACAGTTTATAGCCCCCGCCTTCCAGCTGGGAAGATACCAGTATATTATTGGTAAGCGTGTTCAGGCGGTTGGCTTCCTGCAGCGTTGCACTGATGAGTTTTTGCTGCTTGCCTTCTTCCAGTTTGTGCTTTTGCAGTGTTTCCAGGTTCAGTTTTGCAATTGCGATGGGCGTCTTCAGCTCGTGGGTGATGGCCATCATAAAATTCTGCTGTTGCTGGGCCATCTTTATCTGTGTTCTCACCACGCGGTACACAAAGACAGCACCGATTAGTATGACCAGTAAAAAACTGGATCCTTCGCCTACATTCCGCGCGGCCTTGCGTTGCTCTTCTAAAGTTATTTTGTCTATTTTTTGCAGGTAGGCGGGATCGTCGGCCTTTAATTCCATTAGTTTATAAACGGCCATCTGGTGGTTTTGCTGCTGCAGGGCAATAAACCACCATATTAAAGCGGCAATAATATACAATAATAAAACCCAGTACCCCAGGGTAGCCACGGCCAGTCTTTTCTTTTTGAGGATACCCATGATTATTTAAACATTGCTGCTGATGTAACGGGTTATAGCGCGCCCTGGAAAAATCGCTTGCCTGCAGGGCATTGATGGCCTAGGTTTCGGCGGGCACCTTTTTTTCTTTGCTATTGTATTTTTTCAATTCTGATACCCGCATTTAATACGTGCAGCAGTGGATCCTGGCGCATCACCTGTTCAATGGTAAATTCATAATCGCCCGTTTTCCTGAACCTGGCACCTCCCTGTGTAATGGGAATGCGGTGCTCCCATATATCATCCATGCCGGTACCTAACCAGCCCTGCCCATTGGTTGCCAGGCGCAAATCTACCTGTTGTGTATAGGCAGTATCCGGACCTTTGCGCGATACCTTCATCCAGATATTGTTGAAACTGTACGCATCCGTATGCCGCAGTACCAGGTAGATATTATAGGTGGAGGAGGTATCACTAATTGTAAAATGGAAAGCAGGTTTGTTGCTACCCGCCCATTCCTGTTTTTTGAAGGCGGTATTCTTTTCAAAAACGCCGATAGGGTTGCAGGCCTGTAACAGGCTGCTACCAACAATTAACAATACCGGGATGATTCGAAATGCGTTCATGGAACAAAAATAGTACAAGATAGCTGGAAAAAATATTTCGTAAAACGCCGGAACTCCGCTGTTGGACCATGGCTTACTGCCCTGATGCTATGCGACAACCCCGCCCGAAGCACCAGGAAGTTAAGTGGCTTACAATGCGTTCAAAACCTGTTCTTTCGCTTTTTCAAGCTCATCTTTCATCATCACCACGCATTTCTGAATAGTAGAATCATACGCCTTGGCACCTGTGGTATTGATTTCTCTGCCAATCTCCTGAAGAATAAAAGATAATTTTTTTCCTTTTTCATCGCTGTCTTCAGCGAGCAACGAGATAAAATACTCGCAGTGGTTTTTGAGGCGTACCTGTTCTTCGGTGATGTCTATCTTTTCTATGTAGTAGATAATTTCCTGTTCCAGCCGGTTGGCGTCGTAATTCTCTTTGCCTACATTTTCTTCCAGCATTTTAACGAGGCCTTCTTTTATTTTTATTTTACGCAGCGGTTCCAGTTGTAACACCACTTCCTGCTGCTGCCGGATATTACTGATACGAAGTACCAAATCTTTTTCCAGTGATCTGCCTTCGTTCAGCCGGTGACTGTTAAGGTTGGCAATGGCTTCCTCAATTATTTTTGCAAAGACGCTCCACTCTTCGCCAGTGAGGGTTTCACCGGTAGGGGTTATCACTTCCGGAAGTTTTATAAGGGTGCTTAAAATAGCCGATGGGTCAAGCCCCAGTTCTGCAGACAACGCGGCAATGGGTTTATAATAGGCTTTGGCCAGTTCTGTATTGATGCTCACCGGTTTGCTGGCGCCGCTTTCTTTTAGGTTGATGCTGCAATCGATGCTGCCCCGGCCCAGTTGTTTGGATATAATTCTGCGAATATCAAATTCGAAAGGTTTTAAAAATGCAGGCATCTTCAGCATCAGCTCAAACTGCTTTCCGTTTAACGACTTAATGTCTATCAGAAAGGTTTTATCCCCTACTGCTTTTTCCGCCCTCCCAAAGCCTGTCATTGATTTTAACATGTGATCTGTTTTTTAGCAAGGTAAAGTAATTAGTTTATAAATAGCAGTGATAACGAAAGGTTTGTAAAAAGCGTATGCCAGCCTTCCTGGCAACAGTATCAACGCGCTGCAGATAGCGATCCGCGTCGGAAATGCAGGTGCTGAATATGTTCTGCGAACAAAGTTTCAGCGACCCATTACCGTTTTCAATTGCACAACACGTTCAAAAAAAACGAAGTAAAATTTTAGAAAAAGTAGCGCAGCTCAACTGGTGATCATAAAAAAAGCCCCCGATGAATCGAGGGCTTTAATATTTGGATGGGTTAGTAAGTACCAGGAAATAAATTTCCCTACACAATATTAAAATATATTTTCCCTATTCAAAAAAAAAACTATGCAAATTTTATGCACATTTTATTTTTTACTGTGGATAATAGCAGCCGGGAACCCCACCGTGCCGATGCGCTACACCCGGGATGGATGTTTTTATTACGCGCGAATTGTTATAAGAAACAAAACCGATCTGCCGAAACGGCTGCTGTTGCTGCGTTACAGGCTGCGCTGTTATTTTATACAATGCTGTACGGAATCGAACCGCTGTAAAATCATTGCCAAAAGAACGGTTTGCTGCGGCCGGTTAGGCCTGAAAAAAATACTTAACAAAAACCTGGGAAACACAAAAACGCCGGAAATCTGCGCTTTATTTTTACGGGAACGCGCCCTTCTCATTGGATGAAGAACAAAAAAATTTCCAACAGCAGCGAGATTCCCTGCCTGTAGTTTTAATTCCATGGTAATTCTTGCGCGCAGTTTTGCCTGCTGCTATTTTATACAACTGCATCAGCTTCTTGCTTTACTTTTGTGAAAACTCTTCCTGTATGCGTTTTCCATCTCCTGTAAGTGTTAAATGGCTGGCCGAATTTCTTGATGCAGTACTATTGGGTAATACTGCAGGCCAGGCAACAGGCATCAATGAATTACATAAAGTTGAAAAAGGCGATCTTGCTTTTGTAGACCATCCAAAATACTACGCTGCATGCATTCATTCTGCCGCCGATTTTATTATAATCAATAAGGCAACAGAAGCTATTCCGCCGGGGAAAGCTTTTCTTGTAACTGATGCGCCTTTTGAATGTTACCTGAAACTGGTGCAACATTTTCAACCATTTGAAAAAGCGGTACAATCCGTTAGCAGTAGTGCACAGATAGGCGAAGGCACCTATATAGCTCCCGGTGCATTTATCGGCAACCATGTAACCATTGGCAACAACTGCATCATACAACCCAATGTAACAATACTGGATAATTGCATCATCGGCAACAATGTGTACCTGCAAGCGGGCACCGTTATTGGCTCAGATGCGTTTTATTATAACAGTAAAAAAGATCGTGCGCTATGGTACAAAAGAATGGACAGCTGCGGCAGGGTGATCATTGAAGACAACGTTGAAATAGGCGCCAACTGCACCATCGACCGCGGTGTAACGCACGATACCATTATTGGCAAAGGCACCAAGATGGACAACCTGATTCATATAGGTCACGACACAGTGGTCGGAAAAAATTGTTTGTTTGCGGCACAGGTAATTGTAGGCGGGTACGTAAACATTGAAGACGGGGTAACGCTTTGGGGGCAGGTAGTGGTAAACAAAACGCTGACCATTGGCGCAAATGCAGTACTGCTGGGTAAAACCGGCGTGGTAGGAGATATAAAAGGGAATACCACCTACTGGGGCACACCTGCACAGGAAGCCGGCATTGCCAAGCGCGAACTAATCTGGATTAAACGCATTCCACAGCTATGGGATAAGGTGATGAAAAATCGGGAGGCATGAGCCTTGCGATACGTGTAGCTAATACCCAGTGCACTTCCACAGCCGCAGGATTCACAACGCACCGTTCGCTTTTATTATTCACTAACCTTACGGCGATGGCACGTAATCATACGGCAGGTCATCGGCCATTTTCAACCAGCTCCAATAGCCGATATTAACAACATCATTCTGATCATAAAAGTATCCGTTCTGCTGGATAACAAACCCATCTGTAATATCCAGGATACTTATCTGGGCATTGATAGAAGCTGGCATTTTATTCTCGCGGATATACTGTGGATCGGGCCGCGCATTTTTATAAAGAATGCGCATTTTACCGTTAAAATTGATTTCAATGTCATTGTTTTCTATTGTCTGGTACAATGCACTGTCGTAAGGATTTTCTATCGGCGTTGTCTTAAGCGTTTTAGAAGTTGGGTCTACCAGTTCCAGTGCAAAACCATCTTTTTCCAGGTTGTGCGCATACCAGCTGCGCACAAAATGCAGCCTTGATCCCCGGTATGCTTTCTCGCGGTTTTGTTTCCAAACTAATTTCTGCTCCTCTGTGCCGGGCAGTTCTTCGTAAAATGGAAAACCCGTATAGACACTACTGCCATTGTTATATTCATGCGCAAAGGAATCGAGCTGAAATTTTATTTTATACCCCAGCGCCTCATTCAGCACAATAAGATCTTCTTTGGCTTTTACTTTTAGCCGGTTTGTTTTTTTTCGGAAATAAAATTGCAGCGCCTCCGGGTTCTGAATTTTTGTGCGGGCAGCATTGGTATCATTCCCCAGGAAATTGTCTGTAAAAAACTTACCGTATTTCGCCAGACCGTCTGCTACTTCATTGGTGCCCACTACGGCCACTTCCTGCAAACTTTTGTCTTTTTGTTTCATTACAATAGAAAGATTAGCAGCATGCGCGTTGCTAATGCGTATCACCTGCGTTTCATAACCGGTATAAGAAACAATCATATCATAACCTCCGTTGGGCAAATTAAGGCTGAATGCGCCCTCGCTGTTGGTAATGGTTCCCAGTGTAGTATTCTGACAGAAAACAGAGGCCCCGTTCAAAGGCAGGCTGCTTGCAGAATCCGTTATCTTACCCGACGTGGTAAATTCCTGCTGGGCAAACAACGTAAAAGACATACAGGTGAAGAGGCAGCATAATAGTTTTTTCATCAGCATACATTGATTTGTTACAGGCTGCCGGAAGCAGCATGGTTGGTGGTTGAATCTGTAAGGCCAAAAAAATTACGGCAAGCATTGCGCTTAGTCCGTTAGCCGGCGATAACAGCGGTATACCAAATCAAAAACGCTGCCGGATTACAAGTATTGCAGGTAATGGTTACAGGCATTTTTGACTGACTCGCTGAGGGGCGTAAAGGCAAATCCGGGTAAAGCGTTGCAAACTTTGCTGTTATCAAAATAAGTGGTAGTCTGTGCCATCCGGGCACTTTCTTTTGTTAGCAGTGATGGCTTGCGCGAAAAGAAACTTTTAACTTTTTCCATTCGCCAGGCAATGGCAGACAAAGCCGGCGTTGCCTTTAGGTGCGGGCGCTTCTTGCCGAAAGCATCGGCCATTGTATTAAAAACCTGCCTGAACGACCAGTTTTCCGCATTGATGATAAACCTTTCATTGCTGATACCACTTTCCATTAACAGCACTGTCGCACGCGCGGTGTCTTCCACGCCCACAAATCCATTGACGCCATCACTGTACCAGGGAAATTCATTGTAGGCGCTTTTAAAAATTGCGCAGCTGGAATTATTCCAGTTGCCGTAACCCAATATCGTGCTCGGGTTTACAACAACTGCGCTGAGTCCTTCGCCCACGCCGCGCCACACTTCCATTTCTGAATTGTATTTGCTGATGGCGTAATTGGTATTGATGTCACTGTCCTCCCATTGTTTTTTTTCTGTTACGGTTTCTCCATTGAGTGTTCTTCCCAATGCAGCTACCGAACTGATGTGCACCAGTTTTGCCACATTTGCATGAAGTGCCGCATTCACCACGTTGGCCGTTCCTTCTATATTTGTTTTGAACATCTGCCGCTGATCTGCGGCAACAAAAGACACCATCGCTGCGCAATGGATAACTGCTGCAATGCCTTGCATGGCCTGCTCCAGCACAGCAATATCCAGCACATCGCCATCTATCCACTCTATATTTTCGAAAACCACAGCGGGAATAAAAACCGGAAGTTTTGTATTTCGGCGGAGGGCCCTGACAGTGTAGCCTTTTTGCACCAGCTCTTTAATGATGTACGCCCCCAGAAAACCGGTGCCACCTGTAACGAGTATTTTATTGGTAGGGTTAATACAATAAATTTTATGGATGCTGAAGGTAGCGTTTATTCGGTTGCGGTGCGCGGCACATGCACCAGGGCAGTTAAACAGCGGCAGGGTAGCAACTATTGAATTGGTGGTGCCACAATAAGTTGCCGCATTATCAAACAAGGGCTGTGCGCGCGGTTACATGCGTATACTGTTAAAACGTATATACAAAAAAATGGCGTAATAACTTTATTACGCCATTCAATACATTTACTGCTGTCATTTATAAAACTGTCCCATTTAAATTGCGTCTGACAAGGACGAAAAAGTAAAGTCCCTTATTTTTAAAGGTGGTACGAGGTAGCTGCGGTAAGATTCCACGCTGATACTTCTTTCCGGTTTGCCCAGTGCTTCTACATTGTTCAAAGCAATAATCGGGCTTTCATTAAAGCGGAAATTTTTTATCGGGTGTTTTATCTGGCCATTCTCAATATAAAAAGTTCCGTCGCGCGTAAGACCGGTCAGTAACAATGTTTGCGGGTCTACCATGCGTATGTACCATAACCTGGAAACCAATACGCCCCGTTCCGTTGTTTTGATCATTTCTTCCACGGATTGGTTACCGCCTTCCATGATAAAGTTGGAACCAAAAGGAATGGCAGCCTTGTTGCTTTTTTGTGCCCAGTAGCGCGAATACGCCAGGTTTTTAACGACGCCTTTTTCTATCCAGTTCATTCTCTCCAATGCCTGTCCTTCCCGATTCCAGGTAGAGGAAGGCAATTCTTCGTTAAATGGATCAGAATAGATGGTTACTTTTTCATCCATAAGTTTTTCGCCCAGCCGGTTACCACCTCCGGGCTTGCTCATAAAACTGCGGCCTTCATCTGCACTGCGGGCATCAAAACCGCGAAACATATTTTCTAAAAAATAGGTAACTGCCACCGGTTCCAGGATAACGGTATACTTGCCAGGCTCAATCGCTTTTGCATTTACAGAGCCATTGGCTTTCTGCGCAGCAACCTTGGTAGCGGTTAATGTATCCAGTTTCTTTATATCATTAAACCCTCTTGCTGCGTAACCGGAACCCGTACCTGCTGCATTGCGGGTGGTAATAGAAAAAGTAACATCTGTATCCGTATCATAGCCATACAATCCTTTTGAATTAAGGACAGCAGAAAAACTGGTGGTATTCTCTATAAAACCTGCCGCTTCCAGTTTGGCCTCTTTTGATACCGCAATACTTTTTCCTACTGCTTCGGCCCGTATATCGGGCGTAACGGCAGCAGTGGCTGGTATAAATGCTTTTGATTCTTTAAACGCCTGGGGACCCATCAGCGGCATGTATTCCGGGTTTTCCGGCGCCAGCTGCGCCAGTTCTTCTGCGCGTCTTACACATTTTTCAATGGAGGCATCATCAAATTCATTGACGGTGGCAGTACCGGATTTTTTTCCGAATGAAGACGTTACAGCCAGTCCCATTGAACTGATTTCGCCCGATGTAGATACGCTGTTTCTTGCATAGCGGATATTCCCACCTTCTGATCCTGTAAGTGCCACTTCGCATTCATCTGCTTTGGAAAAGGCAATTACTTTTTTTAATAAAACGAGGGCCGCTTCCTTTTTTAAAATAGCCATAATAAATATTGTTAGATTTTTCTTGCTGTATTAATAACATTGATACCATTGAAACGCGTAGTGGCGCTTCCGTGCGATACGGCGTTCGATTGCGATGGCTGTCCTTTGCCATCATTGAAGGCTCCGCCCAACCGGTAATCGCTCTGATCCGCGATGGCCGCACATGAATTCCAAAATTCCTGTGTATTTGCCTGGTAAGCGACATCGTTAAGCATCCCCGCTATTTTACCATTTTTTATTTCATAGAATGTTTGCCCGCCAAACTGGAAATTATACCGCTGTTGATCAATAGAAAACGAACCGTCGCCAATGATATAGATTCCTTTTTCGGTATTTTTTATCATATCATCTACCGACAATTTTTCTTTTCCGGCTTGCAGTGATACATTGGGCATACGCTGAAACTGTACATCGCGCCAGCTCTGCGAATAGCAGCAACCCTGCGATTCTTTTAAACCGAGTATATGCGCCTGGTCGCGTATCGCCTGAAAATTAACAAGTACACCGTCTTTTATTATATCCCAGTCTTTGCATTTTACGCCTTCGTCATCATAGCCAACAGCACCCAGCGAACCAGGTTGCAATTTATCTGCAACAATGTTTACGATTTTGCTGCCGAACTGGAAATTGTTTGATTTCAGTTTCTCCATCGAAAGAAAACTGGTACCTGCATAATTGGCTTCGTAGCCCAATACCCTGTCAAGTTCTGTTGGATGCGCCACAGACTCGTGAATGGTCAGCCATAAATGCGAAGGATCCAATATCAAATCATATTTGCCGGGCTCTACAGATTTTGCTTTTAACTTTTCCTCTGCATCTGCGGTGGCGTTCTTAATATCTTCCAGCATATCATACCGGTCTCCGTAGCGTGTAACAATGCCGGCATACTTAGCCGAAGCACTTGGCGTAAGATACTCATACCCCATACCAACCGGTGAACTCAGTGATTTCCGGGTTTGGAATTTACCCGATGCCTTATCTATTTTGGTAACAGTAAACGTAGGGAACAGCCGGTGTACATCCTGGTCAATATAAGACCCGTCGGTAGAAGCAAAATATTTTTGTTCGTTCACCGCCAGTATCAATGAGTTTACAAAATTGGCACCAGCCGCCATGGCAACTGCGTTAGAGGCAAGCAGTAAATCCACTTTTTCTTTTACCGGCACTTCAAACGCATTTTTTTCAATGGGCGTTTTCCAGCTTACCTCACCATACCCTTTCTGTGCAGCCAACTGCACGGGTTCCGATAAAATTTTGGAATTGGCTTTTGCCACCGCAACGGCTTTCTCAGCTGTCTTGGCAATTTCTTCTTTGGTAACAATATTGGTGGCGGCAAAACCCCAGGCACCATTGGCAAGTACCCGAATGCCTACGCCAAAAGATTCTGTGTTGACAATGTTCTGTACACGTTTTTCGCGGGTAACAATAAACTGGTTGAGGTATCGGCCGATGCGTACGTCTGCATAGGAAGCACCCTTGCTTTTAGCCGCGGTTAATGCAATATCGGCCAGTTGCTTTTTCTGCGCCACGTCCATGGCCTCGTGCAATGCTTTAAGCGGGTCAATGGTATTTCCCATGCGTGCGAAATCTGGCAGCACCATACCTCCAAACCCCAGGGCAGACAATTGAAGAAAGTCTTTTCTTTTCAAAATAAAATAATTAAAGTAATGATAAATAACGTTACCGAAATATGCTGAATACTATAGGTTAAAACAATCGGCGCGATCCTCCTGCAAGCGTACTACCAGGATTGAAGAGATGTATATTAATCCCTTTTTAATCTCTGTGCAAAATTTATGCGCTGTTCACTAAGATAAGGCAAGTAAGCAATCTACTGTTTTTTCAAAATAAAAAAAGCCTTTCATCCCAATTTTTGTTCCGCCCATAAAAAAAAGACACAGCTAAAAAATACGAGCAACAGGTACAGCCGGAGATACACGCTTTTCGAGATGCCGGTGGTTTCTCCTCCACCACTTACCAGGGGGCGACGCTCTACATAGGCACGCGTGGCGGCCGCACGCTGGTACCACAACAATTGCTGCCAGTCGCTGGCCTGGTACACATACCAGTTTCCGCCGGCTTTTTGAATATCAGGATAATCCTGCCATCCCATTTCCCCAGGCCAGTAAGTACCTGTCCGGCTGTACGGCAGCGACCCTTCCTCCAGGTAAATGGTTGTTCGGCCAGCCATTGCAGTCTGCGCTGGCGCGGCGTTGGTTTCTGCTTCCAGGAGCGCCGGGTTGTTTACTGATGCAAAGAATGAACTGGTGCGCCATACTTCTTCCGGGTATTGTTTTTTTGCGACCTTGTTCAGCAGCAACCACCACAATTGCTGGTAAGCAGTAGTGTTGCCTGCCAGTGCCATGCTGAAAGTATTTTGCAGGGTAGTGGCAATAATTTTTCCATTGCCGAATGCAACTGCAGACGCAAAAATGTTGGACTGTGCATCTTTCAATATTACTTGCGTGCCACTTACATAACCAATAGCTGCTGGATCTGACAGCTTTATTTTATACGCGCTGCTGTCTGTAGTATTGCCCTGCAATAAAACAAAAGTTGGCTTGTTTTGCGGAAGCGCTTTTACAGTAAAAAACGGCGTATAGAAGGCTGCAGATTTTTTTTGATTGTCCATTTTTATAAGCAGGCCCATCCCCTTATCCTGCACCGTACTGCGTACTGCGGCCAGTTCGGCAGCACTTATTTTTTGCAATGCTTCCTCGTCGGCAAGCAGCACATCAAATTTGTCCAGGTATGTTGTGGTTAATGCGGTACCGGCCGGTTGCGCAGGCATATTGATAAATTCCCTGGCCGTTTTCCTGGCGGTAATCGTATTAGTAATGAAGACCCGGAAACCCTGTTGTGAAAAATGATTTTTTAAATAGGTGTTGTCAAAGTCGGGCGATGAAGAAATAATAAGCAACTGAAGGGGCATATTTTTTTGTACAACAACAGGGACGGGTTCCCTATGAAGTGTATCGTTTCCGGCAATCGTGCGCAACGCATACAGCGCCCTGCCACTGTGTACAGGGATGCATTGAAGCGAGAATGGTTGATGGGTGCCCGGTTCAATCACTACCGAATCTTTTCCTGAGCCAAATGCCTGCAATACCAGTTTTATTTTTTGTGAACTGTTATTATTGTAGTTGCCCTGTATGCGCAACGGCTCCCCGGCATCAATGTTTTGCTTCCAGTAAACATCGGTAATGGCCGGCGAAGCAGGTGACCCGTGAAATACAATCGGGTGCGGATACAGCGCATCCAGCATTGTATTGTTAAAACCGTTTCCAAAAACATGCAATGTATCGGCCACATGTGCAAGCGCAAACGCATGCCAGTCGGCCACCGGTTGCGTAGTGTAACCATTGACGGTGTATTTACCTGCAGCAGAAAACAACGGTATAGCGGAATTGTTTTTTTGTAAAAAATTTTCAATACTATCTCTTACAAAACCTTCCGTTAATATAACCAGCTTTCTTACCGCGGTATGCTTATTCGCGCCCGGGTATGCCATCCATACCAGGCTGCCCGCAGCCAGCAAAGACGCCAGCAGCCGTGCGTATAAACGGGATCGGTTGGGCCGTTTCCATTCTCTGTAAAAAAGAAACAGCAACAGTAAACAGGCCAATGTCAGCGTAGCATACCAGCTTATCATGGTTGCCTGTTTTGGAGGTTATTAAAATATTGTTTTGACAAGTTTTGCTTCAAATTGCCATTCCCGGCCGAAGGCATCCGATCTGGCGTGGCCAGTAATTGCTGCAAGCCAAACTGCGCTGCCTGTACGTCCTGTGCCCGCAATGTTTTATTATTATCCAATTTGGCAAGTACATTGTTTAGTGCCTCAACAGCATGCAGGTAATGCGAAGGTTGCTGTACCGCTTTCTCATGCAAACGCAGATTGGCCTGCTGCAGTATTTCCCGCGATTGTTGATCGGCGTTCCCGGCGGATTTAATAGTGTCTAGCACCGCCAGGGCATCGCGTACCACTTGCTGCGGATCTTTTTGCTGAACAATATTTTTTTGCCGCACCGCCTGGTTTATTTTACTGAGCTCACCGGTTAATCTTTTTTTAAGATCCAGCGGTGTTGTTTTAAAATTTGCTTTGGCTACATAGGCCCTTGATTGCTGCTGCAGGTCTTTCAGCAGGCGCAATGCTTTGTATTCAAATGGCAGCGCTTCCCTGGGTGTAAACGTGCGCAAGTGTAATTCTGCACGCCACATTTCTGTAAGTGTTGCACGCAGTTGTTTTTTTGTTGCCGGGTCATAATAAGACGCGTCTTCGGCAATATCATGCTTGTCAGTAAATGCATCCATTACCTTTTCTGCATTGCTGAAATCGGCGATATTGTCTACCTCATCCGCGCCATGTTCCCCCGGCTCCGATTCCTCACCTAAAAATTTTCCATAGCGGAGGCGGAGTAATTTTTGATCAATGCCAAGGTTATTGCCACGGTTTTTAAATGCTTCCATGCTGATGGTATCCTTGTCTTTCAGCAATTGCTCCGTTTCAATAATAATCTGCCGCTGGCTCCTGAAATATTCGGGCTTTAGGGTCAGGCTGTTCGCAAGCCCTTCTACGCTCATCAGCTGGGCGGTATCGGGCAGGTGCACAATATGGATGTCTGAACGGGTTTGCTGAAGGTGGTTATCGGTGGCCTGCACATAGAAATACAATTCATCTCCCGGTTGCATCGCCAGCGCAGACAATAACAATGACTGCTGCAGGCGGTATTGGCGGGCGCCGGGCGCGAAACCCTGCAATGAAATTTTTTGTTCTTTAAATTTAACCGCTTCGCCATTGCCACTGGCGACCGTGGCAGCAATAAAGGCATCTTTGATTCCGTAATCATCACTAAGCAGTGTGGTAATCTTCACCTGCGGTATTTCACCGTATTCAATGGTAGTATATTGTTTAGGCGATTGTATCTCAATCACAGGCAACTGGTCACGGATGGTTTCAATTTTATACAGTTCGGAAAGCTTTCCATCGATATTTACCTGGTAAAAACCACTGCTGTCTAATTTTTTTGATAGCTGCCATTGGTTGTGCTTCGCGTCCGTTAATCGCAATTTTACCCGTACCGTATCATTAAATATAAAACTTACCTGGCCGGCTGCAACGCTGGTTTGTATTTTCCATTCTGCCTGCGAACCTTCTTCTGCCAGCAGGTTAAACGACGCTTGCTGACGCGCCGGCCTGGCAGTATACGCGGGTGGGCGAATGAATAGCTGTAGCGCCGCAATTTGTGGCAGCACGATTTCTTTTTTTATTACTGTGGTGTGGTTGATTGATGGTGCGTGCTTTGCTGCAGGGACCGATAATTTATTTATGGCGATGGCCGTAAGCAGCATCATTACCATAATAAATGCCGGCGCCCATATTTTTTTATGAATTGACAAAGGCGCATCGATTGTTTGCAGCACATCACTGGTTCTTTTGTATTGTAATTGCTGAAGCGTGTTAAGCGAGGCGGGCAACTGCAACAATAGTTCCGCGCTTTCTTCTGCATCGGGATAGGTTTGATTGAGTAATGCCGCAATCGCACTTGCTTTCACCCGCCACGGCTGGTGCACCAGCAATAACACCAGCAAAATAAAAACGCCATAGGCAATACCCCACCAGGCTGGCCACCCGGTAAGTTCGCATACCAGTACGCCAGTTAAAAAACCAGTGCCTGTTGCAACCAGTCCATCACCCAAAACGGAATACAATATCCATTTACCGCGCAACGTGCTTATGAGCTGCATGCCTTTCCCGTTATCCATGCGCCGCTGTTTTACGGTGATAAAAAGAAAACCATCGCTCTGTAAAAAACAGTAAAAACACCAGCAACCAGCATATACCGGAAAGCGGCGTTAAAATATAGATGGCCGGTTTAGGGTCTGCGTCTTTGCCGGTTAACAAAACAGGCATCAATTGCGTGCTGTCTATAATCGTTTGATCGGTTGAGCCGACGCCTGTCGCGCTGGTATGCGCATCCTGTATCAACCCATATACTATTTGGGGAAAACTACCACTCCACGGCAGTTCATTCCATGCAGGATCAAAATGGGTATAGAGCCGGTAATGGTTTGTATTTTTTTTCTTTTGTGCAACCAGCAGGGGATTACCAAAACCATCTTTCCAGCGAATATCAGCAAACCCGGTATCCACGGTAGTATCGGGTACGGACATATACAAGCTTACGGCATCAAACATAGCACCCGCCGCCGGCAAGATATACGACTGAACAGACAATGGCTTTCCGATTGCATACTGCAAAATGTTTGTTGCGTTGAGATCATTTACAACGGGTTCATTGGCCAGCCAGAACAACCAATCCTGGTGGTCAGGTATATTGCTTATTGCGGTAACTGATTGTACAATGATATTTTTTTTAGTGAATTGTTGCAAGGCATCCAACGCAGCTTTCAGGTAGCGGGCATCATTGCCATAACCATGGTTAAAAATAGTGACGCGCAATCCGCTGCTGTCTGCAACGATTGCCGGAAGTAGCGGAGGCGTGTAAGTAAACCAGCGCAAATTCAGTGAAACGCGGGAACGTGGCCCGCCAAAATTGCGCAGGAAGTTATCAGTAAAAACATAGAGGGGCAAATGCGCCGGCACCTGTTCATTCAGCAATTCCACTGTACAGCGGTAAGATGGCTGTTTTATAGCAATACTGTCTTTAACAGCGTGCAATGCAGTTTCAAAATTTAACTTTGGAAAACCAGCTTCAAAATAATGAAACTCAAACCCTGCCTGCAACAGTGAATCTACCAGCGGCTCGAAACGTTGGTACGCGCCGGGCAGTGCAGTGCGGCTCATCAGCACCCATCCTTTTGCATTATTTTTTTTTAGGCTTCTCCATTGGGGACCAGCCAGGGCCATTGCTATAAGTGCCAGTAGCAGGCACCGCAGCAACAGCAGCAACATTTCCGTTAGCTTTATTCTTTTTCTGTGTGAAACGGTATTTTCTGCAATCAACGCGATGCTGCCCACCCGCAGGGTTTTACCAGGCCGCTGGTTCCACAAATGGATAATAACGGGAATAGAAAGACCCGCCAATGCCCAAAGCCATATTGGTTGCAATAACTGGAACAATACCTAGATGATTAATTTTGCTCTTTGTTTTAAAAAATCACGCAATGCCGCTTTTACCGGATCGCGCATATTCAGCAGGCGGTAGAAAAAATGATGATTGAGCATTTTCAGTTTAATGCTTTCAAGGTAAGTTGCCACCTGTTCTTTGTATAGGGCATTATCGCTGCCTGCGTTGATACGTACTATTTTGCCAGTTTCCAACTCCTCCAGTGCTGCATAACCTTTGTAATCAAATTCAAGTTCATTGTTACCCATCAGGTGAAAGACTATAATCTCATTTTTCATCACAGCCAGGCTATCCAGCATTGTAATTAGTTCATTTTCCTGTTCATACAAATCAGTAATAAAAATGACGAGTTCTTTTTTGCCGGTGTTGGAAAAAATGCTTTTGTAATGCATTGGTTTGGTGGCAAGTCCCGCTGCTGAACTATTTTCAAGCTGGTAAAAAAGTCTTGCCATGTGCTGGTAATCTCTTTTTGCATCTATTGAAAACAGTTGTTCTTCCTGCAGGATAAACAGGCCAACGGCATCACCCTGCAAGCCGGCAAGCCAGGCCAGTGAGGCTGCCAGGTATTTGGCATATTCAATTTTAGTATACCCGTTGTCTGCATGATTCATTGACCCGCTGGCATCCACTATCAACCGAATGGAAATACTGGTTTCAATTTCGGATTCACGGATATAGTAGCGGTCAGACCTGGCGTATGCCTTCCAATCGAGCTGGCGCAAATCATCACCGGGCTGGTAGCTGCGGTACTGGCTAAATTCCAGCCCCTCCCCTTTGATACTATTTTTATTGATACCGGCCATAAAGCCTTCAATGGTTGTTTTTGCAGCCAGTTGCAGATCTTTTATAGCCAGTAGTATTTTGGGATCCAGTAAACGGCTCATAACATCAATTTAAGACAACTTTTGGGCGGTCAATAAGCCTTATTAGTTCTGCGGTTACTTTATCAGCGGTGATTTCGCCCGCATCTGCTTTAAAGTTCATCAGTATCCTGTGCCGCAGTACCGGGTAAGCCATCGCCTGCAGGTCTTCCATCAGCACAGCATAACGGCCATGAAACAGTGCTCTTGCCTTGGCTGTTAATATCAGCGACTGGCCGGCACGTGGTCCGGCGCCCCAGCGCACCCAATCCTGCACATATTTGATGTGGGTAGTAGCCGGCCTGGTGGCACGAATCAGTTCACTTACATATTGTACCAGGGTATCATTTACCGATACTTCGCGCACCAGTTCCTGTAATTGTTTTATTTCCGCGGCATTAATGACCGCATTAATCACCGGTTTCTTTGTTCCTGTAGTACTCGTTAGTATCGCAGCCTCTTCCACTGCGGATGGATAGTCAATGGTAATATATAGCAAGAACCGGTCTGATTGCGCCTCCGGCAGCGGATAGGTACCAGCCTGTTCAATTGGATTTTGCGTAGCCAATATAAAAAAGGGTTTGTCGAGTGGGTAGGTTTGCCCCGCATAGGTCACTGAAAATTCCTGCATCGCTTCCAGCAGGGCGGATTGTGTTTTAGGGGGCGTTCGGTTAATTTCATCGGCCAGTATCATATTCGCAAAAAGGGGCCCTTTGTTAAATTTAAAAAAGCGCTTACCCGTGCTGTGATCTTCTTCCAAGATTTCCGTACCAATAATATCTGCCGGCATCAGATCAGGCGTAAACTGTATGCGCCTGAAAGAAAGATCCAATGCCTGGGAAATAGATTTCACTATCAGGGTTTTGGCAAGGCCGGGTACACCTTCCAGCAGGCAATGGCCGCCAGCCAGTAACGCGATTAATATTTCATCCAGCACAGCGTCCTGGCCAACAATTACTTTTTGAATTTCTTTTTTCAGCAGGGGGAGTTTGGTGAGCAAACCCTGCACAACATCTTCTGAATTATTCAAAACCTGAAATTTTAATTATTAATCAGCGGAAATTAAAAATAAATGGTTCAACTTGTAAAAAAATTATTTCACCGGCAAGCAAGTATCAGCAATGAGTAATAGGCAATTTACATTCACGAGGTTAAGGTACCATAGCGGCGATTGGGATACCGATCAGCGCATGCCATCGAATATACTTAATTCATTGATTGAATATACAACCATACCTGTGAACCTGCATGAAAAAGTGATTGATCTAAGCAGTGAAGACATTTTTCAATACCCGTTTTGTTATATCAGCGGGCACAAACTGGTACAATTTGATAAACAGGAAGCGGCAAATTTTAAAACATATATTCAGAATGGCGGATTCGTTTTTGCAGACGATTGCAACCATGATATAGACGGACTTTTTGCAAAATCTTTTGAAATGCAGATGAATACCCTTTTCGGGCCAACTGCATTAAAGAAAATTAAAAACGACCATCCTATTTATTCAGCATTTTTTAAATTTGAAAAAGGGCCGCCCAACACCGTCTTTGAACTCAATGGTTGGGGCGATGACCTGGTACATGATTACCTGAAAGCAATTGAAATTAACGGACGCATTGCTGTTTTATACAGTAATAAAGATTATGGCTGCGAATGGGATTATGATTTCAGGAACAAACGTTTTCTTAGTGAAGACAATACCAAATTTGGGGTGAATATTGTGGTGTATGCTTTACAGGCATAATTGCCGATCAGTCTTTTTTTGAGCAAAAATCTGCTAATGCCAGGTTTCTCCCACGGAGATGAAAGAGGGCCTTCCAAAAGTAAAAGAGTTGGAAAAAAAGTCGCGCAGGTAACATTTTTAGGCAGCATATGACAGGCTGCGCTTATTAGTCATAGTTATAATATCCTTTCCCGGTTTTTTTTCCCAGCGCCCCGGTATCCACTTTCTCCTTTTGAAAGGCAGATGGTTTCAATCTTTCAGGTCTGTGCAGTGCTTCGTAAACAGCACTGCTAACGGCGTAGTTACCGTCATTGCCAATAAGGTCCATTAATTTAAATGGCCCCATTTTAAAACCTGCCGATTCCATCACTTTATCAATTGTTGCAGGATCAGCAATACCGGCTTCCAGTAAACGCAATGCTTCCAGGTAATAGGGTCGCGCAACATGATTTACAATAAAGCCTGGCGCATCCTTGCACAACACCGGCGTTTTGCCCATCTGCTGCGCCAGCGAAAGGACGGTAGCCGTTGTTTCTTCACTTGTTTGTTCTCCACGAACAACCTCTACCAGCTTCATCACGGGTGCAGGGTTAAAAAAATGCATGCCCACTACACGCGCGGGATGGATTACCATTGCAGCAATAGCAGTAACCGATAGTGAAGATGTATTGGTAGCAAAGATGACTTCGCTGTGGTTGAATTCGTGGAGCTGGTTAAACAAGCCTGCTTTAATAACCGCCTGCTCAACGATGGCCTCGATAAACAAATCGGCAATACAATCGTTCATGTCGGTGGTGAAGCGCAGGTTGCCGATGGCGCGTTTGCGCTCGGCATCCGTAATTTTATTTGTATCCAGCATTAACGCCATGCCAGCTGTTATAGCGGCCTGCGCTTTTTCAATCATCGCCTTATCCACATCGTACAAAATGGTGTAGAAACCATTTTGTGCCGCCACCTGCGCGATACCCGCACCCATGGTGCCGGCCCCGCAAACGCATATGGTATGAATGGGAAGCATCAGTAGGTTAATTGTGGGTGAAATGATTACAGCCAGGTCAAAACAGCTGCATCTCAGTATCGCTATCTTCAATCAGTTGTCTGGCTGAGGCGTGGGCCGGCATAACATGCCAGCCATTTCGTGTATCTAAGTCAAAAAGTATTCAATATATAAACATACTAGCGTAACCGTTATATGGCGCTGGTGAACTGTCTCAGGAAACGCACATCATTTTCACTGAATAACCGGATATCGTTGATACTGTATTTGTTAATGGCCGGGCGCTCAATGCCCATACCAAATGCAAAACCCGTGTATTTATTTGGATCGATGCCACAATTGGTGAGCACATTTGGATGTACCATGCCACAGCCCAGTATCTCTACCCATCCGCTGTGTTTGCAAATACTGCAGCCTTTACCATAACAAACCTGGCATTCAATATCCATTTCTGCACTGGGTTCTGTAAAAGGAAAGTAGCTGGGGCGAAACCTTACTTTAATGTTCTTGCCATACATTTCCTGCACAAAAAAGTACAGCGTCTGTTTCAGATCTGCAAAAGAAACATTCTCGTCTATGTAAAGGCCTTCTATCTGGTGAAAAAAGCAATGGCTTCTTGCACTGATGGTTTCATTTCTGTACACGCGGCCAGGACAAATAATGCGAATGGGCGGCTTCGTGCTTTCCATAGCGCGTATTTGCGTATTGCTGGTGTGCGTGCGCAAGAGCCAATCCGGATTTTGCTGCACATAAAACGTATCCTGCATATCGCGCGCGGGATGGTGCTCTGGTAAATTGAGTGCAGTAAAATTGTGCCAGTCGTCTTCAATTTCCGGTCCTTCTGCTACCGAAAAACCAAGCCTGCTGAAAATGGCAATCACATGGTTTAAAAATAAGCTCAGGGGATGGCGGCTTCCAAGCGGCAATGCATCACCAGGCAGCGATACATCAATAGCTGCATCGCCCGTAACCTCACCGCTTCCGCCGTCCAGGTTTTTCCAGGATTCATATTTTGCTTCGGTAAATTGTTTGAACTCGTTCATTACCTGCCCGAAAGCTTTTTTCTGATCGTTGGGCACATTTTTCATTTCAGCCATCAGGCCTTTTACAATCCCTTTGGTACCCAAAAACTTAATGCGGTAATCTTCCAGTGATTTTGCATCGGAGACCGGTAAAGCCTCAATTTCCTGCTTATACGCTTCAATCTGTTGCACTATCTGTTCCATACCGCAAAGATAAGAATTTGAAGGCAACCTTGCGGTACAGGTAGGGTACAACACGCACGGTACAACCGCTTTATTTGTCAGGTAAAGCCTGCGGCATCTTACTACCTGAATGTACTCATCAGGTTAATCCACCTGCCGTTTACAGGTGCCAGCAATTACTTAAATCCGGGAGTGGTGCCAGGCGGAATGAACATGCATACTGGCCATGTTTGGCGGTAAGCCAGCTAGGGTGGTTGCGTGTAAATGTGATTTCTTTATTTTTAGCTGCCCATCACGGCAGCATTCATAATCCCCAGCAACAAAAATTATAATATATGCTCCTTTTTGTACAGCATTTCGCCATCCTTAAGTAATGCTGCAATAGCTTCCTCCTGCCCGGAATTCAATTGCTTAAAATTGAAACAGGTTTTGCCTTTCAGGTTCTTTTGTATGGACGGTGGAACCGATAACACCTGCGGATGCGAATAATAAGGAAAAAAATAAAAAGATACCATGCTGTGATTAATCTTCAGGCCACAGAAATAGCACTCGGCCACTTTTTTTCCCGCCAGCACTATCTCTTTTACAATATAGAGGTGGTAATTGCTGGCCGTATCTGTTCTTACTTCCATCTTTTTTGAATAGGGAAGCAACAATTTTTTCAGCCTTGCAAATAAAATGGCATGGTCATTATTTTCCATCAAAGCATTTTTCTGATTACTTCCAGCATTTCTGATTTGGTAATGGGAACGCCCATCATTTTGTTGTAACCCTTTGCATCAACAAAATACACATCCCGGATAATTTTTATCAGTTGGCCGTTATTTATTTCAGGTATAAGGATGTGTTCAAAATTTTTGATCATCTCCCCCAGGTTCTTTGGAAAAGGACGCATATAACGGATATGCGCATGACTTACGGCATGGCCTTCCGCCTGCAGTTCTATCAGGGCGCTTTTGATGGCGCCATAGGTAGAGCCCCATCCCAGCACCAGTATTTTTCCTTTTTCGGGGCCGCTGTCCAGTTTTTGTTCAGGAATATAGTCTGCGATTTTGTCAACTTTTTCCTGGCGAATCTTAATCATCAGCTGGTGGTTCTCCGGCTCATAATTTACGTTACCGGTAATGTTTTGTTTTTCCAGTCCGCCAACCCTATGCTCCAGGGCTTTGGTACCCGGTACTGCCCAGGGGCGTACCAGTTTCTCATCGCGCAGGTAAGGTTGAAATTTTTCTTCGCCATCACCCAATTCTGTTTTAAATTTTACTTCAATGGGTGGCAGGTCTTCACTTTTAGGAAATTTCCAGGGCTCTGCACCGTTGGCGATATAGCCATCGCTTAAAAATATAACAGGCGTCATGTGCTGCACGGTAATCCGCGCCGCTTCATATATCATTTCAAAACAATCACTGGGTGTAGACGACGCCAGGATCGGTATCGGGCACTCGCCATTCCTTCCATAATAAGCTTGCATCAAATCGCTTTGCTCTGTTTTTGTAGGCAGTCCGGTAGAAGGACCACCGCGCTGCACATTGATGATCAGCAGCGGAATTTCCATCATCATGGCAAGACCCATGGCTTCCGCTTTTAAGGCCATACCCGGACCGGAAGTGGTGGTTACCGCAAGGCTTCCTCCATAAGATGCGCCAATGGCCGAGGTGATGGCGGCAATTTCATCTTCTGCCTGAAAAGTCTTTATTCCAAATGCTTTGTGCCTGCTCAGCTCATGCAAAATATCTGAAGCTGGCGTAATAGGATAGGAGCCGAGGAACAAGGGCAGCCCGCTTTTCTGTGACGCTGCAATGAGGCCGTAAGACAATGCCTGGTTTCCCATGATGCTGCGGTAAACACCGGGCTGCATTTTCGCCTTTTCTACTTTATAGGTAGTGGTAAATGTTTCCGTTGTATCGCCAAAAAAATACCCCGCCTGCAATGCTTTAATATTGCTTTCCATTATCTCCGGTTTCTTACCAAACTTGTCTTTAAAAAACTGGATGGTATTGTCCATCTCACGGTTGTACATCCAGTATAAAAACCCCAGCACAAACATGTTCTTGGCGCGGTCCTTCTCTTTCATCCCCATGGTAATGTCCTTCAGGGCTTCCCGGGTCATTTTGGTAACGTCCATTTTGAACACGGTATAGCCGTCCAGGCTGTTGTCTTCCACTGGGTTTACGCCTTCCGGGTAATTGGCCAGGCGCAAGTTTTTGCTATCGAAGCCATCTGTATTGACAATTATTTTACCGCCTTTTTTCAACCCGCGCAGGTTCGCTTTTAATGCCGCTGCATTCATAGCCACCAGCACATCGCACTCATCGCCGGGTGTAAAGATGCGATCACTGCTAAAACGCAACTGGTAGCCGCTCACACCCGGTAGCGTACCTTGTGGTGCACGTATTTCTGCCGGAAAATCTGGAAAGGTTGCCAGGTCGATGCCCATCATAGCGGTATTGTTGGTGAACTGGCTGCCCGTTAATTGCATGCCATCTCCGCTATCTCCGGCAAATTTGATAACTACATCGCTGAGTACTTCCTGGTGCTTGCTCATATGGTTTAAGAAATTAGTGCAAGATAAGATAGTTTTGTTTTTTACAGGGCCGGTTTTTGAGGCAAACACGACGGTTTTTACGATGCCCAATATTGCAGGCAAAAGGCGGTGGTTGGTTAGGTGCTGAATGCGGATTCGGCTTTCTGGTGCGCTTCCATACAACTAACACGCCCTACCTTTGCCCCATGACCGATGAACAGTTTATGCAATTGGCTTTAAAAGAAGCGCAAAAAGCGTTTGAAGAAGGCGAAGTGCCGGTGGGTGCCATTATCACCATCAATAATAAAATCATTGCCAGGGGATATAACCAGGTGGAGAAATTAAATGATTGTACGGCTCATGCAGAAATAATTGCGCTTACATCGGCCTTTAATTTTTTAGGCAACAAATACCTGCCAGACGCCACCCTATACATTACCGTAGAACCCTGCCTGATGTGTACCGGTGCCATGTACTGGAGCAAACTCGCAAGAATTGTTTGGGGCGCTGCCGATGAAAAAAACGGGCATAAGCATATTACTGATCCGCATTTTCCTTTTCATCCAAAAACAATCATTGAAAGCGGTATTTTAAAAGATGAATGTGCGCAGCTGATGAAAGATTTTTTTAAGGAAAGAAGGTAAGTACCGGTTCGCGGATTTTTTTTACCACAGCGGATTGTGCGACAAACATTTTCACATCGGCGCACCGTCGACTTCCAACGTATTTGCGTGCTATATTATAATTTTCTAATCTTAATATTTTTAAACCATATGCCGCCGCCATGATCCTGCAATCCGATATAACCTTTGCTATTTTGTCCCCAACCCTGGATGTCTTTCCATTTGCTTTTTTCCCGTAACGCGTACCACCCGGGCGTATCAATTTCGTAGCCAGCAACTTTTACACCATTCAGCCAGTGTTCAATGTGTTTGCCTTTAGCTTTTATAACACTGTGATTGTATTCGCCCGCAGGCTTTGAAGCAATTTTTACGGGTGGATGCATGTCGTAGTCGGCTCCACTGTTCTGCCAGGTCTCCAGTTTGCCCGGGTAGCCAATATCATCTATCAGCTGGTATTCAGAAGCTGACTCATGCGCAGCACCGTGGTTTTCATCCAGGCGGTACACCAGGCCGCTGTTGGCGCCTTTAGCAACTTTCCAATCGAATGAAAATTCAAAATCACCGTATTGTTTTTTGGTAATCAGGTCTGCACGGTGTAACACATCATTTTCCTTGCAGTGAATCTCCCCGTCTACAACTTCCCATCCATCAGACGCCGCATTTTTATACGGGCGCCACTGACTGGTTGTTTTGCCATCAAACAATAATTGCCAGCCTGCTTTTTCTTCTGCTTTTGTAAGCGTATTGTCTTGCGCCTTCAAGATTGATGGCTGCAACAACGCAAGTATCAACACTGTAAATAATAAACACCTGGCTGTAATCGGCATGTTTTTTTTGTTAAAGCGCTTCCTAGTACTATTTATATCAATATTCTTGTTGCTGCGAAAACCAACAGATGCAGTATGCAGTTTCATTCTCTATTCTTATTTAACACATTTTCCTCATTTTCACATTCCGCACACTTAACCGATTAATTTTAATTTGGAGGGATCCCACTTAATCGCTTTTTCCTGGTAATAACTATCATTGCAAAGAAGGGCAGGTGCTGCCGCGCGATAGCCGAACAATGCATCTTCTATAATTGGTTTACCGGTTCTGATGCCCTGCGCCCAATGATAAAAATGATCATAATGCGCGCCTTTGTAGCCATCTTCTGCTTTAAAAACAGTTACCTCTGGTGCCTTCATTTTTTTACGGTCATAGTCAGGCGTGTATTGTTTACCCTTTAGTATTTGCGCATAATTTTCCGGCGGGTAAGAAAAGTTCTGCGTTAGTGTTACCTTATCCCATTCTACGTTAAGTGAGCCTTCATTGCCCACCAGCCGCAGCGAAGTGCCTTCTGCAGTACCATCCACAAAGTTTACCCGCAGTGATAAATTAAATGCCGGGTGGGTAGGGCTCTGCGGATAATCAAACATACCGATTAAAAGATCCGGTGCTTCCCTGCCATCTTTCCAATAGCGTAATCCGCCGGTGGCCATAATTTTATTGGGGCCCATACTGCCGGTGATATAATGCAGGCTGCTAAATAAATGCACAAAAAGATCGCCCGCCACTCCGGTACCATAATCTTTGTAACAGCGCCAGCGAAAGAAACGCTTTGGATCAAATGGGCGATCCGGGTTGTTTTTTAAGAACCGTTTCCAGTCTACTGTTTTTTCATTTCCGTCGGCCGGCATATCGTATTGCCATGCGCCGCCGGGTGTATTCCTTGCCCAAAATCCTTCTGCGTAATTCAGCTGGCCGATAGCGCCGGCTTCCAGCAATTGTTTGGCCTTTTCGTTGCCCAGCGAACTCATGCCCTGGCTGCCAACCTGGAAGATTGCTTTGTTTTTTGTTTGCGCTTCTATCACCGCATTGCCTTCAGTAATATCATGCACCATGGGTTTTTCGCAATACACCGCTTTACCGGCATTCATGGCAGCAATGGAAATTTCCTGGTGCCAGTGGTCGGGGGTGGCCACAATTACTGCATCAATATCTTTCCGGGATAATATTTCTTCAAACTTTTTGGTTACAAAAATATCATTGCCGTATTTCTTTTTTATGTCATTCAACCTTCCATCGTACAGATCACAGGCGGCTACCAGCTTAATGCCAGGAATGGTTACTGCTGTGCTGGTGTCTGCATTGCCCATGCCGCCGGCACCAATCAAAGCAATCTGTATATTATCATTGGCGGTGTAACCGGGTCTTTTTAAAATAAATTGCTGCCGGGGGCTTGCTGCTGCCAGTGCCGGAGCAACAGTTACCGCGGCAATGCCTTTGGTAACAGTAGCGATAAAGTTCCTGCGCGATGGGTTTGATGAAAGTTTGTCGCTCATGATAGTTTAACTGTTTTGAAGGCCTGAAAAATAAAAAAGGAAGTTACTAAAAAACAATTAGCATTAAACGCTTAAAACAAGTGCGTTTGGGTACAATTTTACGCTGTAAATGCATATACAGCCCTGCGTGTGAATGGCATTAGTTTTGAGTAATTAACTTTTGACCTGTAAATTTGTTTTCTTTTTAAGACAGCAGTATTCAAATAAAAATTAATCATTATGGCATTTACATTACCCGCGTTGCCTTATGCACACGATGCACTGGAACCGCATATCGACACACTGACCATGCAGATACACCATGGCAAACACCACCAGGCTTATGTTGACAATCTGAATAAAGCCATTGCCGGCACCCCTAATGAAGGCAAATCCCTGGAAGAACTGGTAAAAGTTGCGGGCACCATCAGCCCCGCTGTGCGCAACAATGGCGGTGGCCACTGGAACCACAGCTTTTTCTGGGAAACGCTTGCACCAAAAGCGGGTGGTACACCTACCGGACCACTGGCAGATGCTATTAACACAGCGTTTGGATCTTTTGATGCGTTTAAAGAAAAACTCAACGCCGCCGGCACTACCCGTTTTGGAAGTGGCTGGGCATGGTTACTGGTAAAAGATGGTAAACTGGAAGTTAGTTCTACGCCTAACCAGGATAATCCGCTGATGGATGTGGCCGATGTAAAAGGCACCCCCATTATTGGTGTGGATGTATGGGAACATGCTTATTACCTGAAATACCAGAACAAGCGCCCGGATTACTTAGCAGCCTTCTGGAATGTAATTAACTGGAAAAAAGCAGGCGAACGTTTTGCCGCTGCCAAATAAGTAAAAAGAAAATAAACTTATCTTCAATCCCGGTAGATGCTACCGGGATTTTTTATTTGTAAATTACACCATCATGAAAAAAATATTCATTCCGGCAGTTTGTGTTAGCCTCCTTGCTTTTGCAGCCTGCTCCGGTGGCAAAAATGGCAGCACAGAAAAGAAAATAGTGATCATGGCCAGTGGAAAGATAACCGTTACTGAGAAAACAGTGGAGCTGGCCCCCAGTCTTACCCACAATGAACAGGAAGTTGTTTTTGCAGATGATAAACTTACGCTCACCCTCAAAAGCACAGCAGGAACAAATAAAACATTTGATCTTACAGAAAATGGCACCTACCTGCTGAACCTGCAGACCGATACACTGATAGGCGGCATTGTAAACTATGGTTCCGCTGGCATGCCTGGTTCCATTAGTGCAGAAGAGATGGACCATATCATTGACAGCACCCAGCAACTGATGCAGGGCCTCAATGCAAATGATGCAAAGGGTCCATTTTATGTTTTGCCATTCAGTTTAAAAAAGATCAGCGCTAAAAGCAATACAAAAGTGGTGGGTTCATTTAAAGGTATTCCTTATAAAAATGAAGCAGACAGTGATGGAAATATGCCCGATGTAGTAAAGTTTTTTTCTGTTAAGCAAAAACGCGAAACACTCAATGATCTGCTGGAACAGCGCGCGAAAATCAAGGAAAACCATTAGAAGAAGTAGTAAGTGGTAAGTTATAAGTCCGTTTGCGTGTCCCGGTCTTATTACTTACAACCCAATACTCAAAACGTACGTGGCAAAGCTATTTTGCGTGGCTGTACTGTAACTACAACTTAAAAAGTTTGTGAGGAATTTGTTTGCGTATCCCGGACTTAATACTTACAACTTGATGGCAAATCTGTTTGTGCGTAACAAGACTTAATACTCCCCGCTTAATACTTACTACCTTATGGCACGGGATCAAACCCATGGCCTCCCCAGGGATGGCAGCGGCCGATTCTCTTGATGGTTAACCAAAACCCTTTAAACACACCGTATTTTTTAAAGGCTTCCAATGAATAGTTGGAACAGGTTGGCGTGAACCTGCACTTGGGCCCCAGGATCGGCGAAATAATCCACTGGTATATTTTTATCAATGCTATAAAAGGAAAGCTAAGTATCCGCAGTACTGTTTTCATCGGCAATGGTTATCAGCTTTTGTAATATGAGTGCCATCTTTTCTTTAACAACGGCAAAGGCAGGTAGTTCTTTGCCCGTATAAATTAAAAACACAGACAGGCTGCGGGGATGCGCGTTCATCCTTTGATCAAGCGTCACTTTCTGCAACCGGTACGCTTCGCGGGTAATGCGTTTTATCCGGTTGCGGTCAACCGCTTTCTTAAAATTGCGGGTGCTTACGCCAACACCGCACTGCAATTTATTCTTTTGTTCCTCGCCCTCTTTTTTTTCCAGCAGGTAAAACACTCGATAGGGAAACAACCCAAATCGCTGACCGGTACTGAAAAGTTGCTCTATCAGCTTCCGGCTTTTCAACCGCTCATTTTTTCCAAGTGTAAATTGCTTCATTTTTTGGTTTGAACCAGGCTAACACACGGTATAGGACGACTTCAACAATGCTTTCCCTGCAGTAACAATGCTGTGCAGCTTGCGTATTCCTGAATGAATGGCCGAACTGCCTGCACATGCTCCCACACAACATGTTGCGGCGATGCTGTTACCCTGCTACGTGGTTTAAAAACAAAAATAGCCCCGAATTTTCTTCGGGGCTATAACTATTTGCGGACACCTGTTTAAAGGCGTAAGATTATATTACTTTAATCCTTTCTCGTCAGAAACGGTTAGCTTATGACGTCCCTTTGCACGGCGGCTGGCCAATACTTTACGACCATTGAATGTCTGCATGCGTTTGCGGAAACCATGTACAGTTTTACGACGGCGCTTATGGGGTTGAAATGTCTGTTTCATTTTTAAATTCTTTTTTTTCCTTTTTTTGAAATGAGCCTGTGAGAAGCAGGCAAAGTTTCTGTCTCACAACAGGTCACCACACCCGTTGTTTGTGAAAGGACGGCAAAGGTAAGGGTTTGGTGCCAGAAGAACGAAGGCTGGAAGTGTATTTTTTTTGAAACGGTCCGCTGAAGAACCACCATGGCCGCACTTGCGGAACTACAGGTGAGCCCGGGACACGTCCCTATCGTGCCCGCCTTATGGAAGGTGGAATAAGAATCCTGGTCACCAAAGCGAGAACGCAGCCATTGCTAAAGCCCTCTATCAGGCCGAAAGCCATCCATCAGGCCAGCGCCGTTTCCAAATTAAGGTGTGCCGACTGTACAGGCTGGCCGTAAAAAATAGCCGCGTGGTTGTCGAAGTCGTCCGTAGAATCGGTTGTAAAGAAGGCCTGTCGCCCCTGTTTGCTGCAGGCTTGTGCTATTTCCGGGTGGCGTTGCAGGTAATCCGCGAGGCTATCAGCTACTATTTTACCCTGGGTAAGCAACTGCACGCCCGCTGGTAAATGCCGCTCAATCTTATCCTTCAGCAGCGGGTAGTGCGTACAGGCCAGCAAGAGCGTGTCTATCTGGCCCGATTGCCGGAAAATATTGCTGAGGTGCTGGTCCACAAAATAATCAGCCCCCGGTTTATTGTATTCATTGGCTTCTATCAGCGGCACCCACATGGGGCACGCTTCCTGGAAAACGGTAAGGGCCGGAAAGAATTTTGCTATTTCGATGGGGTAAGAACCAGATAAAACGGTACCGGTGGTTGCCAGCACGCCCACCTGGCCGGTTTTTGTATAACGACCAATTATCTCCGTTGTAGGCCGGATGACTCCAAGCACCCTTTTACCCGGCGCTAATGCAGGCAAATCCTTTTGCTGTATGCTGCGGAGTGCTTTGGCAGAGGCGGTGTTGCAGGCCAGTATCACCAGCGGACAGCCCTGCTTAAAAAACCACTGCACGCATTCCAGGGTATACCGGTAAACAGTTTCAAACGACCGGCTGCCATACGGCGCACGGGCATTGTCTCCCAGGTACAGGTAGTCATAATCCGGCAATTTTGCCTTAAGGTCTTTCAGGACAGTTAACCCGCCGTAGCCGGAATCAAAAACGCCTATGGGATGTGCGTGCTGCATACACAAAAATAAAAACGCCAGGCTTAGCAACCTGACGTTTTTTTATTGAATCAATATTTTATTTTTATCCTTATTTCAACCCCAGTTTCTTTTTAACAAGGGGGGCCAAATCTTCAGATGGCGGAGAAACCAGCAATGCTTCTTTTACGAATACATAGGTGTAACCGTTTTCTTTTGCTACCGCTTGTACTGCATCAAGCGCTTTTTTCTGAATAGGGGTAGAATATTCTTCCTGTTTCTTTTGCAATTCCTGCTGAATGCGCTGTTCTTCACCCTGCATAGCCTGTACCTGGTCCTGTAAAGTTTTCCTTTTTACTTCTTTCACAGAAGTTGTATACGAAGATGAATCTTTATAAAACTTTGCCACTGCGTCATCAAACGCAGCCTGTTTGTCCTGGGCACTCTGGTACAAAGCATCGCGGAACTGCTGCAAAGCCGTATCGGCTTTCTTTGCTTCAGGCATCGCCATAATGATTTCACTGAGCGCAATGTGTCCAATTTTGTTTTGCGCCTGGGCACGGTTTCCTGCTGCAAATAAAACAGTTGCCAGGAATACTAATGTAAAAGCCTTTTTCATTGTAGTAGTTGTTTTTAGTATACTTATAAAACCCTTTAAGCGTGGTCTTATTTATAGTTGTTTTTATTAATGAATACGTTGTTTATAGTCCGATGCTTTTGGTAATATTTAACAGCTTTCCGTAAAGCGTGGCTGTACAATTTATTTTACCCCCAGTTCCTTCAGTACATCCTCACTTCTGTCTAATTTTGGGTCGGCAAATATAACAGTAATTCCTTCACTTTTATCCAAAATAAAATCGTATTGTTTTGCCACCGCAATTTTCTGAATTGCGTTGTAGACCTTATCCTGCACCGGCTTTACCAGCTCCTGCCTTTTCTTGAATAAATCGCCCTCAAATCCAAACCTGCGGCGCTGCAGTTCACGCGTTTCCTTTTCCTTTACAAAAATTTCGTCTTCTCGTTTTTTCTTTAACACATCGCTCAGCATCACCTGCTCGGCTTCAAAATCTTTGTATAGCTTATCTAATTCGGCTTGCCTGGCTTCAATTTCCTTCTGCCATACTTCACTTTGCTGATCCAATTTTTTTTGCGCGTCTTTGTAATCCGGCATTTTGTCCAGGATATACTTGCTGTCTACCACCGCATAGCGTTGCGCATTGCCAAGCATTGCAAAAACAACAAGACTGCAGGCTAAAAGGAAAAGTCTTTTCATACCATTTATTTTTAATTAAACTCCGGGTTACGCTTTGCTTGCCGCCAGCGCACTGCCTGTATTATACTAATTTATTCTGGTTCAAACCCGAGCAGGAAGGTGAATTTGGCGGCACCTTTCAATCCTACACCCGGCTGCAACCTGTCTAACCCTACCCCATAATCGAAGCCCAGCAAACCAAACATCGGTAAAAAGAAGCGCATCCCCAAACCGGCACTTCTGCGCAGCCTGAACGGGTTGTAATCTTTGTAATTGTACCAGCCATTGGCGGCTTCAAAAAATGCTAGACCGTAGATGGTACTGCTTGGGTTGGTACTAAACGGATACCTTAACTCAAGCACATATTTATTAAACAAGGTAAAAAACTGGCTGGTGCTGTTTTGATCAGGATTAATGCGGGGATCCGAATTGGTATAGATTGGATAACCGCGTTGGGAAATGATATCATACCCCAGGATGCCATAGTTGTTGGACAGCCCGGCATCACCCAGCTGGAAACGCTCAAACGGTGAGTAATCCAGTTTGCTGTTGTACCGGCCCATAAATCCGAATTTGGCGGCAGCCTTCAGCACAAATTGTTTGTTGCGGTCCTCGCCCATGGCGCGGCCCAGCGGCACATACCATTCGCCGTTAAAACGCCATTTATGAAATTCCACAAACTTGTAAGGGTTGGCGGAAGTAGCGAGGCCCTTATCGAACAGCGAGTAAGGCGGCGTAAACTGGCCACTTACCGTAAATGCTGAACCGGCAGTGGGGAACATCGGTTGGTTAACCGATGAACGAGACAACGAAACCTTGATACTGATGTTATTTGATTTACCGTTGCTCAGGTTAGTACCATCGCTCAGTCGAAAGAATCCAGGATAGTTTCTTAAATTATACTGTGTGTAATTTAACTGGTAGACCAGCGTAAAAAAGTCATCCGGCCATTTTAATTGCTTGCCCAACGCTACAGAGAAACTAAGTGATTTCAGGAAAGAGGTATCACCCGCGGCTTTGCTGTAGGTACCGGTAGCGTAATCGTAAGAATTTGAATACTTGGTACTCGCAGCGCTCAGCGTTAAAGAATTTCGTTTTTTACCCCCCAGCCACGGTTCTGTAAACGAGGCATTGTACGAACGGAATGCCCTGCCGTTGCTCTGCACGCGTACGCTCAGCTTTTGTCCGTCGCCGGTAGGTAACGGGTCCCAGGCAGATTTGCGAAATATATTCCTGATAGAAAAGTTATTGAAAGTAACCCCCAACGTACCGGTAAGACCGATACCACCGCCCCAGCCTGCACTAAGCTCCAGCTGATCGCTTGATTTTTCTTCAACGCCCCAGTTGATGTCAACCGTACCGTCTTCCTGGTTAGGTACAATATTGGGATTTATTTTTTCCTGGTTGAAATAACCAAGCTGTGCAATTTCACGATTGGTACGTATCACATCACTCCTGCTGAATTTTTCGCCTGGTACCGTGCGCAGCTCGCGACGGATAACATACTCTTTTGTTTTCTCGTTACCGCTGATGGTTACATTTTTAATGGTTGCCTGCGGACCTTCCACAATGCGGATTTCATGATCAATGGTATCATTGTATACGGCAGTTTCCACCGGGTCTGCCCGGAAAAACAGGTAGCCATCATCCTGGTACAAACCACTGATATCACCGCCTTCCGGTGTAAGCTGTTTGCCCACGCGCCGGTTAAGTGTTTCCAGGTTGTACACATCGCCTTTCTTAATACCAAGGATGGTATTGAGGACAGAATCAGGGTATTTTGTATTGCCCTTCCACCGCATATTACCGAAGTAATATTTATGTCCTTCCTGTACTTTAATGTCTACGTTGAGGTTGCCTTTTTTATTGTAATACTGGGTGTCGGCCTCTATGATGGCGTCGCGGTAACCGAGTGAGTTGTAATATTCCAGCAATTTAGCTTTGTCTTCCGCATATTTTTTATCGCTGAATTTGGCAGAGGAAAGTTTAAACCTGAAATAGGGATCAATAAAATCCATTGTTTTGGTGGGAGAAAGAAAGCCCCATCCTTTTACGTATTCATTGAACGTAACGCGCTTGTTGGTACCATACACGCTTTTATCATCGCTGGGGTAAATACTCATGCGCATGGCTTCCTTGGTACCTTTCAATTGTTTTTTTAGTTTCCCTTCAGACACCGTTTCGTTACCAAAAATATTTACCTGGTTAATGCGTACCTTATTCCCCTTGGTGATATAAAAAGTAAGGTTAACTGAATTGCTTACATTGGCATCTTTTTTTTCCTCAATCCTTACTGCTGCGCTTTTGAAACCTTTTTCTGTAAAATACTTTTCAATGTTTTCTACTGCGGTCAGCTTGGTGTTTTCTGTAACCACGCGCCCTTTCACCAGGCCAGACTTGGTTCTAAGATCTTCTTCCTGTCCTTTTTTAATACCCTTGAAAGAAAAGGTGCCAAGACGCGGCCGCTCTACCACGTTTATTTCTATAAAAATATCTTTGCCATCAATTTTTGTAAAATATATCTGTATGTTGGCAAAAAGTTTTTGTTCCCATAGCTTCTGAATAGCATGACTAAAATTATCGCCGCCCGGGTATACAATTTTATCACCCACATTTAAACCGGAAATAGAAGTCAGCAACGATTGGTCATATGCTTTGGTGCCGGTAAAAACAATGCCGGCGAGATTGTATTCTTTGGGTGTTTTTGATTGGGGTATTGCCAGCAGATCGGGGTCTATCGACACAGGTTTAGACGTATCCGCTCCCTGCGCCACGATAGGCTTAGACGTATCTGTTTTTTGTGCAAGTACAGGTTTAGACGTATCCGTTTCTTGTGCCAGTACTGAAGCTGAAGAAAAAACAAAAAATAGTAAGCAGTGTACTAAGCGTAATGATTTTGGCATCCAGTCTTGCATTTTAAGAGATCGGCAAATTAAAGGGATTTATTAAAAGTCTTTGTTAAAACCGCACATCGTCCAGAACAATCCGCGTTTTCTTGTTCACACTACGCCGGTTTTCTGACGCTTTACGGTTGGCCTCCGGCATATTTGTACCAATACACGCCCGGGCGCGGGCTCCGTCGTCGGCAAGCGGCAACAGGCGGTATTATACTACCCATCATCCGGCTGGTATTTCTGTTTTAACCTGCTGACTGGTTTTTCCAAACCGCCGTTCTCTTTTCTGAAAGTCAACGATGGCTTCGTATAATTTTTCTTTCCTGAAATCGGGCCACCGGACATCTGTAAAATAGAGCTCAGCATAAGCCAGCTGGTACAATAAAAAATTACTAATCCGAAATTCTCCGCTGGTGCGTATCATCAGTTCCGGGTCAGGAAAATTACTGGTGGTCAGGTATTGCTGCAAGGTATCCTGGTTAATTGTGGCAGGGTCAACCTTACCATCTTTCACGTCCAGCGCAATATTTTTTACTGCGTTCACTAATTCCCATCGGCTGCTATAACTCAGTGCCATCACCAGGTTCAGGCCCGTATTCCTGGACGTTAATTCCAGTGCTTCGTTCAGTTCCTGCTGCGCATAATCCGGTAACATTTTCATGTCTCCGATAACGTGCAGTTTAATATTATTTTTATTGAGGGTTTCCACTTCTTTGCGGATGGTATCCACCAACAGTTCCATCAGGCCGGTCACCTCGTACTCGGGACGGTCCCAGTTTTCCGTACTAAAGGCATATAAAGTAAGGTAACCGATGCCCAGTTCCGCGCAACCTTCTACAATATTCCGTACGCTTTCTACTCCATGATAATGGCCGTACAACCGGTCTTGTCCCTGCTCCTGCGCCCAACGCCCGTTGCCATCCATAATGATGGCAATATGCTTTGGCAGGTTATTCAGGTCTATACTGGGTTTCAGCGAATCCATAACAGCTTATTTGAAGGCGGCAAATCTACAAAAAACAATTGGCACGGAGGCATATAATATTGGGATAGCGGTTAGCCGTTAGCGATGAGCGTTGGTTGTCTTATGCCAGCATTGTTACGCGCAGAAAATTATTATCGGTTGGAACATTCACCAACTATGGTGAAAAATCCTGGTTAACAGGAAAAGCTACTGGCCAATAATGGTTTTGGTAAAAAAAAGCGCAGCCCTAGCTGCGCTTTTTTAATATGTTTTCGCCTGCTGTGTTACGAACAGCCGATAGCTAAAGTCCAATAGCTCAGTTAATCTGCTTTAGGACAATGGTAAGATGAAAGGTTAAAGGAGAACGTGAGTTCGGCCATCACATAAGAATCCTTTTGCTTCGGAAACCCTCTTTGCCTGCCGGTGCCGTTTACAAACCCGATTTTACCGTTGCCGGTTTCATTGCTGCGGTCATTGAGCAGTTCTGCCAGTGACGATGAGCCATCTGGTAATTTTGGAAATATTGCAGGATCTACATAGTTTTTACTCACATCATCCAAGTAATCGGTATTGGTGAACCGGTATACTACTTCAAATCCCACATTTACTTTTTCAGTTACATTGTATTTAACCCCCACCCCCAGCGGAATGCAGAATGCCATACTGCTGTACGGTTTGCTGTCGGGGTAGGCCGCATATCCCTGGCCTTCCGTGCCCAGGGGACGCAAAAACACCTTTTGACCCTGGTAATACGCGTAGGGGTCATAGCTGAATGCGCCCAGTCCAAACGTAACATACGGGGTAAAAGCATAATCCAGGGTGCCGGGCTCAAACCGCAGGAAATTAAAATCGCCCTGCAGGGCCAGTTCCCAGATATTGCTATTGAAACTCAGGTTACGGCGTAACTGGTATTCATTTTTTGTGTTGTAAACGTCTGAGTAGCCAAGCTGTGCAAAATGCCCGCTCACGCGCAATGCCACATAATTGCCAAATTGCTTGCGGAAAAAAGCGCCCAGGGCAATTTTAGGCCGGTTAAGCCTTGCATTCGTGTTAAGGTCACCAAAATAATGGGCGGCGCCGGCACTTATGCCAAACTCACCTTCGTGTACGGTGGCCTGCGGCTGCGCCGTAGCTGCAAATGCGGTTAAAATCGCCAGAAGTGCTACCCAGTTTTTTCTCATAAATGCAAAATAAAATTATATCCAGTTGTTAACGCAATAAATTATTTTTTCTTTTACCAGAGCGCTAACTATCTCAAAATTTAACAATTGTTACCTAGTTGCGGCTGTCCAGCCCCCACATTAGTTTTGTGCGAAGGGTTTGCAAAAAGTTATTCTCATTCAGGCGGATGAGACTCATGGTAAACGCTTCCCGTTTAACCGCCAGCTGTACATTTTTATTTACCACGTGTCGCCTGGAGTCCAGCGCGCAAATAAAATCTTCTGCCCTGCCTTCCACCCCAAAAGAAATCACGTTGTTATCTGGTACTACGATTGATCTTACATTTAAGTTGTGTGGCGCTACGGGTGTTATTACAAAACTACTGCTTTCCGGAAAAACTATCGGGCCATTACAGCTAAGTGAATAGCCGGTAGAGCCGGTGGGGGTGGATACTATCAACCCGTCTGCCCAGTACGTGTTTAAAAATTCCCCATTTAAATAGGTATGAATTTTTATCATGGGCGAGGTATCCTTTTTGTGGATAGCAAATTCATTTAGTGCGTAAGGCACTTCGCCGAACAGTTCCTCGCTGGCATCCAGGTGAATCAAAGAGCGTTTATCAATCACAAAACCCCGTTTTACCAACGCTTTCACTGCTGCCACTGCATGCTCTTTACCGATGCTTGCCAGGAAACCCAACCTGCCAAAATTTATGCCAAGTACCGGTATGTTTTTATTGCGCACCATCGTCAACGTATCCAATAGGGTACCGTCCCCGCCAAGGCTGATTAAAAACTCAATTGATTTGTCCAGCTCCGATTCATGGTTGAATGTACTCATGGCCGCAGAAAGTTGAATGCCGCTGGATATCTGGTCAAAATAAGGCCGGTAAATAACAGGCGTAATCTTCTGCTTTGCCAGTTCATCAAAGAGCTCCTGTACGGCCAGTCGGTGATCCCAATCCATTACCCTGCTGTAAATCGCTACTTTCATTAACTTAAATTACGTGAATTTTTGATTCAAAAGGCAAATCAAATTCATACCGTTCCTGCGCTGCAGGTGCCGCCATGCCCACTCAGAAGTCGTTCCGGATATGAAAAAAGAAGCCCGACTGGCCAAGCTGGTTAAAGCTGTACTCGCAGCGAAACACAAAATCATAGACGGACACCACATCGATGCCCGCGCCACTGGTGTACAGTATCTTGTTAACCAGTGCGTTTTGCTTAAAGGTTTTATTGTAAGCATACCCCGCATCCCCGAATATTTTTACATAGAAAGCAAAAGGAATTCTTTCCAGGGAAGGTATTCGTCCACCACCCACACTAAAGCTGAATAGCTTCCTGCGCAGGGTGCTTCGAAGCATGCCGCCCGCCACTCCATCAATTACATATTTTTCCAGGCCCCTCAAATAAATATCACCATACCCAAAAAGGCGCTGGTTAAAAAAGGGCTGATCAAAAGGCACCTTAACCGTACCATAACCCTGCAGGCCAAAATACAACTGGCCGCCCAGCGGCGATCCGCTGGTGAACCTCCCGGTAAACTGCGTCAGGTTCATATCGCGGTTAATACCACGTTTGGTAAAATTGAGATCGCCCATAAATCCCTTTAACACATACGCCGTATAATCACATTTCTGGTATTCAAACGTGTAAGACAGTTCGGGGTAAAATACGTTTTGAACCCCGTTACTGAAATATTTTGGGTTGGTGTTTATTACCGCACTGTCAGTCTGCACATAACTGAAACCCAGTTTAACCGTGTGCCGGGTGGTGAGCGCGGGACGGTAAAAATAATTAACGGAGGCCGTGGATTGTTTAAAGAGGTATTTATCCGAAGCGCGAACATTGTCCGTGTTAATAAACGTCTGCTGATCATTGTCCGTACTAATATTAACTTCTTTTAATGCGCCATAATAAATGCCAAATCCATAGCCGTGTTTCAGCGACTTATCTGCATACGGCTGATCATAATTTAATTGTAACTGTCTTGTATAACCGGTAAGCAGCCACGCGCGCAGCCGGTCGTTTCTGCCGGTAAAATTGTTGTAGAGAAATTTAAGTCCGTAGTTTACGCGTGATAAACTATAATTTTTTTCAGCCCACGCCGACAAGTTTCTATCGACCGGCCTGAAATATGGCACCGGGAAAATATACCATCGCTCTACCACATCAATCTGCACATCTACAAAATACCCATCGAAACTTTTGAGTGATACAATAACGCCGTTGAACAAACGGGTATTAAAAAGCAATTCTTTGGAACGCTGGAATTTAGCAACCAGTTCCGAAAGGTTAACTGAATCTCCGTGTTTAAAAGGCAGTTCCCTTTCAATGATATATGTTTTTGTTTTTTTGTTGCCAGCGATAAAAATATGCCGTATAACAAGGAGCGATTGCCGGGGAATGGTGTCGGCCGCAATAATACGGGTGGAATCTGAAGTATTAACCCCGGATAGCTGGCACCGGGCAACCTGCCTGCAGCACAAAATAATAATAAGAAGCATGAAATGTTTGGACTGTACTGGCATTGCAATCTTTCTCGGGCGTATATTTTAAAGGTATAGAAAGAAAGACGGAAAGATTACATATTGAGGTAATTCATGAGGTGGTCGTAGTTGGTGCGCAGTTCATTTTCATACAGCTCTTCACCAAAATAATACTTAACCACGTACTCATAGCGCTGGAAGGTGGAAACGATGTCAGACACTTCAAACCGGTTCAGTTTAATAGTTACGTACATCAATTGTAACTGTGCATCGTAAAAAGTATTCAGTTGTGTTATCTGGGCATCGTTTGTTTCTACCAGTTTGCAAATTTCGGAAAAGGAAAAATTGGGTTTTTCCAATTCCAGTACAATGATGCCGCCGGGTTCATCTGCGCCTATCATCCTGCCCAGGTATTTCAGCAAATCGGAAGACGGAATAGCCCCCAGCCATTCCATTTCTTTTTCTACCACCGGAATTACACTCAGCCCATAACTGTTACACATTTGCACGGCCTCCAGGAAATGGGCATCTGCTTTTACCGACAACCGCAGTAGCTGTACTTCCATCTGGGCAATTGGCTGGCTGTCATCTGCATTCATGGCATCCTCTTCGCTGATAAGACCTACAAATCTTTCGTTATCGGTTACCGGCAGGTGCATCAGGTGGTAGTCGCCCATTAATTGCTGCGCATGGTAAACCGAATCCTGCAGGGACAATACGGGCAATGAAGATGATATGAGTTGTCTGTTTAACACGTTTTAATACCTGTGTTTAATAAGTTGATAACAAATGGCAGGCAAAATACAGCACATAAATACCCGTAGAGAACGTTGTTACAGGCCAGATTATTACAATAGACTGCAATTACAACGTAACCGCTGCTGGTTGGTTCAGCTTTGTCAAAAATTTATGAAGAATTGTATTAAACTCCTCCGGAACCTCCATCATGGGCGCGTGTCCAGCTTTGTCTATAAAATGCAGCTCACTGTTGGGCAGCATTTTATTAAATTCTTTGGCAACAAAAGGCGGTGTAATGGTATCGTTGTTACCCCAAATGAGTAAGGTGGGTTGTTTTATGTGGTTCAGTTCTTCGCCCAGGTTATTGCGTATTGCGCTTTTTGCAAGAGCGATGATTTTTATCACTTTCATGCGGCTGTTCACAATATCATATACCTCATCTACCAGTTCCTTACTGGCCATTGCGGGGTCATAAAAAGTAAGCTGCGTTTTCTTTTTGATGTATTCGTAGTCGCCGCGTTTGGGATACGTATCCCCCATGCCGTTTTCAAAAAGCCCGGAACTGCCGGAAAGGATGAGCGACTTAATGCGTTCCGGATGTTTAAGTACATGTACCAGGCCTACATGCCCGCCCAAAGAATTGCCCAGCAGGTGAATGTTTTGGTAATTGCGTGCTTCTATAAATTTATGAACAAACTTTTGCAAGCCGCCAACACTGGTGTGCAGTATATCCAAATCAAACAAAGGCAGCATTGGCACCACCACTTTATTGTAGCGGCGGAAATATTCTATTAAATGTTCAAAATTGCTGAGTGCACCGAATAACCCATGCAGTAAAACCAATGGTTCTCCTTCGCCTTCCTCAACAAACCTGAATTTCTCTACCTGTTTAATTTCGTAATTCATTGTCAAAAATTACAATGGGCCTGTAATTGGATGCTAAAATAATTGATTTGTAACAAATAGGCTGTAAAACAAAGTTATAAAACCATTTTTTAATAGTTGAACCGCTGCCGCTAACATGTGGGAAAGGCTTTCATTCTTCTGGTTCATTGCTGCAACTGGCCGGAAAGGCCCGCAAAAAAATCCTCCAGCTGGTGAAACATATCTTTAAAAACCGGCAGCAGCGCACCAACGGCATTCATTGCACGCGGTGCCCATGGTTTAATATAATCATATGTTTTTGACTGATCAATGGTACCCTGTTGCAGTAAGTTCAATTTTTCTGCATAAAACAACAGCACGCTGAAGATGAGCGTGTACAAGCCAATGTATAAGATAATGCCTGCTAGTTTATTCAACCAGCCCAGCATCACTAGCTGGGCCGTTTTCTCCAACGCTTTGGCGCCCAGTCTCACCAACAATACCGCCGAAATAAAAACGATGGCAAAAGCGAGTACCGGCAACCATTTGGCGGCAATATGTACGGCATCTTTCAGCCAGTTGGCAGTTACCAGCGATAATTTGAGTGCTGCGGCAATGCCAATCACAATGGCCAGCAGGGAAAACACAGCAATAATAAACCCGTTGCGGTATCCTTTAAAAATGGCGATAACCAGCAGTACAATAAATAATATATCAATTAACATAGCTGGTTACTTTGCCAGCAGTTCTTTTACAGCTGCGCCGATTGCCTTACCATCAGCCTGACCACCCAGCTGTTTGGTGGCTATCCCCATCACCTTACCCATATCCGCTACAGAACTGGCACCGGTTTCAGTGATTATGGTGGTGAGGATTGCTTTCAGGGCAGCTTCATCCAGTTGTTTGGGCAAAAACTTTTCTATTATTGCAATTTCTTCTTCTTCTTTTTTAGCCAGGTCTGCGCGGTTTTGTTGCTGGTAGATGAGCAACGAATCTTTGCGCTGTTTAACCAACTTTTGCAACAACTTTGGTTCGTCCGCTTCTTTCAGTTCGCCACCTGCGCCTTCGGCTGTTTTTGCAATAATGATGGCGGCTTTAATGGCCCTGAGACCACGCAGGCCAGCTTCGTCCTTGGCTTTCATGGCATCCTTCATGTCTGCCATTATCTTTTGTTCCAGGCTCATAATACTATTTTAAGGGTTGCTTATACTTTGTTTTCTTTCAATTGCTGATCCCGGAATTTCTTATAGAAATCATCGGCAAACTTCTTTAAATCACTAACCAGTTCAGCATTTTTAGTAGCCCGGTTTAAAGTATCTGCCATTGTCATAAAGGTCTGGTAATAAAAATCTGCCATTTCATCCACCATCATTTCTTTTGTCCAAAGATCAATGCGCATGGCCGACCGGTCTGCGCCATCCCAAAAAGAAAGCATCATTGCTTTTGACTGCTGCGCCATGTCTGCTGTACTGTCACTGGCCTTCCAGCTGATTTGCTGGGGCACTTTATCATTGTCCAGCGAAACGTTGATTGTTATTGTTGATTCTATCATACTTCAATTAATATAAACTGTAAAGGTAGCGGATTTGAATGATGACCAATTGAATACCGCATGGCCGCGCTTTTAATAACATTCATTGCAACCGATGACTAAAAATAGTGAATCCTTTGTGTACAGGCCTTACCCTTCAGCTATACATTGCCACGCGGTGGCCAGCAACTGCTGCCGGTTGATTTGCTTTGCCTGTTCTTTTGTTTGCTGTACCAGCAACTGCTGTTGCTGCTCATCTTTGTACAATAATTGCATTGCCCGGGCAAAGCCTTCTGCCGTGTTGTGGTCCGCTACCCAGGCTGCCGCTTGAGTAAACTGTTTATTGGTGGCATTATCCGTTGCAATAATCGCTTTGTTACTTTGAATAGCCCAGAGCATACCAAGCGGAAAACCAGTGACTGCTCCGGGGTATACCATGGCATAGCAGGCGGCCACCAGTTTTGCAATAACTTCATTGCCGGCGTTTCTGATCATTACTACATCCTGTTTGTATTTATAGGTGGCCAGTTTTTCTTCCAGCACGCTACTCCATTTTGTAATGCTGCCGGCTATCACCAGCTGCATATTGGACTGCTGCCATTTTTTAAAAACAGAAAATGCTTTTAACAGTTCTATCAGCTGGTGCGCTTCTACAATATCTCCGGCAAACAAAAAAAACGATCGCCCACCGGTATATTGCGTTTTTATACTTTCTGCTTCCGTCCAGGACATGTCGGCTATCACTTTGCGAAACGCCGGTTGCAGTACGCTTGCGGCCACACCATCCACCACTGTATTTTCACTAACGGTGAATGACACGCGCTTATCTGGCTTCAATGCTTTTTCCAACCGTTTTTCCTGAAAAAGCTGGCGGACTGTAAACCCCGTATCATGCAGCGTAATCAACCGGTCTGCCTGCCATTTTGTAAGTTTGCGCTGCAGTATTTTTTTGTCTACCCAGCCCAGGCCTGTCCGTAGGAGTTGGAAGGCAACCAGGTTCCCGGCGGTTTGAGTAATGGTTTTTTTGCGGGTAATGAAAATAAAATGATGCGCCGGGTGCGAACTGACTATATCCTGCCATAATTCCCCGGTAAACATACTTAGTGCCGAATAGTCAATACCTGTATTTCTAAAATCTATAACTACTACCATGACTGTAAAACAGCAAATTTACAGCATCCCCGCTTGCCGATACGTTTGATTGTAAACATGTTACAATAAATGCTCCTGTTCATTCGGAATTTACGGTGCTTCAGAACAGGTATAAACACTTTGCGCGGCGATTATGTTTGCTATACTTTTGAAAGGTAATCCAGTAATCCAGTAATCCAAAACACCCACTATGAAAAACATCTACTCAAAGATTTCCATTCTTTTATTTTCTTTTGTGTTGCAATTATATCTCCCGCCAAATCTTAATGCCCAATGTTCGTGCGCCCTCGGGGTTCCTGCTACACCAATAACACAAACGGTTACCATTGCCCCCATAGCAGCCAGTACAATAAACTTTACTTTTCAGCAGTTTGACCCAAGTATAGGCACACTAAGCTGTATTAATTTTGTGAATACGCTTACGGGAACATCGTACTCCGGCGCACGTAATACCAATAAGGGCAATAAACATGTTGGCGCCATTGGTTCCGGTGAGTATGTTGACAGTACCAATTATCTTTTTTCTTTATCCTTGCTCAGTAAACTTTCCGGTCCCAGTATTACGGTAACCCGTCCTTTTAATACGTTGTATGGATATGATAAGCTGAAAGCCAGGGATACGATATTAAATTTACCGGGCGATACCATTACTTACGGACCCACTAATTTTATTTCTCCGCCTACTACAACAGTAAATATAGGAGGAGACGCAGCTTACTTAGGATTGGGTACGGTAGATTTTGCCTACGAGGTAAACGGTGGTCTGATTACCCTCGATGGGGGCGCTAACTATCAATCATCTGTAACCAGCCTTATCGGTGGAACGCTGACCCTTACCTATTACTGGTGCCCTGCTGCATTGCTTGCTAATGGTATGAAAAACTTTTCTGCCATTAAAAAAGACAATACCATTTTGTTAAAATGGGATGCGCAAAACGTAGCAGATGTAGCAGATTTTGATATTGAGTACAGTACAGACGGAAAAGATTTTGTTGCTGTTGCAAAAATGCCGGCCGACCACAGTACTGCCAGCAGCACCTATAACTACAAATACCCTTTAAACGGAACCAACAGTGGTTATGCATATTTCCGGATTAAACAAACCACCATTAACGATAAACCAGGTTATTCTGCAGTGCAGAAAATAAGCCTCGCCGATAAGACGACGACGGGCATCAGCATCCGGCCAAACCCGGTAACTACAGGAATGACCATCGCTTTTGACCGCCCGTTGAACGGCGACTATTCAATTGACCTGGTAAACCTTTCCGGGCAGGTAGTTGTAAATAAAAAAATTAGGTTGGCCAACACAAATGTTATTCCTGTAAACTGGAATAGCAAACCGGCACCAGGTATTTACTTTACCCGTATTACCAATACCGGTACCATGGAGCAACAAATTGTACGGGTGGTGGTTCAGTAAAACAGCCGGTTCACTGGAATACTATTACGTTGTTTACATAGTTGAAAGCTACCGGCCAAACCGGTAGCTTTTCTTTTTATTACAACATTTTTGAATGCTAGCCGTTACTTTATTACTTTTGATGAAGCAGATCCCTGTTAAAAAGGGATAGCACCTATTCAAACACAGGCTTCCGTCTGCCTGGCAAAAGGCTACTGGTTAACTTGTAAGCACCAGATTCCGGGGTAGATTTTGTGCACCCGGTTGCGTTAAAACCAGTAATTTTGAACCAATCAAGCATTTCACAGGCAGACCGGTAAAAGCTATAAAACAAACGATATTGGCAAATCTTTCTTCGCTCATGGAGTACAACACCACAAGAAATCATCTTGTAATGCGTGAGTACGGGCGACACATACAAAAAATGGTAGAGTACCTGCTCACCATAGAAGACCAGGAAAAAAGGCAGAAAAATGCACATGCCATGATTGAGCTCATGGGGTTTCTGAATCCGCACCTGAAAAATGTAGAAGACTTCCGGCATAAATTATGGGATCACCTTTTTCTCATTGCAGATTTCAACCTGGATGTGGAATCGCCTTATCCAATTCCTACCAGGGAAACACTGAAATCCAAACCTAAGCCATTGCGTTACCCCAAGCGTTATCCCAAATTTTCTCATTTGGGTAAGAACCTGGAGGTAGTTATCAATAAAGCATTAAAGGAAGAAAATCCGGAGAAAAAACTAGGCTTTGCCAACGCAGTAGCCTATTATATGAAACTGGCTTATAACAACTGGCACAAAGAACAGGTGCATGATGATGCCATTCAAAGTGAATTAACCAACATTACCCAGGGCCAGTTAGAATTTACGAATACCCCGTACGTAAAAGCTTACCGTGCAAATGAAGGCCGGGAAGGACGCAGCGGCGGCGGCAGTTATGGCGATTACCGTGGCAAACGAAATAATAACCAGAAATTTCAGTCGCGCGGTGGAAGCGGTGGCGGTGGTGGAGAAAGAAGGGATAACCGCGGAAACACTGGCGGCAACGGCAACGGTGGCGAAAGAAGAGACAACCGCGGAAACACGGGCAGCAACCAAAACAATGGTGGTAAATTCAATACCCGCAAGCGGTTTAATTAAGTACAGGCATATAATTAATTGAAGAAAGGTTGATCAGTATACGGTCAGCCTTTTTCTTTTCCGGCATTGTATTGCAATCGTTTTTGTTTTTACTTTGCAGGCTTATTTTAAAAGTTAACCAAGTCAACCACCTAACCTGTATTATGAATGCTTTTGAAGTAAATGGCGGAAAAAAGCTGCAGGGAGAAATTACTCCGCAAGGTGCAAAAAATGAAGCACTGCAGATTATCAGTGCCGTTTTACTTACGCCCGAAAAAGTAACCATTTCCAATATTCCGGACATCGTAGATGTAAACCTGCTGATTGAGTTGCTGGGCGATATGGGCGTACAGACAGAACGGCTGCAGCGGGATACCTGTACTTTTAAGGCAGACAACGTAAACATCGACTACCTGCACAGTGAAGCATACAAACGTAAAAGCGGTAAACTGCGGGGTGCCGTAATGCTGGCCGGACCCATGCTGGCGCGTTTTAAAAAAGCTTTTATATCAAAGCCTGGCGGCGATAAGATTGGCCGGCGGCGCCTGGATACGCATATTATTGGTTTTGAAAAACTGGGCGCGGCATTTACTTACAACAGCGATCAGCATGTGTTCCAGTTAGATGGCAGCCACCTCAAAGGCACTTTTCTTTTATTGGATGAACCCTCTGTAACCGGCACTGCCAACATCGTTATGGCGGCTTCCATGGCAAAAGGCACCACTACCATTTACAACGCAGCCTGTGAGCCTTACCTCCAGCAATTGTGCAAAATGCTTAACCGCATGGGCGCCCGCATCAGTGGTATTGGCAGCAATTTGATTGTGGTGGAGGGCGTAGACTACCTCGGAGGAACCGCACACCGGATGCTGCCAGATATGATTGAAGTGGGATCTTTTATTGGCCTGGCGGCGATGACACAGAGTGAAATCACGATAAAAAACGCGGGGATTGAGCACCTGGGTGTAATACCCGACAAATTTAAACAACTGGGCATTGCGATGGATTTCAGGGGCGACGACATTTATATCCCCGCACAGGAATTATATGAAATTCAGACCTTTCTTGACGGTTCCGTACTTACCATTTATGACCATCCCTGGCCGGGCTTTACGCCTGATTTATTGAGCATCATCCTGGTAGTGGCCACCCAGGCCCGTGGCTCCGTGCTGGTGCACCAGAAAATGTTTGAAAGCCGCCTGTTTTTTACCGATAAACTGATTGATATGGGCGCGCAGATTATTTTGTGTGATCCGCATCGCGCAGCAGTAATTGGCCTTGCCAGGGAACAAAACCTGCGGGGTATTACCATGAGCAGTCCCGACATACGTGCTGGTGTTGCGCTGTTGATTGCAGCACTCAGCGCAGAAGGAAAAAGCATCATTCAGAATATTGAGCAAATAGACCGCGGCTACCAGTATATTGATGAACGCC
>JBDSEV010000057.1:0-159278 GCA_039919885.1 Chitinophagaceae bacterium
CATTAACGCGCATCGCTATGCTAAGCGATGATTTTAAAAAGTATTCCGTTTGGAATGGCCGCGGCATCGTTACCGCCAAAGAAAACATCGTGTTACAAAAGGCGGTGGCAAAGGCGCATGACCTGCACAAAAAATTGCGTTTTTGGAATGCACCTGATATCATTAATAGTTGGTATGGTTTCATGCGACTGGGTGTCGACTACATCAACACCGATCATATTTATGCAGCTGCAACATTTATAAAGCAATTGCCCCAGCGGATGTACACAACAGATAAAAGCTATCCCACCTACGCAGCTACCTATAAAAACGATGGTACCGCTGTTCGGGTAAAAAATGTAATCCTGCTCATTGGCGATGGCACCGGCCTGGCGCAATTGTATGCAGGCTATACCGCCAACAAGGCCAGGTTGAATATTTTCAATATGCGGTTTACAGGATTGTCTAAAACAAGTTCTTACGATAGTTATATAACGGATTCGGCACCGGGCTCCACTGCGTTTTCTTCCGGAAAAAAAACCAATAACCGGTACGTGGGAACGGATCCCTCCGGCCAGGCATTATTGCTATTACCTGATATATTGGCAAAAAGCAATATCCAAACCGGAATTGTTACCAGCGGAGATATCAGCGATGCAACACCGGCGGATTTCTATGCGCACCAGCCGGAACGTACCAACAGCGCAGCTATACTGGAGGATATTTTGCAATCAGCCGTGCGTGTACTGATGGGTGAGGGCAGTAAAAAAATGAACGGCGCCCTTGCGCAAAAACTGGGTACGCGGTTCACACTGGTGTCCGCTGTTGACAGCGTAACAACGGATGCCAGGAGGAAATGGCTGGTAGCCGACAAACAAGCAGGTTTGTCGATGCTGGAAGGAAGGGCCGATTGGTCTCAAAAAGCGTTTGCCAAAGCAATTGCCCTACTGTCAAAAAACAAACCTGGATTTTTCCTTGTGGTGGAGGGCGCGCAGATAGATCATGGTGGTCATGATAATCAACTGCCCTACACCGTTACAGAGGTATTGGATTTTGATCAGACCGTGGGCAAGGCAATGGAATTTGCAGACCGCAATGGAGAAACCCTGGTGATTGTTACCGCTGATCACGAGACGGGTGGTTTAACGCTCACTGACGGTGATTTAACGAAGGGTTATGTGAGCGGGCAATTTGCTACAGACGACCACACCGCGGTGCCAGTGCCGGTATTTGCGTATGGGCCAGGTGCGCAGCTGTTCAGTGGTGTTTATGAGAACACGGAAATCTTTAATAAAATATTGGCGGCGTTGAAGATAAAAAATAAATAGAATTGCCTGTACAGGGTATTTCAAATGTAACCGAACCGCCATTTTATTATTTGCCTGCCAGGTGAAGAACAATGCTGTTGTTTGCTGATCTTACACTAAAACCCGCGCCCGTAACGGATTTTTCAAAGGCCCCCTTTGTTGCAGAAACGCTGTAGTCCATCCCTTCAAACTGGCAATTGATTTGTTGTTGAGCAATTTTTTTAAAAGGCAGGTTAGCCGGGCCGGCGGTTGTCAATTCCAGCATCCACTGTACCCGGCTGTTTCCCGATATATGCATGTTTATTTGTTTTTCATCGATGTCCATAACAAGCGTTCCTATAAAAGATTGCAATGGCCAGGCGACATGCAGTTTGCCAGGGATGGAGTCGCTGATAATTGGCTCGCCTCCTTCCAGCAAGATGGGTTTTCCGTTAATGAAGGCTTTAAAATGAAGTCCGCACTGCGTTTCGCTTGTACTCCACCTGTATCCATCAACAAAAGGCAGCGTAAAAAAACTGCATTCATTGGAGTTCGCTTTTTTTGTAGTGTATGCAGAGGGAAAATTTTCATTAAACAGGTGGATGTCGCGGAACCGCAAATGGCCGTCTTCCCACAATAAATTACATCGATAAAACCTGCTGTTAAACCATACCGTTTTTCGGTTACTTCCTTTAATATCTTCCTGTACCGTAACGGCCGTTGCTGGCGTAACTGTATAATGATCCCGAAACCATTTTCCAGACTGGGCCAGTGTTTCCACCTTTAATTTCCCCTCATCGCGCAGCCTGGCAATCAAGGGCATCTGTATCTCGTACCCTTTCGACATGCCATTCCAGGTAAAAGAATTCTCCTGCCCGGCCTGTACATAATTGAAACCGATGGAAGGTCCTTCAACAAACATTTTAAAATACCAGTTTACCCATGCTGAATCGCCACCGCCGAACGGGTAGACCGGTTCAAGGGTGATAACGCCCTGGCCATTGGAGCCGGTACCGCGATCGTCGTACTGACGTACTGGATCGCTCCCCAGCATTCGAAAAATAGGGACTGGGGTTTGATTATTTTCATGTTGCGCGGGCATATAACTATTTATCTTGCTGGGATAGTATGCCTGGTTCCAGTAGCCACCCCATAGTGTGTAGCCATCTGTTCCAATCTGGTCTTTGCAATTTGCTGAAGCAACAATATGGTATTTGTTATAGAGGTAATTGAGTGTATGCGCATCAATAAACCAGGAAGCCACCGACTTTGGATAATACCCAAAAATCTTTTTAAAATCCTTCATGTATACATCTGCCAATTTTTCACGCTCCCTGGGTGAATAGCCGGTGGAAAAGCCAACGTCTGCATGCCAGTCCCAGGGATAACGACCCCGCCAAACCAGTCCTGCATGCTCCACCATCGGTTGCGGAATTTCCCACCAGGCACCAATTTCAAAAGAATCTTTCGGCAAACTTTTTAACAATTGCTGGTAACGAAGATCCAGCAAGGCATCGTATTGAAGCAGGAAAGTGCCGCCCAGTTTGTTTTTTTTCATGATTTCAACCTGCTTGACTACTGTCTGGTATAATACGTCCTGGGTAATGGCCGAATCCCGCGGTTCCAGCAAGCGGATAAAGTTGACAATGTTTACAATTTTGGGATGCGGGTCACCGGCGGCAGGTAACTGTTCGGAATGATCCGCGCCTCTAAATGAAAACAACATCCATAAACTCAATAGCGCAGGCAGCAAGCGGTTTTTATTGAAAGTATTTTTCATTTTATTTTTTTGCCGTTGAAGGCTATTACAATGTATCGAAAATGTTGCGGATGCGGAGGCCCTGTCACGTCTTCAAGACGAAGACCTATAACTGCATCCGTATTTTTAATTTGTTCAATCCTTTTGCGATGTACATTACCGCAACGGCAAAAATGAGCGACCAGATAATACCGGCTATGCCGTGCCGGTACTCCCGTGGAAAGATGGTCAGCCGGCACAAAGAAAAAACCGAAAACAATATGCCAGGGATGATATAGGTCATCAGGGGATTTGTGGCAGCGGGTTTGAAAAAATTTGTCCAGTTGCTTTTGCCCTTTATGTCTATAAGCCAGTACAGCAACGCGAAAAAAACCGTACAGATGGCGGCGCTGTACAGGCACCAGCTGGGTGTTGCATAAATTTTGGAGATTTTATAATAGGGTCGTAGCACATACGCTGCCAGCAGGAGTAGCAAGAGAAAGACGCCCGCGTGCAAAAATCGGTTACGGGTAGCCGTTGTCTTTGTATTGAAAAATATACGCGACAATACAATGCCGCAGAGTACAATGGACGTATGGGCCGCATTGCCACCCTGTGCGGATATCCATCCAAAAGAACTGCTTGCCTGCAGCGATGGTTGTTTTGCTGCAATACACCAGGCGATGCATACAGCAACCATGGTCAGCAGCAGCAGTGTACTCTTTTTAAAGATCTGGTAAATAATACAGGCAAATAAATATGCCCAGCCAATCAATCCAAGTATGCCCCACCAGTGTGGCCGCATACCAGTAACGCCATCGGTGGCGCGGTAGAGATATGCAAGCGCCAGTAAGCCGGCGATGCCTGTAAAACGGCATACATACTGCCAGCGTTTGTTTTTAAAAGTATATACATTCCAGGTGAGGATAGCAGCTGCATAAAATAACAGTAGCCAGGCATGCAGGGGCATGCCGGTAGCGTTTTCATTTAAGCCTTCTTCTCCGTTTATCAGAAAGAAACCGAGGGTGAGCAGGCCAAGTGTACGCCAGATAATATGTAGCTGTACCTGCAAAAAATGGTCGCCTTTCTGCAGCCGGTTATTCAGGGCAAAAGGAATAGACATACCAACGATGAACAGGAAAGCAGGAAATACGACATCTGCAAAACCCATGGCATCGGCATTGGCCGGCAGGTGACCCATCCATGCAGGAATACCGGGTGTACCGGCCAGGTCATTCACAAATACCATTATGAAAATCGTGATACCCCTGAATGCGTCTATGGACAGGATACGCTGGTTGTTTTGCAAGCGAAGTGTTTTTTCGATTAATTAATGGTCGCGGTTGTTCTTTTCGAATATAAGTAATTAAGGGCATCTCCAAAAAACCGGCTAATGCTTATCAGGCAACCTGGGAAAAAGCTAATCGCCCTCCCCAGAAATCATTTCCGATTTTAATAAACAAATCGCGGCGGCGACGTTATCGGGCAAATACAACTTTTATCTATCTGATTGCCGGCATAATTGACATAAAAAAGCATTGGAGATGGGATGGCAATTTGAACATATCACGCTAAAAAATGCCGCCCCGATGGGGCTTGAAAACACAAGCGTTGCTGTGCTACCAAAATATCAGCCCTACGGGCCTTGGGAATCATCGAAAGCGCTACATCTTACAGATAAACTTTTAGCTTTATTAGCTGCAATTAAGGCCGTTCGGGGCAACAGTTTGGTAGCAACAATTTTTCGGCATCTTCAACCGTGGGCATGGGCCGGCAACAGGTTAATCTTTTTTATCTTTTTTGCCAAAAAGCTTATTAAAAAATCCTTTTTTCTTTTTCTCTTCCGGTGGATTCTGATCTTTTTTGTCTTCGTCTTTTTTGACTGGTTTTGCTTCGTGCAGTACTTTTTGTTCGTCCGGTGACAATTTTGACTCAACTGGAACACGGGTAGTGTCTTTGTCGAAGTTGATATAATCATTGGCGCCACCATTGCCCTCATCAGTTCCTTCCGCGCCGGGCTGCAATGTTTTATCGCTAAAATCATTGTAGTCTAGCATCGGCTGGTTATCCATATTCTCCGGCTGCTGAAACCTGGCGGTTTTCTCAATGCCGAGTGTTTTATCTGCATAAACTTTCTGGAAGAAATATTCCCAGATTGGCATGGCGGCCTTACCACCATAACCCAGGCCCCCTTCCAGGCGAATAAACCGGTCATCGCAACCTATCCAGGTTCCCGCAAGTAACTGTGGCGTATAGCCGAGAAACCACGCGTCGGAGTTGTCATTGGTAGTGCCGGTCTTACCGCCCATTTCAGCTGCACCCAAACGGCCCCGTAGCCCGGCAGCAGTGCCAAAGTCAACCGGGCCCTGCATCATCCTTACCATGGTGTAAGCAGCCTGTTCGCTGATCACCTGTTTCATTGCTGTCTGGAAACTTTCCAGCACATTGCCGTTTTTATCTTCTATGCGGGTAATGTAAATTGGTTTTGTATTAATGCCCCTGTTTGGGAACATGGTATAACCCCATAACATTTCGTACATAGATAGTTCGCACGCACCCAATGCCATGGAAGGATAGGCTTCTACCTTTGTGGGAATATTTATCTGTTTGATAAAATTTGAAAAACGTTGGGGGGTTACCTGTTTCATGATGTATGCAGAAGCGCAGTTCATTGACCAGGTGAGTGCCGTAGCCATAGATACAGTAGACGCGCCATTGCCACAACCGCCTTTAGCGGGTACCATGCCGAAACCCGGAAAATTCTGTGCCTGGTTTTCTACCGGCGTTTCCGGTGTAAAACCCGCTTCTTCTATCGCCTCACAATATAAAAATGGTTTAATGGAAGAACCGACCTGGCGTTTGGTATCGATATTAACGTGATCATATTTAAAATTTTTAAAATCAATTCCACCTACCCAGGCCCTTATCTCTCCGGTGATGGGATCCATCACCATAAAAGATGTTTGCAGCATCTGCCGCTGGTATTTAATAGAATCGAACGGCGTCATGAGCGTATCCTTCTCGCGTTGTGCATTCCATGCAAATACTTTCATTTCTGTTTTTACGAAAAATGATTTTTTGATATCTGCCTCGCTTACGCCTTCCTCTTTCATATTTTTCCAGCGATCGCTATTTTTCATTGCGTTCTGTAAGATATTGTCGTGTTCCTTCCAGATCCTGCCGGTTTTAAGGGATGGCTGTCCGCTTAATACTTTTTGAAGTGTAGGCATATGCCTTGCCACCGCTTCTTCTGCATACAATTGCATGCGGGGATTGATGGTGGTATAAATTTTTAAACCGTCGCGGTATATGTTATAAGGTTTATTGGTGGCGGGGTTAATGTGTTTTAAACACCACGCTTTTACATCTGATCGTAACTCTTCGCGGAAATAAGGTGCCAGCCCGGAATTTTCATCCTGTTTTTTATATTTGAGGGCGATGGGTTTTAATTTTAGCTGGGTTGCCTCAGCAGCAGTGATATAATCGTTTTCCGCCATCTTCGATAGCACATGGTTCCTGCGGTCAAGCGATCCTTTTGGATTTCTCCTGGGATTGAAAACGCCTGGACCATTTACCATACCCACCAGTAAAGCGGCTTCTTCTACGGTTAACCTGTCCGGTTCTTTCTGAAAAAAAGTAAGGGATGCATTCCGTATCCCAAAAACATTGTCGCTGTAAGGCACCACGTTGAGGTAAAGCGAAATGATTTCTTCCTTGGTAAAATTGCGCTCCAGTTTAATGGCAATAATCCATTCCTTTAGTTTTTGCAGGGCCCGTGTAAAACGATTGGAAGAGCGTTCCGCAAACATATTCAGCGCCAGCTGCTGGGTGATGGTGCTGCCGCCCCCTTTGCTTCCCAGGAAAAGTACAGCCCTTAGTACGCCTTTAGCATCTATGCCGGAATGATCATAGAAACGCTCGTCTTCTGTAGCCACCAGCGCGTCCACCATATGTTTTGAAATATCGTTGTATTTTACGTTGCTCCTGTTACCGCGGTCAAGATAGTACTTGCCCATTTGCGTACCGTCATTGGCATAAATTTCGGTCGCCTGCAATACAGATGGATTTTCCAGTTCTTCCAGCGACGGCATTTCTCCAAAAAGGCCGAAATTAAGCAGCACCATGAAAAGGATAAATGCACCAATGCCAAGGCCTGTTATCATCCAGAAAATGCGAACCGATTTTTTCATAATTAATGATATAAATATAATGAACTGCACAAAGCTTACCCGAAGCTATGAAATAAAATCCCGCGTTTAGCGATGAGCTGCTGGCGGTTTAACTTTTCAAATTTCTATATTCAGAACCCGGGTGCGGTTACTGCCGGAACAGCTTCCATGCAATAGCTATTTAAAAACGTCTTTAAAATTTTGAATTAAAAACTTCTTATATGCGGGTACGTCTTTAGTGTTTTTAAGTATCTCCAGGTTATTGTCTGTAATGATGATGAATGAATATTTAGCTGCCGGCATCCACGGTATTATTTCGGAGCCTGCCAGTTTACGGGCCTGGTCAAGATAGGCCAGCGCAGCAGCGGCATTCTCAAACGTTCCTATTAGTACAAATCGGGTGTCATCTGTAAGCGGTAATGGTACCACATCAATTTGTTTATTGTAATATTTTTCTTTGTTATAGCGGGTAAATGCATTCCTGGCTTCGCCCACATATACCGGGTCTACTTTGTCCATCACCAATGTTACATAGTGAGGCTGATCAGGCGCATTTGCAAATGCTGCGGCTTGCGCAGGTGCAATTTTGGTAGCCAGCTTTGTGCTATCGGCCGAGGGTTTTCCGGATGCAATCAACACTGGTTTTTTCGCCGCCGCTATTGAATTGGTATCGCTGGCAGCCGTAGCGGGTTTGTTAACTACGGGCCCCTGCACCATGGGCGTTCCAGCCGAAACGATGGGCGCATCGGCGCTGTCGTCTTTTGGCCGTTCAATTTTGAGGTTGGTTAGGTATTCTTCTATTTGTTTGCGCCGGCCCAGCACTTCAATCATCGTCCGGGCTTTGGCAGCCATAGGTGTTCCGGGATACAGCACATTAATATTATTCAATACAGCGATGGCGGCCGAATCATTACGGGCATGCACCTGGTATACTGCTTCAATATACAGTAGCTGAGGGCTCCAGAAATGCTTGCCGTATAAACTATCAGCAGCTTGTTTTTTAGTGAGTGCTTCGTCAAATTTGCCTTCTATAAAAAGTGTATATACTTCGTCATACAATGCTGCGCCTTCCTGTTTGCGGCCCGCGTCTGCCGGTAGCGGGTTTTTTACAATGGCAGTTAATTTACTGTTGGCGAACTTGTTTTCCATGAGGCTTTTGATAGCAGCCATCTTTTGCGCATCGCCTAATTTTTTATAACAGTAGTACAGGTTAAACAATGTTTTTTCTTCCAGCACAGAATTGGGAAACTGGTTCAGTAATTTCTCAAAAGCTTCCACTGCGTCCTGATAATCTTCCAGGTTATCCTGCAAAGCCTGGCCCATTGCAAAGCGCGCATGCAGGATAGAGTCGTTGGATATTTTTAATTTTTCCTGGGTAAGCGGCAATTTTTCTTTTAATGATTCCAGGCTCAGTGGTTTTATTTCTTCCGGCAACGCCCCATTGGCGGATGTGATGGCCTGGTTGGGGTTCCTGGAGGCGGCGCCCTGTTGTTTAATAGCGGCGCTTCTTTGCCAGTTATCTGCGTTGGGCCGGCTGCCCCATTTTGCTTTAAAGTCGTTGAATCCTTTTCCGCGCAGCGAGGTATTCGCAAAATACCAGTCTGTTTTGGTGGAGGTATTAAACAAATCTACCGGTGCTGCATTGGCGCTGTTACCGGCAAAACCAGCTGTAGTACTTCCAAAACTGGGTTCTTCTTCTTTCAATCCCTGTTGTTTGCGCAGTTGCCGCAACAATTTTTTCATATAAGCAGTACGTTCTGCTTCGGGCATGGCAGCTATTTGCTGCAGGCTATCCTGCCTTAGAATCACCAGTTGCTGGCTGGCAATGGTGGTAAGCGCATTTTTACGATTTTTAAAGTCTTCCAGATCTTCCGGTCCAACGATATTTACATCGGTGCTGTCGTAAAAACGTTTGGCATTAATAAAATCCCTTTCATTAAAACTCAAATCGGCCAATGCGAGAAACGACCTGCTTTTTTGTTGCGGATTGTCGATACTATACCGGATGCTTTTCTCCAGGAATGTTTTTGCCGCCTTGTTCGATTTTCTGTCCAGTTCTATCTGTGCAGCAGTATAGTAAATGATATCCCGGTAAATAACATATTTGTCGCGGCGCCCCATTTTTGATAAAGCCTCAATGGCTTTTTGAATGGCTTTGTCGTCGTTGCCTTCACTCTGGCGGATGGCGTTTAACACCGCGTATACTTCCATCACCGGGTTGATGGTATGCTTTATTACGCGTTCGTAAAATACTTGTGCAAGTACGTGGTTGCCGGTGGCCTCGTAGAGTTGCGCTATCAGGTATTCCCAACGGGCGGTCTCCTGTTTATTCTCGGTATTGCCGAGGGCTTTTGCAAGGTATACGGCCGCGCTGTCCCATGCCTGTTGTTTATAAAAATACCAGGCCTGTGCTTCATCCAGGTCTGCCTTCAGCCTCGATGGAAACAGGGGGTCATATTTCAATGTTTGCACCAGCCCGGCTGCTTCCGGCAATTCATCATTGGCAACATACGTTTTAACCTGCCATACCAGCGACTCATTCCTGCTGGGCGCTCTCGATAATAATTTTTTAGCGATGTTTCTTTTCTCGTTCGTAGCAATAGAAAAAGCGGTTCCCCCTTCAGTAGAATTGCTGCCAATCACTTTATCATAACCGTCTTTTTCTTTGGGGGAGAAAGCGTAATTGAGGTATTGAAAAGTAAGGTAAGCAGAATCAAAATCTTTTTTAAGGTAATAAGCGCGGCCTATCAGCAGGTAAAGGTTGTCTACCCAGTTGCTCCGCAAGTCATGCAATAAAATACCAGCGGTAGATTTATAAATAACAGAATCGAGATCCGTTTTATACAACGCCGTTTCTTCAAAGCCATAGTTATAAAAAGAGAGCAGCTTTGTGAAATCGTCTTTATGAGCCGCTTTCGCCCTGGCCAGCACCTCTTTTATTTTTTCATTGGCATTAAAATAGAAATTGTAGTGGGTGGTGGTATTCTGGATGAACTTACGGGGAACGGTAAACTTTTTTTCGCCGGTTTTTTCTGATCGGAGCTTGCGGTTTTCAAATTTTTTCGGTTTGGGCAAATCGAAGCTCAGTCCGCCGATTTGTGCATGTACAACCGGGGACAAAAACAAAACGAGTATAATGGCCGTTATCCGTACCAGGTTCCTATAGATCATTGCGCCGCAAACTAAACTCTTAATAACTGATTTTCAACAAATTTATTGTAGAAACACGGGATGTCTTATTTTTTGGCGGAGGATTTCTTTTAATTGGCAAAACCGCTCAATTTTTTAACAACCACCGCGGAAAATAAGTAGTTGTTTCACTAAAACAGACGGGACACGTGCTAAAAGCCGGCGTCATCGCTGGTGTTATAATTGGTACCGGCCGGGCTTCGCGGGCCGGGTACCGTACAACCGGTAATACCCGCGCGCCTGACTAATTTATCAGGGTGATGCCAGAAATCAGCCGTCAGGCACCCGTACATCACACATTCTGGCTATTTTTACCGAATGGCAAAATTATTTGATGCCGACTCAACACTGAAACGCCTGCGCAACCGTTATCGACTGGTGATTATGAACGACGACACCTACGAAGAGGTGGTCACGTTCAAGTTGTCCAGAATGAGCGTCTATATATTATTGAGCACAATTTTTGTTGTGCTAACGGGGCTGACAGTCGCTTTGATAGTGTTTACGCCGCTTAAGCTGTATATACCCGGTTATGGCGATGTGAATAATACGAGGGACCTCCGTGAACTAAAAATACGGACTGATTCGTTAGAGCATGCGGTGAGGTACAAAGATGAGTACCTGCAGGGCCTGAAGGGTGTTTTACAGGGCAATACTTCGATGAAGCTGGATACAACAGCGCTGAACCTGCCCCCGCCGGAAAAGATAAACGACTAAAATCCCAATACTATGTTTAAAGGAAAATCCAAATCCGAATTCTTCGCCGAGACAAGCGGATCAAGTGCCGCAAGTCTTATAAGCGCCGGTACTACACTCACCGGAGACATCAATTCCAACGCTGATTTACGCATCGACGGTACACTGGTGGGCAATATCAACAGTACTGCCAAGGTAATTATTGGCGCTAATGGTACGGTAAAAGGTGATATTAATGGCCAGCAAGCCGACATCCTCGGAAAGGTTACGGGTGCCGTTAAAGTGAAAGAGTTGCTGCAGCTGAAAGGCAGCAGTGTAGTACAGGGCAATATACATGCAGGCAAACTGCAGGTGGAACCTACTGCCACTTTTAACGGAGAATGTCACATGACGCTTGCACCTGCTGTGGTTGAAAAAATTGCAGAGAAAGAAAAAGAGGATGCAAAGCAGTTTGAACAAAACAATGTCGCCGCAATCAAATAACAGCAACAACAAAGATCTTATGCGCTATGCCGGTCTTGCCACACAAATGCTGGTAAGTCTTGGCGTAGCCGTGTTTATTGGCCTCAAAGCCGATAAATGGCTGAAGCTTTCTTTTCCGATATTGTCGTGGTTGTTACCTTTGCTGGCACTGGCCGCGATAATATACCAGATTATAAAAGCAACCGGCCCCAATAATAATGAACATAAATGAACGGCTAAAAAAAAACAGGGCGGCTTTGCCACTTGTAATTGTCTATAGTATTTCAACGGCGCTGGTCATTTTGGGCAAGCAAAAATTGCAGCAATGGGGGGTAGATACAACGGTGCTTATCCTTGGAAACCTGCTGTTGTTTCTTGTGAGTCTTGCTTCACTATTACTTTACCAGCGTGCCATGAGCCATCCCACCACTATCGGGTTCCTTCGCAATACGTACAGTGGTTTATTTCTTAAGCTACTGGCTTGTATTGTTGCCGTATTGCTATATGTACTGCTGGCAAAAGAACACCTTAATAAGCCAGCGCTGCTCACCTGTATTTTTTTATATTTTCTTTACACCCTACTGGAAATGCGTAGCCTGTTGCAGTGGAACAAAGCCCGCCGCAATGCCTAAGCAGGAATTCCCGCTAACTTATCTTGAAAATTATTTACCTGCCAGCGCAGCACCGCTGGCATTATCGTTATTGCAGCAATACAAAGTGCACCTCACCATCACAAAGGAACGGAAAACAGTATTGGGCGATTACCGGCATGCCCACAACAATGGCGCACACCGCATCAGTGTTAACGGTAACCTCAACCAATATGCATTTTTGATTACGCTTATTCATGAGATAGCGCACCTGGTTACTTTTCTGCAGCATGGCAACCGTGTACCGGCCCATGGACGAGAATGGAAACAGTTGTATAAAACGCTGCTCTTGCAGTTTTTGGCATTGGATATTTTTCCGACCGATATACTGGCTGCACTGCAATCGTCGCTGCACAACCTCCCGGCGAGCAGTTGCGCAGATGAAGGCCTAATGCGGGTATTGCGGCGTTATGATAAAAACGAAGCAGGGATGCTGCTGGTAGAAGAATTGCCGGACGGGGCCTTGTTTGCGTTAGGCGACGGTAAGATTTTTAAAAAAGGAAAGCGATTGCGGAAACGTTTCCAGTGCACCGAGGTACAAACCGGCAAATTATATCTATTCAGTCCGGTGTACGAAGTAAAAAAAGTAGGGTAAATAACGATTGCGCATGCAACTTAATAATTCTTAATGCTGTCTAAAAACCAGGCTGAAAAAAGCCGGTAGAAAAATAACCAACTGCACCAACTAAACATTTTTTATGAAAAAAATTCTATCTACGATCCTGGCTTCGATGTTATTGTTGAACTTATTACATGCGCAAACAGATAAAGGCGACTGGATGGTGGGCGGTAATATGACCATCAACACCACCAAAGGGAATAGCGAGTTTACGCTGCAACCATCAGCGGGCTATTTTTTTGCTAATAACTTTGTGGCCGGCGCGCAATTTACCATGAGTTTTTCAAAGCAGGAGGACACCAAGTATTCCACTTTATCAGTTGGACCTTTTGCCAGGTATTATATTAATATCAAAGATTCGCAATTTAAACCATTTTTTCATGCCGATTTTAATGTAGGAAGTACTGCTGTTAAGATTCCTCCATTTGATAAAACCAGTACCACCACAACAAGCTTTTTCATTGGCGGCGGCGGCGCTTATTTTATCAACAGCAACGTTGCACTCGAAGCACTGGCTGGGTATAATCGCATTAAGATTGAAACGTATGATCCTTCGAATGGATTTTTATTCCGTATTGGTTTCCAGGTACACTTACTGGGTGGTGAAGTTGCCAGGGTAAGGGGCAAATAAACATTGCGGAAATGCAGGAGGCATTTTACATTGATTCAATTTGGGCCGTGATCGGATGAACCGGCGTACGGAACATTTTAACAACCCGGTGGTTAACAGGACTGGTTACACACAATACCAAGGGGGCTTGATTTTATATCGGGCCCCTTTTCGTTTTTTAAACGCGCGGCGCAGTCCGGAATAACCGTAGCCAATTCCCTTTGCGCGCGGTCTTCTACTTAAAATGTCTACTGTGTTGCTTCCTGCGAGTTGCATGCTATCCGCGATGTTAACTTTTTAAAACCCGTCACTGCACCACGGCCATCATGAGAAGTTTAGTTTGCTTGCTATAACGAAAGCGAACAGCAACTGCATCGTTACCGGACAAATAAATTACCGATACCAAAAAACGGTATTGATTTACAGCCGGTTCTCTCTGGCACGTTTCCGGCTTTGTATTATGCGAAGATGTATTCTATCATGAAAAAAATTATTATTATGAAAAAGTATTTAGCGGCAGCCAGCGTTGCCATTGTTGTTGTTCTTACCGGTTTTCAATCCGCACATGCGTCTGGCGGTCCCTATGCGTGGTATGAAGCAGTAGGCCATCCGGTTGAAAGTAAGTTTAGCCTTGAGCTGAAGCAGCAGGCGGGAGATGATGTGATCTCCGCCAGTGTTGAGAACCCCGGCCGTAAGAATTTGTCGCTGACATTGCACGGCCCCGACGGTACAGTAATCGACAATTTTTTTACAGGGCGCAAATTTGTGAAGCTGAGCAAAAACTACAATTTCACCGGCGCAGAAGAGGGTTTGTATACCATTGTAGTCAGTGATGGCACAAAGAAAATTGAACGCCAGGTAAAATTTGAGCGCTGGCTGACCAAATCCGTAAGCCGGTTAACCATTGATTAATTGGCTGGAAAAGGAAGCAATTGGTAGCATTGAAGTCAAACAAGTACAGTCGCTTAAGCAGGCAAATGTGTCCACTAACCTTGCAAAGGCATCAGTCATTTAACGATTGACTATTTGATAGCGGGGCGAGAAGACCCAGGCGTAACAGCAATGTATGCGCGCTATAAAACGCCGTCTCGATTTTCTTACCAGCCGGGTTGCTGCTTATCGGCTTCGGCAACCCGGCTGCCGGATAGGGGATTAACCAAACCCGCAGCTTTTGTTATATCTATTATTAATAGCGGTTGCGCACAGGCGTTATAACAACCCTTCCAGGATAACCCTGGTTGTTTCCAGCCCCTTGTGACAGTAACATTCCATGCCAGTTTTTGCCGCCGCGTCTACCAGTATCTGCCGGTCATCGAAATAAATACATTCATCGGGCGATGCCTGCGCGATGCCCATCGCCAGCCGGAAAATGCCGGGGTCTGGTTTCCGCATGCCTACCTCACACGATGACACAAAAGCATCGAAGCACGCGTGCAGCCCAAATTTTTGAATGCGGTAATCGTTCAGTTCTTTTCCTTCATTGTTAATGGAGATAAAACGAAACCTGCCGGCATGTTGTTTTTTCCATTCTATCAACCACTGAAGTGTGCCGGGCAATTCAACAGACTGCTCCATCATAAACTGGATAAACGCTTCTTTGGTAAAATTCCGGGGACGGTAGAACAGGGTAGTGTCGAGGTACTCATCGAGCGAAATTTTTCCGATCTCATACACGTTAAAGATGAATTCGTGAAAGATGTTCATTTCGGAATAATCGAAGCCAAACTTTACTGCTGCTGCCTGCCTTGACTCATGCCCCCAGCCGTTGCTGAGCAGTACGCCGCCAATATCAAGAAAGATAATTTTATTACAAGGTATAGACATAGCGGTAAATATTTAGTATAGGTAACAATTGTATGAAATTGTTGTTGAAAATACAACGGGCAAACCTAGTCAATTTTTGTTTGTAGTAAACGGTATTGAATAAAAATGATACTGAAGCAACGTTTATAAAGAAGGTTTATGCGGGTAGGTTAAATGCCAATTGATGCGGCAAGGACTGCATTGGGTAGTGTTAATTCCATGCCTATATTTGGACCTGTTAAAGCCGGTAAATTTTCATGAAAATATTATTTTTTTGCCCCAGGTGGGGACAGGAAGCGCTTCCATGGAACGATTTTTTAGCGCAGGTGAAAAATGCAGGTTATGATGGCGTGGAGTGCGCACTGCCCGAAGGCGAAATAGCACAGGAACAGCTGCGCAACGGACTACGGCAGCACCGCCTCCGTTTTATCGCCCAGCACTGGCAGACGGTCGTATATGATTTTGATGAACACCAGCAGCAATATGAGCAACGGCTGAAGCAGCAAGCCGCAGCAAAACCACAATTTATCAATTCGCAAACAGGCAAAGATTATTATTCGTTTGAACAAAATGCGCGGTTGATTGCCACGGCTGACCGTATTGCACATGCAAGCGGTATACCCGTCGTACATGAAACGCACCGGGGAAAATTTAGTTTTGCCGCGCACGTGATGCAGGATTACCTGCACCGGTTGCCTTCGTTGAGAATTACCCTGGATATTTCGCATTGGTGTGCGGTAGCAGAAACGTTGCTGCATGATCAGCAAGCGGCAGTTGAAAAAGCGATCCTGCATACCGATCACCTGCACGCCCGGATTGGGCATACCCAGGGACCGCAGGTGATAGATCCGCGCGCGCCGGAATACCAGGAAGCGATGGATTTTCATTTGCAATGCTGGGATAAAGTAATCGATCTGAAAAGGAACCGGGGCGATGATTTTTTTACCATCACACCAGAGTTCGGTGCGCCTCCCTATCTCCCCGTGTTCCCGTTCACGCAGCAGCCAATGGTTAACCAGTGGGAGATAAACTTATTCATGATGGACTTACTTAAAAAAAGGTACCCGTAACGGACTGCGCTTGTTTTATTGTAAAAGCTTACATGCGCAACGGTGACCAATTAAGTCGGGGACCGGCACCAATACCCGCTGGCCAGCCAGCGCATGTCTGCCAAGTTATCCGCCGCATGCTTTATATTTACTGAAACCACTGTTTACGTGAACTATTCACTCTGGCGCCTTTTACAGCCTTTTGTTATACTGCATGGTATTATTGCGGCAGGAATAGCCGGCTATATGCTCATTGAAGATTTTTCATTTGTAGAAGCGGTGTACATGACCACTATCAGTGTCACCACGGCCGGCTTTACGGAAGTGCACACCCTCAGTTCGGCCGGGCGCATGTTTACCGTGTTGCTGCTTATCACCAGCTGGGCCTCATTTGCGTTTGCGCTTACCCGCATCACCCAATATATTATCAGCGGAGAAATCAATAAATATTTTAAATACCGGAAGCTTATGGGTGCTATTGATAAAATGAATGGCCATGTTATCGTTTGCGGTTATGGCCGAAACGGCCGCCAGGCAGCGAAAACATTAAAAGAGCATGGAGAGCCTTTTGTGGTAATTGAACGCGACGAAGCCCTGATAGAAAAGAATCTCGCGGAAGATCCCGGTCTTATTTACCTGCATGGCGATGGCACAGATGACGATGTGTTGAGAAGAGCAGGTATTGACCGCGCAAAGGCGCTGATATCAGCTTTACCTACCGATGCGGACAATGTTTTTATTGTGCTGTCAGCCAGGTCGATGAACGCCGCTATGCAGATCATCAGCCGCGCAGCCAGTGGGAATTCAATTGCCAAGCTCAAAAAAGCAGGGGCCGACAGCGTGATCATGCCCGACCGGATCGGCGGTACCCACATGGCTACCCTTGTTACCAAGCCGGATGTGATTGAATTCATCGACTATCTTTCCGGGGAAGAAGGAGAAAGCATCAATATGGAATCTGTTCCCTGGTACCAGTTGCCCGATGAAATAAGAGACAAAACATTGCAAGAAATTATGTATTGGAAAATTACCGGCGTAAACTGTATCGGTATAAAAAACAAAGATGGCAGATTTGTTATTAACCCGCCAGGAGATACTATTATTGAAGACGGGATGAAAGTGATTGTGCTGGGAACCCGTCAGCAGATAGAGGAGATGAAAGAAAATATCCGATAGGCCGCAAGACCTTCAAAGGAGAAAAAAAGCCGGATGCACTACGTAACCTGGTTACTTCATACATCCGGCTTCAAAACGGTGGCATTGTTAAAGGCCCCGTTCAATATATTATTTTATTATTTCCAACAATTCCACATCAAAAATTAAGGTAGAACCCGGTGTTATTTTAGGACCTGCTGCATTATCGCCGTAGGCAAGACCGGAAGGCAAAAACAATTTCCATTTACTGCCCACCGGCATCAATTGCAAGGCTTCTACCCATCCCTGGATAACGCCCGTTACGTTAAAATCAATCGGTTCTCCCCGGTCTACGGAACTGTCGAACACCGTGCCATCCAGAAGCGTGCCGTGGTAATGACATTTAACTTTATCGGAAGGCTGGGGCAATGGGCCAGTACCTTCTTTTATCACCTGGTACTGGAGACCGCTGGCAGTTGTGATTACCCCGGGTTTGGTCTTGTTCTCTGCGAGGAAAGCTTGCCCGGCCTGGTGGTTGGCTTCAATAATGCCCGAGTTTGCCTTACGGCTGGTTTCCGCCTTTTCGGCCTGCTTTTTCTGCAGGAAATTATTTACGCATCCCTGCATTTGTTCTTCTGTCAGCAGCGGTTTACCCGTTTGGATATCGTTGATTGCCCGGTTAAGCATCGTTGTATTAATACTGGTGATGCCCTGTTGTTTGTAGAAACTAGCAAGGCTCATCCCTATTGAATAACTGAGCGAGTCGTTCGGCGTTTTGAAGAAAGACGCTGCCTGTTTGGTCGCTGTTTTGGCAATGGGTTTCTTTACTGTTTTGGTTTGTGCAGTTACGGAACCAAGCAGGCAGACCGCTGCAAATCCTGTAAATAGTTTTTTCATTGAAATTTAATTTGGCGCGAAATTATCAATTTTTTTTTAACAAAGTTTGATGTAAACGCTTGGATGGGCCAACTTATTCTGTTTTACCTTGCCACTATGAATCAATTTAACATTTCGGTGGATGTTCGATGGGCCGATTTGGATCCCAACTTTCACTTGCGACACAGTGTTTACTACGATTATGGCGCCTATTGCCGCATCCAGTTCCTGGCAGCCTACCACATCACGGCACAATTTATGCACCAGCACCATTTTGGACCCCTTCTTTTTCGGGAGGAATGTATTTTCAGGAAGGAAATTTTAATCACGGACAAGGTCTCCGTTGATGCGCAATTGTTGAAAGCGAGAAAGGATGGAAGTCGCTGGACAATGCAGCACCAGATTTTTAAGAATAATGAAATACTTGCAGCGGTTCTTACGTTAGAGGGGGCCTGGCTGGATACCAGGTTAAGAAAGCTGACTGTACCGCCACCCGAAGTACAACAAGCATTTGAACTGGCACCCAAAACAGCAATGTTTGAATGGATGGAAGCGGGCAACAATACGGAATCCTGATTTATACAGCTAGTTGAATACGATCAAAATAGTAGAAAAAATAAATACAAACACTATGAAAAAGATATTGATTGCCGGGTTGCTTTTTTCAGTGACCACTTGCGCATTTTCCCAGGACTCTTCCAAAAAGAAAACCTCTTTATTCGGCAAAGTCTCCAACGCTGTTAATTCAGCGAAAAGTGGCAAAGGGTTAAGCAACGAAGAAATTGTAAGTGGTCTCAAAGAAGCGCTTAGCCTCGGTGCTAAAAAAAGCGCCGACAAACTTTCGGCGGCGGATGGATTTTTCCGGGATGCGGCCGTAAAAGTTTTAATGCCACCGGAAGCACAGAAAATAGAAAAGGCATTGCGTAGCATTGGTGCCGGAAAACTGGTAGATGATGCCATCCTCAGTTTTAACCGCGCGGCGGAAGATGCTTCTAAATCGGCTGCACCTATTTTTGTTGATGCGGTAAAAAATATGAGTATACAGGATGCGCTCGGCATATTGAAAGGTGCTGATACCTCAGCTACTTCTTATCTCAAAAAAGCAACCACTTCCAATCTTACTGCTGCATTTAAACCAACCATAGATTCTTCGCTTGCCAAAGTGGGCGCTACCAAATACTGGTCGCTGGTGGTTGATAAATACAATAGTTTGCCAACCACATTTAATAAGGTGAATTCTGATTTACCTGCTTATGTGACACAAAAAGCGTTGAACGGCATATTCTTTTATGTAGCAGATGAAGAAAAGAAAATACGCAGTAATCCAGCGGCAAGGGTAAGTGATATTTTGAAAAAAGTATTTGGTAATTAGTGGTCGCCTGGTGATAGGCGAGCGTGATCCAGCGGTTACAAGAAATTAGTTATAGTTGAATAAAAATGCGTGGTCATAAAAAGGCCACGCATTTTTATTGATTGTTGATGTAATTATTGAAGGATGGCCAGCATTTTTGCAGCATGGGCATTTCCTGGGTCCAGTAAAAGCACCTTGTTATAATTTACCCGGGCAGCCGCCTTGTTATTTCGGCGGATGTACATTTCGCCCAGGCTATCGTATACATTGGCATTTTTTGGATACAACGCCGCGTTGAAGTCGAACGCCAGCCACGCCTTATCCATATTGCCTGCAGCCATCCATACATAGCCCAGGGAGTTAAGTTCTGCACTGTTTCGGGAAAGGTTTTTCAATATTGATATTATTGCGCCACTATCTTGCTTAATGACTGCAAGTTGTTTACTAGCGGTGAGGTTCAGGAGGTAGGTTGCCGCCTCGTAACTGGGTTCATATTGCTGTCCTGTTAATATCAGCAGCAGATCGCGCTCAAGCGATATAACGGGCACCTCCACAATACGGTTCATTTCTTTTTTGCCGTCATACACTATCAACGTTGGTACCCGGTGTATGGCCTTGTCCTTTTCTTCATGACCAGGGCTTTGTTTGTAAACGCTGTCACGGTTGTCTAACATGACCATTGTAAGCTGCGATGCGCGCACACCGCTATATTCCAGTAACTTAAAGATGCGTGGTATTTCTCTTTTACTATCTCCGCACCAGGTCCCCATAAATATTTCAAATTTTTTATCTTTTACAAGGAGCTTAAATTTATCGGCGGTCGCTGAATCGATTTTGTACAAATCTTTGTTTTTGTTGAACCATTCATTATAGGGGGCTTGCTGCAGATCTTTTGCGGTATGAATTCCCAACAAGACAGGATTGCCCGCGGCGTCGTTATAAACAGAACGCATCTGCATATTCCTTTCCAGCGAAGTCTTCCTGTTACAGGAATAACATAAGAGTGCCAATGCGGCTATGCTAAAAAATTTCATATAAACCATTTTATTATTGAAGCAATAGGTTGACTGCACAGGCAGGCAACCCTGATAAAATACGGTGATACAATAAAGCGGATAATTATTTTAAGACCGGAAGATGGGTGGGCGAAAAACTTTTTTCCCAAAGGCGAGACTGAGCGCTTCGTTGCGCGGGAAAGGCCTGGGTGTATAAAAAAAACTTTGGTGGGGGCGCAGGTCTAGCCACTGCGATGAATGAAAAAGCTCGTCCGACTGCTGGTGAACTGCAGTATGCCCGATGGCCTGGGTCTTATCAGTATTTGCTGTACCAGTTGCTGAATATAATTGCTTTTCGCAGTCACAACTAAGCGTTTTACTCTCATGGTAAGCAGCTGCAGTACAAAAACAAAAATTTATCACCTTGCCGAATTGGGCAAGAAAAAAAATAACCATGCAACAGGTGGCAATTTGTTTGATGAACATGCTTTCGTAAAATTAGAATATTTTTTGACAGCATTGATTCCCAAATTGAATTTTGCTGAATACAACGCTTTACAGATTTTTGTGCACTGCTATGATCAATAAAACAATCACTGCTTACAAAGACGCATATGCCGGCCTGTCCCGCGATACCTGGCTTTTGTCGGTAGTGATGCTAATCAACCGCAGCGGCACCATGGTATTGCCGTTTATGAGCCTTTACCTTACGGGCGACAAGATGGGATACAGCATCGGCAAAGCTGGCTTTGTATATGGATTGTTTGGCGCAGGTGCATTTGCCGGCGCCTGGTTAGGCGGAAAGCTGACAGACAGAATTGGATTTTATCCTGTGCAGTTGATTACTTTAGTAGGGGGCGGGTTGTTTTTTATATTGCTGGGTCAGATGAAAAGTTTTCCTGCCATCTGCGTGGTGTCATTCATATTAAGTTTTATCAATGAAGCTTTTCGCCCAGCCAATTCAACGGCCATTGCTTTTTACAGTAAGGAGGCCAACAGAACGCGGTCATATTCCTTAAACAGGCTGGCGGTGAACATGGGTTGGGCCATTGGTAGCGCGGTTGGCGGGCTCATCGCTCAATATAGTTATGAATTGTTGTTCTGGGTAGATGGCATTACCAATATTGGTGCCGCCATAATGATGCTGGTATTTGTAAAACCAATCGATTATAAGCCTGTTCCGCATATTAAAACAGCTGCCAATGCGAAAGATACTGCCCTACATGATACGGTCTATATGTGGTTCATTGTGCTCGCTGCGCTTTTCGCAGCATGCTTTTTTCAACTTTTCACCAATTGTACCATTTATTATAAACTGAACCTTCATTTTACCGAATCTTTTATAGGGTTGCTGATGGCGACCAATGGCATCATCATCGTTGTAATAGAAATGGTAGTTGTGTATAAGCTGGAGGGAAGGCAGAAAAATACCGTGTACATTATCATGGGTACACTGCTGATGGCAGTTGCTTACTCTATGCTGAACCTGTTTATGATGACCGTGTTAATGGCGTTCGTGATGATAATTGTTATCACTTTTGCAGAGATTCTTGCCATGCCATTTATGAACAGTTACTGGATTGGGCGGAGCAAACCGCACACGAGGGGGCAGTATGCTGCGTTATATACCATGGCGTGGTCGGCTGCACAAACTTTCGGCCCCATGGGCGGTGCGCAGGTAGCAGAACAGCTTGGCTTTAACTGGCTGTGGTGGATAATAAGCGGACTTACACTTTTGGTGGCCATTGGCTTTATGCGGCTGCACCGGTTTACAGCCAGGCGTGAAGCAGTTATAATAATTAGCCCAAAGGATTTGGACGCCAATGCCGCGTTATTGGCAGCGGCGGATGAGCCAATTTTATAAATACGCCGCCCTGGTAAACTAATTTCAGCAGTCGGAAAAGTTGTCTGGGCATCCCTCGCAACGGGGCCACCGGCATACAAAACGATTAAGCAAACTCACTTAGCTCCAGCCATTTCAATTCTTTTTCATCCAATTGACGGGTTACTTCGCCGATGCGTTGCGACAATTTCTGCAGTTCTTCAAACGCGGCGTTTCCGCTGTTGAGTTTTTCAGTGATGTTTTCTTTTTCACGGCTGAGATCTGCCATTTCCTTTTCCAGTAAATCAAACGCCTGCTTTTCTTTAAATGATAATTTCTTTTTTTCACCTGGCGGCGGTGGAGGGGTAGTGGTGTTAATTATTTTTTCCTGTTTATCGTCTGACATTTTTGTACCCGCATCCGTCAATTTTTCATTGTCTTTCAGTGCAAGGCGATATTGCGAATAGTTGCCCGGAAAATCGCGAATGTCTCCATCTCCCTGGAACACAAATAGATGATCCACCAGACGGTCCATAAAATACCTGTCGTGCGATACGATAATAATGCAACCCTGGTAATCGCTCAGGAAATTTTCCAGCACGCCAAGCGTTTGCAGATCCAGGTCGTTGGTAGGTTCATCCAGTATCAGGAAATTTGGATTGCGGAAAAGGATGGAAAGTAAATGCAATCTTCTTTTTTCGCCACCACTTAACCTGGACACGTACGTATATTGCTGGTCGGGCGTAAATAAAAATAATTGTAAAAATTGTGCGGCACTCAGTGAGCTGCCGTCGGCCAACGGAAAATGTTCTGCAATGTCTTTAACAAATTCGATAACGCGTTTGTCGTCTTTTATTTCCAGGCCCTGCTGCGCATAGTTGCCAAAAACAACGGTATCGCCAATATTTATCTTGCCACTGTCGGGCGGCTCCAATCCTTGTAAAATATTCAAAAAAGTAGATTTTCCCGCACCGTTTTTACCTACTACGCCGATGCGGTCGCCTTTTTTAAACGTATAGTCAAACCCCTTCAGGATAACTTTATCGCCATAACTTTTGTATACTTTTTTTAACTCTGCTACCTTGCCACCTAGTCTTGTCATCTTTACCTGCAACTGCACGCGTTCATCTTCAATTTTTTGTTTGGCCTTCGCCTCTACCACATAAAAATTATCCTGGCGGCTTTTGCTTTTGGTTGTCCTGGCTTTGGGCTGCTTGCGCATCCATTCCAGTTCTTTGCGGAAAAGATTTTTTGCCTTGTCAATACTGGCGGATTCGCTTTCTATGCGGGCCGCTTTCTTCTCCATAAAATTCTCATAATCGCCTTTGTATACGTAAAGGCTATCGCCATCAATTTCCAGTATTTCATTACAGACGGAGTCAAGAAAATAACGGTCGTGGGTAACCATCAGGAGGGTCACTTTTTCCTGGTTAAGATAATGTTCCAGCCACTCCACCATTTCAACGTCCAGGTGGTTGGTGGGCTCATCCATAATCAATAAAACATGCTTGTGTTCAAAGCCGATATCAATCAGCGTTTTGGCAAGTGCTACTCTTTTACGCTGGCCACCGCTGAGCGAACCGGCAAGTTGGTTGAGGTGATGTATCTTTAGTTTGCCCAGTATCTGTTTTACTTTGGTATCAAAATCCCATGCATTTAGCTCATCTACCAACACAATGGCCTCACCAATTCTGTCTGCATCTTCTGCATCGCTGGCCGCTTCAAATTCTTTAATCGCATTGATAACGGGGTGGTCGTGGTTGAAGATATTATCCAGGATAGACTTGGTTTCCAGGAATTTCGGATCCTGCTCAAACAGGGCCACCGTTACATCTTTGTGTACCCATACTTTGCCGCTTTCGGCCGTCTCCGTACCAGAGATAATTTTCAGCAAAGTAGATTTGCCACTGCCGTTTTTGGCCACCAGCGCTATCTTATCGCCTTCCTCAATATGAAATGAAATGTTGTTAAACAACGGCTTAATGCCATAACTTTTACTCAATCCTTCTACAGAAACATAATGCATGCGGCAAAGATAAGCCCTCCGTTTCAATGATTGGCAGGAAGTGAAAAAGCAGCAAGCAGTGCCTACGAAAGTGCTACGCAAGCCGGTAAATAAGCCAGCAAAGTAACAGCGTAATGGCGACTACCACCAGTGCACTGTATTTTTGCCACGTGGTTTTTTGTTTGTGCTGCTTACTAAACGCGTTCACCTGGCTGGTCAACGCAGTGCTGCCTGCCGCCAGCCGAAGCATCAATTCAACAACAGGCTGTATGTACCGGGCCGGCAGTACAGCAGCCGGAACCAGCAATTCTTCAATTACTTTTTTGCGCAGTTTTTCGTCTGCTGTTTCCAGCAGGATGGCGGTGTTTTGCTGGCTGAGTAACTGCCGGATATGGTAACTCAGCCCATCATAATTTACACGGAAGGCATTTACGGACAGCATGTAATTGTGCAGCCGGACGCATTCCCCCAGTATGGTGGTGGATGTGAGGGGCTCATCATTGAATTGTTTTTTCAGGCTCTTGTGGTACCAGCGTTTGTAATTGTAATCCGCTCTTTTATCAGGGTCAGCAAGAATTTCATAGGCCTCGTGTATTTCTTTAAATTTAGCTTCTGACAAAGCACTTCCCGGGTTCTTGTCCGGATGGTGCCGGAGCGCCAGCTGGCGAAAAGATTTCTTTACCTGCAGTGCCGTAGCTGCGGGCGTAAGATCAAGTATTTTATAATAATCCTTCAATTGCATAGCACAGTAACAGTCATAAACGGAAAAACGCGAAAATACTATTTGTCCTGCATGCACAGACACAAGCTTGGAATAAATTGGGCTATTCTCCTGAAAATCAACCCAGTGAACGCATTTAAATTGTTGCGGTTAAACGCTGCCAAACCGCTATATTTGCACAAATTTTTTACGCATGACTAACGATCAGATAGGGAAGTTTTTAGATGCAGGCCATCTTACCAAACACAATGTTAAGATCGATTTTAAAACCCGTCAATCCATTATAGGGCTCTTCATCAAAACAAACGACTACGATGAGCTGAAATCCAAGAATTTCTGGCGCATTGTTTCTGAGACGCATATTGACAACTGGAAGACTTCACATGATAATAATCTCGCCAAAATTTTCAATGGTGCAGAAATAACCAGGCTTACACCGGTAGTAGTTAAATAAATGTTTTAGAATACTGCTTTGAGGGGTAAAATCTTTGCAACTATGTCTTGTAAATATGTAGCCCTGTTTTTACAGAAGAATATTTTTTTTGCGATTATTCTATGCATTGTTTTCTGCAACAGGGTATCGGCGCAGCAATACAAAGCTAATCCACGGCCTGCTAAAATTGCTGCGCCGGTTTCAATTGCTGAACCGGCCGATCACGATAGCACATATTACCATTCATTTGATCATTACATTACGACCCGGTTTTATTTTTCCCAGAAATATGCCGGACTAGGACTTGAACGGGCATCGAACGTTTCACGTTTCCGCTATATACCGAATACCTCGCTCACAATGGGTTTGGGAATTACGTACCAATCCATTTCTTTGAATTTTGGCTATGGGTTCGGCTTTCTAAATACCGATCATGAAAAAGGGAAAACCCGTTACCTGGATTTACAATCACATATTTATGGACGGGCCTGGATCATCGATTTAACAGGCCAGTTTTATAAAGGCTACTACCTTACTCCCAGAGGGCTTGCAGCGTCCGGTCCGCGGGCATATTATGTACGGCCGGATCTGGGTATCCGTTTATTTGGCGCATCTGCTTACCACCTGCTGAACGCAGACCGCTTTTCTTACCGTGCTGCCCATCTGCAAAATGAAAAACAAAAAAAGTCGGCCGGGTCACTGCTTATCGGCGCAGAAATTTATTATGGTATTATTAAAGCAGACAGTTCGCTGGTGCCTGCTGCGCTGGCGGCAGACTATGGGCAGAAAGAGGTTAGACGACTCGATTTTATCAAAATTGGACCTGGCGTCGGTTACGCATACACGTATGTAATCAAACAGAATTTTTTTATAACGGGTTCCCTGTGCGCCAGTTTATCGCTCGACTACAGTTACCAGCACGGGGCAAAAGAGAAGCCCGAGAAATTTATTATCAACCGGGGGTTTATTTATCGCATTGTGGCCGGGTACGACAAAGACAACTGGAATGTAAACATCGCACTTGTGGGCAACCAGCTGACGGTGGCCTCCGCATCTACCGATGATAAATATCTCTTAAGCGGTGGCAATTTCAGACTAACGCTTGCCAGGCGGTTTGCGCCCGGTGAAAGACTGCAGAAGCGACTGCGCCCCCTGGATAACATGATAAAGAATGTACGAGGAAGATAATGGGAAAACGGGTCTGCGGCCGAATGAAAATTCACTTGTCCGGCCGTCGGTTTACCTATTCACCGGCCAAAGATAGACGTACAGATGCGTGGGAATGATGTAGCTTTAATACTCTTTTATTTACACCAAACAAGATAATATGAATTTCAAGCGCACAGCAAATATCTGCCGGTTATGCCTGGTAGCAGTTTTTGTAAGTTTTGGCATGAATGGCCATGCCGTAGATAAAAAACCGGCCCAGGAATTTTATGAAATAAAAATATACCATTTCAAAACGGCCGACCAGGAAAGGGAATTGGATAATTACCTGAAGCTGGTTGTGCTTCCCGCGCTTCACAAAAACGGCATAAGCAAATCCGGTGTGTTTAAACCACTTGCCAACGATACCGCAGCGGATAAAATTATTTATCTGTTCACCCCATTGCAATCATTTGAACAATTTCTTTCCCTTCCTGGCAAAGTTGCGCTGGAAGCAGCGCGCGATACCGCAGGCGGCAGTTATACAAACGCAGCCTATAACAATGCGCCTTATACCCGGACAGAATCTATACTGCTGAAAGCATTTAAAACGGCGCCTGCAATGCAGCTACCTGCACTCACCGGTGATCGGACGGCGCGTATTTATGAACTCCGGAGTTATGAAAGTGCCACCGAAAAATTATATCAGAACAAAGTGCACATGTTTAATGAAGGGGGCGAAGTGCCGCTCTTTAAACGCCTTGCATTTAACGCTGTTTTCTATGCTGAAGTGATTGCCGGAAGCCACATGCCCAATTTGATGTACATGACCAGTTTTGATAACATGGCATCGCGTGATGCGCACTGGAAAACATTTAGTGCCGATGCCGCCTGGAAAGAATTGTCCGCACGGCCCGAATACCAGCACAACGTGTCAAAAGCAGAGATCACCCTGCTGCGTGCAGCAGCGTATTCTGATATATTTTAGTATTGCTTGTAGTTTGAAGGTTCGGACAGTCAGATGGGTATTGGTACAGACAAATAACTGCTATGGCGTTACTTAAACGGGTTAATCCATTTTCCAAAATAAACAATGATACCGGCTTTGGTACCAACGCAGCCGACTATGGCGGGCGTTTTGTTAACCGCGATGGCAGTTTCAACCTTCGTAAAGAGGGCGTACCTTTTTGGTCACGGTTTAGTCTCTACCACAGCATGCTCAATTTGCCACGCTGGAAATTCATCGCCCTCATTGTTGTTTTTTTCCTTGTTATTAACCTGCTTTATACCTTGCTTTACCTGTTGCTGGGTACTGATCAGTTTATTGGAATGATGGCAACGACAAAATGGGAACAAGTAAAAGAGGTGTATTTTTTCAGCACAGAAACATTTACAACAGTTGGTTACGGAAGGGTGAATCCGGTGGGCGATGCGGCTAACTTTGTCGCATCCATTGAAGCGATGAGTGGTTTTTTGTCCTTTGCCGTGGCCACCGGTTTGATATACGGTCGCTTTTCAAAACCCAAACCTTTCCTGGCTTTCAGCAATCACGCACTCATTGCACCGTACCAGGATAAGACGGCGCTGATGTTTCGCTTTGTATCGTATAAAGACAATCATTTTCTGACCGATGTAGAAATAAAAGTAAATATTGGCCTGCAGGTCGAAGAAAACGATCGGTCCGTATTTAAATTTTTTGAGCTTCAACTGGAAAGAAGCCGCGTAGACAGTCTGCCCATGAACTGGACCGTAGTGCATCCGATAGACGCAAACAGTCCGCTGTCGGGTTTTAATGCGGATGACATGAAAACCGCGGATGTGGAATTATATGTGCTGGTGCGCGGGTTTGACGATGTATATTCCAACGTAGTGCTGCAACGGACTTCTTATATTTTTGAAGAAATAATTTTCAACCGTAAGTTTGTGCCCATGTACCGGGAGAGCGATGATGGAAAAACAACGATAATTGAATTGCATAAACTGCATGATTATGCTGAAATAAAATAAGCCTTCCCTTCAATTAATAATTATGGCAAACGCTTACGCGCCGCCGGTAGTAAATCCGCCATAAATAAATCCTCCCCCCAAAGATCAGTTTTTACGCTAAAACAACTATTAAACTACCGACAAGCCGGCTTTGCTGCCCTGACTGCTCACCACTTGAAGAAGTGGTGACGCCATAGTAAAGAGTAGTGAGCGTTGCGGGCGGGCTGTTTATCCGGAATAGGCTCATTTGCATTTGCCAGGAAGCACTGCTTGCTTCGATCGGTTATTGCACAACAAAACCTACTTTCCCGCGTTTTTTTAGCAGGCTTTCTTACTATTGGCCTGCTCATATCCTGTATCTATGAAAATAACCGGAATTATTCCTTTTGCGAGGACTGCTACCGCCGCTATGCTACTATTGGTGCTCACTACGAAATGCCAGTTTCCACCGGGCGCACAGGCGGCAGATATGACAGCATTACCCAGCAATCTGGGGGCATCCGCAATAAACGAAACTGCCTCAGCTTTAAAAGAGCCCGCAAACGCCGCAGCCATCATTGGCCGTAAACAGGTACCTATTTTATGTTATCACCAGATACGCGACTGGCGCGTTACGGATTCCAAACAAGCCAAAGATTATATTGTGCCTGTTGCCGCTTTTGAAGCGCAGATAAAAATGTTGGCCGATAGCGGCTACCGGACCATTTCGGCGGACCAGCTCAACAGTTATTTATTGTATGGAACTGTTTTGCCTGCAAAGCCTGTGATGCTTACGTTTGATGATACCGATTTGCCGCAGTACACCATTGCCAAACCGGTGATGGAAAAATACGGGTTTAAAGGATTGTTTTTTATTATGACCGTGTCTTTGGGGCGGCCGAATTATATGAGCAGGGACCAGGTAAAACAATTGGCTGAAGCTGGCAACGAAATCGGATCGCACACCTGGGATCATAAAAATATAAAGAAGTTCACGGATGCCGACTGGACCGTACAGATAGAAAAGCCTACGAAAACACTGGAATCGATTACCGGCAAACAAGTAAAATACTTTGCTTATCCGTTTGGTTTGTGGAATACTGCGGCAATTCCCCAACTTAAAAAACATGGGTTTACTGCGGCCTTCCAATTGTCAGAAAAACGGGATGCGGCAGATCCACTGTATACCATTCGCCGGATGATTGTGCCCGGTGCATGGACGGCAATGAACCTGAGCGCATGGATGCGCCGTACATTCTAAAGACCGCATAAAAAAAGGCTGCCCGGGGGCAGCCTTGTAAATTTGTTCTAATAAAGGGACTATCAGGCTTTTTTAACGTTTACTGCGTTCATTCCTTTCTTTCCTTCCTGCAAATCAAATTCAACTTTGTCGCCTTCAGTAACCTGGTCGATCAGGCCGCTCGCGTGTACAAAGGTTTCCTTGTTGGAATCATCATGCTTAATAAAACCGAAGCCTTTTTCACCATTGAAAAACTTTACGGTTCCTTTTGTTTTTGTGCTCATTGTAAATTGTGTTGATAATAAAATTAATTGACAAAGATAGGGTTGATTTCGCAGATAAAGCACAAAGGGGGGTAAATTGCTCCGGAAGCCTATTTTAAGGCTAAATACTCCTTATGAACTCCCTATCATACCGGATTTTTTTAATTCCGCCATTAATTTCTCATTGATTAAGTACCTGCCATCTTCAAATCCATGGGCTGGTATCCAGCTATTTATCATGATGGTATAATTGTCTGCATCCAATTTTGACACGCCCACGCGCAACGGACGTTCTTTAATGGTATTATCGAAACCGTTAAATGTGCCCGTCACAATTTGTTTTATCTGGTCGTAATCGTAGCTGTATTTAAATTTTAATTCAATATCCACCCGGCGGTTTCCCTGCCTGCTGAGATTTTGAATAATTTCATTCGAGAGCTTACTATTGGGTACTATCACGGTTTTATTGTCAAACGTAAGTATAACCGTATAAAATAGCTGAATGGAGGTAACTGACCCCTCTTGTCCCTGGGTGATTATGTTGTCTCCAACCTTATACGGACGAAGCATCAGTATCAATACCCCGCTGGCGAAATTCTGCAGCGTGCCGGAAAGAGCAAGTCCGGCAGCAACACTGAAACCTGCAATCACGGTGGCAAAAAGCGTCATTCCGATCCCGAGAATCTGCATCAATAACAGGATAAGCGACACCTGCAGGATGACTGCCAGTAAATTGCCCAGAAATGTTTTAACCGATGGGCTAAAGTTGCGCATCTCCATGATCGCTTTCAACCACCGTTTAATAATGCGCAACAGCCATTGGCCAACAATAAGCACTACTACAGCAATAATCAGTTTAGGGCCAAAGGTGATCAACCAGTGAAAAGCCTGGTCATAAAATTTCTGCAGATAATTCATATTGGTTAATCTCTTTGACTATAAACATTGTTTTCTTCGTCCTCTTCACCAATATTTTCATCGTCGTCATCGAGATCCGCTCCAGGTGTGTCAAGGTCTTCACCACTGCGGTCCTGTTTAATTCCCTTTTCATTGAGCAAAACCCCTTCTGCATCCCTGTCGTCAAGCGCCATCTCGTTAAAATCGGCCGTTTCTGCTGTTGGCTGATGACCCTCACTTTTCTTTAACAAGGAGATTTCCTGCGGGGTTACATCAGCTGCATCGTCGGTAAGCTGTTCTGTATCTGCGTTTAAATCATCCAGTAATCCATCGCCTTCCTCGCCGGCCGATGAAATAGTAACGTCCTGCATTTCACGGAATTGGGGCACTTTGATGTTTTCCTGGCCAGGAATGTCTTTTACCTCGGGCATGTCTATCGTTATCGTTTCTGGCTTTAGTTTTTCCTGATCTTTTTTTGAATCGTGCAAGTCGCCTGTCTTTGCTAGGTTATCTTTTTTCATGTTACCTTGTATTTAGGTGTTATCAATAACCGGGAGGCTTTAAAAATGATGCCAGACAAAAAAGCGAATGGCTAATTCTTATCGCCCACGGCAAACGCATGGTGGTACTACGTTTACGCAATCAATTACTGTCACTTTCAGTCAGCCTCTACCCGAGAAGTTACGAATCACCGGATGGCGGGGAATTAATTCCTCAAATTTTAGGGCGATGTTGTAAGCCTGGCTTGCAGACAAATAATGTATCGTTATAAAGCGGCTTGCGATGGTTGGTTTTGGAGATGAAACGCACAAACGATTTACCCAGCACCACTCCCGTTAAAAACAGCTAAATACATATTTTTAAATACAGGTGGCCGTCCCGCGCAAATCCGTATAAACGACGAAGCCGCATTCAATGCAAAATATTTTGTGCGCCAATACGCAGCTGACGATGTGATGTGCGTTGCTATTGATCATTATTGACATTCCAAAAGGGAAAAATTCAATGAATGATACAGTGCGGTAAAAGTGAATGATAGACTTTATTTTAACTGTACCGACCATTCTTTGCCGGGCTACCCTGGGCAAAAGCAAGTATTGCAAAAGTTAACTTGCAGCAGCTGCTTTCTATAAATATATTTTGTTAAAACCAAAGGCCGGATAATTGTTGTCTTCACTGTGGTACACGTTGGTGTATTAGGTTCCCGCGGGTAGTGTGTTACGCTGTAGCAATTATTTATGCGCTGTTTACAGAAAAGCCCTTCACAAATTAAGGGCTTTTCTGTACATATAATTTTTCCGGACAGGCTAGCTCATATAGCTTTCCATGGGCTCGCAGGTGCAAATCAGGTTGCGGTCGCCGAAAGTATTATTGATCCTGGCAACACTTGGCCAGAATTTATTTTTAACTACATAGGCCAGGGGAAACGCAGCTTCCTCACGCGTGTACGGGTGGTTCCATTCTGTGCTGCAAATGGTCCACTGTGTATGCGGTGCATTTTTTAAAGCATTATTTATTTTGTCTGCTTTGCCATTTTCAATTGCCTCAATTTCTTCATGAATACTGATCATGGCATCACAGAACCGGTCCAGCTCAGCTTTGTCTTCGCTTTCCGTTGGTTCAATCATGATGGTACCAGGTACCGGAAAACTCATCGTAGGCGCGTGAAAGCCATAGTCTATCAGGCGTTTGGCCACATCTTCCGCTTCAATGCCGGCGGTGGTTTTAAAAGGACGCAGATCAACGATAAACTCATGTGCGCAGGTGCCGCCTTTGCCCAGGTACAAAATCGGGTAATGCTTTTCCAGTCTTGCCCGCATGTAATTGGCGTTCAGTATGGCATATTCCGTTGCGCGCTTCATCCCTTCTGCACCCAGTAACTTTATATAGGCGTAACTGATAAGTAAAATGGAAGCCGAACCATAAGTGGCGGAGGACACAGCGCCCTGTGCCGCTGAATTGGATCCATCAATGGAAACATGTCCCGGCAAGTAAGGTTTTAATGTATCATTTACGCAGATAGGTCCCATGCCCGGACCACCACCGCCATGCGGAATAGCAAATGTCTTGTGCAGGTTTAGGTGACAAACATCTGCACCAATCATTCCGGGTGAGGTTAGTCCTACCTGCGCATTCATATTTGCACCATCCATATAAACCAGTCCGCCGTTTGCATGTATTGTTGCACAGATATCAATGATGCTTTCTTCAAACACACCGTGTGTGGAGGGATAGGTAACCATTAAAGCAGACAGTGTGTCTTTGTATTGAAGTGCTTTTGCTTTCAAATCGGCTACATCAATATGTCCTTCGTTGTCACTCTTCACCACCACCACCTTCATGCCGGCCATTACCGCACTTGCAGGATTGGTGCCGTGCGCGGAAATGGGAATCAGCACCACATTGCGGTGTGCATTGCCTTTATCAATATGGTAATCGCGTATGGCCAGCAAGCCAGCGTATTCTCCCTGCGCGCCGCTATTGGGTTGCAGGCTGCAGGCGGTAAAACCGGTGATCTCGCATAGATATGCACTTAACTCACTGGTGATTTTTTTGTAACCCAATGCCTGCCCGGCCGGAACAAATGGATGCAATCCGCCAAACTCCGGCCAGCTAACCGGTATCAGCTCGGTGGCTGCATTCAACTTCATGGTACAGCTGCCCAGTGAGATCATGGAAGTATTAAGCGATAAATCTTTATTTTCTAAAAATTTCAGGTAACGCATCATCTGGCTTTCACTGTGGTGCGTATTGAAAACTGCCTGCATCAGGTAGGTTGATGTTCTTTGTAATGGAACGGGGATATTGGTGATGGCATCTTCATCATTATTAAAACTGATGGCTGCCGTATGTTTACAGGCCGCGGTTTCAAAAATGGATATTATTTGCAGCAGGTCCTGCTGCAGGGTTGTTTCGTCAATGCTTATTCCTATATATTCACTGTCGTAATAGCGGAAGTTAACAGCATGTTGTTCCGCTGCTTCCCTGATTTTGGCGGTATCTGCGCATTTTATTTTAAGCGTATCAAAGAAAGCGGTGTTGCTGTTGGGATAGCCGAGTTCCTGCAATGCTGCTGACAAAGTGTTTGCAAGCAATGCCACGCGCTGGCCTATTTTTTTTAAGCCTTCCGCGCCGTGGTAGACGGCATACATTGCCGCCATATTAGCGAGCAAAGCCTGCGCCGTGCAAATATTAGAAGTGGCTTTTTCCCGCTTGATGTGTTGTTCCCGTGTTTGCAAGGCCATGCGCAACGCACGGTTTCCTTTTGCATCAATGCTTACCCCAATCAGGCGCCCCGGTATCGCACGCTTAAAATCGTCCTTGGTTGCAAAAAAAGCAGCGTGTGGCCCACCAAAACCCATTGGCACACCAAACCGTTGTGCAGAACCCACCGCAGCGTCTGCCCCCATTTCTCACGGTGCTGTTAGTAAAGTCAGTGCCAGTAAATCGGTTGCCATTACTACATAGCCACCGGCAGTGTGCACCGCGTCTATAAAACTGCGGTAGTCCTCCACGGATCCATTGTTATTCGGATATTGAAGCAACGCGCCAAAAAAGCTATTGTCGATTGTAGTTGTCTTGTAGTCGCCATATACAATCTCGATACCGATGGGTGCTGCCCGGGTAAACAAAACATCTTTTGTTTGCGGGAAGCTGGCATTGTCCACAAAAAATTTGGGTTGTTTTATTTCATCCGTCTTATTCACCTGGTGGAAAAACATCGCCATGGCTTCTGCGGCGGCGCTGCCTTCATCCAGCAAAGAGGCATTGGCAATAGGCAATGCCGTTAGATCGGTGATGACCGTTTGAAAATTTAAAAGGCTTTCCAGCCTGCCCTGCGAAATTTCTGCCTGGTAAGGTGTGTATTGCGTATACCAGCCTGGGTTTTCAAAAATATTCCTCAAAATAACACTGGGTGTGATGGTGCCATAATATCCCTGGCCGATGTAATTTTTAAATAATTTGTTTTTTGCTGCGGTAGCCTTCAGTTCCTGTAAATATTCAAATTCACCCTGGGGTACCGGGTATTGCAGGGGTGTTTTTAAGCGGATGGAAGAAGGGATGGTTTTGCCAATTAACTCGGCTATGTCTTTCACACCAATAACTGCCAACATTTCGCTGGTAGCTGCTTCATTTACACCAATATGCCTTGCCTGGAATTCTGTGGTTTGCTGCTCAAAAAGATTCATAAATTGTAGAAGGGTTATGCCTTTAAAAGATGTGCAAAGGTAATGTTTGAACGGCAGAAAAATAAGGGCTTTGTAAGGGCGTGCACAGCTTGGGGAAATCTTTGAAAACCAGTGGCGCTGGTGGGTGTTGCAAGCGTTTTATACCTGGAAGCTTTCTCGTGTAACCAACGGGGAAGTTGCGATGGTGCGTGTAGGTGCCGACTGATCTGTAATACCAGGGTTTGTTTCCGCTGCGCGCATCTGGTTGCTTGTCTGCCGGCTGCCATCGTGGCTCCAGCCTGGCGGACCGAACAGGTAACCGATTTTTTGTTGCAGGCCGATATCTTTTCTGCGCAGGTCTGCCCATATATTTTTCCATTCATGAAAAATAACATGCACCGGCCGGTGATCGTCCAGGTTTTTGGTAAGCCCGTATCGCACTTTCTCGTAATCTTCTCCAGGCAACTCTGCCTGAAAAGTGCCGAATATTTTGTCCCAGATTATCAGGAACATGCCCATGTTTTTATCAAGGTATTTTGGATTGGAAGCATGGTGCACCCGATGGTGAGAAGGCGTAACGAGCACGTATTCCAGCCAGCCGAGTTTGTTTATTTTTTCGGTGTGTACCAGGATGCCCCAAATTTGTGTAGCGGCATATACAAATGCAATATCAAGCGGTTTAAAACCGCAATATGCAATCGGAATAAAATATATAAACCTGTACAGGGGTTCCATTACGGAGGAGCGAAAACCAACGCTGAAATTAAATTTCTCGGAAGAATGGTGTGTAACATGGGTAGCCCAGAACAAACGGATATGATGATCGGCGCGGTGCAGCCAGTAATACATAAAATCCTCGGCCAAAAACAAGGCTATCCAGTACAGCCAGCCGGTTTGCATTTCACCCAACCCATGATTGAAAAAGAAAGTGAGTACCAGGCCGATGTAAATGCCCCGGAAAACAATATCAATGCCGGCATTGGCCAGCATCAGGTAAACATTCTGCACCGTATCCTTCAGGGTATAGGCAGCCTGCTTGTGCATGTTACTGAGCAGGATCTCCAGGCCTATCACCACTATATAGATAGGGGTGCTGATAAGTATGAGCCAGGTTTCTCTTAATGTTGTGTCCATAATGCAGTTGCAGCACGCGTAAAGGCTAAAATGACGCGCAAAAGTACTACAGAACGGCTAAATGACCGTCAAATTGCCGCAGCCTGCGAAACAAATCATTTTTTGTGTGGTGAGGTGAGTAGAAAGCAAAATGTACCACGAATAGCGGTATTTTGAAGGTAACAGGTGCTGCGGAGTTGCCAATTTCAACAACCAAATATTTACTGGGTTCTATGGGTTCAAAACGAAAATCGTTTTTGCCTGAGTGGATAAGCCTAAAAGAAGATAAGGTTCGTTGGTATAGCTCAATCAGCATTTTTCTCCTAAAAAATAAACCTGTGCAAAAAAAATGTTTAGGGTGGAAGGTCCGCCGTGTCAGACCGGCTATTTTGCCTGTACCAGCAACTTCTCCATTACATAAAAAGTTATCGGGCAAAAACTAACATTTTTTAAGGTGATCAATGGGCGATCGATGAGTACATCTTCATCTGTATAAGGAAAACGGTGGCAATCTGAAGGACGTTCTTCATAAATACTGCAGTAATTATCTTCTCTTAAGAACGGGCAGGGTGCTGCCCTGGCAACATAGTCGCCATCATTGTCCAGCCTGAGATAGGATTCTATAAAAACGCTTTCTTTCATCTTCAAATGCTTCGATATTCTTTTGATGTCGGGGGTTTTAAAACGGGGAGAATAATTTTTGCAGCAGTTGCCGCATTGCAGGCAATCGATCTTTTCAAATGCTTGTTCGTGTAGTTCCGGCAATTGCTTCAAGACTTTTTTTCTATCCGGCCTTTGCAGAAATTGTTTATACTTTTTCTGGTGTTCTTCTGATCTTTTTTGCCAGTTGTCCGGTAGTTCATTTTCCATGAATACAAAGATACCGGGTCTATGACATTAACGGTGGCAGCGCTGCCTTTCGTTTAGTGGTGCACCTGAATTTGGTGCAGGAAACGATGCATCAGTGAATCCCAAAGAAAAAAGGATCTATTTATTCATCTCCGCGGCGCTACGCCGTAGACCGCAGACCAGAAGTTCCATTTTTCAGTATTGCAGTTTGCGCAGGGCCGGTGCTTTTATGGAGGTGATAATTACTACCAGCAGTGTCATGCAACCCCCAAATATTACGGAAGGTACCACGCCCATCATTTTGGCCGTCACACCACTTTCAAACTGGCCCAGCTCATTACTGGAATTGATAAACATGGAGTTTACACTCATTACCCGGCCGCGCATATTATCGGGAGTTTTCAGTTGCATAATAGTTCCTCTTACTACCACACTTACCCCGTCCAGCATTCCGCCAATGAGCAGGGCAGAGAAAGAAAGCCAGAATACTTTTGACAACGCGAAAGTAATAATACAAATTCCGAAACCGCCCACTGCAAACAATAGTTTTTTACCCTGATGCTGTTGCATCGGGAAAAGGGTTAACAAGATGACAATGCTGATAGAGCCAATGTCTGAGGCCGCGTTCAGGAAACCAAAACCCTGCGGTCCTATTTTTAAAATATCACGTGCGAAAACCGGTACCAGTGCAACCGCGCCGCCAAATAATACAGCAAATAAATCAAGCGAAAGCGCGCCCAGTACTTCCTTGCTGTGCAGCACAAAACGTAGCCCGTCTTTTACGCTGTCCCAGGTTTTTTTCTCTCCTCTTTCATTGAGGGGGGGCTTAGGTTGCAGTTGAAAAAGTGCTACCAGCGCAAACGATATCAGGCACACGATACAAGTGAGGGTACCCGTATTGCCCAATCCGGCTATTAAAAATCCGCCTGCGGCATGACCGCAAACGGATGCCGTTAACCAGGTGCCCTGGTTCCAGGTGGTGGCGTTTTGTAAATGATGTTTGGGCACAATGGAGGCGAGTATTACATTAAAGGTGGGTCCCACAAATGAACGCACAATGCCGGTTCCAAAAATTGTGGCGTAGATACCGATGGCTATCCAGTGGCTGGTTAAATGATTACTCGAAAATTTTGTAGACAGCGTCAGTAAAATGCAGGACGCCAGCAGGTACAATGCTACGCCCCGTAATATTAGTTTTCTCTTTTCGCTGATGTCAATGGTATGACCCGCATACAAGGCCATGGAAAATGCGGGTAAAAATTCTGCGAGGCCAATGAGTCCGATGGCCAGCGGTGCGTTGGTAAGGTTGTATATCCACCAGCCAACCAGTGTACTCATCATACGCAGCCCAACAATAAAAAGAAAGCGGCCGGCAAGCAGTGTGCGAAATTCTTTTTGTTTGATGGATGCGAAGGGATCTTTTGACTGCGTAAGACTTGCCATTGATTGTTTTGCCGTTGTTGAATAAAGGTAGGCAGAACCACTGGAAAATACATTGGTTTAGCAGACAAGCGGCATTAAAAATAGATCGTTTTGTAACGGGAATAGATTGCCTTTGTTGCGCAAAAAAGTTGGTTGATGAAAAGTTTTACCCAACATGCAACCACGTCGTCAGGGAAGTGTAAAATAGTGCTGCCCTTCGTCCAGGTCCATTTCAAGGGCATCCGTTACTACTTTCAGGTGTTGCTCATTGCCAAGGAAATCAGCATTGGCCGCATCAATAAAAATGGTTTTAATATTGTGCTGTTTAATATAATTTGTATAAGTCTCCTGTATATTAAACAGGTAATCATCGCCAATGGACAGTTCGTAGCTCCGGTTGCGTTTTCGTATATTCTGCTGCAGCTTGTTCACCGGCGAATGCAGGTAAATGAGCACATCTGGCTGAATCAGTTGCTGGTGAATGATTTCAAACAAGCGCTGGTACAAGTGAAACTCCTCTTCCGGCAAGTTTACCTTTGCAAACAGCAGGCATTTGCTGAAAATATAATCGGATACGGTCACGCTCTGGAAAAGGTCTTTTGTATGGATCAGTTCCTTCAACTGCTTATACCGTTCCGCCATAAAAAACAGCTCCAGCGGAAAAGCAAATTGTTTGGGGTTGCTGTAGAATTTAGGAAGGAATGGATTGTCGGTAAATTCTTCCAGCACCAGCCGCGCGTTATAGTGCCTGGACAAAATATGTGCAAGTGTTGTTTTTCCCGCTCCTATGTTTCCTTCAACAGTGATGAAGTGATGATTCATATTTTAAGTGCAGCAACTGCCGGCAATGCAATACTAAGACCTTAATTATTTATCCGGCGTAAAACTTTTTAACAGGCAACGGATCCGGGCACACCTCCAGCAGGCTTGCAATTGTTTTGTTGTGCACAGGATGAACATAACCTGATGCAATTTCGTTTAAGGGAACCAATACAAACCGGCGGCTGGCCATCCGGGAGTGGGGAATGATTAGCGCGTCTGTCTGGATAATTTCGTTGTTAAACAACAGGATGTCGAGGTCGATGGTGCGTGGACCATATTTTTCCATTCGTTCCCGCCCGGAAGTTTGCTCTATAGCTAACAATTTCGTCAACAGGTCTGCAGGGGCCAGCAGGGTAGCCAGTTCCAGGGCCTGGTTTAAAAAAGCGGGTTGGTCTGTTTTCCCCCAGGCTGCCGTTTCATAAACTGCAGAACGACGGGTAATTTTTCCACAAGCGGCTTCAATAAGCCGGGCGGATTCCAGCAGATATTGCTGGCGATTCCCTACATTGCCGCCTGTGAGTAGATACGCTGTATTCATAATGTACCAAATGCCGTTTTCAAATATCTTTATTTTTGACGGCTTATTAAAATTGAAAAGAAATTATGGCCCAGTTTTTTAAATTTTTTTTTGCTACCCTTTTGGCAATCGTGGTTTTTTCAGTACTGCTGGTAATCGTACTGGCCTCATGGGCAGGCAATATTGCTTCCGCAGATAAACCTTCAGTGGGTAGTAAAGGCATTTTGTATATAGACCTGGCACAAGGTATTAATGAACAGGCGCAGGACCATCCCTTTGCGGGTTTAAATCCAAACGAGCGGTATGATGTGCCCGGGCTGTATGATATGGTGCGCCTCATACGCTATGCAAAAACGGACACCGCTGTGAAAGGCATCTACCTCCGGGCTGCGGAGAATGGCAATGGGTTTGCCACATCGGACGAACTGCGCAACGCATTAATAGATTTTAAAACCAGTAAAAAATTCATATACGCCTATGCGGACGTTATTTCACAGAAGGCCTATTATATTGCCAATGCTGCAGATAAGATATATTGTAATCCGCAGGGTGGGCTAGAGTGGAAAGGGTTTTCACTGGAGTATATGTTTTTTAAACAGACACTCGACAAACTCGGCATCGAACCCCAAATCTTTTATGCCGGAAAATTTAAAAGTGCTACGGAGCCATTCCGGACAGATAAGATGTCTGAACCCAGCCGCCTGCAATCCGCCGTTTTTCTAAACGACTTGTATAGTCGTTTTTTATTGGAAACAAGTGCTGCCCGGCATGTTGATACGGCTACACTCCACCGCTATGCCGATGCCCTGACCATTCAGACAGCGGCGGATGCGGTTCAATACAAATTAATAGACGGGCTTAAGTATGATGACGAGGTGAAAGCAGTGTTAAGACAGCAATTGGGCATCGCTGCGACCGCTAAAATCAATTTTATTGAAGCCGGTAAATATGCCAGTGCGGTCAATTATAAAACTGGGTCAGGCACCGGCAAGGTTGCCCTTATTTTTGCGCAGGGCGATATTGTAGATGGTAAAGGCGAAAAGGGACAAATTGGCGGGGACACGTACCGGACGCTGATACGGACTGCGCGCATGGATGAAACCATTAAGGCAATCGTCATCAGGGTTAACAGCGGCGGCGGTAGTGCAATGGCCAGTGAAAACATGTGGCGCGAACTGGAGCTGGCTAAGCAGCAAAAGCCGGTGGTACTGAGTTTTGGTGACTATGCCGCCTCGGGCGGATATTATATGTCCTGCGGCGCCGACAGCATTTTTACCCAGCCCAATACGTTAACAGGCTCTATTGGTGTATTCAGCATTGTTCCCAACCTGCAAAAATTCTTCAATGAAAAACTCGGCGTTAGTTTCGATGGCGTAAAAACAAGCCCTTCTGCAGATGCGCCTACGGCCAGCCGTCCCTTGAATGATATTGAAAAGAGATTTATGCAGACGAGTGTAGACAGCATTTATAATACTTTTTTACACCGCGTGGCTGCAGGCAGAAAAATTAATGTAGCCCTTGTAGACAGCATCGCACAAGGCCGGGTGTGGACAGGTACCCGCGGAATCGATATTGGCCTGGCCGACAAACTGGGTGGTGTGCAGGACGCAATCAATTGCGCAGGACGCCTGGCAAAATTAACCTCCTTCAAAATCAAAGAATATCCTGAACCGCTCAACTGGTGGGCAACTTTTTTTAGCGGGTATACAAAAAGCTTGCAGGCATCGATGGTAAAAGAAGAATTGGGCAGCAGCGGTGCTGCCATGTACAACGCCCTTAAAAAAGCGAAACAATCGGTTGGCACCACCCAGGCACGGATGCCATTTGAGGTCGTTATCCGGTAAAGGCCGGCGTCAGCTCCAGCCGGTATTCTATGTATTCAATAGCAGGTAAGGGTAACCGTCACCAGCGTACGCCTTGTTTAGCATAGCAAAATGCGGCTCTTCATAGTGTAATGACTATTTTGTTTAATTTGTTAACGCTACCAACCAGCATAACAGGCGGACTGGCCTTCAACCAGACCACACCCACATCCTGAAGTTGTTATCCTGGTCTTACCCATCTACATACTTTTCCTGCCCAGGTAAAACGCGGCATCATAAATTCATTCATTTTGTCCGGAAACAACAGGGTTATGTGGTTCATGATCGCAAAATTTTCGGTGCAGTGGCCGGGTCCAGGGAGCATAAATGATTTTTTTGCAGCAGAATTTAATAAGATAGTTTTGTTTCAAATAATCAATTTTCATGGATAAGCCATACAATCAATGGAGGGCAATGCTGGCAATTACGAAAGCGAGTTTCAGGGCGATATTCCGCAGTCCGTCCGCCGTTATTTTCAGCTTCGCTTTTCCACTGATTTTTATACTTGTATTTGGCTTTATTGGTGGGGGAGGCGGCGGCCCCGTGTACAAAATAGCTTTTGATGCCAACAGTGATTCCACCAATGCGGTGTATGATTCGCTGGTGGCGAACAGAAATATACGTGTTGTGCACTACCCTTCAGAGGCGGGCAAAGAAAAAGATCTTGTAAAAGGCAGGATTACTGGTGTAGTAAAAATTGAAAAAAATGCTGCGGGCGCCCTGCCGGCTTATCTTATAAAATTCAGAACCACTACGGCCAGTGCGGACACGTATCCGCAGTTTCTTTCATTGGTAGATAACATCATTAACCGGGTGAGCAATGCAGTAATGGGTGTGCGGCCCGCATTTGCTGCCATTGCAATGGGTAAGGGTGACGTGCGGGAAGTGAGGGAATATAAAACCATTGATTTCATTTTGCCGGGACAGCTGGGTTTTTCGCTTTTGAGCGCCGGTGTTTTCGGCGTGGCTTTCCTGTTTTTCAATTTGCGCCAGACAATGGTGCTGAAACGTTTTTTTGCAACGCCCATCAGTAAACGAAACATTGTTTTGGGTGAAGGGCTTAGTCGGGTGCTGTTCCAGATGATTACAGCGGTAACCATCCTGTTGATAGGTCACTTTGTTTTTGGTTTTACGCTGGTTCACGGCGTCGTAACTTTTTTTGAGCTGCTGGCGCTGAGTTTTTTAGGTTTACTAGTTTTCATGGGGATGGGCTTTATTGTGAGCGGACTTGCAAAAAATGAAAGCTCTATACCGCCCTTTGCTAACTTAATTACATTGCCGCAATTCTTGCTCGCAGGTACATTTTTTTCTATTGATGTATTTCCAAAGTGGCTGCAGCCCATTTGCAGAATTTTACCGCTCACGCACCTTAACGATGCCATGCGCAAGGTAGCGTTCGAAGGCGCCCATTTAAATGATTGCTGGCAGCAGATAGGCATCCTGGCTATATGGGGCGTGGCCGCCTATGCGGTGGCAATAAAAGTTTTCCGCTGGGAATAATACCGTTTCTAACAATGGCCGTTTCGGTAAACCGCCTGCTTCCGTCAAGGCGGTTCATTGCACATCTATAATAAATTCATAAAGCATTGTATGCGATTTATAAAACTTGGACTCATTAGTGCAGTGGCACTTTTTGGTATTCTACTGTTAATTTCCCTGCTGCTTCCTTCACAGGTGCGCATCTCCAGGGCAATTGACATCAATGCGCCCCGCGAAAAAATATTGCCGTTGGTTGCAGATATCAAAAGGTGGGACAAGTGGAATGAATACATTCGCTTTTACCACAACAGCATTGCAGAAACTGATATGCTGAAGGCAGATGAAATCGCTATTTTCGTGACCGGTCAATCAGATAGCCTGGTTACAGCAGACTGGCTGCTGCCATCCGGCAGTAAATTTGGCAGCGGTTTCGCAATTATTGCAAATGAAAATGGTCATGGACATACAACGGTGCAGTGGTATTTCGATTTTCATGTGAAATGGTACCCGTGGGAGAAGTTCCAAAGTATTGTGTATGATGCGCAGTTTGGCCCGGTAATGGAAAAATCGCTGGCTACGTTAAAGCGGATTGCGGAAAATTCTAACTAATTTTAATTAAATATTGAACACGCTTTCTTAAAATAAAAATTGAATAATATGAAATCATTTTTAATGTTCGCAACTGTATGCATGGTCTCTTTAACAGCCTGTGCGCAGAATACAAAAAGCCCGGTTACTGAAACAAGCGGCACCAGCGCGGGCGGTGCTACTATTTATATAAGATACAACGCGCCGTCTGTGCGCGGCCGAACCATTGGTAAAGATCTGGAACCAATGCCAGGTAAAGTATGGCGCACGGGTGCAGATTCCGCCACTGCATTTGAAATTAACAAAGATGTAAAAATTGGCGGCAAAGTTTTAAAGGCGGGCAGGTATGCATTGTTTACCATTGCCGACGGAGACAACTGGACGATTATTTTTAACAATGACGTTCATAAATGGGGCGCGTTCAGTTACAAAGAATCCGAAGACGTAATTAGGGTAAATGTAACAGCAACTAAAGCCGCTAGTTTTGCAGAAAAATTTAAGATAACCGTAGGCAAAGCAGGTAAGGTTGATTTGCTTTGGGGAGACAGCGATGTTTCTTTTAAAGTAGACTAAGCTAATAAACGTTTTTTTCTCAGGCGCCATCTCTTATCGGGATGGCGTTTGCATTTCACTTATCACCTCCGTAATTGCGTTATAGGTTAGGGTTAATGCAGCTTCGGTGATGCAGTAGGGTGGCATAATATATACCGTATTTCCGAGGGGGCGCAGGTAGACCTTTTTTTGCAATGCACGGCTGGTAACGGTAGCGGCAATAGTGTTGAGGTATTCATCTTTGCCGGTTTCCAACTCAAACGCGATGATGGTACCCAGTTGGCGAAGGTTTTTAACGGGCAATGCCATTTGCCTTAGCTCTTTCAGAAAAGCAGTGTTGCTTTCGGTTATCATGCGGATGTTCTGCTGGCAACTTTCCTCCTCCAATAAATCGAGGCTGGCCAGCGCAGCGGTGCAGGCTATGGGATTGGCCGTAAAAGAGTGCCCGTGGAAAAAAGTTTTTGTTTTATCGTCGTGTATAAATGCATCCACAATGCGCTGCGTTGCCGCAGTTACGCCCAGGGCCATGGTGCCCCCGGTTAGTCCTTTCGACAGGCAGATGATATCAGGTTTTTCACTGCAGTGATCGGAAGCAAAAAAAGAACCGGTTCTTCCAAAGCCTGTCATCACTTCGTCGGCTATACAGACAATGCCGTGTTTTTTTACAGTCTTCAGCAATTCATCCAGCAATGCGGGCGCATACATTTTCATGCCGCCGGCACCCTGCAGCAATGGCTCGTACATAAACGCCGCAACCTGGTCGCCTTCTTTATTGATACGATCTTTTATTGATTGAATATTTTCCGGCAACGGTGTATCTATAAAAATTACATCAAATAATTTGTCCTGGAAAGCCATGGTAAAAATACTTCTGTCACTCACACTCATTGCGCCAAATGTGTCGCCATGGTAGCTGTCATTAAAAGCGAGGATCTTTTTTCTTGGCAGGATTGTACCTGCGCTTTTGTTTATTTTTTCGGTGGCGGGGGTAGTATTCCACCAGTATTGCAGCGCCATTTTAATGGCCACTTCGGTGGCTGTAGAACCGTTGTCAGAATAAAATATTTTTGAAAATAAGCCGGGCAATTTTGGAAGCAGGCGCTCCGCGAGTTCGATGGCCGGTTGGTGCGTGAAGCCAGCAAAAATTACCTGCTCCAGTGTCTTTGCCTGCTCGTAAATCTTTTCCGCAATGTACGGGTGAGCATGTCCGTGTAAATTGACCCACCAGCTGCTGATGGCATCGATGTATTCGTTGCCACTTTCATCAACCAGGTAGACACCCCTGCCTTTCACAATGGGGATGGGCGCTGGAGCATGCGTAAACGAGGTGAATGGATGCCAGATAACGGCTTTGTCTCTTTCCTGTAATCCCATTCGGCAAATGTACAGGTCGCTGGCCATAAGTGGTTACTCGTTGGCAGACAGGCAAGTATTGTCTTCGTTACCACACGCAGCAGCGGTTGTTGCTGCGGTTGAACCAATTAGTAAAAACAATGCAACTGCCCATGCAACGCATGGTTTAAATTGCATGTCAACCAGCATACCGGATGACCGATACAAACAAATTAATAAGGGATTGCCTGCATGGTAAGCCTGCTGCACAGCGTGCGCTGTATGAGCAGTATGCGCCTTCCATGCTGGGCGTTTGTTACCGGTATACCAAGAGCATCAGTGATGCGGAAGATGTGCTGCAGGAAGCGTTTATAAAAGTGTTTAAATATTTACAGCAGTATGAAGGCAAAGGCGAGCTGGGTGCATGGATCCGCAGAATTATGGTTACTTCCGCCATTAATTATTTAAAACGCCACAGCCGGTACCAGAAAGATTTATCATTCAGCGATATTAGCATGCACCCGGTTTCGGCTGATAATCCGGAAGTAAAAATGGATGCCAGGGACCTGGCGGATTTGATAAGACAACTGCCGCACGGGTACCAGACGATCTTTAATCTACACGCGGTGGAAGGATATACACATGTAGAAATTGGAAAGATACTGGGCATTAAAGAAGGTACTTCAAGATCTCAGTACGCGCGCGCGAGAGCATTGTTGATAAGCTGGCTGGAAAAGCAGCAGGCGGACGTTCACAAAAAAACGAGTTATGCCGGAAAATGATTTTGAAAAGCAGGTGCAGCAGCAGATGAACGAATTAAGTTTCGTTCCGTCTGCTGCTGTGTGGCCCGAGGTGGAAAAGCAAATTAGGCGTAAAAAACGCAGGTTACTGCTGTGGCTGCCCGTCTTACTAGTATTGCTGGCAGGTGCGGGCTGGTGGCAAATGGACGGTGAGCAAAAAGATGCAAGTAACAACGCGCTGAAGATAGTTGCAGGCGAAAAATCTGCGGGCAGCAGCGTAAAAAAAACAGCATATTCCGGCACGCAGGATTCGCTGCAAAAAGAAAACACGGGTTTGAAACAGCAACCGGTAAATGAAGCAGCTGCAGACAAGTTATTGCCCGCTTCGCCTTTAAAAAATCAGATCAAAAAATCAATTGCTGGTGAACGTACGCAGGACAACCAGCCAGTTTCAAAGCTTTTTTCGAGCAAGCATAGCGGGGGCAAGGGTGATGCTTTAGCAAATAAAAAGCAGGCTATTGCGCGCAGTATTAACGATGGACTTAATGACGATTTACCAGGTAAGCAAGGATTAGCAACCGTGGAAAAAATAGCAACTAAAAAGGTGCCTGTACACAAGGCGCCAGTTAAGGAAAGCAATACAGTTGATCAAACCGAGGAAGCTGAGGGGGCAATCACCAGCATGGAGGCCATGGATGAAAATAATACAAAAACCGGCGGAACACCGTTGCAGGATTCAATAATGTTCTCTGAACCGCGCGCGGTAATAAAGGGGGCAAAAGATATTGCTGAAAAGAAGAAACCGGCTGCCAGGAAGAAAAAAATTGAATGGGGTATCAGTGTGCAGGCTGGCTCATCTAATTTTTCCGGTGGATTTTCAGGTGTATATTCCAGTGCCGCTTCCTATCTTGACTCCAGGGTCATTTACAGTAATTCAAGTGCTGCGCCGGGAAACAATTTGAATAACGGCAGTAGTAATCCGGGTGGCGCCACGCCCTCGGTGGTACGACCGGGTTTTTCTTTTGCCGCAGGGGCATTTGTTGTAAAAAAAATAGGTAAGCAGGCAAACCTGCTGGCGGGATTGCATTACCATTATTACAGCACCCGTATCAATGTTGGTGCAAAGGTGAATACCAATATAAGTAGCCTCGAGTATCGTACAGGGGATGCAGGCACGTATACCAACCGTTTTCATTTTATTGAAATTCCTGTTACCATTGCGCAGCAGCTGGGAAAAGCGTCGCGGTTTTCTATAAATGCCGGTGTAGCTGCTTCGCTGCTTGCCGGCAGCCAGGCTGTTGTTTACAATGCACAAAACAACAGCTACCAGCAAGGCAAAACTTATATCAACAAGGTGCAGGTTGGTCTGCTGGCTGGTATTGACTATAAATTTTTCCCGAAGTCGGTTCCTGTACTGGTAGGCCCGCAGATTAACTATGGTATCAGTAATATCTTCACCAAAGATTTGTACGGCAGCAGGCATTTGTTTTTTGCGGGCATTGGTGCTAAAATATTCTTTTCAAAAAAATAAGCGCGGTGCAACGTAGCACCCATGCGCGTGGTCAGCTTATAAATGACCAACATGAAAAAGGATAGAACCAGTCTTACGCTGCCGGCGTTTTTAGTGGTAACAATTTTGCTTTTTGCTGCTTGCGTAAAAGACACCTGCAAGCGCGTGTATAAAATTTATACACCCGTATATACGAAGCTTACCGACCTAAGAGCGCAGGTGCAAAGCAAAGCTGCTGCAGCGGTTACCAACACCGGAAAATTATACATCCGCGGTAACTGGATTTTTCTAAATGAGATCAATAAAGGAATTCATGTTATCGATAACAGCAATCCATCACACCCTGTAAAAGTTTCTTTTATCAATATTCCCGGGAATATTGATATGTATGTAAAGGGTGATATACTGTACGCGGATTTGTATTGTGATTTGCTGGCCGCAGATATTACCGATCCAAAAAATATCCGGGTTGCAAAATACCTGACCAATACTTTCCCGGATAAATCCCGGTATTCCACCGCCGTTGACCCTGACTCCATTAATATTATTACGGACTGGAAAGTGAAGGACACGGCGGTAGATTGCAGCACCGCTCCCAGAATAAATGATTGCATAAACTGTTCCATATATTTAGCAGCACCAGCCAACAGTTCCACTGCTGCTGTCAGTGCTGGCATGGCCGGTTCCATGGCACGTTTTGCGGCGGTTGATAATTATATGTACGCAGTAACAAGCAGTGTGTTGAATGTAATAGACATCAGCAGCGCCAGTAATCCGTGGCTTGTGAAGAAGCAAGACATTGGTTGGGATATTGAAACCATTTTTCCATACAATAAGAAATTGTACATCGGTGCCGGCAGCAGTATGAGTGTGTATGACTTGCAGGACCCGGTAAATCCCACCCAGCAATCATTCAGTGGGCACTGGTGCAGCGGAGACCCCGTAGTTGCGGATGATAATTACGCGTATGTAACGCTGCATGAAGCCAATGTCTGCAACAGCAAAGTAAACCAACTGGAGATATATAACCTGGCTATACCCGGCAGCCCGGCGCTTGTAAAGACATACCCGCTTACCAATCCGCACGGTCTGTCAAAAGACGGCAACCTGTTGTTTATTTGCGATAGCGGGTTGAAAATATATGACGTTAGCAATGTTGCCGCTATAAAACTGGTTAAATACATCCCCTCCGAAAATACATACGATGTTATTACCGCTAACGGGATTGCTTACCTGGTAACAAAGGATGGACTCTACCAGTATGATTACAGCGACTTACAAGATATAAAACTGCTGAGCAAGTTATTAAAATAGAACCTGCAGCCGCTAAAAAGAAAACCTGAACATTTATATAATGAAAAAAATATTGACTCTTGTATTTTTCCTTTCCGGCTGCTGCATCGCACATGCACAGCGGGCAGATACATTGCGTTCCTGGAAATTTCAATCAATCAACAGTATCGGTCTGCTCAACGGGCAGGCAGGTACCGCGCTCCAGTTGCAGACAGTCAATGGAGTTCAACACAAGTCCTGGTTTGCAGGTGTGGGCATCGGGCTTGATTACTACCGGTTTCGTGGTATACCCGTGTTTGTTGATATCAGGAAAATGTTTGGGGCAACGGCCAACAAGTTTTTCATTTATGGCGATGCGGGCATTCATTTTAATTGGATGACAGCACGCCAAAAAGAAAGTGGGAGTAATCTGGTTTATAATGGAGATGCGCGCAATGGCTTGTATACCGACGTTGGCATCGGCTATGCAATCAATACGGTCAACAAAAATGCTTTTATCCTCAGCGCTGGATATTCTTATAAACGACTCAAACAATTTTACACTGATTATTCACCCATCGTGGTTGACGGTGCTCCAATAAAAAGTTCAATTCAGTATGGCCTGAACAGGATTGTGGTCAAGGCAGGATTGGTATTTTAAACTTAGCCTGCTGGCTTATCCTGCTGTTGCAGGCCGCCAATAAAAGAAAGGTTGCGCTTTATGCCGCTAAACTTGGCTCTTTTTAGCGGAGAATCCCGGAATATAATTTTAAAGGATGCTTCCGTAAGTTCGTTCCAGTCTTTTAAAGAAAAATTAAGAATTTCATTCACCGGCGTGAAGCCCTTTTCTTTGTGGGGTTTGCTGAACCTGTTCCATGGGCATACGTCCTGGCAGGCATCACATCCAAACATCCAGTCACCGAATTGCCCCTGCATATGTTCCGGAATCAGCTGCTCCTTTAGTTCAATTGTAAAATAAGAAATGCACTTGCTGCCATCAATCACCTTGTCTGGTAAAATAGCATCGGTGGGGCAGGTATCAATGCACTTGGTGCAGGAGCCGCAATAATCTTTGGCCAATGGATGGTCGTATTCTAATTCCAGGTCGGTTATCAGGGTTGCAATAAAAAAGAAGGAGCCACGCTCTTTGTTGATCAGATTGCCGTTTTTGCCAATCCAGCCGAGGCCTGCCCGCTGCGCCCAGGTCCGCTCCAGCACGGGTGCGCTGTCCACAAATCCGCGTCCGTTGATATCGCCGATATTTATTTTAATCTGTTTTATGAGTTCATTCAACTTGGTTCTTATCACGGTGTGGTAGTCTTGACCGTACGCGTATTTTGCTACCTTAGGTATGCCGTCAGTTTGGTGCTGCGCAGGGTAATAATTTAGTAACAAGGTTATCACAGATTTTGCGCCGGGCACCAGCCTGGCTGGATTGGTGCGCAAATCGAAATAGTTTTCCATGTACTGCATGCCGCCATGGTAGCCGTTGTTTAACCAGGTTTCCAGTCGGCGTGCGTCATCCCCCAACTGTTCTGCCCTCGCAATACCGCAATAATCGAAGCCGAGTTGCGTTGCTGTTTGTTTTATAAACTTAGTATGTTGTGCGATGGGCAACGGGCGTATTTTTGTAAGCAATGTAGGCCAAATATGATGAATCTGCGAATTTTAACCCTGTTTCGCAGTGTGCCCCGAGCGTTCGTTTTTTGGTAATTTTTATTGGTTATTTCCGGTATCATCGGCGAGGGAAGCCGCTAATTACACGGCTGCAGTTAAATCCGCAGGCCCACTTTCTGCACCCGCAGAATCGTTCAAGACAATACTAACCGGGGAATACAATAACTTACCTGCGTTTTTCTAATTTATTGTCGCGCTGCAGACCTGTTGTTGGTGGTTTAGAAATTAAATACCCGGCTGCAACGCTGATGTAAAATATTTGACAACCCTGGTCGTTTATGGTTAACAAACCCTCCTGTATGAAATTAAAGTGCTGTTTTATTTTCTCCGTGCTACTTTTTACAATAGTATCAGGTAACGCACAGGACAAAAACAGCCCTGCATTCAATAAAATAACCCCGGAAGATTTTATACTGCGCGCTTCGCCGGCAATCGACAGCTCCTCCAATGCCGTTATCATAGCCGATCTGGGTATCACTACATTTAAGGGAAATAGCCAGGGATGGGTAAGCTATATATTTAAACGCAAGACCCGGATTAAGATTCTGAATAAAAATGCGTTTGACCTCGCCACTGTCAAGATTCACCTGTACACCGATGGTGAGTCAAGGGAAACGCTGGACAATTTTTCTGCGGTTTGCTACAACCTGGAAAATGGGTTGGTCGTGCCCACCAAAATGGAAAAGAAAGACCTTTTTACCGATAAGATTGATAAGAATATCATTGAGCAAAAATTTACGCTGCCAGGGGTAAAAGAGGAGTCCATCATTGAATATTCATATACCGTCAATTCTGATTTTTATTTTAATATTCCGGAATGGGAATTTCAAAGCCGCAACTATCCATGTTTGTGGAGTGAGTACCAGGTAACCATACCCAGCCTGGTAGGTTATGTATTTACTAAAAGAGGCGTCCATCCATTTTTCATTGACAAAGCGAGTGACGGACATGAAAGCTACCTGCTGAGAAGTAAACGAGACGGCAGCCGTATGGATGCTGATCAGTCTTTTAGCATTACAGCCAATACGGTAAAGCATCGATGGGTAATGAAAGACATGCCCGCGTTTTTTGTAGAAAGCTACCTGTCATCGCCCGACAACTACATCGATAAAATCGATTTTCAATTGTCGCAAACGTACGATGGGGAGGCTACCCACAATGTCATGAATTCCTGGAAAAAAGTAACGGAAGATTTGCTGAAGGACAACACTTTCGCTGCTTTTATGACAGCGGAGGAAGGGCGTGATTACTGGCTGGAGAAAGCCTTGCAGGGAATCGTAAAAAACAATATGGATCAACTGGAACAGGCGAAAGCAATATATTATTACCTAACAAATAATTTTACCTGTACCGGTTACCAGAACAAATATATAAAGACAACATTGCAGGACGTGTATAAAAGCCGTAAAGGCAACGTGGGAGAAATAAATCTGCTTTTTACCAATATGTTGTTGAAAAAAGGTATTACGGCGGCGCCGGTATTATTGAGTACACGCGCGTTTGGTTATAATTATCCCAGCTATCCAATCCTGGGAAGGCTTAATTATGTTATCTGCAAAGCCACCATCAATGACCGGGTGTACTACCTGGACGCATCACATCCGCAGCTTGGGTTCGGGTATTTACCGCCAGATTGCTATAACGGTCATGCCCGGGTGATTAGTAATGCAGATTCCGCATCTGTTTATTTTATGGCTGATTCTATAAAGGAGCGGCAGTTGAGTGCTGCGCGTATTTTTAACGATACTTCCGGCAACGGCATATTGCGGGGCACGTATGAGTATTCTCCCGGGTATATGGAATCATATGCCATTCGTGAAGCGATTCAGTCGGTAGGTGAAAAAAAGTATTTTACGGGTTTGCAAAGCGCAGCAGGCGATGAAATGCAAATAACAACTACGAAAGTTGACTCGTTGAAAAAAATAGAAGAACCGCTGGCAGTGCAGGCAGACTTCATCTTTAAAATGCAGTCGGCAGATATCATTTATTTCAACCCAGTGCTTTGGGTAGACTTCAAAACCAATCCTTTTCATGCGGCCGTACGCAAATACCCGGTAGAAATGCCGTACCCAGTTAACCAGGTGTATTTGCTTACGATGGAAGTACCGGCGGGGTACGCTGTAGATGAAATCCCTAAATCCGCCAGGGTGTCTTTTAATGATGGGGAAGGTATGTTTGAATACCTGGTGCAACAGGGTAACGGTATTATCCAGTTGCGGAGTAAGGTTACCATGAAAAGAGCGTCTTTTGAACCGGCGGAGTACAATACTTTGCGGGATTTCTTCGCTTACGTGGTAAAAAAGCAAAACGAGCAAATTGTATTTAAAAGAAAATAATGATCCCGTGTCGCCGGCTTAACTCCAGGGCATTGCGTATATAAATAGTTTCACTTATGTATCGTCTTTCTCGGTCTTGTACGATAGTAATTCCACCAACAATTGATCACAGACAATGATTATTTTAAAGTTTGCATTTTAAATGTTTTGCAATGCGGCTAAAAACTATATTTTTGGAATACTAAACCCCACAACCCCTTACTACATGAGACCTTATCCCTTACTGATTATCATTGGGCTATTGTGCCCGGTGTTAAAGATTACCGCCCAGACAAAAACGCCGATCAAATTCGGGAAAATAACGCCCGCAGATTTCATAATTAAAGAGGCGTTCGACAGCAGCGCCAGTGCCGTGGTCATCGCGGACGTCGGCAGTTCGGAATTTGAAGGCAATATCAAAGGATGGTTCTCGCTGGTCTATAAACGTACTACGCGTATCAAAATTCTGGATCAAAAAGGTTTTGACGCCGCTAAGGTGGAGATAGCGCTTTACTCAGACGGTAGCGCAGAAGAGAAGCTCGATGATCTGAAAGCTTTTACCTATAATCTTGAAAATGGTAAAGTTGTAGGTACCAGGCTGGAAGCTTCATCAATTTTTAAAGAGAAACGCACCAAAAATTACCTGTTTACGAAGTTTACACTGCCGGCCGTTAAAGAGGGGTCGGTTATTGAATACAGTTATACCGTTAAATCGGACTTTCTGTACAACCTGAAGGCCTGGTATTTTCAGTCGCAATATCCGTGTCTGTGGAGTGAGTACGAAGTGGGGATACCGGAATTTTTTAATTATGTCACCCTGTCGCAGGGTTACCTGCAGCCCGAGTTTAAATCCAATACGCAGTTTGCAAACTTCAAGATTACCGTGCCCGGTGGTGCGGATCAGAACCAAAATGTTGCGTTGGATGGAACGGTATATTATAAGCGGTGGGTCGTAAAAAACAGTCCCGCAATCAAGTTGGAAAAGTACACTTCTGCATTAAAGAACTACATATCCGGCGTCGAATTTCAACTTTCGAGTTACCAATTTCAAGGGCAGATGCCACACGACCAGATGGGCAATTGGATACTGCTTGGACAAAAATTGATGCAAAATGAATATTTCGGTCTGGGTCTTTCCAAAAATAATAACTGGCTCGACGACGATATCAAAGTGGCAGTAAAAGACGCGCGGTCAAAGTTGGAGAAAGCAAAGAAAATATTTGCTTATGTAAGGGACAATATGACCTGCACGGACAATTCAGCCATTTATCTTGGAACAACGGTGAAGGAGGCGTATAAAAAACACAGTGGTACAGTAGCCGATATTAACCTGCTCCTCATTGCCATGCTGCGGCATGAGAACATCACTGCAGATCCGGTGATATTAAGCACGCGCGAAAACGGCTTTACGAGTGAAGTGTATCCATTGATACAGCGCTTTAACTATGTGATATGCGGGGCGGATATAGACGGTGCATATTACAACCTCGATGCGAGCAACCCGTACAACGGGTTTTCGCGATTGCCGGCCAATTGTTACAATGGTCATGCCAGGGTGATTACGAAAGAAGCGGCCATGCCGGTGTATTTTTCTGCGGACTCTCTAAACGAGAAAAAAATGACCACGGTATTTATCAGCAATGATGAAAAAAGCGGGCTCACGGGGTCTTTTAGATCGCAGCTCGGCTATTATGAGTCGCTTGATTTAAGAGGAAAATTGAAAGGTGATCAAAACGGGTATTTTAAAAAAGTGAAATCGTCTTTTAGTTTTGATATGTCCGTTAGGGATGCAGGCATTGATTCGCTAAAACTTAACGATATGCCCGCGCTGATCCACTATGATTTCGCCTTCAAGCCGGCGGACGATGAAAATATTGTCTATTTTAACCCAATGTTGTCGGAAGCATACAAAGAAAATCCGTTTACTTCGGCAGATCGCATCTACCCGGTAGAAATGCCCTACACCATGGATGAAACCTATATGCTGAACATGGAAGTGCCCAATGGTTTTACGGTAGAAGAAATCCCAAAATCCGTGAAAGTGGCTTTTAACGATGATGAAGGATTGTTTGAATACCTGGTGCAAAAATCAGATGGTGCCATCCAGTTACGGTCACGCATTAAATTAAATAAAGCCAATTTTACCCCGGAAGATTATACCGCACTGCGCGACTTTTTTGGATTCATCGTCAAAAAGCAGGGTGAGCAGATTGTGCTGAAGAAGAAATAACCACTATGAAAAACATCTTTTTGTTGCTGCTGTTCCTGTTGCCGGCCGCATTATTTGCGCAATCATACAATGTATTGCTCATACCAGATTCCCTGAAAAAGAATGCCAATGTAGTGGTAAGACTGGATGAACGGATTATGGAAATAAAATCGCCTTCACGTGCAACGGTAAAAGAGCGTCATGTCTATACCATTTTGAATGAAGCCGCATCCGGTTATGGCAGCTATGCCACCGCCTACGATAAGTTTACCTCTATCAATTATGTAAACGGTAGCTTGTTTGATGCAGCAGGAAAAGAGCTAAAGCACGTCAAAAAGAAAGACATGCAGGACTTTAGCGGCGATGACCAGATGAGCCTCATGATAGACACGCGCTATAAAAAACATGATTTTTATTTCCGAAGCTATCCTTACACCGTAGATTTTGAAGAAGAAGATGATATTGATGGTATCGTTGATTTCGCCGACTGGTTTCCGCTGCGCGCAACATCCATGTCCGTGCAATCGAGCCGGTATGTGATCATTGCACCCAAAGATTACCTGGTACGGTACAAAGCCAACAATTGCGCTGTACTGCCGGTTATTACAGAGAATGGAAATAAGAAAATATATACCTGGGAGCTGAAAAATTTACCAGCCATCAGCACGGAAGCGAATGGTCCGTCTTTTCGCGACATCGTTCCCAACATAATGTTTGCACCATCGGAATTTGAAGCAGAAGGATACAAGGGCAATATGACTACCTGGGAGGGCTATGGTAAATTTATCTACCAACTGGTAAAAGGAAAAGATGTTTTGCCTGATAATATTAAGGCAAAGGTGCATGAGCTGACAGATGGTTTGAATGATGATCGCCAGAAAGCATATGTACTGTATAATTTTTTGCAAAAGAATACCCGCTACATCAGTATACAGTTGGGCATTGGAGGCTGGCAGCCATTTGATGCTACCTATGTGGCTACAAAGCGGTATGGGGATTGCAAAGCGTTGTCGAATTATATGATAGCATTGTTAAAGGAGGCCGGCATAAAAGGTAAGTATGTAGTGATTACTGCGGGTGCGGGTGCAGCACCCATCGTGGATAATTTTCCGTCCTTGCAGGGAAACCATGCAATTGCCTGCGTACCTTTTGCAAATGACACATTGTGGTTGGAATGTACTAGCCAGACAGTGTCAGCAGGATTTATGGGCAGTTTTACCGGCGATCGTAAAGCGATATTAATTGATGAGGACGGTGCGCACATGGTGAATACGCCGCGGTATTCGGCGCAGGATAATATCCAGCTGCGGCTGGTAGCTGCAAAAATTGATGCCGACGGAAACCTGGATGCAGCGGTAAATACCCGGTTTACCGGTATTCAACAGGAACTGGTACACGAATTAATATACCAGGTAAGCAAAGATGAGCGGCAGAAATACCTCAACAGAACGCTTAATCTTCCTACCTACCAGGTAGATAAAAGCAGCTATGATGAAGAAAGGGGCGTGTTGCCTGCAGTGAAAGAATATTTGCATGTTACTTCCACGGGCTATGCCAGTGTAACCGGAAAGCGGTTGTTCGTTGCACCAAATCTTTTTAACAAAACCGGCCTGCGCTACCCGCCGGACTCCATTAGAAAGTATGAGATTGTTTACAACAGCGCGTACAGAGATATCGATTCCGTTGTCATAAAAATCCCTGATGGCTACAAAACCGAATCATTGCCACCGGGCATTAACATTAACAGCCGGTTTTGTAAGTACCAGACCAGCCTGAAAATAGAAGACGGTAAAATTTATTATGTGCGGATGGAAGAAAAAACGCGCAACCGGTTTCCAGCCAGTGATTATTCAGAATTGGTAAAGGTGCAGGAGCAAATATACAGGGCAGATCACGCACGCATTGTATTGGTGCGCACGGAATGATATTTTACCGGCACGCTGAGTTTGAAAAGCATGCACTTAATTATTTGGAACGGGATGAAAATTTGGACGTAGCAACCACTTGTTTGCTTATTTACAGGCACTGCTTATCTGTGCATCAATGGCGTCTTTCAGTGAATCGTAGAACTCCTTTTTCTGTTCATTTTGCAACGTTTTTACAAAAACCAGGTAAGCGTAGCCCCGGCAATAGTCAACCAACGGATAAGAGCCATAAATTCCCGGGCAGGTAATAACCGTGCCTGCACCTGCGGCATCTTTATCGCGTATCCATTCACCCAGGCCATAGGCATAACCCAGCGCAACAGCAGGCTGGTATTTGATAGCTGCACTGCCGGTTTGAACACGCTGCATTTCAGCAATTGATTTTTCGCTTAAAATACGTTTGCCTTCAAACATTCCCTTATTCAGGATCATCCCCAAGAAATTGATATAGTCGTTAGCGGTAGACATTGCGCCGCCGGAGGGGTTAAAGGATTTGTCGTAATCAATATAGAAGGTGGTTTGCCGCATCTTTAAAGGGCGCAGCAAGCGGTCAGAAATCAGGCGGTCGAAAGTCTTTTTGCCAACGATTTCCAGTACCCGTCCAACAATGTTCAAACCAATATTGCTGTAAAAAAACATTTCGCCCGGGTTGCGTTCAATTTCCCGTTTGGCAAAAGCATTTACTTCATCTTCCAGGGTTGCAAACTTTTTATTCTGCACCAACGCCTTGAGGCCCGGTTCCTCAGCATGTATTCCGGTGGTATTTGCAAGACACTGCCTGATGGTAATGTATTTCTTGCTATAGGAAGTAAAAATGGGGAGGTATTTAGCGACCGGATCGTCCAATGATATTTTACCTTCCTGAACAAAAATCATGGCCAGGGCAGCGGTCAGCCATTTGCTGCAGCTCGCAATGGGCACCTGGGTTTTGCCATTGAATTCTTTATTGAGCTGGTTGTTATAGACCAGCTTTCCATCTTTATAAATCATGGCAATAACATCCCCGCCCAGCTGTTTCTGGTTTTTAGCCAGCAAATCGTCTACTGCACTGAAATTGTATTGGGCGGCCAGTGGCTGCAACAATAGCATAAAAAGCACTAAATAACTGAATTTGAGGCAGTTTGATGGCGTTTTGTATGACATACTATCAGGCTTGGCTGTTTGGATTGTGATTTGCGCTTAGCACTAAAGTTATTTGATATTCACCAACCCTGCACCGGGTTTCTGTTAATCATTTGTTGGAAGCAGTTGTAAATTAAATACCCTGCCTGATTTTATTGCCAGGCAGCATCGAATACCGCTTTTTTAGTGCTCATTGAAGTGTACAATTTTTCGACTGCGTTCCAGCGATTTTAAAACAATCGAAATTTATAAAAATATGAATTTAAACAACTTTACCATCAAAGCACAGGAAGCCATTGCTGCCGCTCAGCAGATCGCTTTCACTGCCAATAGCATTAACATTGAAACCGAGCATATATTAAAAGCGTTGCTCAACGACCAGGATTCTGCTATTGATTTCTTGCTGAAAAAAAATAATGTTACAATGAACCTGCTGGAAAGCAGGCTGGATGAGCTTATTCAGAAACTGCCCAAAGCAAGTGCTGGCGCATCACCGGCGCAGGCAATGGGCCGTGAAGCCAACAATGTACTATTGCGGGCCGCCAATACGCTGAAACAGTTTGGGGATGAATTTGTAAGCGTAGAGCACCTTTTGCTGGCTATTATAAATGGTAGCGATAGTACGGCAAAGCTGCTGAAAGATACCGGCCTTACAGAAAAAGGATTGGTTACCGCCATTAAAGATTTGCGCAAGGGCGATACCATTAACTCTCAAACCCAGGATACACAGTTCAACGCATTGAATAAATATGCCAAGAACCTGAATGACATGGCAAGAAACGGTAAACTTGATCCCGTTATTGGCCGTGATGAAGAGATCCGCAGAACCCTGCACATCCTTTCGCGGCGTACAAAAAATAATCCCATATTGGTGGGTGAGCCGGGCGTTGGTAAAACTGCCATTGCAGAGGGCCTTGCAATTAGAATAGTAAACGGGGATGTGCCGGATAATTTAAAATCTAAGATTATTTATGCGCTGGACATGGGGCAGCTGATTGCAGGCGCCAAATACAAAGGAGAATTTGAAGAGCGTTTAAAAGGTGTAGTAAAAGAAGTAGCTTCCAGCGAGGGTGAGATTGTTTTATTTATTGACGAGATACATACCCTGGTAGGTGCAGGCGGTGGCGATGGTGCCATGGATGCAGCTAATATTTTAAAACCTGCGCTTGCAAGGGGCGAACTGCGGGCAATTGGTGCAACGACGCTCACCGAATACCAGAAGTTCTTTGAAAAAGACAAAGCCCTGGAACGCCGGTTTCAAAAAGTATTGATTGAAGAACCCAGTGTGGAAGACGCTATTTCCATTTTGCGTGGTTTGAAAGACAGGTATGAAACGCACCACCATGTGCGGATTAAAGACGAAGCAATTATTGCGGCCGTGGAGTTAAGCAACCGTTACATTACCGATCGCTTTCTGCCAGATAAAGCCATCGACCTGATAGATGAAAGTGCTGCGAAGCTCCGAATGGAAATGAATTCAATGCCCGAAGAGCTTGATAAGCTGGAGCGGCAGATAAGACAGCTTGAAATAGAAAGGGAAGCGATCAAAAGAGAAAATGACCCGGGACAGCTGCGTGATCTCAATACAGAAATCGCTAACCTGTCTGTGTCGCGGGATACATTTAAAGCGAAGTGGAAAAAAGAAAAAGAAATTGTTGAGCAGGTGCAGAACGCCAAAGCTGCCATTGAGCAGTTTAAGCTGGAAGCGGAAAAGGCTGAACGGGAGGGCGACTATGGCCGGGTAGCAGAGATAAGATATGGCAAAGTGAAAGAACAGGAAGAGATCATCAGCGATAAGAGTGCAGCGTTGTCAGAATTGAGCGAGAAGCGTTTGCTGAAGGAAGAAGTGGATGCAGAAGATATCGCACAAAATGTTGCCAGAATTACTGGCATACCGGTATCCAGGATGATGCAGGGCGAACGGGAAAAACTGTTGAACCTGGAAGCGCATTTACACGAAAAAGTAGTTGGCCAGGACGAAGCCATCACCGCCGTTGCGGATGCTATTCGCCGCAGCCGCGCAGGCTTGCAGGATCCAAAAAAACCCATCGGGTCTTTTATTTTCCTGGGAACAACCGGCGTGGGCAAAACGGAACTGGCGAAGGCGTTGGCCCAGTACCTGTTTGATGATGAGGGGATGATGACCCGTATTGACATGAGCGAGTACCAGGAGAAACACAGCGTTTCAAGGCTGGTTGGTGCGCCTCCGGGTTATGTTGGGTATGATGAAGGCGGGCAGTTAACAGAAGCTGTGCGCAGGAAACCGTACAGCGTTGTGCTGCTCGATGAAATTGAAAAAGCGCACCCGGATGTCTGGAATATACTATTGCAGGTGCTGGATGACGGTCGCCTCACCGATAACAAAGGACGCATAGTCAACTTTAAGAACACTATTATTATAATGACCAGCAATATTGGTAGTCACCTGATTCAGGAGGCTTTTGAAAAGCTGACAGATAAGAATGTGGAAGAAGTAACAGAAAAAGCGCGGTTGGATGTGATGAACCTGCTGCGTGAAACGGTTCGTCCCGAATTCTTAAACAGGGTAGATGAGATCATTATGTTTCACCCGCTCATGAAGAAGGAAATCCGGGGCATTATTACCATTCAGCTGAAAAACCTGGTAAAATTGGTTGCCGAAAATGGCATTCACCTGGAGTTTAGCGATTATGCACTGGATTTCCTGGCGGAGAACGGGTACGATCCACAATATGGCGCCCGGCCACTGAAGCGCTTGATTCAAAAAGAAATTGTGAACAAGTTGAGCAAAAAAATCCTGGCGGCCGACATTGACAAGAATCGCCCGGTTTTGGTAGACGTATTTGATAACACCGTGGTTTTCAGGAATGAAATCGCTCAACCCAAGCTCGTATAACTACGGAACTGCTGGTTTCAGCCGGGCTAGTTTGACTGAAACCAGCGTTCGCGACCATCTTAAGTGTGGAAAAAAAGAAAAAAATACTATCTTCATCCGCTAACAAGCGATTAAAAAAAGGCCCTTACAGTTTAATGTACTTAGAACCATTGGATTAAAAAATGGTTATAGATAGGGACTCATACACATGTATGGGTGCTGGGAATAAAAAAAAAGGAACAAATTATGGCATTCAAAAAAGAAGTGGTTGAAATTATTGAACCAAAAGACGTGTTTGTTGGAAACATAGATGCACCTGTAACGTTGATGGAGTTTGGTGAGTATGAAAGTGAAGCTTGTGCAAAAGCAAACGAAGTAGTAAAGCAGTTACTTGAAACATACGAGGGTAAGATTCGTTTCAACTTCCGCCATTTTCCCATGACACGTATTCACCAACGCGCGCTGAAGGCTGCAGAAGCCGCCGTTGCCACTGCGCAGGACGGCAAATTTTGGGAGATGCATAATATTTTATTCGCAAATCGCCGTAATCTTGGGACAACAAGTTTAAAACTACATTCAAAAGAAGCAGGTGTAAACAACAAGCATTTCCTGGATGACCTGGTAAATGCGATGTACGGCTGGCAGGTGCAGGGTGATTTAAGGAACGGCCTGGATCGCGGGGTAAAGGATGTACCAACATTTTTTATCAACGAAGAGCTGTTTACCGGCAAGCCGACAGTTGCCGATCTCAGCAAGGCAATTGACGAGGCCCTTAAGCAGGCCAAGAAAAAGAAACCGGTTAAGCAAAGAGCATAAAATAATCAACTAATAAAAAACGTCCCGCAGAAAGCGGGACGTTTTTTATTATTCGCAAGGCAAGGTTCGAAATAATTTGAAACAAGTTGATTGTACGCGGCTCCCACTGCTACAGGTCTATTAGCGGGTATTAGTAAACGTTATAGGCAGTCTGACCTTCTGCTGCGGGCTATTTAGCTATCGTATTAATTGGGTGCAAGGATAGTAGTTATACGAGCCGTGCAGATTTTTACCCCTACTAGGGGTTAATTGGTGCAAAGAAATTCGTTCCCGGCAGGAAAGATTTCTATTTTGGGTTTATCCGATAACGATGAAACCCAAGCCCTGTACCATGAAAACTGTATTCTTTATTTTACCGTGCTTACTGCTCGGTATAATCTTTCCATCTCCTGTTTTTTCGCAATGTGCGGGGGGAACAGGGCCTTTTACGTTGAAGTATGATATAACACTATATGGTACCGGGTCCGCCGCTTACGCATTCTCTTTCCCCAAATTTGATATTCCGATGGGAACTTTGCTTTCTGCAAATGTGAAATCGGCTGTTAACCTCGGTTACAGTTACGTTATCTCAAACGGGAGTGCAGCTACCCAAACTTACAAAGTAAGAATAACGCGTTCAGATGATATCAACTGTTCCGCAATTGATCCGCTGACTATCAACGGTGTTAAACAAACGGTATTTGCACCTTTTGTATTGGCGCCAGCGCAGGAAGTCAGTTATGGCCCGGCATACCTTGGTTACACAGTAAGTGATTCAATCACCACGATTAATCCAAACCTGAACAATTTCCAGGGTGTGGGTACCGTCGATTTTGATTACCAGACCACCACCTCGGCGGTAACCGCACTGCCAGCGCCGGGATTTAATTTCTCTAGTATTGAAATATTTGATACGGTGCATGCAAGTATCAGCTACCTGTATTGCCTTGCTTCCGTGTTACCTACAGACTTGCTGGATTTTACCGCCGTTCCGCAGTCAAAAAACAACGTATTGCTTAACTGGCGCCAACTGGCGGTAGAAGCAGGAAGACGCTACGGCATCCAGGTAAGCACCGACGGTATCGCTTTTACTACCGTTGCATATACAACAGAAAACACGACCGGTTTATATTCGTACACCTATCTTAATAGCAGCACGGCTAAAAAATTGTACTTCCGTTTACAGCAAAAGAATATTTCAGGCGCGTTAAAATATTCTGAAATCCGCCTGGTCTCTTTTAACGAAGACAGGCCCGGTGGCGTAAGTGTGTATCCCACGCTTTTGAACAATGGCGATTTGCATGTAAATTTTCCGGAGAAGGGCGATTGGCAAGTGAATATTTATGCTGCTGATGGTAAGAAAATCGCTGCTTCGAGGCACAACAATACCGCCGTCACGTCTTTGCAAATACCCGGACAGGCAGGCAACGGCCTTTATGTAGTGGAGACGTTTAATGTGCATTCGCAGCAAAGACAGGTAACAAGAATCATTGTGCAGCGCTAATTTTTTTAATTTTCCAGCACCTGCTAAAGCTTCCAATCATTTACTGATATATAAAAAAACCCGCTGATGCTTCAGCGGGTTTTTTTTATATATCAATTCCGTAATATAATTATGCTTTTAGTTTTGGTGTAACAGCAGGTGTTACAATCACCTTCTTCTTATCGTCATGCGCCACCAAATCAGCTTGTCCCAATCGTTTGCCCTTGGCAAAATCCACCAGGATAGGAGCCGCAACAAAAATAGACGAATAGGTACCGGTTATAACTCCAATTAACATTGCAAAGGCAAAACCCTTGGTTACTTCTCCGCCTACCAGGAAAAGGATAAGCAGGGTTAAAAACACGGTTAAGGAGGTCATAACGGTGCGGCTTAGTGTATCATTGATAGACTTGTTGATTACTTCACCGGTGGTAGCACCTTTCATCAGGTTACTGTTTTCACGCACCCTGTCGAACACGATAACCGTATCGTTCATGGAGAAACCAATTACAGTCAGGATAGCCGCAATAAAATGCTGGTCAATTTCCAGCGGAAAGGGCACCACGTTTTTGAGGAAGGAGAATACCGCCAGTGTTACCAATATATCGTGCATCAGGGATATAATCGTTCCCAGCGAAAAACGCCAGTCGCGGAACCGTATAAAAATATACAGGGTGATAATCAGTAATGACCAGAACATTGCTTTAAAGGCGCCTTTCTTAAGGTCATCTGATATGGTAGCGTCCACTTTTTTGGAACCTTCTACATATTTATTCGTACCAACAAATTCTTCCAGTGTTGCCGTGGGCGGCAAATAGGCCTTTAGTCCCTCAAACAATTTATTTTTAACCATGCTGTCAACAGCCAGCCCGGTTTGTGTAATCTTGTAATCGGTCGTAATATCCAGCTTGCTGCTGCTGCCATAGGTTTTAGTGATGGGTTCTTCGCCTTCAAAAACTTTACCCAAATCTTTCCTGAGCGCTTCTTCGTCTACTGGTTTATAAAAATTTACCACATAACTGCGTCCGCCCCTGAATTCCACCCCTTCGCGGAAACCATTGATAAAAGATCCAACACCCAATATTAAAACAACTACAGATATCGCATAAGCGTATTTGCGGTATTCAATAAACTTGTACGAAGCGTGTTTAAATACGCGCTTGCTTACACCCGTGAAATAATTGAAATGGCGGTTTTTGTTTGTCCAGAAATCCGTAATCAAACGGCTTACCAGGATACCGCAGAACAGTGACAAAAGAATACCAAGTATCTGCGTTACTGCAAAACCTTTAACCGGCCCCAGTCCGAAATACAATAATATCATTGCTGTCAGCAACGTAGTTACGTGCGCATCCAGCACCGGTGGCAAAGAACGCCGGTAGCCATCTTTTACAGCTTGCTGGTAATTCTTGCCTTTGGTAAGTTCTTCTTTAATTCGTTCAAATATAATTACGTTGGTATCCACGGCCATACCGATGGTGAGCACAAGGCCCGCTATACCGGGCGCGGTGAGTGTTGCATTCAATGCACTTAACACCCCGATTGTAAATAATAAGTTTAATATAAGTGCAATATTGGCCACCCAACCCGCGGTGTTGTAGTACACCAGCATCAGCGCAAATATTACCACAAAGGAAATAGCAAATGCCAGCGTACCGCCCTGCACTGCTTCTGCTCCAAGGGTAGGACCTACCACCTGCTCCTGAACAATTCTTGCGGGAGCTTCCAGCTTACCGCTCTCTAATATATTTGCCAAATCCTGGCCTTGTTCTACGGTAAAATTGCCGCTGATTTGTGAGTTACCGCCTGCAATGGCACCACTGGTTACGCCGGGGGCGGAGTAAACCAAATCATCCAGCACAATTGCTATCTGGCTTTTTTTCTTGTACGCATCACCCGTCATTTGTTCCCAGATGGCAGCACCGGTTTTATCCATGCTCATGCTCACTTCCACTTTACCAAACTGGTCATAATCCTGGCGGGCGTTGGTTACGTGTTCACCTTCCAGCTTTGCTTTATCTGAACCCGGCACTTTTTTAATTGCATACAGGGTAAGGTATTCGGCCAGCTTGCCATTTTCATCCTTTTCCTGCACACCATATAAGAATTTTACATTGGCAGGAAAGCTGTTGGAAACAACAGGGTTACTGAGGTATCCATTGAGTATAGAAGTGTCTTTAAGCGGCACATAACCCAGTACACCAGTGTAAATAACGTTTCCGTTGTTATCCTTTGCAGGCTGACCATCTTTATTTCTTACAAAGCCAGCGTTAAAATATTTTATCAGCGGGTATTGCAGATTGGTCTCTGCTATAGTGGCTGTTTTTTTGCTGCTGTCGTTGCTATTGTTTAATAAGCCAGCAAGCGAAGTATCAGGTTTTGCGGCCTGGTTGCTGTCAACTTTTACCGTTGCGGTGTCAGTGGCTTTCTTACCGCCCAGTATAGCAGTCAGTGATTTGTCTGCAGCTTCCAGTGACGGGCTCAGCTCGCTGATATTATACACTTCAAAAAATTGCAGGTTGGCAGTGCTTTGCAGGTATTTTCTAACCCGTTCAGGATCATTTGCCCCGGCCAGCTCCACGGTAATAATTCCTTTATTTTTATCGAGATTGATATTAGGCTGTGATACCCCAAACTGATCGATACGTTTGGTAAGCACATTCTTGGTCTGCTGCATGGCCGCATCCGCACGCTCGTGCAGGTACGTAACCACGGCTGCATCAGAGGCATCGATCTTCAGCTTATTTCGCGTATTGTTACTGAACAAAGGCGCCAGTGCCTGACCAGGATTAACAGCTTTAAATGATTCTGCAAACAAATCAATAAAATTAGCATCGCTGCTTGTTTTCTTTCGGTTGGCATCATCAATGGCTTTTTTGAGACCAGGATCATTGGGGTTATTGCAAAGGCCTTTTATCAAACCAGCCAGTTCAATATTCAACGCTACGTTGATACCACCCTGCAGATCGAGACCGAGCAACAATTCGCTCTCTTTTGCCTTTTGGTAAGTCTGTCCCCACCAGGTTATTTTGCTTTCCCGCGTGCTGTCCAGCAAACGGCGGAGCCGCACGTTTTGTGCCTGTGCAATCGTGTCCTGGTAAAGGGTTTGTTTTTCTTTGTCGCCCGGATATTTGGCGGTAGCATTTGCGTAATGGTTTTTCGTCCACAGTTTTGCTTTTTCTGCCATGGCGCTTTCGTGCTTGTTCACAAACCAGGTAAAAGAAAGCTGGTAAGCTGAAATAAGTATCAAAATGCTGGCAAAAATGGCAACCAAAATCTTCATTGGAGTTCTAGTTTTGTTTACAAAATTTTTAAGAGGGGCAAAGATAGGGTTTTGAAACTGAACCGGGAATAGCAAAATGCCGCCCATAAATGCGCCGTAAAAACACCTTAAATGCGGGCGTGCAGGCTTCTGCGCGTTGGTTAGCGGGATGCACAGCACCGGTCAGAAATTGATACGGCGAAAAGCCTTTTGTGCTGGTTGAAGCATTTTGTTGAATGCGATTTATCAGTGCACCGGGAACAACGCGGGGAATTACTGGACCTGCCATGCCCAACTAACGGGAAAACAACGCGGTAGATTGGAAAAGGATAACAAAGTATTAATAATTTTTTAGCAGATGTATAAACAAAAATTATACTTTTGCGTTTCCTAATACAAAACTTTTAAATTCTGAACTGAAGTTGACAAACAAAGCACCACATACCGCCACTGAGAACAGCCGGGCCATCAATGCCTTACGTTGTTTTTTCTTGCCGCGACCGCGACGTGGTTGCTGATAGGACGAGCCGTTAACCAGGCCCCTATCAGTGAAAATATCCCCCGGATTTTTTTACTATCTACATGGAGTGGTCATCCAGTCAATTAATACTTCATACATTGGACAATCAGCAAATCATTATTAGGGTAGCTACCCTTGCAGACAAAATATATGCATCTACCATTACCTCCGAGATGGAAAGCAGTGCAAAAGCACGTGGAACCGGCATAGCCAAACGCAGCCCCGAATACCTGGTGGCAAAAATTGAAGAAGGCAAAGCGGTCATAGCGGTTACTAAAGACGGCACCTGGGTAGGCTTTTGTTACATAGAAACCTGGGGACATGGAGAGTATGTGGCGAATAGCGGCCTGATTGTAGCGCCCGCGTACCGTAAAAGTGGTGTCGCAAAAGGGATCAAGAAAAGAATTTTTGACTTGAGCAGGGAAAAATACCCTGAAGCAAAACTGTTTGGTCTTACAACCGGACTGGCAGTAATGAAAATTAATTCTGAACTGGGCTATGAACCGGTTACCTATTCTGAGCTCACCCAGGACGAAGCCTTCTGGGCCGGCTGCAAAAGCTGCGTGAATTATGATATCCTGATGAGCAAGGAAAGGAAAAACTGCATGTGTACAGCCATGCTGTATGATCCCAAAGATCATTACGAGCCCCAGGAAACGGCCGAAGCCTTTTCTACGCACTCAAAGTTATATGAGCGCTTTATGAAAATAAAGCAGAGCAAGTTGTTGAAATGGCTTACCAAAAAAGATTTCACCGCGCGGCAGGAGAGTGCAAAAACCACGAACAAGCCACGATCCATACTGCAATACTTTTTTAATTTCTAATCCTTTTCAGGACGATGGAAGCACGGTTCAACCGCGCATTTCTGTTACCTGTTCAAAAAATTACAGTACATGAATTTTAGTACACATAGCAACAGGCAATTTGATCCCCTGGATAGTAGCAGCAACCTCCCAACAACAGCCCTTAAGCCCGGCGCGAAGGTGGTGCTTGGTTTTAGCGGCGGACTGGATACTACTTATTGTGTAAAATACCTGACCGACGATAAAGGGTACGAAGTGCATTCTGTGATTGTAAACACCGGCGGTTTTACTGAAGAAGAATTAAAAAAAATAGAAGCACATGCTTACCAGCTTGGTGTGAAGACGCACACAGCGGTAGATGCAGTAGACAGTTACTATAACACTATTATTAAATACCTGATATTTGGAAATTGTCTAAAAAACAATACCTATCCGTTAAGCGTAAGCGCAGAAAGACTTAGCCAGGCCCTGCACATTGCGGAACATGTGAAAAAATTGAACGCCGATGCAGTGGCGCATGGTAGTACTGGTGCCGGTAACGACCAGGTGCGTTTTGATATGATTTTTAACATCATGATTCCGGGTGTGGAAATCATCACCCCTATACGCGATCTACAACTGAGCCGCGAAGCAGAAATTACGTACCTGAAGTCAAAAGGCGTGGAGATGAATTTTGACAAGGCCGTTTATTCCATCAACAAAGGCTTATGGGGAACCAGTGTGGGCGGTAAGGAAACGTTGAAAAGCAACGGCATGTTGCCGGAAGAAGCGTGGCCTACACAGGTAACGGAATCAGGCGCAGGGCATTTGGAACTCGGTTTTATAAAAGGTGAATTGTATACCGTCAACGGAGAACAGTTTTCTCGTCCCGCTGCCGCCATTCAAAAAGTACAAAGCATTGCGGGCGCTTATGGATTGGGCCGTGACATCCACGTAGGTGATACCATCATCGGTATAAAAGGACGCGTAGGTTTTGAAGCTGCCGGTCCGATGGTAATATTGAAAGCCCACCACGCGTTGGAAAAACACGTGCTTACCAAATGGCAGTTGCAGTGGAAAGATCAGTTGGCCCAGTTTTATGGTAACTGGATGCATGAGGGGCAAATTCTTGACCCGGTGATGCGTGATATCGAAGCCTTCTTTTTGAATAGCCAGCAAAACGTGACCGGCAAAGTTTTCGTTCAGTTGCAGCCCTACCGTTTTGTGGTGACGGGTATTGAATCTGACCATGATTTAATGAGCAGCCGGTTTGGTAAATACGGAGAGATGAACAATGGCTGGAGCGGTGAAGACGTGCGCGGTTTCAGCAAAATATTTGGCAACCAGACCATGATCTACCACCAGGTTAATAAAACGCATGAATAGTACATGTTGCGTGGTGAATGCAGCAACCCTGGTCTTTTTATATTGAAAAAATGTTATGGAACGGCAAACAAAAATCAGGATAGGAATAATAGGCGGCGCGGGTTATACCGGCGGTGAGCTGATAAGGATTTTGATCAATCATCCGCAGGCTGAAATTGTTTTTATTAACAGTAAAAGCAATGCAGGGAACAATGTCTCAAAGATTCACCAGGATTTACTGGGTGAGACGGAACTGCAGTTTTCCAGTGAACTCCAAGAAGATATTGACCTGTTGTTTTTATGCGTGGGTCATGGCGATGCAAGGAAGTTTATGGAAGCCAACTCGATAGACGCGAAAGTGCGGATTATCGATCTTTCACAGGACTTTCGCCTCGTACAAAATGCACAGATGGGCAATCGTAATTTTGTTTACGGCTTGCCCGAATTAAACAAATCAGCAATTCAAACCGCGCATAATATTGCCAACCCCGGTTGTTTCGCAACGGCAATTCAGCTGGGCTTGCTGCCATTGGCGAAAGCAGGGCTGTTGCAAGAAGTATACAGTACCGGTATTACAGGTTCTACCGGTGCCGGTCAATCGCTGAGCAATACAAGTCATTTCAGTTGGCGGGCCAATAACATCCAGGCCTACAAAACCTTAACGCATCAGCACCTCGCTGAAATCGGCCAATCGCTTGCACAATTGCAACATGACGGTACTGCTGACTTAAATTTTGTTCCGTGGAGGGGTGATTTCACCAGGGGTATCTTTATCAGTTCCACTTTAAAGTGCGGCAAAGGGCTCGACGAACTGAAAGATCTATACAAAACATTTTATGCACCGCATCCATTTACTACGGTCAGCGATGATCCGATTTTTTTGAAACAGGTGGTGAATAATAATAAAGGCGTTGTGCAGCTGGAGAAAGCCGGCGACAAACTTGTAGTGCACAGTGCCATTGACAATTTATTGAAAGGTGCCAGCGGTCAGGCCGTTCAAAATATGAACCTGATGTTTGGATTGGAAGAAACCGCGGGATTGCGGTTGAAAGCGATCGGGTTTTAGGCGGAAGGTGGAAGGTAGAAGGTAGAAGGTAGAAGGTTTCGGCGTAGGGTAAAAGCGAGGAAGGTCTAAAAAAGGTATTCAAATAAATTTTACTTTTAAACCAGCATTTGTTTAAACCTTATACCTATTTTTTATGAGAGATTACAAGAAACTTGATGTCTGGCGAAAATCGCATGAACTGTATATGTATGTTAAAAAGAATATTGTTGTTAAATTTCCACCTGACGAAAAATATGAACTGGCATCACAATTGAAGAGGGCGGCTTTGTCTGTGCCGTTAAATATTGTTGAGGGTTGCGGGAGATATACAGATAAGGATTTTGCGCATTTTCTAGATAATTCTCTTGGCTCGATAAATGAGACTGACTATTGCTGTTATTCTGCGTCTGAATTAAAATATATTAGTGCGCAGGAATATGAAACGATAAATAAGCTAATCAACGAAGTAAGGGCCATGCTCATTGCTTTCTTAAAATTTTTACGCGGTGAAAAGTAGAAGGGCCTTATACCTTAAACCTTTCGCCATAAACCTTCTCTCAATATGACATTATTCGACGTTTACCCGCTTAACGACATCACCATTGTAAAAGCCCAGGGCTCTTATGTATGGGATGATAACGGTGTACAGTACCTTGATATGTATGGCGGTCATGCCGTGATTAGCATCGGGCATACGCACCCGCACTGGGTGAAACGCATAGAAGACCAGCTGAACAAAATTGCATTCTATTCCAATTCTGTGCACATCCCGTTGCAGACAGAACTGGCAAATAAACTGGGTAAAATAAGTGGCAAGGAAGACTACCAGCTTTTTTTACTCAGTAGCGGTGCGGAAGCAACCGAGAATGCCCTGAAACTGGCATCTTTTCATAATGGAAAGAAAAAAGTAGTGGCGTTTAAGAAATCTTTTCATGGCAGAACTTCACTGGCGGTGGCAGTGACTGACAATCCCGCTATTGTGGCCCCTGTAAATGAAACGGACAATGTTATATTTTGCCCGTTCAACGATGAGCAGGCACTGGAAAAGATTTTTGCGGAGCAGGGAAACGAAATTTCTTCAGTAATTATAGAAGGTATACAGGGCGTAGGCGGTATAAATGTGGCGGATGAAAAATTCCTGCAACTGATCCGTGCGCTTTGCGATAAGTACAATGCTGTATATGTTGCGGACAGCGTGCAATGCGGTTATGGAAGAAGCGGACAGTTCTTTTCACACGATGCAGCTGGCGTAAATGCAGATATCTATACCATGGCAAAAGGAATGGGGAATGGATTTCCGGTTGCAGGTATCCTGATTGCGCCACATATACAACCTAAATTTGGCATGCTGGGTACTACGTTTGGCGGCAACCAGCTGGCCTGTGCAGCTGCACTTGCGGTATTGGAAGTGATAGAATCGGAGAATCTTATTGAGATGACGCGGCAACGCGGCATGTATATCAAAAACCGGTTAAAAACCATCGAGGGTATTGAAAATATCAGGGGCCGCGGATTGATGATTGGATTTGATGTACCTCCGGCACTTAAAGATTTGCGGAAAAAACTGTTGTATGAATTTAATGTTTTTACCGGCGAAGCAAAACCGAATGTAATCAGGTTGTTGCCATCGCTGGCCATCAGCAAAAAACAAACGGATGAATTTTTAGATGCCCTGCAGGAAGCGATCCAGGAGATCAAAAGCCAACACGCGGTCACCGTGTAATCGTTTATGTTTGCTTCCCGCGTTATGCGTCAGGCGATTCTTATGTACGGTACAGTTGAGAACTAAAAGCAAGTGGCTTACAGCTAACAGCTGTTGCTAAGATTATTCAGGATAATAAAATTGATAAAGCATTGAAGCAATTCATTTCCGTTCACGATACGCCAGCTATCAACGCCATGGTGCAACAGGCGCTAGCTTACAAAGCAGCACCGTTAAAGGACAATACTTTGGGCCAGCACAAACGCATTGGTCTTTTGTTCCTTAACCCCAGTATGCGCACGCGTTTAAGTACGCAGCTGGCAGCGCAGAACCTCGGCATGGAAGCCATTGTTTTTAACGTTGGCCAGGATGGATGGGCGCTTGAATTTGAGGAAGAAGCGATCATGAGTGGCAGTACCGTAGAGCATGTAAAAGATGCTGCGCCTATCCTTGGTAAATATTTTGATATACTTTGCATCCGGACTTTTCCTTCACTTAAAAACCGCGACGACGATTACAGCGAATTATACATCAACCAATTTATCCGGTATGCCGGCATACCGGTAGTAAGCCTGGAAAGTGCTACCCTGCATCCCCTGCAAAGCCTCACCGATATTATTACCATTACGGAAACATTCAAAGAAAAAAGACGGCCTAAAATTGTACTTACCTGGGCGCCGCATGTAAAGCCATTACCACAATGTGTTGCCAATAGTTTTTCCCAGTGGGTAAATGCCTGGGGCGAAGCCGATTTCGTAATAACCCACCCGGAAGATTATGAACTGGATGAAGCCTTTACCAAGGGGGCAACCATTACGCACGACCAGGATGCCGCGTTGAAAGATGCTGACTTTGTCTACGTAAAAAACTGGAGTACCTTTAATGATTATGGAAGGATTTATTGCAATGATCCGGCCTGGATGCTTACAAATGCAAAGCTGCAACTAACCAATAATGCCAAAGTAATGCATTGCCTGCCGGTAAGAAGAAACGTGGAATTAAGCGATGAAGTGCTGGATGGCCCGAATAGCATTGTTACACAGGAAGCCGCCAACCGGGTATGGGCGGCGCAGGCGGTACTGTCATCCATATTAAAAACTTTGTAACCTGCCGGTTAAAAATAAAATCTACCGCATTGGAGGATAGTTCAAAAGAATCGCAGCTGCCGATGTCGCCCCCGGGGACGGAGCAATTGTTCGTCATAAAAATTGGGGGAAATGTAATTGATGATGAAACAAGTCTTGCATCGTTCCTGGACGATGTAGCCGGCATTAAAGGAAAAAAAATACTGGTGCATGGTGGCGGAAAGATTGCTTCAAAAATAGGCGCGCAGCTGGGCATAACTCCTGACTATGTAAATGGCCGGCGTATCACAGATGCAGCTACCATCGACCTGGTGACCATGGTTTATGGCGGCCTGGTCAATAAAAAAATAACGGCACAGTTGCAGGCCAGGGGTACCAATGCCATCGGGCTCACCGGCGCCGATGCCAATATAATACCTGCAGTAAAAAGACCGGTAAAGGAAATCGATTATGGCTTCGTGGGTGATGTACAACAAAATAAAATTGCTGTTGAACGCCTCGTACTGTTACTGGAAAATGGTTTAACGCCGGTATTTGCCCCGCTTACGCACGATGGCAATGGGCAGGTATTGAATACCAATGCAGATACAATTGCTGCGGCGTTGGCCGTGGCCTTGTCTACGAAATATTCAGTACGCCTGCTGTATTGTTTCGAGAAAAAGGGCGTACTTGAAGATATCGGGGACGACCGATCTGTTATTACCCTGATCACAAAAGACATTTACGCATACCTGCTTGATCAACATAAACTGTTCGATGGTATCCTGCCCAAAATTGACAACGCATTTGCGGCCATTGACAACGGTGTGCACGAAGTCATTATCGGCCATGCCAGCGATCTGTTGCAGAATGTGACGGAGCAAATTGTTGGCACATTGATCGTTCGGTAGGGCCTGCTGCAGAAAAGGAAATTTATTTTACATGGATGAATGCATTGTGACCTGCGGGTGTACATCTTGTTTACTGCACATGCATTGTTCCGGGTACCACGCTAAAGAAAACCGCTTATGAATTATTCTACTGACCTGCTTTTTGAAAAGGCCGTTGTGCTATTGAAACAATTGATAAGCACGCCATCGTTTTCAAAAGAGGAAAACGACACCGCAGACCTTATCAGCCAGTTTTTACAGGATAATGGCATTGCCTGTAAACGTGTAGGCAATAATATCTATGCAAAAAATGCACACTATGATGAAAAGAAACCATCGGTGCTGCTCAATTCTCACCACGATACAGTAAGGCCCAATAAAGGCTATACGCTGGATCCGTTTACGCCAGTGGTAAAAGACGGTAAATTGTTTGGCCTGGGCAGTAACGATGCGGGGGGCTGCCTGGTATCGCTGCTGGCTACGTTTTTATATTATTACAACAGTACCGGCACCAACCACAATGTTGTTTTTGCTGCCAGTGCAGAAGAAGAAATTAGCGGCGTAAACGGTATTGAACTGGTGTTGCCTTACCTGGGCAACATCGACTTTGGTATTGTAGGTGAGCCTACCAAACTTGAAATGGCGGTTGCAGAGCGTGGATTGATGGTGATAGACTGTACGGCTGCCGGGCGCTCGGGCCACGCTGCGCGCAACGAAGGCGAGAATGCGTTGTACAAGGCGATAGACGATATTTCGTGGATAAGGAATTACCGGTTTGATAAAGTCAGTGATTTGCTGGGTGAATCCAGGATGTCGGTTACAATTATAGAAACAGAAAACAAGCAGCACAATGTAGTGCCGTCCCAATGCAAATTTGTTATTGATGTAAGGGTAAATGAGTTGTACAGTTTCGACGAAATACTGGACGCGCTAAAGGTGAACCTGCAGAGCCAGTATAAACCGCGTACCACCCGTATGAAGTCAACCTCTATTGCGCTGGATCATCCCTTGGTGAAAGCAGGCATTGGCATGGGAAAAGGCTATTATGGATCACCTACTACTTCAGACAAGGCCCTTATGCCATTTGCGGCGCTGAAGATGGGTCCGGGCGACAGCGCCCGCAGCCATACTCCCGATGAATTTATCTATCTTGAAGAAATTAAGGAAGGTATTGAGACCTATATCAGTTTGTTGAAACAGATTCTTTGAGCGCGTTCCACAGGCAAAAAGAAGGGGTAGAAAAAAATAGCACGTGGTAAGTAATAAACGGTAATTCAATGATGGCAACTAAACTCTGGCAAAAAAATGACAACCCTTCAGCGGCAGGGGGTGCGGTAGAGAATTTTACGGTGGGCAACGACCGGGAAATGGATTTGTACCTGGCGCGTTTTGATGTATTGGGTTCGCTGGCGCATACACAGATGCTGGAGACCATTGGCCTGCTTACGAAAAATGAACAGCAACAATTGCACATTGCACTAAAAGAAATTTACAAACAAATACTCGACGGCAAATTTTCGCTCGCGCAAAACGTGGAGGATATTCATTCACAGGTAGAATGGCTGCTCACGGAAAAGCTGGGCGACACTGGTAAGAAAATTCACAGTGCGCGGAGTCGCAACGACCAGGTACTGGTAGATGTAAAGTTGTTCCTTAGAAACGAATTGCAGGAACTGGTGATGGCCATTCAACCATTGTTTGAACTGCTGCAGGCGCAAAGCGAAAAATATAAAAATGATTTGCTGCCTGGTTATACCCACCTGCAGCTGGCAATGCCATCTTCTTTCGGGCTCTGGTTTGGTGCCTATGCGGAAAGCCTGGTAGATGATATCATTACCCTCCGGGCGGCCTATGAAGTAGTGAATAAAAACCCACTCGGATCTGCGGCCGGCTATGGTTCTTCTTTCCCCATCAACCGGAAATTAACAACTGCATTGCTGGGCTTTGATGATCTGAACTATAACGTGGTTTATGCGCAAATGGGTAGGGGAAAGGCAGAAAGAATTGTAGCGATGGCGATGGCCAATGTGGCGGATACACTCAGCCGGCTATCAATGGATGCCTGCCTGTTTTTAAACCAGAATTTCGGTTTCGTCAGTTTTCCACCTCATTTAACTACCGGTAGCAGCATTATGCCGCATAAAAAAAATCCGGATGTCTTTGAGCTGATACGTTCGTACAGCAACCGCATCAAGGCGCTGCCCAATGAAATTATGCTGATGACTACCAATCTTCCATCCGGTTACCACCGGGATTTGCAATTGCTGAAAGAGCATTTGTTTCCATCTTTTCAAACATTGCGGCATTGTATAGAAATGGCCGTGCTGATGCTGGGTAATATAGAAGTGAAAAAAGATATTCTGCAGGACGAAAAATACCAGTACCTGTTCAGCGTGGAAGAAGTAAACAAGGCGGTGTTGCAGGGCCTGCCATTCAGGGATGCTTACCGGAAAATTGGTTTGGCCATTGAAGAAAACAAGTTCGCATACACTACAAATGTGCAGCACACCCACGAAGGCTCTATCGGTAACCTTTGCACAGATGAAATAAAACGGATGATGCAGGATGCTGTGGCGGGTTTTAACTTTGATAAGGCAAGTAACGCGTTGGAGCAATTATTGACATAAATTGCCGGGTGGCAACCGTAAAAAACTAGTCGCCCATGTAAACAACCGGCCAGGTGCCGGCTTTTATTTTTAAACGTTATTTATTTTAACCGGCGGAAAAACAGCACTATAAAACGCATGGCTGAAACAAACAAAAAACGCATCGCTTTATTTGGCTCAACGGGGTCAATTGGAACCCAGGCATTAAGCGTTATTGCCGCCAATACGCACTTGTTTTCCGCCGAAATTCTTACCGCACAGAGCAATGATGAACTGCTTATCAGGCAGGCGCTGGAGTTTAATCCCAATATTATAGTAATCGGAGATGAGAAAAAATACAGTAAAGTAAAAGAAGCACTGGCGCATACGCACGTAAAAGTTTTTACAGGCGAAAAGGCGCTGGAGGAAGTGGCTTCAATGGATTGTTACGATATGATGCTGGCAGGCATTGTTGGTTTTGCCGGGTTAAGGCCTACCTTAAAAGCCATTGAACATGGTAAAATGGTAGCACTTGCCAACAAGGAAACGCTGGTAGTGGCGGGCGAAATCGTGATGAGCAAAGCGGTGGAAAACCGCGTTCCTGTTATTCCGGTAGACAGTGAGCATTCTGCAATTTTCCAGTGCATGGTAGGGGAGACAAGGAACCGCATTGAAAAAGTAATTCTAACGGCTTCTGGTGGTCCGTTCCTGGGGAAGAAACCGAATTTCCTGGTGAATGTAAAACGGGATCATGCGCTGCAGCATCCCAATTGGGCGATGGGCGCCAAGATTACCATCGATTCGGCCACGCTGATGAACAAGGGGCTGGAAATGATTGAGGCGAAATGGTTGTTCAATCTTAAACCGGAACAGGTGCAGGTAGTGGTGCATCCGCAGAGCATCATTCACAGCATGGTAATGTTTGAAGATGGCAGCATCAAGTCGCAGATGGGCCTGCCAGATATGAAACTGCCTATTCAATATGCGTTGGCATTTCCGCACCGTATCAGCAATACTTTTCCGCGCTACGATTTTAAAAAGCCCAATACATTAACCTTTGAAGAGCCCGATATAAAAACTTTCCGGAACCTTTCGCTGGCAAGCGATGCCTTGTTCAAGGGTGGAAACCTGCCCTGTATTTTAAATGCAGCCAATGAAATAGCGGTCTATGCTTTTCTAAAGAACCGCCTGGGCTTCCTGGACATGACGGATTTGATTGAAAAAACAATGAATAAAATTCCCTTCATACAAAATCCAACACTGGAAGAATATTTTGAGACCGATGGTGAAGCAAGAAGTTTTGCGGCTTCACTTATACACATGTAAACCCGTTTATCAGTTACGCACGCCCCGCATATACCGGTAGGCGGATTTGGTAAATTTTCTCATTTCACTAACCCTTTTTGGCAGATATTTGCAGCCTTATCAATTAAATCAAGAACCGCCCTTGCGGTGTACGTATTATGACATTATTAGCAATTAATTGGGCGGAAACAGGTATCAAGGCGGCACAGTTTATCTTTTCTTTTTCGATAATCGTCGTATTGCATGAATTCGGACATTTTCTGCCGGCCAGGTGGTTTGGCTGCCGGATAGAAAAATTTTACCTGTTTTTCAACCCATGGTTTTCATTGTTTAAAAAGAAAATCGGGGATACAGAATGGGGATTAGGCTGGATTCCTTTTGGAGGATATGTAAAGATCTCGGGGATGATAGACGAGAGCATGGACAAAGAGGCCATGAAACTGCCACCGAAACCGTATGAGTTCAGGAGTAAGCCAGCCTGGCAACGATTAATAATAATGGTGGGTGGCGTTATCGTAAACCTGGTGCTCGGTTTTTTTATCTACGCTATGATGGCCTGGCATTGGGGGGAAGAATATATACCCAGCAATGGTCTGAAATATGGTATTGAAGTAGATTCGCTGGGTCAGTCGATTGGCCTGCAAAACGGCGACCAGATCGTATCTGTCGATGGCAAATATGTGGAGAAATTCAGGAACATCCCGCTGAACATTATCTTAAAGCACAGCAAAACAATTGAGGTTGAAAGAAACGGTGAGCAAAAAGTTATCCAAATCCCGGATGATTTTGCCAGTACATTAATACATTTTAAGGCCATTGGTTTTATCAGTTACCGGTATCCTTTCGAAAAACTGGATACCATTCTTCCAGACGGCCCGGCGTTGAAAGCAGGCCTTAAAAAAGGAGACAAGATTTTGAGTTATAATGGTGTTCCATCTACTTACTACAGTGAATTCAGAACTTTCTTACGGAATAATAAAGGCAAGCCGGTCAGCCTCCAGGTGCTGCGCGGAACCGATACACTCGCAATTGCTTCCACCATTGCAGCCGATGGCAAGTTCGGAATTGGCAACTGGCCGGATACCACGTCAAAACCTTATGTAGAGAAAAAATTAAGCTATACGCTGGCGCAATCGTTTCCGGCAGGTCTGCAAAGAAGCAAAGAGACCCTGCAAAATTACTGGCTGCAATTAAAATTAATTTTTTCTGGTCGTGTTAAAACCTCTGAGTCTTTAGGAAGTGTTTTCAGTATTGCAAAGATGTATTCCCCCACCTGGGACTGGGAAGCGCTTTGGGCCATGACAGCATTTTTTTCACTGGTACTCGCGCTGATGAATATCTTGCCAATACCAGCGCTTGATGGCGGGCACGCATTGTTTACACTTATAGAAATGATTACCGGCCGCAAGCCCAGCGATAAATTCATTGAGTATGCCCAAACGGTGGGCATGGTGCTGCTGATGGGATTGATGGCCTATGCGCTGGGACTGGATATATTCAGGATGTTTAAATGAATAAATTAAAGGTCAAAAGTAAAAAGTCAAAAGGCGTAACATAAGCATTATCAAAAGAAAACAGTTTGCCATCCGCAGCTGTTTTTTTGATTTAGCAAATCATGTTCTTTAATTTTTAATGTTGACTTTTTCCGCAATAACAGCTTTTAACTTTTGAATTTTTAATTTTGACTTTATTACAACTCTATCCCAATCTTCTTCATTAAGATAGAAGCGTTGATGCTTTGGCAGATGCCTTCTTTCAGTTTATAATCGAAATACAATTCTTCGTTTGCAATCTGCGCATCAAAATGATAGTTATGGATCTGTGCCGGGTAATCTGTTTGTAGTTGCGCCAGTTCCACATCATGCGTTGCCAGCATCGCCACTGCATTTTGCCTGATCAACTGTTTTACCAGTGCTTTTGATCCGGTATGGCGGTCGAGCGAATTGGTGCCGCGTAGGATTTCATCCAGCAATACAAAAACTTTTTCGTGGTTGTTGACAGCCGCAATAATGGACTGCAGTTTTTTTAATTCCGCATAAAACGTTGAGGTACTTTCCTGCAGGTTATCGGCCACCCGCATGCTGCTAACGATGCGCATAACGGAAACGGTCAGCTGTTTTGCACAAACGGGGCTGCCCATCATGGCCAGCACCGTGTTGATGCCAATACTTCGTAGAAAAGTACTTTTTCCCGCCATATTAGAACCGGTAATCAAAGCTACCTGTGCTACGCCCCTGGTGGAGAAATCATTGTCCACCGTTTTAGGTTCGGGTATCAGCGGGTGAGCGATGCCGGTAGTTTCGAAGGTGCCATGCTGTTGCTGATCAATCTCCGGGAATACCCAATGCGGATGATTGAAGAAGATATTGGCTACGGTAGCAATCGCTTCCATTTCACCGAGTGCGCTAAACCAATGCGCGGTACGTGATTTGTTTTTAGTCCGCCATTTTTCCAGTTCAAAGATGGCCTGGAGGTTCCAGAGCAGGAAAGGATTTATTAAAATAAGGAACAGCAGGTTAAGGTTCATGTCGAATTTATCGAGAATGCCTTTCAACTGCCTAATGGTGGCGGAAGAAGCGGTGTCGCCGGATTTAAATTGTTCCTGAACCTCGCGCAACCAGGCCGATTGAAACGCATTCTTTTCAATCCATCCCGCACTTTTACTGAGGATATCTATTTCAGCCACCATTTTATTCAGCTGCATGTATTCTGCGGCGATAACCCTGCTCACGTAACCGGATACCAGAAAAAATACAAGGTAAGCCGCAACAAAAAGCTGGTTGGGAATGAGGTCGAAGATAAAAAGCAAAAAGGAAGTGAGTGCGATTACAGGATACAACCAGCGCAGCAATTTCCAGCCGGCTTTGTGGCTGAAAACATCCTGTGCTGCTACCCAGGCGTTTATTTTGTTTTCGGTGGCGGTGGTAATGGCCTGTTCAACTCCATGTGCCTGCAGTTGTTGCCGCCATTGGTATTGTTGCGAAATTTCTTTTACGGCTTCCTGGCGTTGCAAAATTATGTTAGCGGTGGCAGGTTGCAGCAGCCAGCTGGCATACGTTGCATTGCCTTGTTGTGACGTACTTCGGTTGGTGTATTGGTACAAAGATGCTTTCCCGAAAATGTCCAGGTCGTTGGCGTAGGGGTGCAGGGCCGCTAAAAACCCGGCGCCGTCGGGTTCATCGGTGTAATTGCCTGCTGCAATCTGTATTTCTTTTTGGTTAATAACGACCAGTCTTTTGTTGTTGTCAATAGCGGTTTGAATATTGGCTGCCAGCAGCACCAGCCGGATAAAAACGGCAACCAGGAGGATGGCGGTGATGGCCGTGTACAGCAGGCTGAACGGGTATAAATAATAGACAGCTGCGGCCAGTAGTACAATAAGCGCAAACCGGGCCCAGGCGATGCTGTCTTTTCTTTTTTTTTGCTGCGCGAGTTGTCCGTTCAGTCGTTCTATTTCCGATGTGTAGATTGCCTGCGGAAAACTTTGGTGGTTCATGCAGCTAAACTACGTTAAATAGGCAATTGGGAAACAGGAATTGGATATTGGACGTTATGGGATGATGGGCGGAACGCCATGAAAGATCGCGCGATAAACCGCTACAGATAAATAGGCCTGCAAGGCTTAAACACGTAAGCCGTGTATGCAAGCCTGAGGGGCTTAAACATGTAGGCCGGGTATATAAGCCTGAAGGTCTTAAACATGTGGCCGGGTATATAAGCCTGAAGAGCTTAAACATGTAGGCCGGGTATATAAGGCTGAAGGGCTTAAACAATAGTAACCGCAGGTGCAATTTGCGGAAAGTAAACGCGGAGCACTCAACCCTGCAGGGGTTGAACAAGCACGAGCGGGACTGCCAAATATCGCACGCCAAATCGCTGCGCGTACATAAGCCTGAAGGGCTTAAACAATAGTAACCGCGGGTGCAACCCGCGGAGCGTATGCGAGACAAACCCAACCCTGCAGGGGTTGAACGTATGCGCGGCCGGACTGGGAGATGAGACCCCGTGGGGATTGCCCGCGTAAGTAAAATCTGATTGCTGTCGTCTCCTGCTGACGACGACGCGATAGGGTAGTTGCCCATAGATTTACACCCTTACACCTGTTGCCTTCTTAATAATTATCCGTATTTTTGCAGGCTGTTGTTATATAAGGCCGAAGCTGAATAATGGTAAAAAAGTACAAGTGTGCGACGCAACGATGACGCGGGATGATACAACGTTTGGCGCATGATTGTATAACATTTGAATCCTAAAAAAACGGGGCCGTATTGGTTTTGACAGCATAGCTCTTTGATAGTGTAAGCATGCAGTGCATTGTGTGATCAGCACTTTAATCTTGAACGCTCAAACTTCAAATGGCAATACTCAGTATGCCATGGCTGCCTAATCAGTGATTAAGTAGTCATTAGGGCCGCAAGTGCAGGTTCGCCTGTTACCATGCTCCGCCGCCGACTAAAAACAAAAACAGGATGCTGCAACCGAAGGCTGTGACGGTTGCTCAAGACCATTCAGCTAAGTTTTGCATTGGTTTGTTCTTTTCCGGTGCAAAGCCGACAACTAATAAGGAAATAAGCATGTAGAAAGCTATCGGCGAATATGTTTGGACGGGAGTTCGATCCTCCCCGGCTCCACTGAATTCAATTTATTGCAGTAAACTGCAGCAACCCAAAGCCCGGAAACCCATTGTTTCCGGGCTTTGCTGTTATTGGAATACAATAGCATCATTCGGCCCTCTCTTAAGAACACACACCGTCAATTTTACCGCCATGCAGTACAGGATAAACAAAGGGAAAATTATTTATAGGTGACCAACGTTAAAGCACCGCTTTGTCAAATGCGCTTAACCCATACTGTTAAACAATTGTACCGTGTTATTTTTTTTCGTGTAATCCGAAATTTTTTTCACCGGCTGTTACCGCAAACGGCAAAATGTTTTGCCGTGGGGGAAGCGGACAAGTGGCGAATTCAGTAAATGCACAAGGCGGGTTGTATGCCCTGTTAAAATCGATCGTAGTAAAGCCACCTGCCCCCGGCTTTTCTGCCAGCAGGAAACGACCGGAAGGATAAGTGGTCTCGCCACTGGTAGCATCCGCGAAAATAATAAAGAGCTGGTTGTTTTCTTCCAGCGCATCCAGCGTGTAGGCGGTGCCCGCTACGGTGAAATGCAATTTACCAGGAGAAGATTGTTCGTTTACCTGGCCCAGCACATTGGTAATGGCAATGCTGCCCGGCAGGGTACTCCCCTCCAAATGTGCCCGTACAACCAGCTTGTCGTCAACCGGGTAATGGTCAATGCCTTTGAAGTTTTTTACTGCAGCACTTTCCAGGTTACGGAGACGGATACCAATCTTGTTTCCTCTTTTTATAATCACCCAGCGCAGGCTTCCAAAAGCGGATAGAGGCGCTGCGTTAATTTCATTGTTAAATACCAGCGCGGTGGAGGTTTCTTTTTGATTGATTAAAATCTTTACGCCGGGTGCCGCGTATTGGGTTACCTGGTTGCCCCGCAATTCAAAAAATCCTGCGTAGGGTGGTATCGTGCCGGCAGGAAATTTTATTTTTAGCGTGTCCCCGCTGCCAAAATTATTGCGCCCTTCTTCCAGCCAAAAAAGTCCGGCAAGGTTCAGCCACCCATCTGCGGCCTTCAGCTGTTCCGCTCGCTGCTGGTACCATTGATTGAGCTGGTCTTTGTAAGACTGCGCTGAGATAGTTGCCGGTAAGAAAGCGCCGGCCCACAAAAAAATGATGGCAACTGCAGCATAGCTTTGTTTCATATTTCCAGGAATTATAAAGTAGCAAAATAATGGCAGCAAAAGTAAGCGTTATTGACTTTTGGTCTGCGCTATTGCTGGAAGATATTAGTAGCACTGCTAATTTATGCACCTGCCAGCAGGCCGATACGATGGGCCCGATGCCCATATCCATTTGCCCGTTACTTGTTGAGCGGGTGTTTTCTACCGGCCATCTTCAATGAAAATCTATGGCTGTTCGCATTTTTTGCATTGTCCTGCTATTTTGTCCTGATTTACCATGCCGCGTATAAAGCAAACGGCGTAAAATGAAAACAGAGGCCTATATTAGTAGTAAATTAGTTAACTGCTTTATAATGATCAAAAAGTATAAAAGTGATGTGGTAGAATGGGAGAAAGTGTTGAACATCAAAAACTTCCTCTGCATTGCAGCCGGCATTGTGCTGGCGGTGCTCGCCATGAAAGGGTTTATGATTCCCAATAATTTCCTGGACGGCGGTATTACCGGTATCTCTATCCTGCTGTATGAAATTTTCCATATCAATATCAGTTTCCTCGTAATTGTTTTAAACGCGCTATTTGTTTACCTCGGCTACCGAAGGATAGGTAAAACGTTTGCGGTGCAGACAAGCATTGCCGTCGTGCTGCTTGCCATTGCCCTTTTTTTTATTGAAATAAAACCAATCACCAGTGATAAACTGCTGATTGCCATTTTTGGCGGTTTGCTAATGGGTACCGGGGTTGGACTGGTTATCCGGGGAGGCGGCGTGATAGACGGTGCGGAAGTGATTGCAGTTTTTACCGGCCGGAAAACAGGATTTTCCAATAGCGAAATTATTATGCTTATCAATACCATCATTTTTGCGGTAGCGGCTATCCAGTTTGGAATTGAGACAGCTATGTATTCCGTAATCACTTATTTTACCGCTACCCGCGCCATCAATTATGTAGTAGACGGTATTGAGCAATTTACAGCGGTTAATATTATTTCTGCAAAACACGAAGAGATAAAAAGTTTTCTTGTGAACGAGATGGGTAAAGGAATAACGGTCTACAAGGGCGAACGGGGTTACCTGCCTGGTAGTTTTGATGTTAAGACGGATACCGAAATTATTGTGACGATAGTAACGCGGCTGGAGATAAAACAAATACAGGAAGCATTAACCAAAATTGATCCCAGGGTTTTCGTGTACATACAAAGCATTAAAGAAGCCAGCGGCGGTATTTTAAAAGCGAAGGCGCATGCAAAGTAGGGCGGTTATGCAGGCTTTTGTGGTGGATTTACTGAAAAAGAACCTGCCGCCATTTTACTATTACCACAACTACGAACATACCCTGTATGTAATGGATAAAGTGGCCCTGATTGCCAGGGAAGAACACTGTTCCGCCCGTGACATTGACTTGCTGGAAACCGCGGCCCTCTGGCACGATACGGGATTTATACATGTGTATTCCGGTCACGAAAAAGCAAGCTGCCTGCTTGCCCGGAAGTATTTGCCCGGATACGGCTATTCCGAAACGGATACTGAAACAATATGCGGAATGATCATGGCTACCCGCATACCACAGTCGCCACAAACCAGGTTGCAGGCAATACTTGCAGATGCCGACCTCGAGTACCTCGGCACAGCAATCGTTTACGCACAGGCAGACCGGCTTTGTAAAGAATTGCAGCACCGCAATCCTGCTCTAACCAATGAGCAATGGCAGAAAACACAGGTTTCTTTTTTAGAGAAACACCGTTATTTTACGGGGTTTTGTAAAGCAAACAGGGAAGCGTTGAAAGACGCCTACCGCCGGCAGCTTGTGGCGGCAAGCGCGCATGACAACTGAATTATGCAGACGTATTGAAAAATTTAATAACTTGAACACTCATACTGCATAACTGACTGCATGCTCCAAAAACAATTTTCTGCTACCATTAAGTGTAACCACATTGCCGGCTATTGTACCGCTGATGCCGGTTACCAGCTGTTTAATTTTTCACGTACCAGCTATATTGCCCTTCAGCCTGTTTTCCAGGCTCCCGGAACCAGTAGGATCAACAAATACCTGGCCGCCGCTTGCGTCCATTGAAGCGCAGGTAAATTTTGCAGTCTTCGCCTTTTCTTTTTCAATATCCTTCTTAAAACCACCACCAGGGTATTGCTGGCTGCCACGAAGTAAAGCGCTATCCCTTTATCCTCACCCTTGTGCTATCGTCCAGGATTTCTAAACATCAAAATAAAACCCCATGTTATTGAACCAGCTAAAACGGTCGCGCCTTTTTTTCACAACAGTTGTGCTGGCTATTGCCCTATTTGCCGACGGTTGTGCCACAGCAGAGAAGCCGGCACCGGATCACGTTGATACCGTTGACGCAAACGTAAAAAGCTACACGCATGTGTGGGATGAAATTGTGAATAAGCGTAACCTGGACATGATCAACGACAGCAATTTTACAAAGGATGTGATCATGCATGCCAGTCCAAAGGACATTGTAGGGATTGACAGCGCCAGGGCCTATTATGCCAACTATCTGACCGGTTTTTCCAATATTTCATTTACCATTAAAGATGTTTTTGGCCAGGGCGATAAGCTGGTGAAATACTGGAATTTTAAAGGCACCCATACCGGAGTTTTCTTTGGCATTCCGGCCACTGGAAAATCAATAAGCCTGGATGGTGCTACACTCGTGCGCATGAACAATGAAAAAAATTGCAGAAGAAAGAGATTTTGTTGATAACCTGGATTTCATGACGCAACTGGGACTGGTTCCGCCGGCTAAATAATTGCCGGCAGCAATCTCGGTTTGCTGTTCGCCCATAGCCATGAGGCAGTTCAAATCATACTGGCGAAATCATTGTTGGTGGCCTCGAGTTCCGGTACAGGTTTTAAAAAATTGGGCAAAACTGCTGGGCAATTACCATGAAAGCAAAATCAATTGAGGGGAAGTCAACGAAAGAAATCAGTTCGGCATTGCTGCAGCGCATGGCCAACGGATTTAAACCAACGAGCGCAGGGAACAGGCCTTGGTTTATTATTGTTTTATGATGTTGTAAAGACCCAGGGCGGCGGGTTGAAAGTTGAAACAAAAGGAAACGAAGGCGCCGCATTTACTCTGCAACAACCCTCAGCAATAAACGAACAATAGAAAATAACTTAGCTATCCCCTGAAACCCGAATTTTCCGTAAATTTCCCTCAGCCAATCTAAAACAACCCATGACCAGGCGCACCGTCAATAACATTTATTTTATACTGGTAGTATTTACCGGTATCGTTTTTTTATCGTGCAATAGTTCCGCCAGCATTCCCTTTCCGGAAAAAGAATTAGGTTTTACACAACCGGAAGCAATGCCGCTGCAATTTACCGGCGAAAAAAAGTTGATCTTTGACACGGCCACAAAAGGCGGCGTCAAACCGGTAATAAGGCCGCTGGATCTCAACGCACTTCCGTCTGCAGTATTCGACAGTAACGGTTTCAGGAATTTTACCTCGGCCCCGGAGCAACGCCCTTTTGATTTGAACGCACTGCCTGATACAGTATTCAGCCCTGATAAACTAAAGGTACAATCCCTGCAATTCAAAACGCACCCACTCAATCCAACACCTCCCGTAAAAGCGTCACCTTTGGCCGCGCAGCGCGGCAACACGCTCGCCATATTTGATTTCGGCCCAAAACTTGGCATGCCGGCCACCTTTGTTACCAGCCTGCTGAAAGACAAAAACGGTTTGCTTTGGATAGGTAGCCGGGAGGGGCTGTTCCGCTATGATGGCGTGTATGTTCAAACCATACTCGGGTTTAACGGCGGTTATGCGCCAAGCGGGTTGGCGGAGGATAGCCAGGGGCGGATCTGGTTTATAGACCAGCAGCGCATTGGTATGATTGATATGCAAAAGGGCACTGTCAGTTATTCAACGGCAAGGATGGTGCCCGTCAATAACCTCTCAAAAATCATCAGGGATACGCAGGGCAGGATATGGATTTCCAAAACAACCGCGAGGGATGTATTGGTGATTGACCCCGTGACGCAAACATTTAAAACCCTCGACAGGTCCACGGGTTTGCCGGATGTCAGCGGCGCCAATGATATCACACAGGATAGTACTGGCAAGATTTGGATCACCACACCGTTACAGGGGACCGCTATTGTAGACTGGAAGGCCGGCAAAATCCGATACCTGAAGAAAGCCAATGGCCTGCTAAATGATTCCTCACGGGCAATCACAACCGATAATACCGGCAAGGTATGGATAGCTGTAGTTGGGGGGGTGCAAGTGGTAGACACAAAAGCTAATTCTATAAAACTTTATACCGTTGCGCACCAGGGTTTAAAACCGGCTTTTACCGGCGACATTTCTGCAGATAACAAAGGGCAAATCTGGATAGGTAAAAGCGTGGGCCTGGAAGTCTTGGATCCGGAAAATAACCGGCTGCGGTTTATAGATGATGCCAAGGGACTTAGTGCAAAATGGGTCTCCTCTTGTACGCTTGATAACAATAACAGGATGTGGGTGTCTACTATCGGTGGCCTGCACGTAATTGATCAGCATGCAGAAACAATTCACCCGCTGGGCACTACCAATGTCATCAGCCTGATGGAGGACACCGTGGGGAACCTGTGGGTAGCTACACAAAAAGGTGTGCAGTTAATTGATCCCCGAAAAAAAATCGTTCATTACCTCGATAAAACCCAGGGCCTTGGCAGCGACTTTGTACAATCGTTCGTAAAATTTAAACAGCAGATGTGGGTAACCTCCAATGGTGGGCTCGACATTGTGGATCCGATAAATAAAACCCTTGAACACATGGGTAAAAAAGAAGGGCTGATAAATGATACCGTCTATGTGGCGTACAAAGATAAGGGTGGCAATACCTGGCTCACGGGTCCCAGTAACGGTATCGACCTGATAGATTCGGCCAAAACGGTCATCCTGCATACCGATATTGCCGGTGGGCTGGCAGACGATAATATCCAGGATGTAAAAGAAGATGCGGATGGACTTGTATGGCTGGCCGGCAGCACTGGTGGAATCAACGTGATAAACCTGCAAAAAAGAACGGTTCAATACCTCAATAACCAACCCGGGCTGCGTGACACCTGTACTAAAGTAATGATAATTGATAAGTATGCCCGCATTTGGATTGGTACCGACCGGGGTATTTACGTAGTGGATAAAAAAGCAGCCACCATCACACCTATTACCACCAGCAATGGTTTATCGCACAACCGCATCACCTCCCTGCTACTGTACAACGGCAGCGTAATTGCAGGCACTGATAAGAAAGTAAATATCATCACGGCGCCGGTGCCGGGAAGTAATGATTCAGCAACTAACAAATGGCATGTGGTAATAGCGAATAAATCAGAAGGGTTGCTGCGCGAAGCGACCAATGCCTGGGCAACCGATGCTATTGATAGCAAGGGTCAATATCTCTGGGGCGACAATGGCATTACCGTAATAAATAAAATAGAACCCTCCAGGGATACCGTTACTACCGCTATTGCAGGTATTAACCTGATGACCAAACCGCAATATTTTACAAATGATTATGCATTAAAGGAACATGATACGGTATGGGCCGCCGACACGTTTTATGTAAAGGGACAACCGCCTGCAGTTGCCGGATTTGCAAGTCGGAAAGAGCTGCAATGGGACAGCGTCTCCGGTATATACAACATGCCCGGCAACCTGCAAATTCCTTACGATCAGAATTACCTGCAGTTTCATTTTGGACAGTTGTTGCTACATCCCCAGGATGCCACGTTATATACCTACATGCTGGAAGGTATTGATAAGAACTGGAGTGCTTTAACTACCAGTACCGCCACCGAGAATTACCTGAACCTTCCATCCGGCTATTATGCTTTTAAAGTGAGCAGCAAGGGTGAGGGTGGGCAATGGAGTGAGCCTGCTGTTTTCAGGTTCAGGATTAATCCACCCTGGTACAAAACATGGTGGGCCTATACGTTGCTGGCCATACTTTGCGCAATATTGTTGCGGGCTTACATCGTGTACCGTTCGCGCCGGCTGCTGAAAGAAAATAAAATCCTCGAAGAAAAAATATCGCTAAGAACAAAACAATTACAGCAATCTATTGAAGACCTCAAAGCCACGCAGACACAGTTAATTCAATCAGAAAAAATGGCTTCCCTGGGCGAACTGACTGCCGGCATAGCACACGAGATTCAAAACCCGTTGAATTTCATCAATAATTTTGCTGAAGTAAATACGGAACTGATTGCAGACCTTAAAGAAGAAATTGCCAGGGGAAATATGGAAGAAGTAAAAAGCATTGCAGCTAACATTGAAGCGAATGAACAAAAAATAAATCACCATGGCAAAAGAGCCGACAGCATTGTAAAAGGAATGCTGCAGCACAGTCGTACCGGTAAAGCCCAAAAAGAAGCGGTAAACATTAACCAATTGACAGATGAATATTTGCGGCTGGCTTACCACGGGTTGCGCGCAAAGGATAAATCTTTTAACGCTTTGTTGAAAACCGATTACGACGAAAGCCTTGATAAAGTAAACATCATTGCGCAGGACATGGGGCGCGTAATTCTTAACCTGATTACCAATGCATTTTATGCAGTGGGCGAAAAACAAAAAACTGCTGCAGACCAGGTATCGGGCGACAAATACGCGCCTACTGTTTCGGTGAGCACAAGAAAAACAGGCGATAAAGTCGAAATACAAGTTAAAGACAACGGCAGCGGCATTCCCCAAAAAATACTGGATAAAATTTTTCAGCCATTCTTTACCACAAAACCAACGGGGCAGGGTACGGGCCTTGGTTTATCGATGGCCTATGATATTGTGAAAGCCCACCAGGGAACACTGCACGTAGAGACAAACGAAGGAATTGGTACAGTGTTTACCATTGAATTGCCGGCCACCTAGTGCCACTAAACAAAAAATTAGACAAAATAGCAACGCCCTTATCAAATGACAACAATTACCAGGAGCCGTATTGGATCCATTGACTTCCTCCGCGGGCTTATTATGATCATCATGGCGCTTGATCACGTGCGGGATTATTTCAACGCCAGTAATTTTCTATATGATCCACTGGACCTGGATAAGACGAGTGTAATACTTTTTTTTACCCGCTGGATTACCCATTTTTGTGCGCCGGTGTTCATGTTGCTGGCCGGCGTTTCTGCGTTTATCATCGGTCAAAAAAAGTCGAAAAAAGAATTGTCGGGTTTTCTGTTAAAGCGCGGCCTCTGGCTGGTGTTCCTGGAAATAGTAGTAGTAAATTTTGGGTGGAATTTTAACATCGCATTTCCCAATTTGCTCTTTGTCACCATTTGGGCATTAGGGATCAGTATGATTGTGCTGGCTGCGCTGATTCACCTATCACCCAAAATTATCCTGGCGGTTAGCCTGCTGCTGGTTTTTGGTCACAACCTGTTGGATAACATTCATGTGCCGGGCAATACCTTGCCGGCTTTTGGCTGGTCGCTGCTGCACGATCAAAACTTTTTTACCTGGGGCAATGAAGGTTTTTTGGTAGGGTACCCCTTGCTTCCCTGGATCGGTGTAATGCCACTCGGTTATTGCCTCGGCCGATTGTATACCCCGGCTTATGACGCCGGTAAAAGAAAAAAGAACCTGCTGCTGATGGGGTTTTCGGCCATACTATTATTTATTGTCATCCGGTATACCAACGTTTACGGAGATCCATCGAAATGGACGGTTCAACCTACGGCTGTATACACCTTTCTTTCTTTTTTAAAAGTTAGTAAATACCCGCCTTCCTTGTTGTACCTGCTGGTAACACTGGGCCCTGCGCTGGTAGTATTGGCGGTAACTGAACAATTGCGCAGTCCGTTTGCAAAAGTGGTAGCTATATATGGCCGTGTGCCCATGTTCTATTACATCATTCATATATACCTGATTCATTTACTTGCCATGATTGCCTCGCAATTGTTTACACCGGTGGGCTGGCAGGCCTGGTTGCTGAAACAGCCCATTTGGTTCAATACTGATTTAAAAGGATATGGATTTTCCTTAGGTGTCGTTTACCTGGTGTGGATAGCAGTGGTGGTGGTACTCTATCCCTGGTGTAAACGGTACGACCTGTACAAACAATCACATAAGGAAAAGTGGTGGTTGAGCTATATGTAGTAAAACTGCTGTAGGATAGTGAACGATGCTGGGGCGGATTAGAATACTGGTTTGTATTGTCGGGGAGTTGTGAACGCCGGGCCGCTGAATAAAAGAAGCGGAGTTTGGGGAGTTTATTATTAATTTGCCCCGGGGGATGTAGTCTCTTAACAATACTACCATTTATTACCGGCCTGATTTTATTTCACACAAACGAATTATGTTTTTAGAATATATACTGGCTATCATCATCATCAGGTACCTGCGTACCGTCTTGCAAAAGGAAGGGTTGCTGCAGAAATGGGATCGGCTGTTGGTGGCCGGTATGGTAGTTTCCGTGGGGTTACTGATAACCGTGGCGGTAATTTCACAAAGCAAAATCATTGGAGACTTTCTTATCAACGCCCTGCTCTTATATATCGTTTACCTCACCTCCAGCGTGCCGGATTTTCGTGCTGCAAAGACAATGGGGAATGCGGTATTGCCCTATATCATTGTTTCGCTTTGTGATGAACTTACCATGCTTATCAGTAGTAGTTTTTATAATGCGTGGTCCAACTATTTTACTGCTGCAAGTTTTTTTGCAGTTATATGGATGGTTGCCATGTGGATGATTTCCAGGAAACAGCGGAAGTCACTTGAACAAGCGCAATTAAAAGTACTGGAAAAGGAAAAACAATACGCGGTTACTGAATCTTTAAAATCAGAACTGGAGGTGCAGGTAGCAGAGCGTACTGCGGCACTGACGCAGCAAAAAGAAGAATTGCAGGAGACGCTGAACGAACTGAAATCTACGCAGACGCAATTGATTCAATCAGAAAAAATGGCATCCCTTGGAGAGCTGACTGCTGGCATTGCACACGAGATTCAGAATCCGCTGAACTTCGTCAATAATTTTTCGGAAGTGAATACGGAATTAATTGCAGAAATGAAGGAGGCACTGAACAAAGGTGATATTGAAGAAGCAAAGTTGCTGGCAGAAGATATTACTGCCAATGAACAAAAAATAAACCATCATGGAAAACGGGCAGATGCTATTGTAAAAGGCATGCTGCAGCATAGCCGGAGCAGTGGCGGACAGAAAGAACCAACTGATATTAATGCGTTGGCAGATGAGTACCTGCGGCTGGCTTATCATGGCCTGCGCGCAAAGGATAAATCTTTCAATGCTACCATGAAAACTGATTTTGATGAAAGCATTGGCAAAATAAATGTTATACCACAAGACATGGGCCGCGTGATACTGAATTTGATTACCAATGCATTTTATGTGGTGGCCGAAAAAAAGAAGCCGCTAACGCCCGAAGGAAAATTAAATCCTTTTTTTAAGGATTATTTACCAACCGTAACCGTAAGCACCAGGAAGGCGGGCGATAATGTGTTGATAAGCGTGCGTGACAATGGCAACGGCATTCCGCCGGCCGTTCTGGAAAAAATCTTTCAACCATTTTTTACCACAAAACCTACCGGACAAGGTACAGGGCTTGGGTTAAGCATGAGTTATGATATCGTTACCAAAGGCCATGCCGGCGAATTGAAAGTAGAAACAAAAGAAAACCAGGGAACAACTTTTACGGTTGTGCTGCCTGGTAAATAATAATTAACAGCACATGAAAATTTTAGTAGTGGATGACGAAACAGATATTCAAACCCTGTTTGAACAACGTTTCAGAAAAGAGATTAGGGATAAAGAAATTGAATTTGCGTTTGCATTTTCCGGTGAAGACGCACTTGCTTACCTGGACGGGCACGCGCACGAGGCCGTATTGATATTGTCTGATATCAATATGCCGGGCATGAGCGGGCTGGAGCTGCTTGACCAGATAAAGCACAGGTACCTGAAGCCGCCGCCCGTGGTAATGATGATAACGGCGTATGGCGATGCCGAAAATTTTAACCTGGCCAAACAGTTGGGTGCAGACGATTTTTTAACCAAGCCAGTCGACTTTAACCTGCTCAAAGAAAAATTAAAAAATATACATTAATGGCAAAAATACTGGTGGCGGATGATGAGGTGGATTTGGAAATGCTTATCAAACAGAAGTTCCGTCAGAAAATCAGGGAAAAAGAATATGAATTTGTTTTTGCAGTGAATGGGAATGACGCACTGGAAAAAATAATCGAGCACCCGGATGTAGATATTGTTTTGAGCGATATCAATATGCCGGAGATGGATGGCTTAACACTGCTGAGTCGCCTGGGTGAATCCAGCCCATTGATAAAATCAGTGATTGTTTCTGCCTACGGCGATATGGAAAATATCCGCACCGCCATGAACCGCGGCGCATTTGATTTTATTACAAAGCCCATCAATTTTGCAGACCTGACGCTGACCGTTGAAAAAACCATTCGTCACGTTGCCCAGGTGCGCGAAACATTAAAGGCCATCAAAGAGAATAATATACTGAAGATGTATGTAGACGAAACGGTTTTAAAATTTATGGCCAGCCGCGAATTTGAATCATCGCTTGTTGCCAATGAAACCGTACAGGCCAGCATTATGTTTATAGACATTTGCAGTTTTACTTCCATGAGCGAGAATGCCCCTGCAGACATGGTGGTAAAATTGCTGAATAATTATTTTGACGTAATGGTGAAGGAAATTATTGCGCAGGGCGGGTATATCGATAAGTTTATTGGGGATGCGGTGATGGCAGTTTTTCGTGGTGATTATCACCTGGACAGGGCCATCGATGCCAGCCTGGCGGTGCGAAATAAAATAAATAGCCTCCCGGCTGTGCAGGAGCAGTTCTCCTATACTCCCAAAGTATCAATAGGCATCAATAGTGGAGAAATGATATCCGGCAATATTGGTTCGGTAAGCCTTCGCCGCCTGGATTATACGGTAATAGGAGATGTGGTCAACATCGCCCAGCGCCTGCAATCTGTTGCTGCTGAAAATCAAATATTGATTGATCATGCCTGTTATGAAAAAGTGAAAGAATCGTTCAATTGCGCGAAAGTAGGAGAAGTGAACCTTAAGAATAAAGCGAATCCAATGCTGGTATACGAGGTAATGGATTAATCCAGCTATGCTAATTTTGTAGCATGTGGTGGCAATTGGCGTTGCAGCAAGTGTGGAGTAGTAGTTTAACCGAAGTCATGATTGAATCAATATTATTGGACAATCCCGCCTGGGCAGCACTTAACCGTACACAGCGTCAATTTTCTATCGGAACTGATCACGCAAAGCGCTACCGCCGCGGCATATTGCCTTTTGCTGCCTGCGCAGGTGGCTCAGCAGGCAGCCTGGAAACCCTTGATTCTTTTACTGCTGCAGGTGAATCCCTCTACATTATGGGTGATCAATTGCCATTGTTGCCTGCAGCATGGAAAATAACACTGGAATTACCCTGCGCACAGTTATGGCTCAATAAAGAAGTTGCTTCATTGCCGGTCGATTTACCGGGGATGAGTACAGTGGTAAGGTTAGGCGAAACAGATCGTAGGGAAATGTATGAACTGGTGAACCAGGTACAGCCCGGTTACTACGATATTGACACGCCCTTGCTGGGCAGGTATGTTGGCATTCGCAAAGATGGAAAGCTGGTAGCAATGGCGGGTGAGCGCATGCGGCTGACGGGTTTTAGCGAACTGAGCGCCATCTGTACACTTCCGGGATATACCGGCAAGGGATATGCGCAGCAACTGATTTCAGCACTTAGCCATACGCATGCGCGCTCAAAGGAGCGTTCTTTCCTGCATGTTGCCATTTCAAATGAAAGGGCCATCCGCTTATACCAGCATATGGGATTTGAACAACGAAGGACAATCATTTTCAGAAAGCTAACAAGGCCCTGACTAGTGGAGCGCCGATGGATACTGCAGCGAAATACCCTTAAAAAGCAAGCTGTTATTTTTTCGCACCCTTGGGCTGTAGAAAATAAGGGAATGGAGTATTGTAAAAAACAGGCGCCTGCCTGCTTACAACTGTTGTTTGATTTCGGAAAGGGCGAGGATGGCAATCGCAATGTTTTGCCATTTAAACTTATCAGTGGTAACCTGGTGAACTGATTCCAGCTGGTTGATGATTTTATCTACAAAAGTCCTGATGGTATCGGTAGCCAGGTTTTTTCTTTTTAACAGCAATACTGTTCGCTGCAGGTACTTGGCCGCGTCCTGGCCGGAAAGCGAGTATAAAATCCGGATAACGAGTTTTGCGCGGTATTTATCCAGTGATATTGGCATAGCAAGGTGTTTTAATGGTTAGTAAAGAGGATATTCAAATTTACTGTAAAATGGTATCCGAATATAAAGACTTTATCCCTAAAGTCTAAACGATGGGGATAAGTTATTGTTGCGCAGGTTTAACATTTGCAATGATACGGTTCCTGCCAAATAACAGCAGGCTGATAACAGCGGAAGATAAGGTTCAATAGCCGGGCCGGACGCTGCCCGCCATTACACCGGACCTGCAACCTGCGGTAGAATAACCTGGTGATAAAAGAAGCAGTGATTGTTTATCTTGTTACACGGAAACCGCATTGCGAAACCTGCAGCTGATCTTTACTATGCAGGTGCCAACGATATAACAATTCAGCATAAGCTGCAAAAACTGTCTCCTGTTTCATGATACAACAAATTGACCTGCCTGCCGACGTTTCACTTGCCCCCGTTACAATAGTGCACGCCGGCCGGTTAACCTGCATGTATGAAAAAGGCGTACTCCGGTATATAAAAATGGGCGATACGGAATTATTGCGCATGATATATGGAGCGGTAAGAGATGAAGCGTGGGGAACGCTGCCGTATACCATAGCGGGGGAGGAGCACCGCATCAGCAACAATGGTTTTCTCATAAAATTTGCCGCCAATTATACGCAACAGGAAAAAGTTGTTTACAGCGCGAACTACAGCATTGAAGGCAGGTCGGACAACAGTCTGCATTTTTCTATCAGGGGCTTAGCGCTTGCGCCATTCAAAAAAAACAGGATTGGCCTGTGCGTACTTCATCCAATTAAGGAATGCCGTGGACGTGCAGTTACCATAACCCGGCCGGATGGATCCAACTACCAATCAGTGTTTCCTGAAATGATCAGCCTGCATCAGCCGTTGCTCAACATACAGCAAATGGAATGGACAACAGAAGATGATACCGTATTGCAGTTGACCTTCAGCGGCGATGTGTTTGAAACCGAAGACCAGCGCAACTGGTCAGACAGTTCTTATAAAACATACTCGACGCCGCTCGCTGTTCCTTACCCGGTTGACATTGCTGCCGGCGATTCTATACAGCAAACCATTACCTTCCGGGTGATACCTGGAAAAAATGTAGCCAGCAAAATGAGCGCGCCGCTTGCAACTCAGAAAATTCCTTTTCCGAAAATTGGTTTTTGCAGATCCCCTAACCAATCATTGCTTGGAAATACCGCAATAGCACTTTTACGAAAAATTCCTTTTCATCATTACCGGGTGACGCTCTACATGGGCGAACAACCATGGCAGGAGACTTTGCACCAGGCGATTGAAGAAGTGATGGCGTTACAAACACGGTTGGAACTGGTCGTCTTTTTTTCTGACCGGTTTGAAGTGGAATTAACGATGCTGCTCCAAATGCTGGCACCCAGCCAACAGCTTGTTTACAGTATGCTGGTATTGCGCCAGGAACAAGGCGTAACGCCTGCCGCATTGATGCGGGCGGCCCACCCCTCTATAAAAAAATGGTTGCCCGGCACCCTCGCAGGCTATGGTACAAATTCATTTTTTGCTGATCTTAACCGGCAGCGGCCGGTAGGAATCGATTTTGATTTTGTCAGTTTTCATTTGCACCCGCAGGTACATGCGGCTGACAACCGCACTGTTCTTGACAACCTGGAAAGCCAGCCCGACCTGCTGGCAACCGCCAATGGCTTTGCTGGCGGCAAGCCTGTTTTTATTTCTCCCGTTACTTTCCAGGATCCAAATTCGTTGGCGGGCACGGACAACCGGGCAAAGAGCAATTTTGCAGCCTGGTTCACTTTAATGAGCATTCAGCAGTTAGCCATGGCCGGTAGTATAACCTGCTGTACCGTATCCGGCAGCGATGGCCTGCTGCAAATGGAGGAGAACCCGGTGCCCGGGGCTGAAGGCAATGTGTTAACCTCGCCGCTTTACCATGCCCTCACCGCGATACAGTCGTTTAATCCTATCTATATTATTAAACAACATACCGGCGATACGATTGTAACGGATGGACTCCTGCTGGAAAATGGAACAGGTGCGCGCCTGCATTTTAAAACACCCGCGGCATGGGTCGGATTCCAATCCTTTTCCGAAAATTTATAAGTGCCGGGTGCAGCAGGAAATTAAGCGCCGCCAACCACACACTCCACCCGCATTCGTTGATTTGTTACGAAACGCCGCGCGATTAAACCTCCGTTTAAACATTAATCAATTCGAGGAACTGCGCTGCTTTACTTTTTTACGCTAAGAAAAAATTGCTGAACCGGTGTGGATCTTTCTGTTAATTCATTTATATCTTTATATTAAGTTACTGCGAACACGTGTTGGATTTAACCGTTCTGGTGCAACTTGCTGCTATATGAATAATTTGTTGAACACGCCAATGGTTTTTTTGGTTGATCCTGTTTCAATAAAAAACGGGGACCACAACGCTTTCTTAGCCGCTTACAACGGTTTCCACATAAAAATTTTCCGTTTCTTTCATAAAAAAACACACAGCGCTGAAATTGCCGGTGAACTCACCCAGCAGACCTATATCCGGCTGTGGCAGTTCCGGCATACGCTTTCCGACGCATACCCGCTCGAAAAACAGTTGTTTATTATTGCGCACAGTTTGCTGGTCAATCATTTTGAAAAGGAGACCGCGCAGAAAAAACTGAAACAGCACCAGGTGCAGGAAGAAAAGCTGTGTCCGTACGCCCAGGACCAGCGGTCGTCCTTTGAATTGTCAGACCGCCTTCATATTGCGATTGACGCACTCCCCCCGGTAAGAAAAAAAGTAATTATCTTAAAAGCCTTCCACGATTACAGCAACAAAGAAATTGCGCAGCAGATGGAAATTTCGGTGAAAACCGTAGAAGACCATATCACCCGCGCATTCCGGCTTATGAAACAACTGATGGCATTAATTGCTGCATTGGTTGTTACTTGCTTACCCGGTGGCGGTCAGGCATAAGCCTCCTTCGCCCTCCTCCAAAATATTTTATTTAATGAACCGGGGTAAAGGGTGCGCTCAACTGTACATAATAAAGAAGTTATCACCACATCGCTTTTATGCAGCAAGTAACGGACGAATTGTTAGCACATTTTTTTAATGGTCTTTGTACAAAAGAAGAAGCTGCGCTGGTGCTTGAATTTATTAAAGCGCATCCCGACCATCCGTATTTACTAGGTGAGTGGGAAAACGCGGACAATAAAACGCCGTTACCCGCCCATTATACCCTTGAAATGTATGATGCCGTAGTGGCACATATCAGCAAAGAGGAAAGACGCCGGTCGAGGGTAAAACTTTTTGCACGAATTGCAGTAGCGGCCTGTACAGTAAGCGTTTTTATTTTTCTGTGGAAGCAGACAATCGACAGCCAGCCGGCTGCAGTGGCAATACAAAAAGAACACGCACCACGCATTGAATGGGTGGAACGACTCAATACGCGGGACACGGCCATCCGGCAGGTGCTGCGCGATGGATCTGCCATCACCTTATCACCAAGGGCCCATATCCGGTACCAGAACAACTTCGGGGAAGCGCCGGTACGCGCCATCTACCTGCAGGGGGAAGCGGTTTTTGAGGTTGCAAAAAATAAGGCAAAACCTTTTATCGTATACAGCAATTACATCAGTACAACAGCATTGGGCACCATCTTCCGCGTTACAGCGGGCGCCAGCACAGATGAAATAAAAGTAAGGCTGCAGGAAGGAAAAGTAGTGGTGGCCATCACCGATACCGGGTTAAGAAAAAGATACTCCGACTATTATTTAACACCGGGTCAGGAACTGGTGTTTAGTAGAAAAGATAAGCCGGGCACCGTGCACAACTTTGTTAAGCACACTGCTGCAAAAGTTGCCGGTAAAATGGAAAGGGCACAGGCGTCTTTTTCTGAAGAGTCTTACATGTTCAATAACCAGACGCTTGCCGATGTACTGGATCAACTGGCAGCCATTTACAAAGTAAAAATTACTTATTCAAAAGAGGAGATCGGGCAAATGTATTTTATCGGAAGAATTGAGAAAAATGACCCGGTAGATAAGATTATTTCGGACATCGCTTTGCTGAACAAGTTATCCGTAAAAAAACAAGTGGGTGGTTTTACACTAAAACGGAAAAGGCATTAACTGTATTAACTGTAATTATTTATACTGTGCTGCCGCATAACAGATGCGGAAGCAGGTTCTGTTAACCAATCTAAAAGCATAATGAAAATGAAAATTTTTACCAGCTCCCGGCCAATAAAAGCATGCATGCTGCTGCTGGCCTTATTTTGTTTGCTGCAACCCGCCTTCGGGCAAGACGAAACAGGTAGTGTAAGTGGCGTAGTACGCAAAGACAATGGCGACCCTGTAACCAATGCAACGGTTATCGCAAAAAATAGCGCCACGGGCCAGTCTACCGGAACACAGACAGATTCGGCGGGCGTTTTCCGCTTTGCCAGATTGCCCGTTAACGGAACCTACAGTTTTTCTTTTAGCACGATAGGTTTCCAGACACAAACCTTGTCTGGCTATAATATCAAAGCAAACAGTTCCATTTCTATTATTACAAAACTGCAGGCCCAGGCCAGTAACCTCAATGAAGTGGTGGTGGTAGGCTACGGCACTACAAGAAAAGCAAACCTGACGGGAGCGGTTTCGCAGGTAAGCAGTGAAGTGCTGGAGAACCGTTCACTCTCTAACCTGTCGCAGGGGCTGCAGGGTGTGGTACCTAATTTGAATTTAAGACCGGGTGATGGTAAACCTACACAGAGCGCGGCATTCAACATACGTGGTACCACTTCTATTGGACAGGGCGGTAACGCACTGGTTTTAATTGATGGGGTACAGGGAGACCCGGCGATGATCAATCCCAATGATATCGCTACCATTTCCGTACTAAAAGATGCGGCTTCTTCCGCTATTTATGGGGCAAGAGCAGCTTTTGGTGTAGTACTCATAACAACCAAAAACCCGGCACGCGACAGAACCAGTGTTACCTATTCTGCCAATTATTCTTTGAAAGCGCCCACCGCGATGCCAAAGGTTGTATCTAACGGTTACCAGTACGCTAAAATGTTTAACGAAGGATGGAGCAACTGGAACGACGGGCAGATTCCGCAGAATATCAATAAAACGCAGACGTTTTCCCTGGCTTATCTCGATGAGCTGAAAAAAAGGGATGCTGATCCTTCCCTCAAAAAAACAGATACCCTTGCCAATGGCAATTATGTGTATTATGGAAATACCGACTGGTTTGAAGAATTGTATAAGAAACGCACCAATTCCGTAGAGCATAACCTGGCCGTATCGGGCAATAGCGGTAAAGCCAGTTTCTATGTCACCGGGCGTTCATTTGGACAGGACGGTATCTTCCGGTACAATTCCGATGATTATAAAATTTATAACCTCCGCGGTAAAGGCGCTATACAGGTGTATCCGTGGTTGCGCATTGAAGACAATATCGATTTTTCCAGTATGAAATACCATAACCCGCTCAACGTAGGTGAAGGTGGCGGTATCTGGAGAAATATTGCAGATGAAGGGCATCCCACTTCACCCATGTTTAACCCGGACGGCACATTAACTTATTCGGCAGCGTATACGGTAGGTGATTTTGTATACGGCAAAAATGGAATTGATATGAACCGCCAGATATTGCGGAATACTACAGCGTTTACCAGTACGTTTTTAAACAACAAGCTTAAGGTAAAAGGAGATTTTACTTTCCAGAATAACAATTACAACCAGGTGCAAACCCGGGTGGTGGTCCCCTACAGTACAAAGCCGGGTGTTATCAATTATGTAGGCACCAACTACAATGATATAGAACCCACTTACCAGCAAACACAATACCTGGCGGCTAATATTTATGCAGAGTATGAGACCAGGCTGGGCAAAGATCATTACCTGAAATTGCTGGGTGGTTATAACTATGAGCAATCCACCTATAAACAATTAAAAACATTGCGCAACGGTTTAATTTATCCTGGTGCCCAGGATATTAACCTGGCATTGGGGCAGTCAATTGTAACCACGGGCGGCTATGAAAAATGGGCAATTCTGGGGGGATTTTACCGGTTGAATTATACGTTTAAAGATAAATACCTGTTAGAAGTCAATGGCCGGTATGATGGTTCTTCCAAATTTCCGGCTGACCAGCGGTATGGATTTTTTCCTTCGGTATCTGCAGGCTGGCGGGTAAGCAAAGAAGCATTATGGAAAGTTTCCCCCAACCTTATTTCAGACTTAAAAATAAGGGCTTCGTACGGCTCACTGGGTAATGGTAATATCAATTCCTATGCATTCCAGGAGTTGTTTGCTATTTCGCAGTCCGGGCGCGTGCTAAATGGCGTTCGCCCGCAGCGTACGCTGCAGCCAAACGTTGTTCCGGATGGCCTTACCTGGGAGACGTCCACCACGGCCAACCTGGGCATGGATATGTCGATGCTCAGCAACCGTTTAGTGTTTACCGGGGATATTTACCAGCGTAAGACAACCGACATGTTTACCGGCGGCCCAACCTTGCCCGCTGTATTTGGTACCGCTGTTCCAAAAGGCAATTACGCAGATCTTACCACCAAAGGATTTGAACTGGCGCTCACCTGGAACGACAAGTTTACGGTAGGATCAAAACCATTTACTTACGATGTGCAACTTACCCTGGCAGATAATACCGCCACTATCACAAAATTCAATAACCCCACCAGGCGGCTCAACAATATTAATAATACGCTGACGCCGGATTATTATGTTGGTCAAAAAGTAGGCGAGATATGGGGGTTTATTACTGAAGGTTTTTTTACAAAGGATAATATCGGGGAGGCTTCCAAACAAAAATTGTACAAAGCAACCAATGGCGGTAACTGGGCTGTGGGCGATATCAAATTCCTGGATGTAAACAAAGATGGTAATATAGATATTGGCGACAACACCGTAGATAAACCCGGCGATAAAGTGAAACTGGGTAACCTGTCACCCCGTTATACTTATGGTATCAACCTGGGTGCCGGCTGGAACAATTTCTTTTTCAGCGTTTTCCTGCAGGGTGTAGCCAAACAGGACTGGTGGCCAGGCGCAGAAGCAGATTATTTCTGGGGTCAATACAACCGTCCTTATAACAATGCGTTGCAATCGCAGATCGGCAATATTTGGTCAGAAGATAATCCTAATGCTTATTTTCCCAAACTACGTGGTTATGTAGCGCAAAACGGGCAGGGCGAACTGGCCCAGGTACAAAGCAAATACCTGCAAAGCATTGCTTATATCCGAATGAAGAACATCCAGGTGGGGTATAACCTGCCGCAAAGTTTAATCAGTAAAGTAAAAATGAACAATGCAAGGGTATATGTATCCGGCGAAAACCTGTGGACCAATTCTCCGTTGTACAAAGTTAACGGCCACAACCTGGATCCGGAAAGCACCGGTGGTTCCGACCGCACCTTAACGGATGGTACCAACGGTAACGGTAACAACTACCCGATGCTTAAAAGTGTAACAGTAGGATTGTCCATCACCTTTTAATCGTCACAACATTTCATTGTATTAAACAAAGTAATTATGAGATATCAATATAACGGCCTTTATATATTGTTTGCGTTGTTTTTTTGTGCAGGGTGCAGCAAACAACTGGAGCAATCACCCGTATCCACCGCTTCGCGCGATGTGGTATTTGGCAGCGAGCAGGGTCTTGCCCTGTATGCCAATTCTTTTTATGAAGGGTTGCCCGCGGGTACCGACATTTACGAAGGGGACAATATGGTAGATTATGGTGCGCGTACGCAGGTGCCGGATTTTTTACGCGCGGGTGCTTACGGTCCGCGTCAGAGTACCGGTTGGGACTGGACGCAGTTAAGAAATATCAATTATTTTATTGCCAACGCCAAAGATCCCAGGATCAGCGCGGCAGTCAATACCAATTACGTTGCCATTGCCCGTTTTTTCCGTGCCTGGTTTTATTATGAAAAAGTGAAAAGATTTGGCGACGTGCCATGGATTGGAACACCGATAGAAGTGACAGATACGGTTGGCTTGTTCAAGGGCCGCGACCCGCGCACACTGGTAATGGATTCCGTGCTCGCAGACCTGGACTTTGCAATAAAAAACATATCACTTACAGAAGACAAGACGCGCACGCTCATTACAAAAAACATAGCGCTTGCATTCAAATCAAGGGTTTGTCTTTTTGAAGGCACGTTCAGAAAATACCATACAGAACTTGGCCTGCAGGCCACGGCTGCCAAATGGATTTCGGAAGCGGCCACTGCAGCGCAAACGGTTGTCAGTTCCGGTGCCTTTTCGCTGAACATGGCTCCCGGAACGCTCGGTGCTTACCGTTCACTTTTTATTACGCAGGGAGCACCCGTTACAAATGAAGTAATGCTCTCTTATGTGTATAGCAAAGACCTGGCGGTGCTGAACGATGCAACCTGGTGGTGGACCAGCGCTACCTATGGTTCCAGGTTAAGCTTTATCAGAACTTTCATCAATACCGTTTTGAAAACTGATGGCACACCATTCACCGACACCCCTGGTTACCAGACCATGCTTTTCCAGGATGAAGTAAAAAATCGTGACGGGCGTTTGGCGCAGCTGATCAGGATGGGCGATTATAAAAGGTTGAACGGCGGCGCGCTGGTGGCGGCACCTCCTGTGTTCACCTACACATACACCGGTTACCAGCCGATTAAATGGACATTGGACGATGCTTACTATGAACAAGGTGTTACCGGCGATAACCCGGTGCCCATGATCAGGTATGCAGAAGTATTACTAAACCTGGCCGAAGCAAAAGCCGAACTGGCTACCCTCACGGACGCCGACTGGGCAAAAACAATTGGCGCGTTGAGACAACGCGCAGGCATTACCGGTGGACTAACACTGAAACCCACCGTGGCCGATCCGTACCTGGTAAACAATTATTTTTCCGATATTTCTGATCCCGTTATTTTAGAAATCCGGCGCGAAAGAGGTATTGAAATGGCATTTGAAAACCTGCGTTTTCCTGATCTCATCCGTTGGAAAAAAGGCAAACTGCTGGAGCAGGTTTGGAACGGCATTTATGTGCCTGCATTAAACACGCCCATGGATTTAAACAATGATGGAAAACCCGATGTGGTTTTTTACAAAGTGATGCCATCACCGGTTATGGCAGGCGTTACTTATATCAACGTAAGCGCAACGGTGGGTGGTGCAGCCAACCCGCAGCGGTTGTCGAACGACACTTTCGGTGAATTAACATGGCTTAGTAATGTACCCCGAATCTGGGATGACAAAATGTATTACTATCCTATTCCCGAGACCGATCGGTTATTCAATCCAAAACTGGGGCAAAACCCGGGATGGTAATGTAACGGCCACAGCAGCTACACATCAACGAAATAGTAAATATTCTTAAAATTGCACGCATGAGAAAATTGGTTATAGTGTTTGGTTGCCTGTTACTTGCTGCCAACCTTTTTGCCCAGCAAGTAAAGCACGTGGTATTAATAACGGTAGATGGATTTCGTCCGGATTTTTACCTGGATACCGCCTGGCATGCAGTTAACATCCGCGCGCTTATGAAGGACGGTACCCATGCCCTGGGACAGAACAGTGTTTTCCCTTCCATGACCTATCCGTCTCATACCACCATAGTAACAGGCGTGCAACCAGCGGTGCATGGGGTATACTTCAATAGTATGTTTGAACCTGCAGGATCCACGGGAAAAATATACTGGAATGACAGTTCTATAAAAGTGCCCACGCTATGGAAAGCCGTGCAGGACAAAGGCATGAAAGCAACTGCTTTGTTCTGGCCCGTATCGGCTGATGCACCGGTATCTTATAATATACCTGACATTGGTAGTATGGGCGAGGCCGTCCGCGAACAATACAGCAAGCCCGCAGGCTTTCTGAATACGGTAAAGGCCGAAGTGTTTGACGGCGCAGCAAAAATTGAATATGGCAGGGATGTGAACGTGGCTAAAATTGCCGCCTATGTCATTAAAAAAGACCAGCCCAACCTGATGACCATCCACTTTTTTTCTGTTGACCATGCAGAGCATATGGATGGACGCGAAGGTCCTGATGTGAAAGAAGCAATTGCTGGTGCCGACAGTGCGGTGGGTGTGGTAGTAGATGCGTTGAAAGCAGCTGGTATCTGGAACAATACCGTCATCATTGTTACTGGCGACCACGGTTTTGTAACAGTAAAAACAAGTGTGAGTCCGAATGTGTGGCTGAACAACGCAGGCCTGATGAATGACAATAAGGAAGATTGGAAAGCGCAGTTTTTTTCAGTAGGCGGATCTGCATGGCTCTACCTCAAAGATAAAAATGATCAAAAAACGCTCGACCAGGTAAAAGGCATATTGGAAAAATTGCCGGAAGATCAGAAAAAATTATTCCGGGTAATCGATCGGAAACAGCTGGATGCTATTGGTGCCAACCCTGGTGTTGCGCTGGCATTGAGTGGAGAAAACAACGCATCGCTTACCAACGCATTTAAGGGTGAAGCGGTAAAACCAGGCAAAGGCGGATCGCATGGATACTTCCCGGATTTCTTTGAAATAAAAACAGGCTTTGTGGCGTATGGTCCTGGTATTAAGAAGGGAGGTGTTATAAAAGAAATGAATGAACGCGATATAGCGCCAGCGGTTGCGCAATTATTGGGCATCAGCTTTCCATCGGCAGCAGGAAAAATTCCTGCCGGGTTGCTCGTAAAATAAGATCGCTAAAGCTGGTCCATGGTAAGTTAGCATTGACTGAAAGGGCACTGGCAATAGGCTGGCGGTTTATAGAATTCTTATAAGCCGCCTTTTTTTCAGTCGTTTTAAATTAAACCATTGTTCCTTTTTGTTCAGGAATTTTCTTATTTTAAAGAGTTGAAGTACCCGGCGCTCACCCTTTATTAATTAGCGAATCATGACCGGACCAACTCAAAAGGCCAGCAGGCGGAAAAAATTATTTTTTCCCATTCTGCTGGTGGTCGTACTGGGTATTTTGTTTACTGGCTTTTTCCTGTACCGGTACATCCGGCGGGTATTTCCTGATAGCAGCAGTAATATCAACTGGAGCGAATACAATGGCAGTGGAAACCGCGATCACTATTCCCCGCTGGACCAGGTCACAAAAGAAAATATTGGCCAATTAAAACTTGCCTGGGTATATGCGTCCGGTGGCGCAGATACGTTGCATAACCGCACGCAGATGCAATGCAACCCCGTTATTGTAGACGGCATTCTTTATGGGGTCAACGCCGGTACCCAGGCATTTGCGCTGGACGCTGGCAGCGGCAAGCCGCTGTGGACAACAAGCATTAGCGGCAATGCCGGCACCCTCAGCCGCGGTATTACTTATTTTGGAGATAGCATCTCCAAAAGGATTTTTTTTGGAGCTGGCTCATGGTTATATGCTTTTGATGCGCTAACGGGAATCCCTATTCGTAGTTTCGGCGACAGCGGGCGGGTCGATTTAAAGAATGGCGTGGAGCGTGACGGCGCCGACAATTTTATTTCTTCCAATACGCCCAATACGATTTTTAAAGATCTTATTATAACAGGCGCCCGGGTATCAGAATCAGAAACCGCTTTGCTGGGCGATATAAGGGCATTCAACGTTTACACGGGCGCATTGGTATGGACCTTTAAAACCATTCCGGAGAAAGGCGATTACGGCTATGAAACCTGGGCGCCCGAACCACGGCAGCATTTAGGCGGCGCCAATGCATGGGCAGGAATGGCCATCGACCGGAACCGTGGGATTGTGTATATACCAACGGGTTCTGCTGCGTTTGATTTTTATGGTGGCAACCGACCCGGCAATAATCTTTTTGCTAATTGTTTACTGGCATTGGACGCGGCCACCGGCAAACGCCTTTGGCACTTCCAATTGGTGCACCATGATATATGGGACCGGGATCCCCCAGCACCGCCCAACCTGGTAACGGTTACACGCAATGGAAAAAAGATCGACGCGGTAGCGCAGGTTACAAAACAGGGAACTATTTTTCTATTCGACCGGGTGAGCGGCGAACCGGTGTTCCCGATTGAAGAAAAATCTTTTCCTGGCCGTGGCGTTGCAGGTGAGCAGCCCAGTGCCACACAACCTGTACCGTTGAAGCCCCTGCCTTTTACCAGGCAAAGTTTTACGGAAAAAGATTTCAGCCCATTTGCAGCTGGCAAAGATTCCCTGGTGCGTCTTTTGCGGGAGGCCGTTACTGGTAGCGCATATATTCCGGTTACCGATAAAATGACTATTTTTTTTCCGGGTACCGATGGTGGTGCGCAATGGGGCGGTGCGGCATCAGACCCGGCGGGTATACTCTACATACCGGCTAAAGAAATTCCCTGTTATACCACGCTGGTGCCCGCGGACAAACCGGGTGACGCTTCCACTGTAACTGGAGCAATGCTGTATGAATCCTATTGCGCATCGTGCCACGGTAAAGATTTTACCGGTAACCACGATGGTTCCATTCCTTCTTTGGTAAATATTGAAAAAAGAATAGACTTAAAAACGGTGCAGCAATTACTGGAAACAGGCAAAGGGATGATGCCATCTTTCTCCCATCTTGCACGGGCGCAACGGGATGCCATTGCAGATTTTGTACTTAATAAAAATACGCGCCAAACCACGCTGGCGGCGGTGGGTCCGCAAAACAAATTACCATACAAACACACCGGCTATAACAGGTGGTACGATAGCAATGGCTTTCCGGTGAATACGCCGCCCTGGGGCACACTTACTGCTGTTGATTTAAATACCGGCGAACGGACATGGCAGGTGCCGCTTGGGGAATACAAAGCTTTAACGGGAAAAGGAATTCCGGCCACCGGCACCGATAATTATGGCGGCCCCCTGGTAACGGCCAGCGGTATTTTATTTATAGCGGCTTCAAAAGATGAAAAATTCAGGGCCTTTGACACAGAAACCGGTAAAATAATCTGGGAAGCAACATTGCCCGCTGCCGGTTATGCCTCGCCCAGTACCTATTCCGTTAATGGCAAACAGTATATTGTAATTGCGTGTGGCGGCGGAAAATTGAATACAAAATCAGGCGATCAATACCTTGCTTTTGCATTGGAAAAATAGCGCGCCGGTCAGGTGCCATGCTACTACAATAAACTGGTAAATAGCATCAATATTTATTGCCGAGATTGTATTTTTTCCGGTAATACCGATGGGTGAAAATATCTATAATAAATATGCTTGCCAGGAACATTCTTGCAATAAATCCACCCAGGTTCCCTGGAAAAATAGGGAGTTTGTGAATGATAATCGCGATACAAAAGCAACCGATGGCGATGATAGAGGTGGTCGTTTTATATGATTTTATCCCACGGGGTAACGGTGTATGCAGCGTGTTCTTATCGCCGGTAACGTATCGCCACATCCTGATTTGCAGCAGGCCGGAAGCAATTACATTCAAGCAGTAAATAAAAAATGGCTGAAAAAACATATACCTGCTCATAAAAGCAGTGGTAAAAGGCATTATTACAATGGTCAGTAAAAAAAATGTATTCAATCGAAGCAGTTTATTGTCATAATCTTTTATAAAATAAAACGTGCTGTGGTGAGAACGCCAATAATTGCCTATTACCATAAAGCTGATCAGGAAACCAATGAATTCAGGAATCATTTCATTCATAGCGTGCGGAAATTCCTTGCTGAATTCGGCAGACGAATACGGGAGGACTGGTATTTTCACTTCAATGATGAGGAGGGTAATGGCAATGGCAAAAACGGCATCAGAAAAAAGGGCTATTCGTTCAAGCTGAAAAATCTCTTTATGGTGCTGGTCATTGTTGTTAGTCATCCGTTAATTGTTTGACCCAAAAATAATAGAAAACACGACAATTTGAACTAAACACCAGCATTTGTGCAGCGGTAATAAATAAAGATCACCAGCATGGCCTGCAAATTTTACCCGGCGATATTAATGTATTGATGGATGCCATAACTTTAAGCCTTCAATTGCGGTACTGCTGCATGCGTTTATATTTTACACAATTATTATTATGGAAAAAAAAGAATTCAGAAGTGCAGGCTGGTTTGGCCGCACCGGTAAAGATGGCCTCATATATCGTTCATGGTTTAGAAAACAAGGGATACCCGCAGATGAGCTGGCGGGTAAACCAATTATTGGCATCTGTAATACCTGGTCTGAACTCACCCCCTGCAATTCTCATTTCAGGGAGCTGGCCGAGTTTGTAAAGAAGGGCGTGCTGGAAGCCGGCGGTTACCCAGTTGAATTTCCCGTGATGTCATTGGGTGAAACCATGATGAAACCCACTGCCATGCTGTACCGCAACCTTGCCAGCATGGATGTGGAAGAATCCATCCGTGCCAACCCCATGGATGCAGTGGTGTTGCTTTGTGGTTGCGACAAGACCACGCCCTCGCTGGTAATGGGTGCATGCAGTGTAAACCTGCCCACCATTGTGGTATCGGGCGGACCGATGCTCACCGGCAAATACCGAAACCGCGACATCAGTACCAGTGACGTGTGGCGTTTCAGTGAAGAATACCGCACCGGTAAAATGACAGATGAAGAAATTACACTTGCAGAAGCGGGCATGTGCCGCAGCGACGGCCATTGTGCGGTGATGGGTACTGCTTCTACGATGGCATGTATGGTGGAGTCGCTGGGTATTTCGTTGCCACAAAACGCTGCTATACCGGCACCGGATGCTGCAAGAAAAATTATGGCCCACTTATCTGGCCGCCAGATTGTAAAAATGGCATATGAGAACCGCTGCCTGTCCGATATACTGACCCGCGAAGCATTTGAAAATGCTATTATGGTAAATGCTGCCATTGGCGGATCTACCAATTTTGTTATTCATTTGCTGGCAATCGCCGGCCGCATCGGCATCCCGCTCGATCTTTCCGATTTCGATAAGTATTCCAATGGCATCCCGCTCATCACCAATCTGCAGCCATCGGGTAAATATTTTATGGAGGATCTGTATTATGCAGGCGGCTTAACTGCCGTTATGAACCAGTTGCTCACCCACCTCCACAAAGACTGTATAACGGTCAATGGCAAAACCATTGCCGAGAATTGTACGGATCAACCCAATTACAACGAGTCGGTAATTGCTACTATCGACAAACCTTTTAATCCGATTTCCGGGATCATTGTGTTAAAAGGGAATCTTAGCGTAGACGGTGCCGTTATAAAACCATCTGCCGCAAGCGCACACCTCATGCAACATACCGGGAAGGCCGTCGTATTTGAGGACATCGATGATTATAAACATAAGATAGACGACCTCAATCTCGACTGTGATGAAAACAGCATATTGGTTTTAAAAAATGTAGGACCAAAGGGTTACCCGGGTATGCCGGAAGTAGGCAATATGTCCATACCGGCAAGATTGCTCAATAAAGGAATCACGGATATGGTTCGTATTTCCGATGGCAGGATGAGTGGCACCGCATTTGGCACGGTAGTGTTGCATGTTTCACCCGAAGCAGCAGCCGGTGGCACACTGTCTATAATTGAAAACGGGGATATGATCACACTTGACGTTCCTAACCGCGTACTGCATGTAGATCTTACCGATGAAGAAATCAACCGGCGCAAACTTTTAAAAAAGCAAACTGTTATTTTCCAGGACAGGGGCTATGTACAACTTTACCAACAGCATGTGGAACAGGCTAACCTGGGCGCCGATCTGGATTTTTTGCGTGGCGCATCAGGGAGCGAAGTAACAAGAGATTCGCATTAAAATTATGTTTTGGTTCTGTAGCATTAATAGCATCAACAACGCCATTGCCGTGCAAAATAAGCAAGTGTTGATTGGGCGGCGTAGGAGCCTCGCCAATTAATACCTAAAACATTCTAACGATGTCCTTTAAAAATAAAACCGCTATTGTAACCGGGGCAGGGCAGGGGATTGGCTATGAAATTTGCCGGCAGCTGATTGCGGAAGGTGCCAATGTGGTACTCAATGATATTGATGAAGTACTGGCAGCGAGCGCAACTAAACGATTAGGTATTGACGGTAGTTGTGTAGCAGTAGCAGGTGATTCCGGCAATATTGACTGTATAAATGACCTGGTGGCTACCGCCGTCAAAAAATTTGGCACATTGGATATTGCGATTGCCAATGCCGGGATAACGTTGTTCGGTAATTTTTTTGACTATACGCCGGAAGCTTTTGCGAAAGTTATGCAGGTGAACCTCGCCGGCAGTTTCTTTCTTGCGCAGGCTGCTGCAACGCAAATGAAAGTGCAGTCTAATGGCGGCGCACTATTATTCATGTCATCTGTAACCGGCCACCAGGCCCACAAAGATTTGGCGGCCTATGGTATGACCAAAGCCGCCCTTGAAATGCTGGCAAAAAGCCTGGTGATAGAACTATCGCAGTTCAAAATAAATGTAAACGCCATTGCCCCGGGTGCAACCCTAACAGAGAGGACGCTGGCAGACGACAATTATCAACAGGTCTGGTCTGCACTTACTCCTATGGGTCGACCTGCAAGCACCGCTGATATCGCCGCTACCGCATTGTTCCTGGTATCTGAGAAGGCAAAACACATTACCGGGCAGAGTATCATTGTAGACGGCGGCTGGACCTGCGTGAGCCCATCTCCTTTCTAATTAGCCGGCCCTCAACAACCAGGGTGTGGAGTGGAACTGGCACCCTGGTAGGTATCCTCCTACATGGTATTGAACTTATAATGCCCACCAGTGATCACGATGCGGCGGGTGCGCAGCTTGTTAAAAAAGACAGTTTAATTTGAAAAGCAAAAAAAAGTAGCGATTCGTCCAGTTTGAATTTTTTCGGGACTGCCTTATCAAAAAACTGGATAAGTCGTGCCGCATTGCAGCTGCGTGCCGTGCTGAATTTTACGAAGTCTTCAACGCCTGATACAACCAAAGGCATTCGTACGAAAGATTTTCCATTTTCATTCTCCAATGAAAAATGATCAGGCGTTGAATGTACACTGCAGGTGTTTTTTTATTTCAATACAAAAGAGTTGAGTATCGATTCTCCGGTGGAACGGAAAGATTCAAATTTATTTTCTTCGGTGGTTAGTGTAATGACGTAAGCTTTTGTGCGGGCAATAAAATAATATTGCTCAAACTTCAGGCGAAAACCATTACTGGCGGCTGTATAAATTATTTTCTGGTATACGTTTTTTCCTTTTGAAATGGTGGAAGAGGTTTCTATTTTACCGTCCTGTGCCATTGTTTTTATCTGTTTGGTAGAAAGATCGGTGAACGCGGCAAGATTAAGGTTCCGGCCGGCCAGGTTTTGTACCATCACGTTCACATTGTCCCTAAACCTGTCGGTCGCATTTTCCAGCATAGAAAAAATCACCAGGTCGGTGCCCATTTGTTTTGCACTGTCAATCGTCCACCCGGCAGGTGCCTGTATACTGTAATCCAATCTTGCAATCGTTATCGGTTTTTGTGCGCGCATTGGATGCGCAACGAGCAAGCAAAAGAATGCAATGAGGTTGAAGTGTGCAAAAATTTTCATATTAGTACAGACGGTTTAATTACGAACGATTAAAGAAAATTTATTATAGGGATGCATTAACCCGCTATCAGTTTGGCAATACCAAATGCGCATGCGGCGGCCGCAGCACCGATAAAAGTAACCCGCAAAGCCCCGGCCCATGGATTCACACCCGTTAGTTTGCTTTTAAAAAATCCGAATATAAAAAGACAGCAAAGTGTTATAGCTGCAGAAATCTTCAGCCCGGTCAATCCATCGGATACAAAAAAATACGGGCTCAGAGGTATGATGCCACCAATGATATAGGATACACCAATATTGAAAGCACTTTTCGCCGCGCGTTTTGGATCTGGCTTATCGAGTCCCAGTTCGTATTTCATCATAAAATTAACCCAGGTGGTTTTGTCTTTGGTCATTTCTTCCACCGCCTGCAGCTGCACGTCTTCGCTCAAGCCCAGCTGTTGAAAAAACATCCTTACTTCTTCTTTCTCTTTATCGGGTACCAATGCCACTTCTTCATATTCCCTTTTCAATTCGCTGTTGTAATGGTCTATTTCTGTTTTGCCGGCCAGGTAGCCGCCCAGGCCCATGGCGATGGCGCCTGCTGCAATTTCCGCAACCCCGGCAATGATAATGAGGTGGGTGGTACTAACGGCACCGCTGAGCCCGGCGGCCAGTGCAAAGGGTACGGTGAGCCCATCGCTCATGCCTATCACAATGTCTCTTAGCAGGTCGGAGCTTTCCAAATGATCTTCAATATGCGCGTGCGTGTGGTTATCCAATGCGTGTGCGGTTGAATGGAATAATAAATGTTACCATGCAAGATAAGAAAATAGCGAGCATTACCGGATCAATACCAATGCACCCTTTTCCAGTTTTGGCGCGCCGCCCGCAAATTGGTATTTGCAATACCACACAAAGGTGGCGGATGATTGCGGCTTTCCTTTGTACACACCATCCCATCCTTTTTTACAATCAGTGGTGGTAAATACCTGTTCGCCAAAACGGTTGTAAATAAATAACTGGAATTTTTCCGGCATGGTGTAAACAACCGGCTTATAAGTATCGTTGTAGCTGTTTTTATCCGGAGTAAAAGCATTCGGGAAGTAAATGCCGGAACCACATTGCTTGCCCGCCATCACGGTGATGCTATCCCGTGCAACACATCCGTCTGCACTGGTTACCTGCAGCCAATAATTGCCGGCGGCGTTTATGTTTACCGAGGGCGCTGTACTGCTATTCGACCACTTGTAGGCGGACCAGTTGCTGTTGGCTTTTAATTCCAACATTTTGCCATTGCAAATTTCTGCAGTGGCATTTAGAAAGTTTGCTGGTAATGGGTAGATGTTTTTTATTATAGCTGTATCAACGGAGGTACAACCGTTGATGGCTTCTGCGCGTAGCCAGTAGATGCCCTTTCGCGTTGCCGTATACGTGCTGTTGCCGGATCCGTCCTGCCACAAATATTTACTGAATCCTGCTGGTGCCGTTAGTAACAAGCTGTCGCCCGCGCAAAAACTAGTATCACTACCAATATTTATCTGCGGCGATTTCTTTACCGTAATGCGGATACTGTCTATTACGGTGCAGCCGCTGTCTACCTGGGCTACCACGATGTAGGTAGTGTCTACGGATGGCCAGACTTTTATAATGGCGCCTTTGACGTTGTTGATATTGTAATTGGTTGCCCAGGAATAAGCGGAAAGACTGCCGGGTGCAAGAATGGTCAGTGTGTCGCTGTTGCATTTTTGAAGATCGGGGCCCAGTTCAAATGGAATTACGGGCGCCAGTGCAAGCACAACGGTATCTGCATACACAACACCGCAGTAATCGGTGGCGCGTACAAAATATTGGCCGGGGTTGTACGCTGTAAGTGAAGCATCTTCGGATCCGTCGTTCCATAAATAAGTTTTGAAACCTGGCCCGGCGTTTAATTGTATGCTGCTGAAGACACACAGCTGCCTGTCGGCACCAAGATTGATAGCCCCAGGTGTCTGCAGGACGTTTATAAAGATGCTGTCTGTAAAAACCTTACAACCGGTGTTGATGCTGCTGTACAATTTAACCCCGCCGGCTTTTGTAAAATTAATTTGTATGGTTGAATCGTTGGTATGCGTTATTGTTCCGTAACTGTTATCGGATAGCACAAACGAAGGTACCGCCGGGCAGCCGGGGTTGCGTTTGAGGGTGTATTGCTGCGTGGTGGTAATGCTGCAAACGGTATCGGCACCCAACAACGAAATACTACTGCAGGCTGCACAGGTATCTGCCGGAATTACCACCGAGTCACAGGCTACATACTGGCAGGAAGTGCCGGGGGTTACGATTACCGGTGTAGCCACGTGGTCGTTTTTTGTTTGCACCTGGATGGCCCTGCCCGAAAAAGCAAGCGGACTGCTGTTGTATTGTGCAGCCGATACCTGCACATCCGCGTTTGTTGAAGGACAACTGCCTGCATTTCCCGCGCTGTTCACTTTCATTACAAAAGTTTGAATGGCCGGTGCGGTGGCTTCAACAGAAAAGCCTGCTGCCCATATATTGTTGCCGGCATCTGCGTATACCGTATTTAGCCAGCCATTCGGTTTGTTGTATTTCTTCGTCCATACTACCCCGGTAGCAGGGTTTATCTCCTGTAAAATATAATCGTAGTAAGTGCCGCCAAACATACCGGTTGTTTGGCTGATGATATGCCCGTCGGGTTTTACCATGCTGGACGCTGCACCGGTTTCTTTTGCAAGGCCAAAAGGCCGGATGTATTTTGAATAAGTAAGTTTACCATTGCCGTCTGTTTTAATGAACACGTGGTCTGTAAAAAGGCCGCCGCCGCCAGAGGCCCGCAATCCATTTACATAATAGCCGCCCGCAATGGTTTGTACATCAAGAAAATTCTCATTGGCAGATTGGTAGCTGTTAGCCCATACAACATTGCCGGTAGATTTTTCAACCTGTAACAAAATGCCGGCGTTGCCATTTGGTAAAGATTTATTACCGCAAATTACCAGGTAACTGTTATCTTCTGTTAACCCGTTGCCATTTTCAAAACTACCGGCATCATAAGTTTTTATCCATTGCAGGCTGCCGCTTCCATCCAGTTTTGCGGCGAGGATATCTGTTGTAGAGCCGGTTACGCCTGTTAGCGTAACGGTACCGGTAAAATAGTAATTACCGTCAGCCGATGCCACAATATCGAATCCGTCATTGTCAGATGCAGATGGCATTGCCAGCTGCCTGCTCCAGGTAACGGCACCTGCTGGATCTGTTTTTACGATAAATGTTTGCCCGCCGTTCACATTGCCCGCATTGGAAATATTACCAATGGCAATGTATCCACCGTCGGGGGTGGTTCTTATTCTCCGGAAGTTAGTATTGTTAGTGCCATAATGGTTCATCCATTGCGCATTGCCCGCTGCATCCAGTTTTAGAATAGCACCGTTGATGTTGATGCTGCTGCCGCCATTTGTTATAATCCTTTCGGCAAGGACGGTCCCGCCATCCGGGGTAGAATGCATGTGCAGCGCGCTGCTATTAAGGCCTGCTCCGTAATTTTTCTGGAACTGGTATTGTGCGTTGCCGCATTTATCGCCCACATATACCAGGCTGTTTTTTACGGCAAGGCAACTACCATTGCCGGCCACCAGTTGAACCGTGTAAGCGCCCGGGGTAGTAAATGTGTATATCAGTGTTGGGCCGCTGCCTGCAACTACACCGTTAACCAGCCACTGAAAACTACTGGCACCGGTGCTGGTGCTCACAAAATTCATTGGTATATTAATAAGTGTGGCGGTGCCGGCAGGCGGAGTAAAATCCGCAATAACTGCACAGGTGTAATTAACCGTATCCGTAAATGATTGCTGGCAGTTCACCGGCGTATTTTTTGCGACCAGTTTGATGATGTATTGTCCTGCTGTTGAAGAAGTGTATGAAAAATTTATGGCGGTGCTGACAGCGGTGCCGTTTACCTGCCACTCGTAATCGGTTGCGCCGGTGCTGGTATTGGTAAAATTAATATTGCTGCCTGCGGCGATACTGGTGGCAGATTTGGTAAAACCCGCAACTGCCCCGCAGACCACCGTCAGCGTATTGGTCATTACTGCATCATCACACAGTTGACTACCGGATTTTGCAATTAGTTTGATTGAATAAATACCTGTAAGCGGAAAAGTATAGGTAAAATTTATTGTAGTGGTTTGCAACACGCCGTTGACATACCATTCATAACTGGCAGCATTAACCGAAGCATTGGTAAATGTATAACTGCTGCCGGCATAAAATGGCACAGGGGGCTGGTTAAAACTGGCCGTCACCAGGGCAGGGCAGGGGTTCATGCAAGATTTGCAGGCCAGCAGGCTTTTGCGTACATTTTGAATGTACCAGTTCATGCGGTCTGCCTGCCCCTGTGTAAATACCTTCATGCAATTAAAATTGCCATAGTCCATATAATCCTGTGTAAGATCATTTTGGTCGGTTGCAAAACCAGAAAGCACATCGGTGGTACAACTGTTTACAGAAGAGGAACAGGAAATGCCGGCAGTGGATTGATCGGGGGGTGTGTCGCAAACCTTGTCGCCGTCGGAGGTGCAATCATTGTTGGTGCAAGCGCCTTCAAACGTATGGTACAGGCCAAGATAATGGCCCATTTCATGGGTTATCACCACATCGTTGGAAAGGGATCCGCCAAAGTATCCTGCTTCTTCAATAATGCCATCCAGTCCGGTGCCGTGGGCCGAAGGCAGGTAAGCATATCCCACTACAGATCCGGGAATGCTTTTTACGAGCCAGATATTGATATAGCAAAGTGGGTTCCAGCGATTGATGTTTTTTATTTGTTGATCATCCGAATAATAATTCGCGCCGCCCATCACCGTGTTAGCAGATACATCGCGCGTAATACCGTTGGTTGGATTATTTGACGGATCGCGCTGCGCCATGCAAAACTGTATCTGCGTGGGCACACCGTCTGAAGGATCATAGTATCCGGTATTGGCAAATGCTTCGTTTAGATGTTGTATGCCCTGGAACACCTGCGCATCACTGATGTTTTCTGAACCGTTGTTGTGAATGATGTGTACTACTACCGGTAGTGTTACAATGCCGGTTGTCCGCTGTGTCTTTAGTGTGCCGGACTGAATGGCGCGGTTGCGTTCGGCGAGTTGGTGCTCTATTTCATTATTAATTTGCCTGTATTCCGGGTGCGTTGCATAAAAATGCTGCATGACGTCTTGCTGACCGCAGGATGTGGCAGGAACGGTCTGCGCGAGACCCGTTACGCAAAACACACAAAGGATAAGCAGCAGTTTCAGGCGGTGCAGCATAGTAAGACAAAAATCTTTGATATTGGATGTATACGATCGTTTAGGTATGCGGGTTGGACGTCAGAAATGCCTGGCAAACAACTATATTCCTTGCTACGCGAGACGGCAATAAAGCCATCTATAACAAACACTTTTATGACAGCTGAATTGCCGGTTTAAACGCATGCATCGTCAAAATGCCATTTGATTTTTACGTTGCTGTCTTGCGTTTAATCAATGCCCACAGTTTGCGCTCTATCATAAACGCTCAAGGCTGCTTTTAATTATGCTTATACAGTCTGTTATTTGCTCTTTATTTATAACGAGCGGTGGTGCAAAGCGTATTTTGTCGCCATGGGTAGGCTTGGCCAATAATCCGCTGTCTTTTAAACTGATACAAAGATTCCAGGCGGCGTCTTTGTTGCTGTTTTCAATTACAACCGCGTTTAACAAGCCCCTGCCGCGGATTATTTTTATGAAGGGGGAATGCAATGCCGCCAGTCCGTCTCTCAGGAGCTGCCCCATCTCGCCCGCGTTCCGGGCCATTTCCTCATCTTTTAGAACTTGTAGGGCAACGATGGCTGTTTTACATGCCAGCGGGTTGCCGCCGTACGTAGAGCCATGTTCGCCAGGTTGGATAGTCATCATAACAGCATCATCGGCAAGCACTACGCTCACGGGCAGTACGCCTCCGCTCAATGCTTTTCCGAGAATTAATACATCGGGACGTACATTTTCATGATCACAGGCCAGCATTTCACCGGTCCGGCAAAGCCCTGTTTGTATTTCGTCTGCAATGAATAGGACATTTGCATCTGTACAATATTGTTTTGCTTTGGATAGATAGCCATCGTCGGGTACCACTACACCGGCTTCACCCTGTATGGGTTCCACCAGGAAACCGGCAACGTTTTTATCCTGCAACGCCAGGGCCAGTGCGTTCAAATCGTTGAACGGAATGATTTCAAAACCCGGCATAAAAGGCCCAAAGCGATCATACGAGGAAGGGTCTGTACTAAAAGAAATAACGGTACTGGTGCGGCCGTGAAAATTGTTTGCACAAACAATGATCTTCGCTTTATTTTCGTCGATGCCTTTTACGGCGTATCCCCAGCGGCGCGCCAGTTTAATAGCCGTCTCCACTGCTTCTACACCGGTATTCATCGGCAGTACTTTATCATAACCAAAATAAGCCGTAATGTATTGCGAAAATTCGCCCAGCGCATCACTGTGAAATGCCCTGGACGTTAACGTTAGTTGCCGGGCCTGTTCAATAAAAGCTGCGATAATGCGGGGGTGACAATGACCCTGGTTGACTGCAGAATAGCCACTTAAAAAGTCATAATATCTTTTGCCATCCACGTCCCACACAAATACGCCTTCCCCGCGATGAAGTACCACGGGAAGGGGATGGTAATTGTGTGCACTGTATTTGTTTTCCAGTTCAAGGTATTGTTGTGTAGCCGCGCTGATTGCAAGAGCCGTGTCCATATATGTTCAATTAATAAAGTAATAAAAGCGATAGTGAAAATGGTAAACTGCCCGGTAAAATGCCGGGTAATACGGGGTGCACACCTAGTGATTGAGCAAATCAAGGTTGCGGCGGAGAAAATATGTGAGGTGCGTGCTGATAAGAATGATTTGACGCAAGATAGGGAAAAAAGTGGAACGTGCTGCCTACTCCTGCTGCTACCAAAATACCGCGCCGCCGGGGCTTGAATACACGTTTGATTCGCTGATGCTACCAAACTGTCGCCCCGCCGGGGCTGTGATTTGATTAAGCGAGGCCAATGCCTGTTTTGAACTAATTGGAATGTGTGCAGATACGAATGCGAAGCGCTTTGGGTAACGACGAAGGCCCGTAGGGCTGAAATTTTGGTAGCAGCAATGCGCATGGCAATTCATCGAGCCCCATCGGGGCGGCATTTTAATCGACGCCGGGATGAAATACGTTTCGAATCGATGCTACCAAAATACCGCGCCGTTATGGCTGTCATTTCATACATTACGGGCACTTGGTCGCAGTGATATACCAGGATCGTTCAGTACCATTACCTTTGACGCGAATAAACGCATCGAAAAAAATTATCACCACCCATACGAAAGTCAATCAAAATAATATCATGGACTATATTGTTCCGGCGCAGACACGCATTGGCCATGTGCATTTAAAAGTGGCGGATATTGAGCGTTCCCTGAAATTTTACCGCGATTTGCTGGGCTTCCAGGAGATGCAGTGGTATGGTGACAGCGCGGTTTTTATTTCCGCTGGGGGCTACCACCACCACATTGGTCTTAACACCTGGTACAGCAAGCATGGTTCCCCGGCACCGGCGACAGCTCCAGGTTTATTTCATACCGCTATCCTGTATCCGACGCGCAAAGATTTAGCCGTTATTTTAAAAAGACTGGTGGATGCCACCTACCCCATCAGCGGCGCTTCTGATCATGGTGTTTCCGAGGCCATTTACCTGGACGATCCGGATAAAAATGGCGTAGAACTTTATTGGGACAGGCCCAAAAAAGATTGGCCTGTTGATGACGCCGGTCATTTGTTGATGGGATCAGACGTACTAGATATGGCAGATCTGCTGAAAGAAATTGAACGCTGATTTTTTAGATGCAATAGCGATAGTCAGGGTGAAATGATTGTTGATGAGAAATTAAGCGGCATTCGGCACTTCTGATCAACGTTTGGGTTTTTAATCCAAATGCTATTTGCGCGAATACGCTTCCAGCGATTCACGCTCCCTGCGCGAAAGACTGCGGATACCCTGCTGATTGATTTTATCCAGTATGCGATCCACTTCCTGCTCGCTGTTGCGCTTTTTTGCATTGTAGCGATCGTCCGTTGTATAATTGTACCGGTGGGTAAACCAATAATTATCTACAAACAGCAACTGCGGCCGCGTGATGATGATTATCATGAATGCAATGGTGGGCAGAAACATTAAAATTACCGGAATGGTGTTTTCACTTAGTGCAGCAGGTTTAAAGGCAATAGCGATAAGCATGCCTACCAACGCGCCACCCAAATGTGATTCGTGACCGATATTGTCTTTCCGGGAACGTATGCCGTAGATGGAATATAAAATGAATGCCAGTCCGAAAACCCAGCCGGGTAGAAAGAAAACCTGCAAACCTGGAAAAACTGCGATAGACGCAAAGATGACACCGTTGATGGCGCCGGAAGACCCCACGGACGAATAAGAAGGATTTTTTCTATGGATAAGCAGGGCCACCAGGTTGCCACCGACCAGGCTGGCAAAATAAAGCACCAGAAATTTTAAGGAACCAAAGGAACTTTCCAGCTGGAAACTAAAGAACAACAGCGAAAGCATATTAAACAGGAGGTGCTGTAAGTTAACATGTACAAAGCCAGAAGTTAGCAGTCTTTTATAATCGCGAAACAGCAGTATTTTCTCTACTTGAAACTCAAGACTTGCATAAAAATTACTGCTCTTAAAACCCTTGTAAGATATAAAGCTGGTAGCAGCTATTATAAGAATACTTACAATCCCCGAAATTCCCATACGGTACTGCTTTTTATAAAAAAAAGTTTATCTGATAACCTGATTACCAAATTTAATGAAAAATGTCTACAACTGCATAACCTGGCGGTTGGACGGTAAGCCGGTGGCGGGCAGGATGCCAGGTTTAAAAAGACCAAACACGGTGCTGCCACTTCCGGTCATGGAAGCATATTCGGCACCCATTGCATACACGTTTTCTTTTATTTTTTCTATTTCGGGATGGGCTGCGAAAACCGGTTGCTCAAAATCGTTTTTTAACAGCTTTTTCCACTCACTGATTGGTTCTGCAATGGCTTCTTTTACGGTGTCCGCCGCCGCGCGCTCCGATTCATCCAGGCGGGCAAAGGCCCACCCGGTATTTACATGAATACCAGGATGGATGAGCAGCACCCGGTAGCCCGAAAGATCAAGTTTGGCCGGGGTTAGTATTTCACCACGGCCCAGCGCAAAACAGGGTTTGTTCAAGATAAAGAAAGGGCAGTCACTCCCCAGCAACAGTGCATAGTGCAGTAATTGCGCGTCAGTAATGCCGAGCCGGTATTTGTTATTGAGTAGTTGCAACATCCCCGCACCGTCCGCAGAACCACCGCCCAGGCCTGCACCCATCGGAATATTTTTCAGTAAATGAATTTGAACGGCGGGTAAATCAGGGAAGTCTTTTTTTAGTAAGTGCCAGGCCTTCATGCAGAGATTGTCGGCCGGTGCGCCGTGCACGGGTAGTCCGTAATTGTAGATTTGAAGACCAAGTTGGTCGCTGGCAGGAACAATTTCCAGCGCATCTGTTAGCGGTAGTGGATAAAACAGGGTGGAGATATTATGATACCCGTCGCCGCGCTTTTGCAGGACCTGCAGACCAAGATTGATTTTACAGTTGGGAAATCGTATCAATTATGCTGTCTGTTAAATTTTAAATCCTGCATGCATTTATTCTTTCGAAGCGCAAAAATTCAACACACATCATTAAAAATCTAAAGAAATAATTACTTCCTGCTGTTGATTTCATCCCTGATAACAATGGCGCGGAGGTAATCTTCATGCTCCAGCACCTCAGTTAACAGCGTATGCAATTCTTCCAGGCTAAGGACTTTCAGGTCTTCCTGGCCGGCGTGTTCACTAATTGGTTTTGAAGGAGCATCGCCTTTTTTCTTTTTGCCGGTATCTTCCATCAGTATGCCCGCACTTTCAAGGATGTGTTCGTAGGTATAAATGGGGCAGCCGAAACGCACGGCCAGGGCCAGGGCATCGGAGGTGCGGGAATCAATCTCAACCGTATCATTCTCGCTTACGCAGACTAGTTTGCTGTAGAAAATTCCTTCCTGCAAGTCGCTGATAATGATCTCGGTAAGGTCAACTCCAAAGGCATGCATGAAATTTTTCATCAAATCATGGGTAAGGGGACGGCTGGGTTGCATCTTCTCCAATGCCACCGCAATGGCCTGTGCTTCAAAGCCTCCAATCACGATAGGCAGCCTGCGGAGGCCGTTTATTTCTCCCAACACCACGGCGTACGAATGTGTTTGGGTAATGCTATGCGATAACGCCACTATTTCCAGTTCGATTCTTTTCATAATAAAACACGAAAATAACGGAATTTTAAAAACAAATGCAAGGATATTGCGGCTTTTAAAGTGTTTTGTATTATGGGGTTAAATGCGTATCTGGCTTTGGTTGGCAACAGCGCAATGCCCGGAAAAAGTTTGTCGGCCGGGCATAAAAAAGCACGCACCCAAAGATGCGCGCCAATTAAATCAGCCACGGCCGTTACTTATGCCTTAGCTTGTTTTTGAATACTTTTTCAAACTTTTCCAGCTTTGGACGAATTACGTAATAACAATACGGTGCAGAACCGTTGTTGTTATAATAATCCTGGTGGTATTTTTCCGCGGAATAGAAATTTTTAAAGGGTTCAATTGCAGTAACAATCGGGTTACTGAATGCGCCGCTTTTGTTCAGATCATTTTTGTATTGCTCCGATTTTTTATGTTGCTCCGCATTGTGGTAAAAAACAACGCTCCGGTATTGGGGCCCTTCATCATTGCCCTGTTTGTTGAGTGTGGTGGGGTCATGTGTTTGCCAGAATACTTCCAGCAATTCATCAAAATTAATTTTTGCCGGGTCATAAATCACCTGTACCACTTCTGCATGCCCTGTATTTTTTTCACATACCTGCTCGTACGTCGGATTAACTACATGCCCGCCACTATACCCGCTGGTTACTTTCAGCACGCCTTCCAGTTCCTGGAATACTGCCTCGGTACACCAGAAACAACCGGTACCAAATGTAGCAGTATCTGTTTTTAAATTGAGAGCAATAACCGGCTCCGGCGTAACGGCATTGGTTAAATTACCCATTGTTTTATTTGGATTTAAATTAGCATTGCATGCAGCCAGTGCTACCATACCTGTGAGTGCACTTGTAAACACCAGCAATAACTTCATACCGTAGGATTTTATCGTATTCATCGTTTCAAATTTCGGATAAATTAAGGTCATATGAACAGCTGCTTTCATTAGCTGGCGTCAGGAATGGGATTTTAAGATAACGGTAACACCTGCGCACGCAAATAATATTTTATTTAAGCAAAATTTCCGGGCTGTGCGCAGGCAAACCCATAAGTTTATGTTAATGAAATTTGATGCCGGAGCTGTTTTTATAACTACAAGCTGCCCATCAGCGGCTCAACTTTTTTGACTTAACAGCGCTGATATAGTTGTAGATCATACCAGACACATTGGCCATGGCCGCTACCGCTGCATTTTCATCCGTAAAGTTTTTAGAAAGTAGAACCAACACGTATTTCCTGCCGTCTGGTAAAAAAACAATCCCACTATCGTGATGGATGCCGATGATTGAGCCTGTCTTATGGGCCACTTTTACGCCCCGAGGCAGCCGCGCTGGTATAATGGTATTGAATTGCTGATCCAGTAGTATTTTTATCATGGCCTCCGATGCATCCGGGCTAACAGTTTTGCCCATGGCCATTTTTTCAAACAACAACGCCAGGTCGTAAGCGCTTACTACATTGTTCATCCCCTTGTCGAAGGCTTTGCTGTCTTCTACGCCGCGCAGCACCTGTATATCATTTGCACCCATACTGCGCATCGTGGCGGTTACGTTAGCTGCTCCAAGTTTTTCAATCACAATATTGGTAGCAAAATTACTGCTGTAGATTATCATTTGGTAGAGCAACTTGTACAGGGTGGTTTTTTCGCCTGTATGTTTGTAGAGCTCGGGCTCGCTGTCGTCCGTAGCGCTTACGCTGAAATGGCTGCTATCAGCAATACTTTTGAAATTGTTGATAATCTCAATTGAATCGGCCAGGGAAAATTTCCCGGCCGCCACCTGTTTGTAGGCTTCAATCATTACGGGTGTCTTCATGGTACTGGCAGCGTGAAAAATTTCATGCTCATTGATGTACAGGGTTTTGCCGGTTTGCAGGTCTTTAAAGGCAACGGCATAGCTACCGGGCTGCAGGCTCAGCGAATCGCGGATTTGTTGTTGCAGGCTTTTGGTATCATTTTTTTGTGCTGAACTTGCCGAAAACAACAAGGCACCCAGGGCGAACAATAACAGGTATTTATGCATAATTGCTAATATAAGAAGATTTCAGCAGCGCCGGGGCCGTTACCCTTTATTGTGCCGGCCGTAATTTTGTGGAACGCGGGCCTAACAAAACGCCAATCCCGTACCTTTGCCCGTTATAAAAAAAGAAAAAAAGAGGTGGTTTTCAAATGATTAAATTTTTCCCTGAATCGGCATTGGTGCAGCTGGAGTTTGAAAAAATAAAGGTGCTGGTGGCAGCGTATTGTAAAACGGAATATGCCAAAGCAAAAACGGCCACGCTGCGCATCCATACGCGCAAAGAATATATTGAGCTGGAGCTGCAACAGGCGCACGAATTTAAATTGCTGTTGCAAACCGGCCAGTATTTTCCCAACGATTATATTTTAAATCTTTCAAAGGAGCTGAAATTGCTGGGCATACCAGGTGCGGTGCTTGGCGGCGAAGACTTCATGGGCATCCGCAAACTTGCCGATAACCTGCAAAATATTTTCCGCTGGTTCGACAATGAAAAAAGAATTGCCTACCCCGCAATGTCGCAGGTAATTGAGCATACTTATTACGAGAAGGCCATCATTGGCCTGGTTGACGAAGTGTTGGATGAAAACGGGCATGTAAAAGACAATGCCAGCGAAGCCCTCGCAGCCATCCGCATGGGGTTGTACCGTAAACGGAATGAATTGCGCAAATTGTTTGATAAAGTCCTCAGCCGTCTAAACAAAGCAGGCTATGTAGCTGATATAGAAGAATCTTTTTTAAATGGCCGGCGCGTAGTGGCGTTGTTTGCAGAGCAGAAACGCCAGGTGAAGGGCATCCTGCACGGCGAAAGCGATACCCGCAGAACTGCTTTTATTGAACCGGAAGAAACCATTGAACTGAACAACGATGTTTTTTCATTGGAGAATGAAGAACGTAAAGAAGTATACCGCATCCTGCGTGAACTGACAGCGAAACTTTCCGTGTATGCATCGTTGTTAAAAATCTACAGTGATGTGCTCGGTGAATATGATTTTATTTATGCGAAAGCAAAACTGGCGATTGATGTAAACGGAAATTACCCGCAGCTGGTCGACAAGGCACATGTCCATTTGTTACAGGCCTACCATCCGCTGTTGTACCTCTACAACCAACGCGATAAAAAAAATACCATTCCCACCAACATCAGTCTCGATGAAAAAAACCGGATACTGGTCGTGTCTGGTCCCAATGCAGGCGGAAAAACGGTTACCCTAAAAACTGTTGGCCTGCTGCAACTGATGCTGCAAAGCGGATTGCTGGTACCGGTACATCCCACCAGCCAGATGGGTATTTTTAAACAGATCATGATTCATATTGGCGATACACAGAGTCTTGAGTTTGATCTGAGTACCTATAGCTCGCATTTAAAAAACATGAAATATTTCATGCAGAATGCCAATGGTAAAACACTTTTTTTTATAGATGAACTGGGCAGCGGTAGCGATCCCAATCTTGGCGGCGCTTTTGCCGAAGTAATATTGGATGAGTTGTGCAAAAAACATTCGATGGGCATTGTTACCACGCACTACCTCAATTTAAAAGTAATGGCGAATAAAACGCCTGGCATCATCAACGGTGCTATGGCGTTCGATGAAAAAAGCCTCCTTCCTTTATTTAAATTACTTATTGGCAAACCGGGCAGTTCCTATACTTTCTCTATTGCAACGCGTATTGGCCTTGATAAAAAATTGATAGAACGTGCCCGGCACCTGGTAGATGAAGACCATTTTAAGCTGGATAAATTATTGAACCGTACCGAACAGGATCTGCAGACCATTGATAAGGAGAAGAAAGAATTGCAGCAATTGATGAAGGAAAATGAACGGTTGAAAAAAGAAATGGAACAACTGCTGGAAAAAGAAAGGCATAATCAGCAAGTGGAATTGTTGAAGCACCAGAACCAGGTAAATGAAACCCGTATTGCCTACCTTAAAGACATGGAGCGTAAACTAAAACAGGTGGTATTCGACTGGCGGAAAGCAGAAAGCAACGACGATCAAAAGGCGTTGATGAAACAAATGCATGCATTGCTTTTCAACCAAAATCAAAAGCAGGCTGCTGAAAAAGTGAAAAAGAAAATCAACCTTAAATACGATGAAGTGGGTGGCGATATAAAAGTTGGCATCAAAGTACTGATGAAAAAAAACCACCAGGTGGGAGAAGTAATTGAACTGCGCGGCAAAAAAGCCATTGTAAAATTAGGCATGTTGCCCATTACGGTTGACATTGATCAGCTGGTAGTGGTAAAGGATAAACCGGAGGGAGAGAAGGTATAAGGTATAAGGTGGAAGGTGGAAAGTCTAGGGTGGAAGGTGGAGGGTTTAGGGTTTAAGGTTTAGGGTTTAAGGTGGAAGGTGGAAGGTGTAGGGTTTAAGGTGTAGGGTGGAAGGTAGGGTTACTAAAGCGTGCGGGATAGTTTATGTTTTGAAGATATTGATTTGATTATTCTATCTTTCAGTGTCGTTTTTTTGTTTTGCGCTTAGGCTTTACACCTTAATACATCTGTAATGACCATACTGATTGTTGTTTGCTGCATATTGCTACTCATATTGCTAATCACCTGGGGTAAATTCAATGCGTTCCTGGCATTTTTAATTGTGTCTTTGCTGGCGGGCTGGCTACTCGGCATTCCGCTGGATGCGTTAACCACTTCAGTAAAAAAAGGAATTGGGGACATGCTGGGTGAACTGGTCATTATTATTTGCCTGGGCGCTATGCTGGGTAAACTGGTGGCCGAAAGTGGTGCCGCGCAAAAGATCTCCGCGGTAATGATGAATATTTTTGGAAAGAAATATATTCACTGGGCATTAACCGTAACTGGTTTTATCGTGGGCATTCCTCTGTTTTACAATGTTGGCTTTGTATTGATGGTGCCCCTTGTTTTTTCCGTAATGTACCAAACCAAACTGCCGGCCGTTTTCCTGGGCGTATCCATGCTGGCGGCTTTGTCCGTAACCCATGGCTTTTTGCCACCGCATCCTTCTCCTGCCGCATTGGTGGCGCAATTTCATGCAAACCTGGGTACCACATTAATTTACGGGATGATGATTGCTATTCCAACGGTTATTATTGCTGGTCCGTTATTTGCGCAGACCTGCAGGAATATACAATCTGTGCCATTAAAGACTTTTGAGCAGAAAACGATTCCGGCCAATGAATTACCCGGAACGGCCAACAGCTTTCTTTCCTCTTTATTACCTGTATTGTTGCTGGCGCTGTCAACTGTTCTGCCGTTAATGCGTATTCAAGATCCGACGCTCCAAAAACTGGTCTTGTTAATAGGTGATCCTGCCATTGTAATGCTGATTTCATTGTTAGTAGCCACTTATACGCTGGGTATTGCAATGGGCAAAAGCATGAAAACAATTATGAATTTTTATGGCGACGCAGTGAAAGACATTGCTGTAATCTTATTAATTGTAGCTGGCGCAGGCGCATTGAAACAGGTATTCACCGATAGTGGTGTTAGTTTAACCATTGCAGAAAGCCTGCAAACGCTTTCCATCAACCCGCTGGTGTTGGGCTGGCTGATTGCTGCAATCATCCGCGTATGTCTCGGCTCGGCCACGGTGGCAGGACTTACCGCCGCGGGTATTATTGCACCAATAATGGTAACTGCGCATGTGAATCCTAGTTTGATGGTATTGTCTATTGGCGCAGGCAGCCTGATGTTTTCTCATGTAAATGATGCCGGGTTCTGGCTGTTTAAAGAATATTTTAATCTTTCCATGAAAGACACGATACGATCCTGGTCGCTGATGGAAACCATTGTTGCCGTTTGCGGACTGGGCGGCGTAATGCTCTTAAACATTTTTGTAAAATAGTTTTTATGGATACAAATAATATTGAGCAAAAACTAACGGAAATGGGGTTGGTATTTCCACAATTGCCGGCGTCCAAAGGCATTTATAAACGTTGCCTGCAGGTCGGTGATTTCCTGTTTGTGTCGGGCCACGTGTCTGTACATGCAGATGGAAAATTTTTTACTGGTAAAGTGGGTGCTACTATTACAGAGGAGCAGGGAAAGGCCGCCGCGCGGCAATGCGCGTTGGGTATCTTGTTGTCTGTAAAAGATCACCTGGGCAGTTTCGACAGACTCAAACGGGTAATAAAAATCCTGGGAATGGTAAACTGTGGTCCCGATTTCGAAAAGCACGCCCTTATCATTAACGGTTGCAGTGAATTATTTGTGAAGCTGCTGGGTGAAGAAAACGGTATCGGCGTACGTAGTGCGGTTGGTATGGGTTCATTACCCGGCAATGTAGCAGTAGAAGTAGAAGCAATGTTTGAATTGCATCCATAAAAAAATAATAGAAAAACAACGGACCCTGGTTTTGGCGCTGAACCACAACTGGGCGGCCGGCAGCAACGATATTCCCAATGAAGCAATCAACTGAAAATTGGTACCTGGTAAATAATATTGATGAACTGGATTCTCCGGTACTGGTGGTATATCCTGACCGGGTGAAAACAAATATTAGCACCGCAGTGGCCATGGTGGATGACGTAAACCGCCTGCGGCCGCATGTAAAAACCAGCAAGTGCCGTGAGACCATTCAACTTATGATGGCCGCTGGTATTCAAAAATTCAAATGTGCTACCATTGCAGAGGCCGAGACATTGGGCATGTGCATGGCGCCAGATGTGCTGCTAGCCTACCAGCCGAACGGTCCAAAACTGCAACGGTTCGTACACGTTATAAAAAAATATACAACTACCAGTTTTTCCTGCCTTACAGATAACCAACATGCCGCACAGGAAATGGCCGGCGTATTTCATAGTCACGGCCTGGAAGTGCCTGTTTTTATTGATCTGAATGTTGGCATGAACCGTACGGGTATTGTGCCCGGCAAAGCCGTGGTGGACTTGTATTCATTTTGTAATGCCCTGGCGGGTATTCAGCCGGTTGGGTTGCACGCCTACGATGGCCATATACGCGATACGGATTTTGCAGAACGCAGGAAGCGATGCGACGAAGTGTTTTCCATTGTTGCGGCCTTGCAACGGGATCTGCTTTCGCTTGAATTTGCAAAACCAATAATCGTAATGGGCGGGTCGCCTACTTTTTCCATCCATTGTAAAAGATCGGAGATTGAATGCAGTCCGGGTACATTTGTTTACTCGGATAAGGGCTATGCCGATCTTTGCCCGGAACAACATTTCCTTCCGGCGGCGCTGGTAATCACGAGGGTCATCTCTATACCTGTAGCGGGCAGAATTTGTACGGACCTCGGTCATAAATCGATTGCTGCGGAAAACGAATTGAGCCGGCGCGTTTTTTTTCTGAATGCCCCTGGCTTGCAACCTGTTAGCCAGAGTGAAGAGCACCTGGTACTGGAAGCAGGGAGCGATCATCACTACCAGACCGGTGATGTTTTGTATGGATTGCCGATACATATTTGTCCCACCGTGGCATTGTATGAAAGGGCCATCACCATTGAGAATGGACTTGTTACGGGCGAATGGAAGACCATTGCGCGCGACAGGAAACTAGAATCGTAATCAGGAAACACCGCCTTTCGCCATTTTCGGTGGCGTCGAAAACAGGTGCTGTAATACGGATCAACCTTAACCAGACCGGCCTGCCTGATTTTCCGTAATGAACGTTAACGCTTATCTTTAAAAAGTGAACTTATACAGACCAGTACCAAATTGTTACGACAGGTTTTTAACCTGGATGGTCTGTTTTTATTTTTTATTAAGTGCATTGGCCTGTTCTGGCCATACCGGTAAATCTTCAGTTGCTCAACAACAACAAGTAGCCACTTGCCAGATTTACACAAATAAGCAGCACAACACAAAGCGGGTTGTTTCATACATAAAAGCAGGAACGCGGTTAACGGCAATCAAAGCTGTGGACGGGCATGCCGCGTATAAATTTGCATTAAGAAACTATAATAATTTTATCCGGGTAAAACTTGTTGCTGCCCGCAGCAAATGCATTCCTACCCGTTCTGCACTGCTGGTTACGCGCAAACTGTTTATTCCCGCAAAGGCAATTGAAGCACCCTTTCTTGCCGTTGGAGCGTAGTCCATCTTGTGCCAGTTAAGCTGGCTTCCCCTTCATTTTACAAAAATTTATCACGCCTTTGCCGGCGATGGTATTAACATTTACATGTATGAAATACCTGAAAAAAATATTTAAATTTTTTGGGCTGTTATTGTTCGGGTGCATGTTTGCACTATGTATGGTTGTGGGCGTTGTGCCCATCATTCCAAAAAGGAAAGAGCAATTCTCCATTGAAATAAAAATGGAAAATATTGAAACGGAAACCCATCATACAGCAAACTTTGTGCAGCCTGAATAGCCGGATGGTATAATATAGAATAAAATCAAGCCGTGGGACTAGGTGAGTTGTATGCGGAAATAATCTTTTAAATAAGAATTCACGGAATACCTGGCAGACCGTCTTTTAAAAAACCTATCTTAGGTTTTATAAATATTTGCTATGTTCAACCGGAGGAAATTTCTGCAATCGTCTTTATTTAGTTCCGTGGCTTTGTTATTTAATAAAAAAATGATTGCGGCGGAACCGCCCTCCATCGTTGTAACCGGTAAGCCCATTGTAATTTCTACCTGGGATGCGGGACTGGCCGCCAACAAGGGCGCCTGGCAAATTTTGGGCAAAGGGGGCCGTGCGCTCGATGCCGTAGAAGCAGGCGTAATGGTAACCGAATCCGAACAAAGCTGTTGTGTTGGATTGGGCGCTAACCCGGACAGGGACGGTTTTGTAACACTTGATGCCTGTATCATGGATGAAAATTTTAATTGCGGCAGCGTAGCTTTTCTTGAAAGAATAAAACATCCTGTTTCCGTAGCAAGGCGCGTTATGGAAAAGACGCCCCATGTGATGCTGGTGGGCAGCGGCGCGCAGCAATTTGCCGTATCGGAAGGTTTTCCGCTGGAAGAACAAAAGCTAAGTGAAGATGCAAAAAAAGCGTACGAGAACTGGTTAAAAAGTGCAGAATATAAACCTGTTATAAATGTAGAAAACGCAACGTCCTGGCAAGGGCCCTTTGCACCGGCAAGGCTACAAAATGGTGAATGGAACCACGATACGATTGGCATGGTAGCGATGGATACCAGCGGAAACCTGAGCGGCAGCTGCACCACCAGTGGAATGGGTTTTAAAATGCGCGGCAGGCTGGGGGATTCACCCATAATTGGTGCGGGACTTTATGTAGACAATGAAGTGGGCGCCGTAACGTCAACCGGTCAGGGAGAAGACGTGATCCGGATATGCGGATCCCATACCGTAATAGAATACATGCGGCAGGGCCTTTCCCCGGAAATGGCCTGCAAAAAAGCAGTGCAACGCGTAATTAAAATAAAAGGGGATAAGGCAAAAGAAATACAGGTTGCTTTCCTGGCACTGAACAAAAAAGGAGAAGTGGGCGCTTATGCCATTCACAAAGGATTTAGTTATGCCGTTAAATCCAATGCCGGGGAACAACTGGTAAAAGCAAAGTACTTTATGGAAACGCCCGCTTAGGGCTACCGATGTTAATGGCAGATAAATAAACAACAACACATGTCTTTTACACTTGAAATATGCTGCTACAATTACCAGTCCTGCATTATTGCTGCGCAGAATGGTGCTGACCGTATAGAATTGTGTGCCGATGCTGCAGAAGGCGGAACTACGCCCGGGTACGGAACCATTAAACTGGTAAAGGAAAAAGCAGGCATCGATCTCTTCCCGATTATCCGGCCGCGTGGCGGGGATTTTTTTTACAATGAAGAAGAGTTCATCGTAATGAAAAGCGAAGTGCTCCTGTGCAAAGAATTAGGGTGCGAAGGCGTGGTGATTGGCATGCTGCAGCAGGATGGAAGCATCGACAAGGAACATTGCAAAAAGCTGGTAGCGCTTGCTTACCCGATGAGTGTTACTTTTCACCGGGCGTTCGACCGGGCCAACAATCCTTTTGAAGCGCTTGAAGCGATAATAGAAATAGGCTGCGACCGCGTACTTACATCGGGGCATAAGCCGGCCGCCATTGAGGGGGCGCAGCTTTTAGATGAACTCATACGCCAGGCCAACGATAGGATCATTGTTATGCCGGGCGCGGGTATTCGGTCCGCAAATATTACCGAGGTTGCAAAAAAAACCGGTGCAGTAGAATTTCATTCTTCGGCGGCGGTGAAGCTGGACAGCAGTATGCTGTTTGTAAATACCGGTATGCAAGAAAACCTGCAAACCATTGTTGCCGATAAAGAAGAGATCCTTGGTATGCGGGAAAAGCTTGCCGCTTATTTTTCAACTGATGCGGCTGCGGCTTCCTAAGACCCGGCATAGGCGTATAATGAGCATCCCATCATGCGCAGCCATTGAACACCGGAATGACTACGCTTGGTCCACTACGGATTCACCCTTGCTAAAATCGCCATAGCTGCACTGCTATTTTTTAGGCAAACGAATTTGTCCATTGGGCATAATCTCTGGCCTCATAAAACAACTGCCGGTTAGCAATTGTCCGTTGGCATTGATGGTAAATTATCAGCTCAGGTCTTCGTTATCGAAATCCGTTTCACTGCTGAAGCTGCCCGTGCCCAGGTTTACCATTGAACCGATGAGATCTTTAAACTCGATGCGGTTTTCAACCACCTTTTTACTTATCAGGGAATAAGATGCCAGTCCATGAAGCACAAACTCCATTAAGAGCGCGGCCTCCATTTCATTGGCATGCGGAAAATATTTTTTTACGATGGCATGCAGCCCATCTACTTTGTACAATTCAATCAGTTTGCTTTTATCTGTTAAACCAAAAGGAATGTCTGTAGCATTACCGGCATCAAACCACCGGCTGATGGATTTATACGGATTTTCGGGTTCTTTGGCAGATTCCTTACCACTGGTCCGGCGTTTTTTAAACGTTTCGGGATTGGGAAAAAATTGCACGAACTGCGTTCGCACGGCCTTGTCCATTAAATTCATCGCTACCTGGAAAGGTCCCTCCTGTTCACCTTCATACACCAGTTCAATTTTGCCGGTGATGGAAGGGATGATGCCTGCCAGGTCGCTGATCCATACCTGTGTTTGTTTCTCATTGTTGAGAATGGCCCGTCTTTCTGCTGCGCTCACTGCATTTTCAAAAGCGGCTATGGTTAACCGTGCGGAAACACCACTCTTCTTGTCAACATATTCATTGTTCCTTGCTTCAAACGCTACTTGCTCAATCAGGCGTTTTACGAGGTCGCTTATTTTAACACGATCTTTTTGATCGGCATGTATTGCTGCTTCCTGTTCTGTAATGGCCAGCGAAGTTTCGAGCGTTTTTGGGTAGTGGGTTAATATCTGGCTTTCAATACGGTCTTTTAACGGCGTTACAATTGATCCGCGGTTGGTATAATCTTCCGGATTAGCGGTAAAAACAAACAGGATGTCGAGCGGCAAACGCAGCTTGAACCCGCGTATCTGGATGTCACCTTCTTCCAGGATATTGAAGAGTGCCACCTGTATGCGTGCCTGTAAATCCGGTATTTCATTGATAACAAAAATGCATCGGTTGCTTTTGGGAATGATACCATAATGAATTACCCTTTCATCCGCAAAACTGAGGCGCAGGTTGGCTGCCTTGATGGGATCAATGTCGCCAATAAGATCGGCTACACTTACATCCGGGGTAGCCAGTTTTTCGCCATAACGTTCACTGCGGTGCAGCCAGCTGATGGGTGTCTCGTCTCCGTGCGCAGTAAGCTGGTCGGTGGCATATTTAGAAATAGGTTTAAACGGATCGTCATTTATTTCACTGCCAGTAACAAACGGCACCCATTCATCCAGTAATTGCGTCATTTGCCTGGCCATACGTGTCTTTGCTTGTCCGCGTAAACCAAGAAATAATATATTGTGTTTGCTCAACAAAGCCCTTTCCGTATCTGGTATTACAGAATCTTCGTAACCAAGTATGCCTGGAAAAGTAGCTTCTTTGCTCTTCAGTTTTACAATCAGGTTGGTGCGTATTTCTTCTTTTACTGATTTAGGCTGGTAACCACTTTTCTTCAATTGGCCCAATGTTGTAATTTTCTTAATATCCATTTTCAATTTTTAATAATCTTTTTTATTTTACGCGGCGTACGCAGCGGTACGGCGGCGTTTTTATATTTGTTGGTTGTTACTGATCGGATAAAGCGCTGCGGATCTTTGCATCCGACGCTGCGGTGTGTCTGCGTGTGAAAATGTTTTAATAAACTGTTTTCCTTTTCCCGCTTTCAAAATCCTTAAAAATAAATGCACCCAGTCCGTCCAGCGAAGCAAAAAACGCCTTACCATTATTGGTTTCGGTAAATTCATTTACAAAACGCTGCAGGTAAGGATCTGAGGCAATCATAAAAGTAGTAATGGGTATCTTCAGCTTTTTGCATTGCGCAGCAAGGTTGAGGCAGCGAGAGGTAATCTTCCTGTCTAACCCAAAACTATTCTTATAATATTTCTTACCCACTTTTAAACAGGTAGGTTTGCCATCGGTAATCATGAAAATCTGCTTATTGGGGTTTCTGCGTCTTCTTAGCGTATCCATGGCCAACTCAAGACCCGCCACCGTATTGGTGTGGTAAGGCCCAACCTGCAGGTAAGGCAAATCTTTTATTTCTACCGGCCAGGCATCGTTGCCAAATACAACAATATCCAAAGTATCCTTGGGGTATTTAGTGGTAATCAGCTCACTCAGCGCCATGGCTACTTTTTTAGCTGGTGTAATCCTGTCTTCTCCATACAAAATCATGGAATGGGAGATGTCTATCATCAGCACGGTAGAGGTCTGCGATTTGAAATCCGTTTCACGAATTTGCAAGTCATCTTCCTGCATGTGAAAACTGTCGAGCCCATGGTTAATCTGTGCGTTGCGGATGGATTCGGTAAAATCTATTTGTTCCAGCATGTCACCAAACTGGTAGGGCCTGCTATCGGGGCTCATTTCATCGCCCTGACCTGGTTTGCGGGTATTGTGATCGCCCTGTTTGCTTTTTTTTAGTTTGCCGAAGATTTCTTCCAGGCTTTTTTTCCGTATACCCTGTTCTGTTTTTGCGGTTATCTTTATTTCACCAGTTTGCTTGTTTTCATCCAGGTATCCTTTTTGTTTCAGTTCATCAATAAAATCACCCATGCCATAATCAGGGTTTGTTAGCTCAAACTGCCTGTCCAGTTCGTTAAGCCACTGCAAAGCTTCGCCCACATCGCCACTTGTATAGGTAAGTAGTTGCAGGAACAATTCCATCAGTTTCTCGAAGGGTGTTTTGTCCTCCTGGCTGGCATCAAATTTTGAAAAGAAATAGCCTCTCATATACTGTAATTTACAACTTTTGCTACTGCGGGTCTGCCAAATAATACCTTAAAAAATTAAAAAATCGGGTTGATTTGTTTACCAGGCAGCACTAAAAACTTATTTTTTACGCTTTATCGTGGACCGGCCATTCAACATTTGTGAATAAAGCCAACCATGCAGACATTATAACAACGTAAATGTAAATTGGTTGCATAAAAAAACCCCACGCAATGGTGGGGTTTTTGAATAGTATCCGATGGTTATTTATCAAGCGTCTTTTTGTTTTTGTCGTTGCTGTCAATAGCGCTACTGATTATTTTTTCCAGTTCAGCATTGCCCCCGCTTAAGGTACTGCCCTTGTACTGCCCTTCCAGCATCGACAACATTTGCTGCATTTGCTGCGTGCCCTGCACTTCCTGCTGCATGGCTTGTTGCTTGCCTTCTGGTAAAGTCTGGTAATATTTCATCTGCTGGTCAAGATCCTTGTGGAGTGCTTTGGATACATGGTCAGCGAGTTGCTTATAATCTGATTTGAAACAGGCTTCCAAAAAGCGCAGTGTAAAGTAATTGTGCTGGTTGTTTTTACTCACCATGGCGTACGGCATGTTTTCTTCCAGGATGTGCTTGTCCGCAATATCCAGCAGCTTTTTGGCTTCTTCTTTTTTACCAATCTCTGCCATCCCTGCTGCGCCATCGGCATACGCACCACGGATGCTGTTTAGGTGCACACGGTTTTGCTCATCAAAATAAACGCCTTTTTTATCCGCACTGCCAAAAGCATATTTGTGTAAAAGTTTGTCAACCACCCATTCTATATTGATACCGGTATTGTTTTTTACAGGCACCAGGCGATAGGTGAGGCCATCTTTACGCAGGTAATTTGCCAAGCCAAGTTCCTGACCGGTGTACGGAGCAGTGAAATAGATAGGCCTTTTCCATTTGTTGGCGGCAATGATATTGATGATGGCGAGGTCATTCTTGAACAGGACATTTTTCTCTTTTTTCAGTTCAAAATCCACCTCGCTGGCAACCGTATCGGTTGCGTTTACGGTTCCATTGGCCCGCACGGTTTTCTCATCTACCGTTAGTTTTAAACGGCGGGTAGGCAGGTAACTCAGGGCTTCACCACCTTCTGTGGTCACTTTTTTGTTGGCGTCATCACTACCAACAAAATCCTTCATCAGGGTGTAAGCATCATAATATGCCTCCTGGCTAAGATCTTGTCTTGGGTTGATGTATACGTAATTACGGTTATTGCCTTCAATTTTCTGCGCGTCCCAGATAACGTCTATCGCATCACTGTTGTTTACCTTGTAGCGCAGTTGATTAATGTACCAGTCGATACCCAGCAGGCTATTGTTAATCACCCTTACATCTGTCCGGATGCCTTCTACTTCCTGGGCATACCAGAGTGGGTAAGTATCATTATCGCCGTAGGTAAATAAAATGGCGTTGGGCGCACAGCTTTCCAGGTAATCTTTTGCGAGGTCCCTTGCCAACACCTTCCTGCCCCTGTCGTGGTCGTCCCATTCCTGCTGGCCCATTAGCACCGGCACCGCCAGCATGCAGGTGCCAAATGCAATAGCCCCGGACACGGTGGCACTTAATTTATTCTGCAACCATTCTTTTACCTGGAGCACGCCGAGCCCAATCCAGATGGCAAAAGCATAGAACGAGCCTACATAGGCGTAATCACGTTCCCTTGGCTGGTTGCCCGCCTGGTTGAGGTAAAATACAATAGCCAGGCCCGTAAAGAAAAACAGCAGGCCGGACACCAGGAAGTCTTTCCTGTTTTTAAAATAATGAAATACCATTCCTATCAGTCCCAGCACAAAAGGAAGACCGTATAGTTTATTATTTGCTTTGTTGTGTTTAATGCTGTCGGGCATATTGTCCTGGTCGCCCAGGCCAAGAATATGATTGTCGAAGAAACCGATACCCGTTAGCCAGTTGCCATCACGGGGATTGCCCTGCGCAAAACCTTGTATATCGTTCTGTTTGCCTGCAAAGTTCCACAGAAAATACCGGCCATACATCCACGAAAGCTGGTACTGGAAGAAGAATTGGATGTTGTTGGCAAAGCTCGGTTTTTCTCCTTCTGCGAGGCCGAGGTATTCCTTGTAAAAATTAGCGTGCTGCTGGTCATTGCTGGCATCCCAGACCCGCGGAAAAATCATCATCTCGTCGGCAGCGTAGACAGGTTTTTGATCGTATCCAATTTCAATATACTTGTTGAGCCCCTTGGTATATTTCATGTCGGTCTCCGTATATGATTCCGGCCTGGCGGTAAACACCTGTCCGTAAATAAGCGGGAAATCGCCGTATTGGTCACGGCCGAGGTAGCCTACCAATGAATTGGGGTTGTCTACGTTATACATATCCACCGCAGGATTGGCGTTGGAGCGGATCATGGTGGTAACGTAGGTAGAATAACCAAGCAGCATAAAGGCAAAGCACCATACGCCCAGCTTTAGTTTGTGCAACCCGCCTGATTTAAGGAAATACGCGATCAAACCGGCAACACCACCCACCAGTATCACTTTTATAAGCCTGGAACCAATTTCCGGGGAAGATGTGATAAAGGGGAAAAGCAGCAACAGGCAAAACAGCACCAGGAAAATTGTCAGCTTTGTTTTGTTTACGGCAGATTCTTTAAAATTAAGGGCCCACACGAACAGCGCGGCCATTGCAGCAAAATAGAAAATAAACCCGGAGAAAAAAGGCATGTTAAGACCGTTCACAAACCAGATATCAAATTTGCCTGCACCCGAAACGGTGTACTGTATTACAAATTTTTGTACAAAACCGGTTATCACACAACCGATAAGGAAGGCCCAGAAAGTACCCCAGGGAGTTACTTTATAACGTTTAAAGTAATAAATCATTACAATGGCCGGGATGGTTAACAGACCGAGCAGGTGGATACCAATTGACAATCCCATCAGGAAAAAGATAAATACAATCCATTTATCGGCGCCTGGCTGGTCGGCATTGTGTTCCCATTTAAGCATCGCCCAGAAAACAAGCGCGGTAAACAAAGAAGACATACCGTATACCTCACCTTCTACGGCGCTGAACCAGAAAGAATCACTGAATGTATAGGCCAGCGCACCCACAGTACCAGCAGCCATGATAGAAAAAAGCTGGTCTTTGGTAGGGTCAATGCTGTTATTGGTGATAACTATTTTTCTTGCGAAGTGGGTAATGCTCCAGAATAAGAAAAGGATGGTAAAACCGCTGGCGAGCGCGGTCATCAGGTTAACCGAGCGGGCGGCACTTTCGGGTCCGCTGCCAAATACACCCTGGAATACTACGATGAACAGTCGGCCGAGCATTACAAAGAGGGGCGCGCCGGGCGGGTGGGGCACCTGCATCTTAAAGGTGCTGGAAATAAATTCTCCGCAATCCCAGAAGCTGCCGGAAGCTTCCATGGTCATGATATACACCGTACAGGCTATCGCGCACACTATCCAACCGGTGATGTTGTTAACTCGCTTGAAATTCATAATGCATTGGTTTTGAAAAAGTGGGGCAAATATAACGGTCTAAGTGTAAAGAATAGTACGGCCTTCCCTTTTTAACGGAAGATTTTCTCTGCAACTATTTAAAATAAAACACCAGCATCTTAAAAAATGCGCCATTGGGCGTATCTGTTGGCCGGTCCCTTGTTTACAGAACGCGGGTGTTATAATTTTTATGATAGGTATATTTTTATGGGTTATTCAAAAAAAACCGGCGCAGCTGCGTTCCGGTTAAAACGACGCGCGCGCTACTCGAAATATATCTTCACCACATTGTAAAACAGCCGGTTTTGCAGGTATGCATTGGCGGGTTCTTCCCGATATCCCATCAGCCCAAAAAGCAGGCCGGCGGCATTGCCTTTATTAATGGCAATTTCAAGGTAACCGGCTGAATTAAACAAGGCCAGTTTCTCTCCCTCTGGTACATCTGCATACGTTTCGCACAAGGATTCAATGTGATCATTGCGGCGGGTTTCTATCCGGAAGCGCCTGCCTGCCCGCTGTTCTTCAAACTGTTCCCTGGTGATGTTTACAATCACATTTTCAAAATTGTCTATAAAAATAATTTGTCCTTCCAGGCCATCGGCGGCAATGAAAGGGCGAAGGTGATTTTTTTCAGTGATTTCAATGTCCGGTTCGCCGATATCCTGGAGCTGCTTGTCTTCTGTTATGGCCTGGATGGCCTGGCCCATTACTTCAATGCAATACAGGGTGTTTTTAATCTTCGTTTTGTCGGCCTGCAAACGGATAATTATTGCTGGTTTGCCTTCGGCGATCATGGTTAGCAAGCCATTGTCAGCACAAAGTATATATTGATCCTGGTAGAATGCCAGCAACAGGTTCTCCGTTTTATGTTCAAACAGGTTAACCAGTATAATATGAAAAGTGTAAGGCGGAAAATTTTTGATGGCGTTCCGGCAGATATAGGCCGACTGGGTGTAATTGAATGGTGGGAGGAGGTGGGTAATATCTGCAATGGTAAATGCAGGGTTGATCTGCAATAATCTTCCCTTTGCTGCCCCCACCAGGTAATCCTGGTAACCGATGTCTGATGTGAGGGTAACTAAAGGCATTGTTACTGGATATAAAGGTTTATTGTGAGAACGCGTGAACCGAATACTATTTAGTGCTGCATAAATAAGGCGCCAGCATGTAACAAGTACAGCCAGGGCACCCGGTTTATTTTATGAGTTTGCCGTCTTTAAAGAAAAATTTGTGCGTAAACTTATCGGCCAGGGCCGGAAAAAAACGGTTCAGAAAAACGGTGCGTTTACCCGTAAAAGTGAGTACCAGCGTGCGTTTCTTTTTTTCAATGGCATCAGCAATATGATGGGCGCATGTTGCCGCACTCATCATTTTATCTTCGTCCATGGGCGATTCTCCCTGCGATTTCCCTTGCTCATTCAGTGCTGCGTTGCGTATATTAGACGTGGTAAATCCTGGGCATACCCACATTACGTGTACATCCTTGTCCAGTAACTCCGTCCGCAGCGATTCCAGCCAGCCCTGCAATGCAAATTTGGAAGCCGAATACCCGCTTCTGCCGGGCAATCCGCGGTAACCTGCAATAGAGGATACGCCTACAACAATACCTTTCCGTTCCAGCAACGAGGGAAGCGCAAATTTTGTGCAATACACGCTTCCGTAGAAATTGATGTCCATTACCTTTCGGATAACGTCTACATCTGTATCGTTTACAAGCGCATGCATAGAAACGCCTGCGTTGTTAATCAAGATATCAATGCCCCCAAAGGTGTCAATGGTTGATTCTATAAAACGCCTGCAATCCTGCTCCTTGCTTACATCGCAAACAATGGCGTGCAGCAAAACATTGGTGTACGCGAGTTGCAGGTTGTAAATCTTGTCGTGGTTACGTGCACAGGTGGCTACCCGGGCGCCGTTTTTTATCATAACGTCTACCAGTGCTTTCCCTATTCCGTCCGTTCCGCCGGTAATGGCCACTACCTTATCGTTGAAAAAAGAAGTCATAAAACAAAAGAGATAATATTTCGGCAAACCTAGTCTAAATACCCGTTATCTCAAAAGGCGCATGAGCACAATACCAACGGTTTAGCACAGTTTTTAACAAGTCGCCTTAATTTTACAGGTATTGTTGCGTGAACGGGTACAATTCAATTTAAAAAGTTGTGATCTTTTGGCGGTATAATGCAAATCCTTTTCTGCGGAGAGCCGGATTCGAACCTACCCTTTAAACCGGTGTTGATTAACGCTTTTGAACACATATTGGCAGAAGCGCGCGAAGCATTAAATTAGTGTAATAGGATTAACCAGTTAGGCACAAATGATTGCCTGGAGCGGCCTCAGAAAAAAACGTTAGAAATTTTTATTGTAAAGCGTTCAGCAGCGAAAGCTGATTGGCTATTTTCTACAGTATTTCATAAGTCGTCGCCAAAATGGAATACCTATGCAGGGGTTGCTGGAAGTTAGCTATTCGATGTTAGTTGATCACCACGACGTGCCATTTTGCTGGCTAAACGATGCCGTGTTGCGCTTGCGATTTAATTAAAAGGGAAATTGTTACTTTTTCTTTGATAGGTGGTAACATTTAAGCCGGTCGTCATTCACTCCTGCAATTAACTCCTGTTTGCCACCAACAGTCAGCAGGATACTGCTTCTTACATCGCCCCTTACATTTAAACCGGCACTTGATTGAGGTAAATAAGCGAAATGATTCTTTCCATCGCCCAAAAAAACCATTCCGTGGTTGGCACGGTACCTCCCGAACTTAATTCTTGTCCAGGCATTGTTGCCTGTGCAAATCATATCCTGGTTTCCATCACCATTTACATCTGTCACGGCAATAGAATATACGGGCGAATATTGTGCCTCAGCCGGTAAAAGCCGTTCTGCAAAACCGGCTGCTCCTTTGTTTTCCAGGTATACCGTTCGCATGGTAGTAGCTTTCAATTGACCGGCATCTTTTAACTGTGCAGGAGTAAAAAGCTCATTGATTGTAGCAGCTGCGTAGGAATGATACTCGAGAAATTTTTTCTTTAGAAAAGGTAGCTGGTCAGTGATATCGTCTCTTGAAGCCGCCGGGTAAGAAGTATCTCCGATATAATAACATAAGATAGGATCGACAGAACCATTTGCATCGAAATCTTTATAATAAAGTGTCATTGGCTTTTTTTCATCAGCCCTAAACTGCGTGTTCTCACCACAGTTGCCGATAACCAGGTCCATGTCACCATCATTATCAAAATCAGCACAGGCAATGGTACTCCACCAGCCCCAGGAAGGAAATTTTATATACTCATCCGAAGCATCCACCAATTTTCCATGCTGATTGATAAATATTTTAACCGGCATCCATTCGCCCACGATCACCAGATCTTTTTGTTGATCGTTATTTACATCCAGCCATAAGGCATCCGTCACCATGCCGATACTTTGTAATTGCGTTGCTATATCGTTGGTCGCATCTTTAAAAACACCTTTGCCATCGTTCAATAAAATTGTGCTTCGGGCTGTTAATGGATATTTCCCTGGAACCAGCCTTCCGCCAACAAAAAGATCTTCATCACCGTCACCATCAATATCTGCAGCTTTAACGCAGCCTGTACTTATAAGCATGTTGGGTAAAGCTTTTTCACTTTTTATAAAAGTTCCATTGCCCGTATTCAAATAAAGCCTGTCTTGCAGGGCAGGATCGTTTTCGGCGAACTCGTACCCACCGCTGCATGCGTAGAGATCAAGATCTCCATCATTGTCTGCATCGAAAAATTCAGCTGCCACATCTTCATAGGGCAAATCTTTTTCCAGCGCCGACTGCGCTGTTTTTATAAACGCCCCATTGGCTGTCTGAATGAATACCTGGCATGGCTGGCCTTTTGCACCACCAATGAAAAGATCTTCCCTGCCGTCTTTGTTAATGTCTGCCTTCGCCATACAGGGTCCCTGCCTTGATAAATATCCCGGCAGAAGGGGCTGAACCGTAAAATCATTAAATAAATTTTCCCGGTGGGTAAAAGAGATGAGCGAATCGGATGTAAAATATTTTTTCTGTGCAACGGATGAATCACGCTTCCATTGAGTAGTCGCACTTTCCCAATTGAGTGTTAAAAGCTGGTTGGGCTTTATGTTCACCAATCGTTGCATTTTATCATCGTTCCATATTACCAGGATAGAATCGATCATTGTATTTTGGCCAACACCAAAATTTAATACAGGGTCAACCGAAGATTGAAAACCCCTTTCGGGCATTTGCTCCTGGTAGTATAATTTGCCTTTACAAAACAGTGTTACTTTAGTGCCAAAACCACTCTGGTTTTTATTACTGCCCTGTAGTTTTATTTTTAAGTAATGATTGGCAGGTAACAGTTTTTCGGCATTATTTCTATAAATATCCGCTTGTTCATTGGTATTATTTATCACAAGATCCATGTCTCCGTCATTGTCAAGATCCGCATAGGCAGCGCCGGAAGAAATGGTGGCACGGTCGAGCCCCCAGTCTTTTATTTTATTGGTGAAATTTTTGCCGCTATCATTTTGAAAAATATAGTTGGATAAATATACTGAAGGCATTTTGGCAAGCAGGTCTGCTCCGGTAAGCGGTTGGCCATTGCGGCGTTCCTTTACGATACGGTCTATCCGGTATTTTATAAAATCCATATTGGTGTTGTCCTTTACATATCCATTTGTGATAAACAGGTCCTTATAACCGTCATTGTCAAAATCAGCAAATAGGGGAGCCCAGCTCCAGTCTGTATTTGATACGCCCGCTAACTGTCCTATTTCACTGAAAGTGCCGTCGCCGTTATTCTTGTGCAGCATATTGCGGCTGTACTGGTAATAAAATCCATTATTAAAAAGAAGTTGAAACTTGTCGAAGTTTTCTGCACCACTATGCATTTTCTGCGTATAATTATCTTCCGGTAACATATCCAGGGTAACAAGATCGGTCAATCCGTCATTGTTGAAATCGGCGCAATCGGATCCCATGGAAAAAAAAGAAGACTCGTCCATGCACTCGCTCAGCTTTTCGGAAAATGTACCGTTACCATTGTTGATAAAAAGGTAATCGGGTTCATTAAAATCATTGGACACATATATATCAGGCCATCCATCATTATTCACATCTGATATTGCCAGGCCTAAGCCAAAACTCAATACATTGTTTGTAATGCCAGCCTGGTCGCTTACATTGGTAAAGTGACCGTTATCATTTCTGTATAATTTACTGGCGTAAGCAGGTTGCTGTTCCTTTCGCATGGCGGGATTAGTAAACACATCGCCTGCATATTTTTTTAAAGAATGATTGATAAGAAACATGTCAAGGTCGCCATCTTTGTCATAATCAAAAAAGGCGGCCTGGGTTGAATAGCCATTATCTGCCAACCCATATTGTGCTGCCTGTTCTGAAAAGCTGCCATCGCCGTTGTTAATGTACAGCAGATTTTCTCTTCTGTCCGAATTGGCATCTGCCGAGCGGCAAATATAGATATCCAGTTTGCCATCGCCATTTACATCAGCCATGCATGCCCCGGTACACCAGCCTTGCTTTTCAGCAATGCCCGCCTTTTTTGTAATGTCTTCAAATTTAAATTTGCCTTTATTAAGATACAGGCGGTTGGGCACCATATTGCCGGTAAATAAAATATCGGGTAACCCATCATTGTTGATATCACCAACCGCTACGCCGCCTCCATTATAGAAATAAGTATAATTGAGCACATTGGCATCTTCATTTTCTTTTAGCACATTTTTGAAGTCAATACCGGTATCGTTGCCTTCAAGTAAACTGAAAAGCGTATCAGCCTTTTGCGTGCAGGATAAAAATCCCACTGCGTAAAAAAATAAGATTAACCAACATCTTCCTGTCATTTACTAATTTTTAGTTTAGCGTTTTATTTTCTATAACCTGATATAAATTTTTTTCCGGTTAAGTAGCCAGGCCACCAGCCAGCAGATCATTGTAAAGCATAGTGCAAACACAAGTGAACCAAAAGGCCCTGGAAAAATTTGCTGAAAAATGAGTTCGTTGATCCAATCAATAAAAATTTTACCCGGCTTAACATTTATGATAATGAAAAATAAAAACAGGTTTGAAAGAACATAAATGAATAACGGATTTTTTCCCATGGGTGAAAAGAATGCCACTAACTTTTTCCAATGCAGTATTTCTACCAGGTAAAATAATAGTGCCACAGCCAGCATGTCAATTCCTGAAGTAAAGAGGACATACGAACTGGTCCACAATTTTTTATTAAATGGCAACAGATAATTCCATAGCAAGCCTGCTATTACCAAGACGATACCCCATGTGCCAAGCCGAACAATGGACTTGAACGTTTTTCCATCCCGGCGGATGATTATGCCTGTGAGATAACCGATCAACACGTTTACGGTTGCGGGGATAGTGCTCAGCAGTCCTTCGGGATCAAAGACAATACCTTTTTCCCGATATAAATGCCGTTCACCTAAAACCGCCAGGTCTATCTTGCGAATTACATTTCCTGTAGCAGTTAACTGTTGGCCGGGATCGCCAAAATGAATCAGCAAAAACCAATACACTAGTAAGCACGAAGCCGAAGCAATGATGATGCCTGTTACAGGTAGATAATAAATCATCACAGCGGCAAGCAGGTAGCATAGTGCTATGCGTTGAAGAACAGCTAAAATACGTACCTGGTCATATTTTTCAAATAACAGCCTGCCATCTATCCAATGCATAGTGGTATACCAGGTCAATAAATAACCAGCTAAAAAAATAAAAAAGCTCCGCTTCAATATTTTCGACAGTATGTCTGCTGCTGTTTGTTGCTGCCATTTATCTTTTACAAATGAGAGTGCATTGCCTACAGCAAACAAAAAAGACGGGAAAACAAGATCGGTTAAAGTACAGCCGTTCCAGTCTGCATGCAGTAGAGATTTGTATGGCGTGGCGCCGCTTCCCGGCGTATTCACCACTATCATCAAAAATACAGTCATGCCCCGGAAGACATCCAGCGTATCAAACCGCAGTTGTTTAATAGTTGTCATTTTATTGCACTACAATCTCATCAAAGAATAGCATATTTTTTTCCCGTTCCTTAAAAATATTTGCGTTACGGATATTTATTTTAATAAATCTCGCGCTTGCATTAAAAGGGGGCGTGGTAAATTTTGCAATGTGACGCAACAGTTGTTCCGGAACTTTTTTGTTGGTAACAGTGTGCTGTTTGGTGTACACTTTGCCATCCAGTGATGTAGCGAATTCAATTTGTGCGGGGCAAAATATATTTCCCACCTGGTCTTCCATACTTTGCAGACTGATCAAATGGACCGGTTGTTCTTTTGAAAGATCAATAATTAAATTCAGCGAGGAGTCTGTAAAAAATATCCAACGGAAATCATAGGGTTCGACGCTACCAAATATCCCATCAGTTAAATTACTTAAAGCAAGCGGAGGTTTGTTTCCCGGCATCGGTTCCATCTTTACTTTTGCACCAACTGCTGTATGAATTGCTACACTGTCCGTACTTATTTTACCGAGGCGTTCTGTTTTGTTAAAAACGGCTGCTTTAAAAACGGCAGTATGGTTTACTACAATGGGCTGTGTATACTTTTTCGAAGTAGTGGAAGGGTCGCTGCCGTTGGTAGTGTAATACACGGGATAATTTGGAACCTGCTTATTCAGTTTTATACTTACTGTTTTTTTTATTGGATCAAACTTTGGTCGGATGGCAACATTGTAAAGGCTGGTGGCGTAGTTTATACCGAGTGCATCGAAACGTTTGAATTGGATTTCCGTCTTGCTGATAAATCTTTGGTAGTTTTTTCTTTTCAGCGGTGTCCACGCAACTTCTGCCAGCGCCAGTAACCTTGGTAATAACATATACTCGGCGCGTTTTTCTGTTGCTATATTTTCTGTCCATAAACAGGCTTCTATGCCCAATATATGCGAAGTTTCCTGCGAAGACAATGATGAGGGCGTTGGATTGAAAGCATACACGGTATCCAGGGGTAGGCCTGTATAGCTAATGTCGGGTTCAAGTTGCGGATCAGATTGGTAGAAATCAAAGTAGGTGTAATGAAAGGGCGTCATTACTACATCATACCCTTTACGGATATCGGCTATCCCTGTTTCCGGTCCGTGCCAGGCCATGCCGATTGATTTTGGTGATACCTCGTCTGCTAAAATCTCATCCCAGCCTATGATGTGTTTGCCGTTTGCCTCAACAAAACTGTCTATGCGTTTCGTAAAGTAGGACTGTAATTGTTTGGCTGTAGTAAATTCCTTTTCTTTCATTAGTTTACGGCAACGGGAGCAACCAAGCCAGGGATCGCCCCGCACCTCGTCGCCGCCGATATGAATATAAGATGATGGAAAGAGGGCCATCACTTCCTTCAAAATGTTTCCAATAAAAATATACGTAGAATCATAGCTCACGCAGAAATTATGTTTCAAATCTCCCGGGTAACCGCAGGGCATCAGCAAGGGTACCGGATTATCCAGGTCATTAAACTCCGGATAAGCCACCAATGCCGCTGTACAATGACCCGGTACTTCTATCTCGGGAATAATGGTAATAGATCTGTCGGTTGCATATTGAATAATTTCTTTTACCTCTTCCTGTGTATAGAAGCCACCATAAGTGGCAGGTTCAGTTGCCTGTGTAACCGGCGCAATGGTCATAGGTATGCCGGAGCGGTCAGCACGCCAGCCGCCCACCGATGTAAGTTTCGGGTATTGTTTAATCTCTAATCGCCAGCCATGGCTATCTGTTAAATGCCAATGAAACGTATTGATCTTGTACATAGCGAGTATGTCGAGGTATTGCTTGATGAATGCCGTGCTAAAGAAATGACGGCTTACATCCAGGTGCATTCCGCGGTAAGCATATCGTGGATAGTCAGTGATAAGAACGCAGGGGATGCTCACGGAACTGGTTTTCCTGGTGGTGTACAGGGAAGAAGAAAATAATTGCCTGATCGTTTGAAACGCATAGAATACACCGGCTCCATCGATTGCAGTTATTTGCACGTGGCCGGGACTCACCTCAAGAATATATCCTTCTTTTTTTATTTGCTTTTTATTGGAGAAACGGATAATAATATTGGGCGTTGATTGCTGCTGCGTTTTTTTCTTCAAAATATCAATACCGGAAAATTCCTGCAACTCCCGGGCAAATAAGTGGAGGGTTTTTATTACACCACTATCTTCGGGGAACGAGACTACGCAGGAGGAATCGAAATGGAAAAAGCCCGGCTTCTCAAAAACAGTTACAGGTTCGGGAATTACCCGAACCTGCTGTGCCATAACATGGACGTTGTACCATACCAACAAGATCAAAAACAACGGTGTTGATTTCATTCGTTCATCGATTTATCTATCAGGTTTTCATGGAAAATATTTTTGATATTTTGTATTTTATTTATTCCACCACACCGGCGTGCTCACTTTGTCCGGTCCATTCAACAAGGGAATTGCAGCCTGCACCGCGTTCCTGTTAGTAGAATATTCAAAACTTTGAAAAGGCAGCCGGCTTATCATTTTGCCCGCAGCTATATCAGGATTATCTATTTGAACAACTGGATATAATTTAGGAAATCCTGTTCTCCGCTGCTCAGCCCAGGCTTCTATACCATCAGGATAAAGTGAGATCCATTTTTGAGTGATGATTTGCTGAAGTTGTGTCGCCGCATTCGTCGCAAACAAAACAGGTATATCCGCGACTGCCGGTGAGTTTAAAAAGTCTCCCGGTGCAACTGGTTTCGCTGTACTTTGAATATAATTTTGAACAGTGGTATTGTTGGTGATTCCCCACTGCTGCATAGAAGTAGTGATGCCCTGTTCGTACAGTTCTTTAGGTGTCCCAGCCATATTCCATGCATTTAGGGCCCCTTCCGCTCTTAAAAAATAAGATTCTGCTGCATACATCACATTTAATGGGGTAGTGGATGCCGTTACGTCGTTCCAGCGATCTTTGTTAAGATTAGATAAATTGACTGCACCGCTTGGTCCATTAACTACGGCTGTGCTTATTTGGTTAGGCGACAGACCATTTCGCATGCCATGAAATTTTCCGTCAGCATCTGCGGGATCAAAATATTCAGACAGCCTTGGATCATCGTAGCCCTTTAAATAACTTTCCATACCAGCGCTCATCCGCATGTTTTCCCACGGAACCTCCAATGCAAGCCCGTTTACCGAATTTGGACCCACCTCCACAAATGCACTCTCATCGTTGCTTGTCATTACGCCATCAGCAACCGCCTTTTCCGCTTCGGTCTTTGCCTTAGCAGGATTAACTTTTGAAATTCTTAGGGCAAGTCTTAAACGCATACTGTTGGCGAACTTTATCCAGTTTGGAATATTACCATGGTAGATCAAATCATCGTTTCCAAATGGAGTTTGTGTTTGATCAGCTGCTTTTAAAGTAATTACAGCTGAATCCAGGGTCTTGAAAAAATCGTTGTAAATAGACTCCTGGCTATCATAGGGGATACTCAATTGTCCAAGGCCAGCCTGGAAATAAGGTATAGGGCCGTACATATCCGTTGTTTGATGAAAAATGTAAACTTTCCAGATCTTGGCAATTGCATTGGCCGAAGGCGCTATTCCTTCAGTGCCATCAATTACAATTTTAAGACTAGGCCAGTTCACCGTATACAACAGGCTCCAGGAATAGATCATCAGGTCCTGGTTAATAATAAATCGGTCACCGGGAAAGCCGCCTGCATCTACAAAATACTGGCTCCACAGATCTGTATACAGGCTATGAATTACTTCATAATTCCCAGGATCGGCCCACACGCCCTGCCACTGGCTTCGTGCAAAAGCTTTTGGAATGGCAGACGATGGCAAAGAACTGAACGTGGTAGGATCCGTATTTGTCTCGTCAAAATTTTTTGTGCATCCGGCATTGACCAGTATAAAAAGAAATGAAGCCGGTATAATGAATTTTATGTTTGATATATATTTAAGTAGCTGTTTCATAATCCTGGTTTATAAATTAAAAATTGAACTTGAGGTAAACCCCGTAACTGCGGGTAGACGGCACAGGTGTGTATTCCAGTCCCTGGTTGTTACCGGTTCCCAACGCAGTTTCGGGATCAAAACCATGAGCATCATTTTTAAGGAAGAATAAGTTTCGTCCAAGCAGTGATACTTTTACCGCTTTAATGAATGTTTTCCCTAACCCAGGAAATTCATAGCTTATACTCGCTTCTCGCATCCGGATGTTGGTAGCGCTGTTGATAAACGCTTCTCCCACCAGGTTACTTCCGCCCACGTACCGCCAGTAGTCTTCAACCGCTATCAGTTTATTATTTTTACCACCTGTTTCAGTTACCGAATTGGGAACGACAAATCCTGTCGCTCTATTTGGCACCGTTATTAACGAAGCACCATGCTCAGCCATCAGCGCCTGGGTGCCGGAAATCACAATGCCGCCTTTTCTTTCATCTATCAAAAAAGAAAGCGTCCAGTTTTTATATTGAAATGTATTGGTAATGCCGGCTGTCCAGTCTGGATTATAATTGCCTGCGTAAAATTTTGTCTGATCCCCTTCTACAAGTGGTAAGCCATTTGCATCCACCACTATCTGTCCTGCAGTACTCCGCACAAAGCTGGTGGTATAAATACCGCCAAAACTTTTTCCTTCTTCGGCCACTATCATACCAAGTGTTTCAGGCGAAGACAATGGCGGCATCTTTTGTAATGAATCGAGGTAGAGAATTTTGTTTTTATTGCTTCCGAAATTTAGGAGCACATTCCATTTGAAATTTTTCGTTTCAATGGGGCTGGCATTGATCAATGCTTCTATGCCCGTGTTACGGACGTTGCCGGCATTGATAATACGAAATGCATAGCCGGAAGGGTTAGGCACATCGATTTGCAAAATCTGGTTTTTTGTATTGGTTTTGTAGTAGGTAAGCTGTGCACCAAAACGGTTTTTGAATAATTGAAAATCAACACCCGCTTCAAACGAACGTGTTTCTTCCGGTTTTAAATTGGAATTGTGCAGCAACCTGTCAACAAAAAGAAATCCGCCATTGCCTCCCGGTCCAATGTAGGGGCTTTGTTTTAACTGGTTAAAGCCTGTGCCGTTGCCAACAAAAGCATACGAAGTTCTCACTTTAAGGAGGGATACAACTGCAGGCAGTTTCAACATTTCATTCAGGATAGCGCTTACGCCAGCCGAAGGAAAGAAATAAGATGCATTTTGTACAGGGAGGGTGGAGTTCCAGTCGTTGCGGCCTGTGAGATCTACAAAAAGATAATTTTTATAGCCTACCTGGGCTGCTACGTATAAGGATTGTTTCTCTGTACGGGCTAAAGAATTTAATGAAACGGTTGCGGCTCCATTTCCCAGAGAAAAAGAATTGGCAATGTTCAGTCCCTGTGCATTGGCGTTGATGCCTTCAGTTTTAAATTGTTCTATACCTGCGCCGGCGTTTACATTCAAATTCCAGTCATCGGTAATCTTTTTATTGTAGGTGAGCAATACATCATTGTTAAACTGGTTGAACGAAGATTTATTAAGTATATAATTGCCCTGCCCCGGCGTGGTAAGCCACGGAGAGCCATTGTAGTCTTTTTCTTCGCCATCGTCTGTGTAATGATCGAGACTGCTACGAGCCTGAATGCTTAAGCCCGGTGCGAGGGTATACTTCAATGCAACCAACCCGATAAAACGGTTTCTTTTTCTTTGGTACAGGTTGCGGTATACTGCCCAATAAGGATTTTCAAAGGCCGGAGTAAGTGGCCCCCAATAATTTTGAACAGGTGTAAGTGTCGACACATCGATCGTCTCGAAATTTTTAATGTCATTAAGACGAAGGCTGCGGGGCATAGAATACAAGGTGGTCATTGCGTGATTGCCACCGCCGGCCAAAGGGCGGTTTTTGATATCTTCCTGCAAATAATTTGCTTTTACGTCGAGCGATAAATTCTTTGTGATCTGGGTGGTTTGCCTCAGGTTCAGGTTGTTCCTTTTATAATCATTATTGGGTAAGATCCCCCGGCTACCCGTGTTGGTATAAGAAAAATAGGTTTGAGACTTATCTGTGCCGGCTGACAGCGCCACGGTATTGATAAACTCGTTTCCGGAAACGAAAAAGTTTTTAAAATTATCCGGCTGTGCAGTCAGGGCCTGCGTTTTACCGGTCCAGTCTTCTACTTGTTGTCCGGTCATAGCAGGTCCCCAGCTAAGGTCACCGCTTTTATTAAATACACCACCCTGCCCCTGGCCGTAGGTATTTTGAAATTTGGGATACAGCATAGGTGTTTCAAACATGGCCGAGCTTGAAACCTGCACGCCAACTCCCTTTCCTGCCCTTCCCTTTTTCGTGGTAACTATTACCACACCATTGGAGGCATCAGAGCCGTACAGGGCCGATGCGGAAGCGCCGGTTAGAACGGTCATACTCTCTATATCATCCGGATTCAGGTTTGATATGCCATCCCCGTTGTCCCTGGCCAATCCTACATTATAAGAAACATCATTAAATGCCTGCGGTGTATTATCAATGCGAACACCGTCCACCACAATCAGTGGCTGGTTGTTTCCGGTGATAGAGCGGTTGCCCCTGAAAATAATCCTGTTGGAACTGCCGGGGCCCGAATTGGTTTTACTAATGGTTAATCCGGCCACTTTACCGTTCATAGCGCTGGTAATATTCGCTTCCCTGCTATTACTTAAATCATTGCCACCCAGTGTTTGAGCGGAATAGGTAAGCGTTCGCTTTTGCCGGGTAATACCCAGTGCCGTAACCACCACGCCTTCCATTTCCTTCACATCTGCTTCCAGCACAACGTCTACGGTTGTTCTGCCATTTAATGCAACGGCGGTTGTTTTAAATCCTATATAGGATACTAAAAGAACCGCATCTGCTTTTTGAACAACCAGGGTAAACCTGCCGCTTTCATCTGTCATTGTCCCTTTATCAGTACCCTTTTCCTGTACGGATATGCCTTTTTGTACAATGGTTTCGCCATCTTTTCGAAGGCTAACGGTTCCCGTGATGTTTACCTCGTAATCGTTTTTTCCTTCATCGGAAGAAATTACAATCAAATTGTTTTCGAGCAGCTTGTAGGTGAGGGGGGTTGATTGAAGGACGTTGTTCATCACTTCATCGATGGACGCATTGGTAGCCGAAAGGTTTACTTTGGCATTCCTGGGTAAGAGGTCATCGTTGTAAATAAAGCGGTAGTTACTAACCCGTTGAATAGAAATCAGCGCTTCTTTTAAGGCTGCATCTTTCAGCGTAAGCGTTATTTTGCCCTGCGCATGGCCAGTGGCTTGTACCTGCAGGCAGGCAATCAATAAAATGAACGCGGTTAATTTCATAATTACTAAGCACTTAAAAGCAGTTGACCACTTGCGCGGAAACTTGCACGCAAATTTTTTTTCCATAATTTTGAAGTGAAAGAGTTAGATAATAGGGGATGCAGTTATTCCAATAGCACACATTCCCTTGTTTACTTCTTAGAGGGGGATGCGTCAACATCTCCCTCTCTTTTTTTAATCGCCTAAGTTTTAATCATTTGCAGTGTTTATTTGTTTTCCGAACATTCTACTAATCCTGATTAATAGCTATTTTTTATTTATAAAAACTTCGTTGTTGCCAATTGTGTAGGTGAATGCGAAGGAACGGGTAAGCGCCTCCAGGGTTTGCTGGATGGTTTCCCGCTCTATCAAACCCGAAAATCGTTTTTTCTTAAGTGCGTCATCCTGCAAATGGATCCGTACATTGAACCAGCTCTCCAGCCGGGGCACCAGCTCCTCGAAAGTTTCGTTGTTAAAATCGAGCTTATTATCAAGCCAGGATGTTTCAGCAATCCTTTCAGGATTTTTGGCATTCAGTTTTAAAACAGCATATAGTGGTTGGGACAACAATGAATCTGCCGGTTTTATTTTTCCCGGGGGTGACGTTTCCTGCTCAACCGGGATAACGATCTTCTCATTCGGTTTTAAAATTATTTTCCTGTCTGGCGCCTGGCGGGTAGTAATTTCTATTACTCCGCGTATAAGTGCTGTTTCTATGGTTGGCTGGTTGGGATAGGCTTTTACATTAAAGGCCGTACCCTTCACGGTGATGTTGATGGCGCCGGTATGAATTACAAAAGGAAGTTTTTCATTTTTTACTACATCAAAAAAAGCTTCTCCTACTAGTGTTACTTCCCTGTTTTCATTGGGAAACTCACTGGCCACATAATCCAGGTGACTGTTGCCATTCAACCAAACCAGGGTGCCATCCGGTAAGCGGATCTTTAGCTTTGATCCGGGTTTGGTATCGATCTGGCTGGTATTTTCATTGGAGGAACGTTTAGTGCGTACGGCATAGTTATAAAATAAGGTAGCCGACACCAGCAACAAAATGGCAGCAGCAACCGACCATCGTTGTATAGTTTTGATAAATGTTTGTCTTTTGGTTCGGGTGGAAATACGGTCTTCAATATTTTGCCAAACTCCCGGACCAGCCTTTACCGGCGGAAAAGATTCCAACGGAACATTCCAGATTTTGTTAGTCATTTCATCAGCATCTATGGAAGAAATGTAATTCGTCAATAAGATTTCTAACTCTTCAAGCTCTTGCCGGGTAGCTTCCCCGCTTTTCTTTTTTCCAAGCAACATCCATATCCTTTCAACCGGCATAAAAATTATTTTTTTTATTCTTCCTGCATCCGGAAAAGATGAGGTTTATTGTGAGCATTCAGTATAGTCCTATAAACGCCTAAGGCAAACGCTTACCCCCAAGCGATCGTCAACTTTTTTTTAATGATTGATTTTGGCCATTGCGGAATAGCGGAAAAGCAGTTGATGGAGAAGGCTTTATTTTGAAAGGTATACATGAACAGCAGCCTGGATCTTTTTTAACGCTATCCCCATTTGGTTTTCTACGGTTTTAATATCCAGCCGTAGTAACCCGGCTACTTCCCGGTATTTTAAACTGTCTTCTTTCACTAATTTAAATATCAGCCGGCATCTGGGGGGTAGATTGTTGATGGCCTGGTGAATGGCATGCAGGGCCTCGCTTGTCAGCAGGATGTCCTCCGGCGTAGTAGCCAGTTGGTAGTAAGGAAGTGTCAGCTCGTTGAGATCAATAGACTTTTGCTTGCTGTATTTGCGGTGATAACTATAGCTGGTGTTGCGGGTAGTGACATATAGATACCATTTAAAATTTTCAAGTGTCGACACCCGCAAGCGCTTTTCCCAGATTTTAATAAAAACATCCCCCACTATTTCTTCCGCCAGCTGTTGTGAACGAATAATAGCTAAAGCAAATTCAAACAGGGGCTTGCTAAAGCCTTCGTATAGCAATTTTAATGCGGATTGATCGTCTCTGCCGAGCCTTTTTTGTATCTCTTTGAGGTCAATTGACATATTGGTGGTTCATTTCGTTTTATTGCTTAATTTAAAAAAAACGGCTAAACTGACCCCCGTGCGGCATTTCAACTTAACCCCCTCAAACCAGATCTTAAAAACCAGCAGCTTGCGGCCAGGGAAACGCGTTGGGTAGTGAGATAAAGAACCAAAGTTTGTATAGTAAAAATAGAGATTAAATATTTGTTCTTTGGTGATTATAAAAAGGACATTTCTGTTTCTGGTGTTGCTTTTTGTTTTTTATGCAAAGCGTTCCTGTAGAATGCTATTCTGGTGGATTGATGAACGATTCGGTCCGGGATGGCATCGGCCAGTTTTTTTTCCCCGATTATCGCATGCCATTTCTTTACCGGCACCTGTGAGGTGATATTGGTCGTTCGTTTGCTGTGCCGGTCTTCAATGATATCCAGCAGTATGGCCCTGCCTTGTGCATCCAGGGGCTTAACAGCAAAGTCGTCTAATATCTATACATCCTTCTTTAAATACCAGCCAGTTCTTTTAGATGTGCGCCCTCTGCTTTTTCATGCCTTCAGAATCAGTTCAGTGGTTATAATCAATATCCCTGTTCTTTAGTAAATCAAGAACCTACGCAATCATCCCTTTAGGTTCTGACTCCTCCCTGGTTACAATATCAATTTTCATTTTACTTCTTTTAAATGTAGAATAATTCCCCCTACTATTTTTCAGGGGAATTATAAGTTTTAATAACTGCCAATTAGCTACCTGTTTCAAACATCTCCATTTTCTTAAATGGTTGCGATTCAATTTTGCTTTTCGCAAGGTTCATTTCATTGCGTACCCTCGTACCAGTCATCTTTGGATAAATCTGGGTGGTCCTGGTATTTTTCTGCCCCAACATCTTGCCCACGGTTTCCAGTGAAACTCCATTGTTGAGGGTAATGGTAGTTGCAAAAGGGTCCCGCGCTAAATGGAAGTGCAGCTGCTTCTTTATCCCTGCTTATCCAATCGTTAGCTAAAGCAATAGATGCAATCTTCTTCGCCTGCTTTATCTTCTTCATGGCAGTGTTGTTGCTTAAACCATATACGGTTTTTAAATAATACTCAAAGTCAGTGGCAAATTTGTAGATAAGCTGTCCAGCGGAAAATCATCTGTCTTGTACGTGGACTTTATAAACTTTTCTATTTTACGGCGGGTACTTCATAATGCCTGTAAGTGGCTGCATTAAAATCACTACCTATCAGCTCTTTCATCTGGCAATTGTGATAGACAAATAACTGTAATAACGTCTTTTTCAGGTGCGGTTCCTAAAAGGTCTTGTTTGAATAATTCAGCGGTAACGCTGCGGGTGCCTGCAATGGTGAGGCTGTTTTGAATTTGCAGGATTTTAGATGTAGTTGTACCAACACAGTTATTAAGCAAAATACTACGGCCTGAAACACTTTGACCTGATGCCTTTTGGGGTCCCATTCAGCCGGTTTGATGGGATAAACTGTTGCTAATTCAGCCTTTTTCCGTTTACAGTGATGCGCAGATAAATGGTGGTTTTGCCCTCTTTATTAGCCTTTGATTTGTACAGCCAGAATAGAATCTTAACATGATTCATGTTTTTATTGATTGGTTATCGCCTTCCTTGAAGAGAGTCAGCCATGGGTGAGAAAGGCTCACTCATAAAAGGCGGCTGATGGCTATCGTGAAATAGGCAAAAGCACACTAAAAGACCGCATATTGGGCTTGTACAGGCTGTAAAAGAACTAATAGAGTCAAAGCCGAACGTGTATGCCAAGTACATGATATTGTCGTAAGAAACACAGGTTTTCTTACATAAATGAGTGCGGTTACCAAGGAAGGGTTTTGGTTACCAGTTAGTTGCCAATATTTTTACGGGGCATTGTGCCATTAAGGAGGTTCAGGACACAAAAAAGCCTCTAAACTTGTTTGTTTAAAGGCTTCTGTAAGTTGCTGAGTATTAAGTTGTGATCCCGCTGGGACTCGGACCCAGGACCCTCCCGATAAGAAATCGGGATGCACTGCCAACTGAGCCACGGAATAAGTCAATTGTTTAAGTGAAGTCAGGCCCTGGGTTTATCAAGCGTTCAATATATTTCCTGCTTTTCATTCGCTTGATGTACAATTCCCTCCTT